>JBQTJI010000098.1:0-56988 GCA_052387255.1 Gemmobacter sp. | reverse complement strand
TCCCGGCGAAGGCCGGGACCCCGAACAATCCGCGCTGAGGATCGAGGTCCCGGCCTTCGCCGGGACGACCGGTCCGGGTGGCGCAGGGGTGACAATGATCGGTCGCAGCCTGCTCTACCCCTGTCCTCGCCAGCCCCTGCTGCGGTTCAGCGCCTCGGCAAAGCGGGCCTCGTCGGCGTCCGTGATCGACCCGTCGGGCACATATGTCACGCCCCCCGCCCGCGCCGGGGCCACGTCCAGCCCGCACAGCGCGGCCAGGCCCAGGGCCGTCAGTTCGTGCATCGGCGGCACCGTGATGGCGCGGTGGCAGGCATTGGCCAGGACCTGCGCGAAAAAGGGGCTTCGCGACAGCCCGCCGTCGATGCTGATGGCGCGCCCGGCGTCGCCCCCGACCGCCCGCACCAGCCCCGCCGTCAGCATCGCGATCCCTTCCAGCACGGCGCGGGTCAGGTCGGTGCGGGTGGTGGCCTGATCCATGCCGATGAACAGCGGGCTGGCGGTCCGGTCCCACCAGGGCGCGGCCAGTCCCGACAGGGCAGGTACGAACACGATGCCCCGCGACAGGGCCGATGGGCCGTCGAAGGCGGCAAGGTCGGCGGGCGTGTCCCACAGGCCGATGCGCCGCGCCCATTCCAGCGCCGCGCCTGCGTCATAGACGCCGCCCTCGACGGCAAAGGTGGTGCCCTTGCCCTGTCGGCTCCAGGCGACGGTGGGCAACAGGTCGCCCGTGGCGGGGCGGCTGTCCCCGGTCACGGCCAGCAGGAACGCCCCGGTGCCGAAGGTGATCTTTCCGTCGCCGGGTGCCGCGCAGCCGTGGCCGAACAGCGCGGCCTGCTGGTCGACGGTGGACACGGCGACGGGGACGCCGCCGATATCGCCGAACCCGGCATCGGTATCGGCGATGCGGGGCAGGCAGTCCATCGGCACGCCGTGCAGGTCGCAGAGCGCGCGGCTCCAGTCGCCGGTGCCAAGGTCCAGAAGGCCGGTGCGCGAGGCGGTGGCGCGGTCGGTGGCAAAGGTGCCCGCCAGCCGGTCGAGGAAGAAGGCGTCGGTCGTGCCAAGGCGCAGGGTGCCCCTGGCACGGGCGTCGGCGACGGCGGGGATGTTGTGCAGCATCCAGGCCAGCTTCGACGCCGAGAAATAGGGGTCGAGCGGCAGGCCGCTGATCGCCGTCGACAGCGTCGTGGCATCGGGCGGCAGGGCGGCAAGGGCATCGGACGTGCGCGCGTCCTGCCAGACGATCACCGGCGACAGCGCCTCTCCGCTGCTTGCGTCCCAGGCCAGGCAGCTTTCGCCCTGGTTCGCGATGGCGATGGCATCGACCGGCCCCGCCGCTGCCAGCACGGCGCGGATGTTCGCGATCAGCTCTTCGGGGTCATGTTCGACCCACCCCGGCACAGGGTGCGACTGGCCATGGCGCAGGGCGGCGGCGACATGCCAGGCCCCGCCGTCCTGCACCACAAGGCAGCGCGTCGACGTCGTGCCCTGGTCGATGCACGCGACGCGCATCAGCCGTCCTCCGCCAAGCCCAGGTGAACCTGCGCCGCGTCCGCCGCCCCGGCGGGCATCGGCACCAGCACGCGCCGTTCGGGATACCATGTTCCCCGGTCCTGCCAGACCCTCCGCCCGTCCAGCGACAGCGACAGGACCCCCCGGCAGCGGCGGTCGAACCGTACCTGGAACCGGTCGAACCCAGGTGCCCCCGCCGACCCCCGCCGCAGCAGGTTCGGCACCACCAGCTTGACCGGCGTGTCATGGGTGACGGGGACCGGTTCAGTTCCCGAGGGATCGCCGCCAAGATCGCGCGCGACGGCGGCCCCGATGGCGCGGCCCTCGCGGAACGCCCAGCCGCCCGTCTCGATGGCGCGCAAGAGGTTCCCAGCGGCGAAGTAGATCGGGTTGGCGCAGCGTCCGTGCCGGTCCACCGCCGCCCCGCCGCTGCCCCGGTCCACCGCCTGCCCGCCTGCCCACAGCAGCGCCGCCTCGGGCACGAAACGCCCCGTCAGAAGCAGGCCGTCGCAAGGCAGGGTGATCTCGGTCCCGCCCTGCGCGATCCTGACGGCCACGACCCGGTCGGTCCCGATGATGTCCACAATCCGCGCGCCCAGATGGACGGGCACGCGGGCCAGGTGCGGGAACCACGTCAGCGGCGCGCGGGCCAGGGCATGGTCGCCCGTGTCCACCATCGCCACGGGGCGCGCGCCGTGGGTGAGGCAGGTCAGCACGGCGGACAGCGACACCAGTTCCGACCCGACGATCACCGGGCGGCGGAAGGGCATCAGCCCGTGGAAGGCGACGAACGCCTGCAGCGCGCCCGTGGTCAGCACGCCGACTGGCCGGTCGCCGGGCAGCAGGCGGGCCGACCGGGGCATCTCGCGCGCGCCCGTGGCCAGCAGCACGCGGCGGGCGGTCAGCACATCCGTACCCCCGTCATGGGCCACCTGCACCGCCCCGTCCGGCCCCAGCGACACCACCGAATGCCCGGTGCGCACGTCCACCCCGGCCTCGCGCGCGGCGCGTTCCAGCCTGCGGCAATAGGCGGGGCCGAGGTAAACCCGCCCGAATTCGCGCATGCCAAAGGGCGAATGGCCGCAATGTCGCGTGGCTCCGCCCAGGGCAGGCTCGCGGTCAACCAGGGTGACCCCGGCCACCCCCGCCCGGCGCAGGGCCAGCGCGGCGGCAACGCCCGCCGGTCCCCCCCCGACGACCAGCACGTCCGTGCTCGTCATCCCTCGACCGCCAGCGGTGTCGCAAACCGCCCCTGCGTCATGGCGGCGATGGTGGCCAGGCAATGGAACCCCTGGCACCGCCCCATCCCCGCCCTTGTGCGGCGGCGCAATCCGCCAAAATCGCCGGGGGGCAGGGGGCTGTCCAGCGCCGCCTGAATCTCGCGCCGCGTCACCAGTTCGCAGTGGCACACGATCTCGCCATGGCCTGGGCGCTGCCAGTCGCGGGGCGCGGTCTCGGTCAGGTTCGGCACGGTCACGGCGGGAATGTCGTTGGGGGGCGGCAGCGATGGCGCGAACGCCTCGTACAGCCGCAGCGCGTGCTGTGCCAGGCCCAGGGCGGCGCTGAGACCGGTTGACCGGATGCCCCCCAGCGTGATCGCGCGGTGTCGGTGGTGGGACGCCACGCGGTAGTGTTTCGCCTCGGTCCCCGGTCGCAGCCCGGCATAGACCGCCGTGACGGGGATGCCCTGCAGGGCGGGCACCAGACGCGCGCCGTGGGCCACCAGCATCTCCAGCGTGGCGGTGTCGACCGTGGCGCGGGTGCGGTCGTCCTGTTCCTCGGCGGTCGGGCCGATCAGCACGTTGCCAAAGGCGGTCGGGCAGATGACGATGCCCTTGGTGATCTCGTTCGGCACGGGCAGGATGATCTTCGGGACATGGGGATAGGCCGCCTTGTCCAGCACCACGAACTGGCCCTTGCGCGGCTTGATGGTGAATTCCGCGGGCAGGCCAAGGCGTTGGTCCACGACATCGCCGTAAAGTCCCGCCGCATTGACCACGGCCCCGGCCCGGATCGGCCCCTGCGAGGTGTCGAGGTGCCATGCGCCCTCGAACCGGCCCCCACGCAGGTCGCAGTTGCGCAGCACGACCGCCCCCAGTGCCATGGCCTGCGTGACATAGGCGAGGGGGGCCGACCAGGGGTCGATGACATGCTCGCCCATCACCTCGACGGCGGCCTGCAGATGCGGGGCAAGCCCGGGGACCCTGTCGCGCACCGCAGCCCCGGACAGCAGGCGCAGCGCGTCCACGCCGTTCGCCCGGCCCTGTGCGGCGATCCCGTCCAGCAGCCCGGCCTCGGCAGGGGTCCAGGCACAGACCAGCGCGCCGGTTTCCACCAGCGACAGGCCGAGGTCGCGGTGGATCGACAGGTACTCGTCCCGCCCCTGCTGTACGAGGGCCAGTTCCAGGCTGCCCGGCGGGGCGTCGAACCCGGTGTGCAGGATGGCGCTGTTGGCCTTGGACGCCCCCGACAGGATGTCCGCCCCGCGTTCGATCAGGACCACCCGCGCACCGGCCAGGGCAAAGCGGCGGGCCACGGCACAGCCGACGACGCCGCCGCCGATGATGGCGAGGTCGAACACGCCTTGTGACGCCGTTGCCGTCATCTCTGCTCCGTAGGCCGCCAATCGCCTGCATACCAAGCGACGGGCGGCTTGCAAACGCGCCACTTGTGCTGGACCGGTGCCGCCCCTTGGGGCACTGTCATTCGACGGCATCGCCTGTATTGCGACGCTTGCAAGCGTATGCAAATGGTGTACCCTGTCGCCGTCACCACGCCAAGGGCATTTCGCATGGCCGAGAAAACCACACCCCCGCCGCAATCCGTCCTGCAGGTGGAACGCCGGGACTATACCGCGCTTGCCCCGACCGGGCGGGCGCGGGCGCAGCCGATGCGGGGCTTCGATCCGGTCTATACCGACATCGTCGACTATATCGTGCGCTGCACCCACCGCATCTGGGACGAACGCGACGTGGGCCTGATCTACACGCACTATACCCACAACTGCGTGGTCTATGGCACCATGGGCACCGTGTACAACCGCGAGGATATGGTCCGCGACACGATCCAGCGGCTGGTCAGTTTTCCCGAACGCCGGGGGATGGCCACGCAGGTGATCTGGCGGGGGGACGAGGAGGCGGGGTTCTATACCTCGCACCTGGTCACGGGGTCGGGGCGGCATTCGCAGGACGGGCATCTGGGGCCCGCGACGGGGCGCAGCTTTGCCTCGCGCACGGTCGCCGACTGCATGATCGTGGAAAACATGATCTACCGCGAATGGATCGTGGCCGACACGCTGTCGATCCTGCTGCAACTGGGGCTGGACCACCACGCCTATGCCGAGGGCATCGCCAAGGGGTTGTTTTCCAGGGGAATGCGCAGCATCGACATCGGCGAGAACCGCCATCAGGTGGGCCAGTATCCGCCCGAGGCCGAGGCGGACGTGTCGATTGCCCACACCCCGACGGAAGAATGGACCCTGCGCTGGATGCACGAGGTGTGGAACCGCCGGATGTTCGGCACGCTGAAAGACGTGTTCGCGCCGAACTGCCAGTACCACGGGCCGCTGATGGCCGAGTTGTACGGGCAGGCGGCCGTTATACATCAGACACTTGGCCTGCTGGGGTCGATCCCCGACGCGGCCTTTACCCCCCAGCATATCTGCTCGGTGCCCTGCGAGGAGGGTGGCGAGAAGGTGGCGGTGCGCTGGATCCTTGAGGGGCACCATCTGGGCCACGGAACCTTGCGCCACATCGGCGCACCGGACGGGGCGCGGCTGCAGATCATGGGGATCAGCCATTTCCATGTGAAGGACGGGAGGATCTTCGACGAATGGCGCGTCTATGACGAGCTGTCGCTGATGGTGCAGTCGCGGCTGGCCAAGATGCAGGCCGGGGCGTGACCGAGGCCGACCTGAAAAAAGTGATTGCGGCGCAAGGGCTTGTGCTGCGGGATGAGGATGCGGCGGCGACGCTGGCGACGGCGCGGTTCCTGATCGAGGCGGCCAGACGGGTGCAGGGGGCGGCGCGGTGAAGGCCCCGCCGGTGCCGTCGGTCGCCGAGGCCGGGGCGGCGCTGCGGTCGGGGCGGATGACTTGCGTGGGGTTGCTGGCGCTGCACCGCGACCGGATCGCGGCGGTTGACGGGCAGGTGCGGGCCTTCTGGGCGATGGACCCGCGTGCGGAGGCGCTTGCCGCGCAGGTGGACGCGGACCTGCGGGCGGGGATCGACCGCGGAGCGCTGCACGGGATGCCCTTTGCGGTCAAGGACATGGTGGATGTGGCGGGGCTGCCCACGACGAACGGGTCGCGCGCTGCAGACCCCGCGCCCGCCCTACAAGATGCCGAAGCGGTGCGGCGGCTGATCGCGGCGGGGGCGGTGCCGCTGGGCAAGGTTGCAACCTATGAATGGGGATTTGTCGGGCCGGAACAGGGGCTTGAGCACCCCCCCGCCGCGAACCCGTGGAACCTGTCGCACATCACCGGGGGGTCGTCGTCGGGGTCGGCGGCGGCCGTGGCCGCCGGCATGGTGCGGCTGGCGGTGGGCAGCGACACGGGCGGGTCGATCCGGTCGCCATCAGCCTATTGCGGGGGGGTGGGGGTCAAGCCCACAAGGGGTTGTGTGCCGGGGGACGGGTTCTTTGCGCTGTCGCCCGATCTGGATACCCCCGGCCCGATCGCCGCGACGGTGGCCGAGGCGGCGCTGACGCTGGAGGCGATGGCCCCCGGGGCAAGCTTGGGGCAGACGCCCGGAATCCGTGGCCTGACAATAGGTTATGCCCGAGACTGGTTCGCAGCCGACCCGGCGCTGGACCCGTGTGTGCTCGTGGCGATGGACGACGCGGTGTCGGCGCTGTCGCTGGCGGGGGCGCGGATCGTCGAGGTTCAGATGCCCGACTATGCGCTGATGGAGGCCGTGGGCGCGGTCATGATCCATGTGCAGGGGTTGCGGTTGCACCGCGACAGCTTGCGCGACAGGGGCCATCTGTGGGGCCGGATGGCGACGCAGACGGTGCAGGCGGGCGCGGTGCTGTCGGACGCGGATTTCGTGGCGGCACAAGGGCTTGTGCCGGGGCTGACGGCGGCGGTCGATGCCGTGCTGGGCCCCTGCGACGCCATCGTCACCGCCACCACGCTGACCCCCGCGCCGCCCTTTGCAGCCTTCGACAGGGGCGCGGTCTGGACGCCGATGCGGACCCTGCCGTTCAACGTGACGGGCCATCCGGCGCTGTCGGTGCCCTGCGGGTTTGCGGGCGGGCTGCCGGTGGGGATGCAGGTCATCGGGCGGCACGGCGACGAGGCGGGGATCCTGCGGGTGGCGGCGGCGTTCGAGGCGGCGACGGACCATGCGGTGATCACGGCGCCGCTGTAGGGCCGTAACGCCTTGCGGACGCTGGATTAACTCGGGGAATCGGCGGCACGGCAGGGATGCACACCGCATGCACGGGGCGTGCACATTCCGTATGCATGGGCGAAGGGTCGCCGAGCAGTTAACCCTGCTGCGCGAATCGGTGGCCGGATGGACAAGTCGCGCCCCCTCACCCCGGCCCTCTCCCCCGAGGGGAGAGGGGCCGCGGGTTGCGGCAAGGGCGCTTTGGTTTCGGCGTCGAGGGGTGTGTCGGCGGAGGGCGGTCAGCCCTGCATCCGGTCCAGCCGCAGCTGCGCGGCGCGGCGGTGCCCTTCCAGCCCCTCGGACGCGCTCTGCCTTGCGGCGGGGGGGGCCACGGCGCGGACGCCGCGGTCGTCGAGCCACTGGTGCGTCGCGATCTTGACGTAGGACCCCACCCAGAGGCCGCCGGTATAGCGGGCCGAGGCCATGGTCGGCAGGGTGTGGTTGGTGCCGACGCATTTGTCGGAATAGACCACGCTTGCGCCCTGGCCGATGAACAGCGAGCCGTAGTTGCGCAGGCGCAGCGCAAAGGCGCGCGGGTCGGCGGTGTGGACCTGCAGGTGTTCGGCGGCGATGTGGTCGGAGTACGCGATCATCGCAGCCTCGTCCGCCGCCACCGCGATCTCGCCACGTGCGGCCCAGGAGGGGCCGGCGACGTTCGCGGTCGAAAGGGTTCCAAGCTGGTGTTCGACCTCGGCCAGCACGGCGCGGGCCAGGGGTTCGCTGGTGGTGATCAGGCCGACGCGGGTGCGCAGGTCGTGTTCGGCCTGGGCCAGGAGGTCGGTCGCGATCATTTCGGCGTCGCCGGTGGCGTCGGCGAGGATGTAGATCTCGGATGGGCCGGCCAGCTGGTCGATGCCGACGGGGCCGAAGACCTGGCGCTTGGCCTCGTTCACGAAGGCATTGCCGGGGCCGACGATCTTGTCGACGGCGGGCACCGATTCGGTCCCGAAGGCCATGGCCGCAATGGCCTGCGCACCGCCGATGCGGAAGATGCGGTCGGCCCCGGACAGGTGGCACCCGGCCACCATCGCCGGATGGGCGTTCGGGGGCAGGCAGGCGATGACCTGATCTACGCCCGCGACGACTGCCGGGACGATGGTCATGACCGGGGCCGACAGCAGCGGGAAGCGGCCGCCGGGGACGTAAGCGCCGACCCGTTCGATGGGGATGACGCGGTGGCCGAGGTAGGCCCCCGGCAGCACCTCGATCTCGAGCGGCGTCAGGCAGGCAAGCTGGGCTTGCGCAAAGCGGCGGACGTTGGCGATGGCAAACTCGGTGTCGGCACGGGTCTGGGGGTCGAGCGCGGCCACGGTGGCGGCGCGTTCCTGCGCTGTCACCTCGAAGCGGTCGAGCCGGGTCTTGTCGAACTGTTCCGAAAAGGCGGCGACGGCGGCGTCGCCCTCGGCCTGCACCCGCGCCAGGACGTCGGCGACCAGTGCGGCGACCTTGGCGGTGTCGCCGGAGGGTTCGGGCCGGGGTTCCTTGATCCAGGTCACATCGGGAAAGGTCATGGGTCAGCCTCCGGTTCAGCCCTGGTGCAGAAGGATCTGTTTCCAGACGTGAATCTCGTCGAACAGCACATAGTCGCGGCGCAGGCCCCAGGGCCCCCATTCGGCGTGGGATGCGCCGCGCAGGTGGACCATCGCGCCCGAGGGCGGGCCGAACATGCCGTGCCCGTCATGCGTGCCGATCAGCGACCAGCGCAGGGCGGAACGGGGCGGCATCATCGGGTCTTCGCGCCCGATGCGGTGCTCGATCACCAGTTTGGCCGAGGGGAAGGACGCCCGCAGCGAGACCCAGAAATGATCGGCCTCGGTCACGCCATGGGCTTCGCGCCCGCCCGGAAGCTGCAGGTGCACGGCGCGGTCGTAGATGCCGGGCAGGGCGTTGAACTCGGCGGCCATCACGCGGCGCAGCAGGTCTTCGTGGCGCTGGCCCCAGGCGTTGTCGTCGCCGCGCCCCAGATAGGGGCCGGGGCGGTCGTCGGCGTGGGTAAAGGGGCGGGCGGCGTGTTCGGGGCCGCCTTCGGCGGCGATCTCGGCCGCCGCAGTGGCGCGCGCGGTCTGGCCGGTCTGCACCGCGACGGCGCTGCGGTCGTAGACCAGCCATTCGTCGGTGATCTGGTCGGCGATGCAGTAGCAGTCGGCGATGACCCGTTCGTGGATCATCTTGCCCGTGGGGCGGCCCGTGGCATCGCGTTCGGCAAAGATCTCGAGCACGCGGTGCGAGGAGAGATAGCCGTCATCCTCGTTCCCCGACCAGATGACATCCTCGCCCAGAAGCGTCAGGTCGGGTGCGCCGGCGATGGCGGCGTTGGTTTCGTCGATCACCGCCTGCGCGCCCTCGACGATGCCGCGCGAGCCGCGTTTCAGCATGCAGGGGCCGTAGTAGTGGTGCAGGGTGGCGACGCCGCGATCCTCCCAAATCTCTTTGGTGATTCCCAGGATGTAGTCGGGCAGGTCCTTCCACCTTGGGTTGAAGCCTTTCATCGCCATCGGTGCCTCCGTTCGGTCGCGCTGCGAGGGGCAGCCTGCCACTGGATGCATACGATTGCAATATGCCCTGGCGAGGCCGCGAATGTATCGCTTGCGCAGAATCGTTGGCTGTGGTTCAGTTCTTGCAATCGAATGCAATGCCTGCCGCCGGGCGGCGGTCGTGCCAGCAACAGGGGGAAGGACGGCGATGAAAGCTTGGCGTTTGGGATTGGTTTCGGCACTTGCCCTGACGGCGGCACCGGCGCTGGCCGACTGCGGCATCGCGGGCGGATCGGTGCGCATCCTGTCGAACGACTTTGCGGCGCTGCGGGCGATCAACGACATCGCGGCGACCTGTGCCACCGACGCGGTCACGGTGACGGCCAACAACACGACCGAGCACAAGAACATCCAGGTCGCGGCGCTGACCGCGAACCCGGCGGAGTACACGGTGGCGGTGGTGGCGAACAATTCCATCGTGCCCCTGCTGAACGACGACCTGATCCGCCCGCTGGACGATCTGGTGGCGAAATACGGCGCGCAGTTGCAGCCGAACCAGCTGATCAAGATCGACGGCAAGGTGATGGCGATTGCCTTCATGGCGAACGGCCAGCATCTGGTGCTGCGCAAGGACCTGCTGGACCAGGCGGGGGTGGCGGTTCCCACGTCGTGGGAAGAGGTCATCGCGGCGGCAGCGGTGCTGAAGGAAAAGGGGCTGATAGCCTATCCCCTTGCGGCCTCGAACGCCGCCGGATGGGATCTGGCGGCGGAGTTCGTGAACTTCTACCTCGGCACCGGCGCGGATTTCTTTGAACCGGGCAGTGCCAAGCTGGCCATCGACAACGACCAGGGGCGTCTGGCGCTGAAGACGATGCGCGACATGACGGCCTTCATGGCCCCCGACTATGTGACGCACAGCACCGACACCACGGCGCAGCTTTACCGCGACGGGCAGGTGGCGATCATGCACAACTGGGGCTCGCTGGTGGGGTCGCTGATCGACCCCGCGCAGGTCAAGCCCGACGTCGTGGCAGGGACCGCGTTTGCCGCGGCCCCGACCATCGGCGGCGGCACGATCCCGTCGGCGGCGCTGTGGTGGGACGGGTTCACCATCGCCAGGAACGTGACGGACGAGGATGCCGAGGCCAGTTTCCAGGCGATGATGAAGGGGATCGCGCCGGAAACCGCGCAGGCCCATGGCGATGCCGCCGTGTGGCTGATCGCAGGCTACGAACCGGGGCCGGCCGCTGTGGGCGTGATCGCCAATGCCATGGGCGGGGCGCGGCCCTATCCGATGGTGCCGTGGATGGGTCTTCTGCACGAGACGCTGGGCAACGAGCTGGCCGATTTCGTCAAGGGGACCGAGGACGCCGACAAGGCGCTGGCCGACATCAACGCGGCCTACACGGCGGCGGCGCAGCAGGCGGGCTATCTGCAATAGGGCGCGACGCCCGGCCTGACGCGCCTTTCGCGTCGGGCCGGGCGGCCCCCTGATCGGAGATGCCCGTGCCGCATTCGACCTTCTTCCGCTTCATGGCACCGTCGCTGATCGCGATGATCCTGTTCATCGCGCTGCCCATCGTGTCGATCATCGTGCAGTCGCTGTACATCGAACACCCCCAGGTCGTGATCGAGAGCGAGACGTGCCAGCCCTTCGGCGGCTGCGTCACCGAAACCACCGTCGATGTCGCGGCCTCGGCCCGGTTGAGGGCCGAGGCACCGCTGGGCCGGTTCAACGGATTCGGCACCTACATCGACCGCAACCACCTGGCCTTTGCCGATCTTGGCGCGCTGTGGCGGGACAGCGACGGGTGGGGCGCGTTCGCGGCGGGCGTCTACAACCTGCGCTTCTGGCGGGCGCTGGCCTTTACCGTCGCCTATTGCCTGGTGGTCACGCCGCTGGCCATGGCGCTGGGGCTGGCCATCGCGCTGGCGGTGAACGCGGTGCCGCGCATGATGAAGGGGCCGGTCATCTTCTTCAGCCTGGTCCCGATGCTGATCACGCCCCTGGTCGGGGCGCTGATCCTGTTCTGGATGCTGAACTCGGACGGGGTGCTGGGGGCCGCCCTGCAATGGGTGTTCAACGACCCGAACCTGTCCACCCGCACATCCGCGCCGCTGACCTGGATCATGCTGATGATCTACGGCACGTGGACCAACGCGCCCTTCAGCTTCATCGTGTTCTACGCGGGCCTGCAGGCGGTGAACCGCGACACGATGGAGGCCGCCATGATCGACGGGGCGTCGCGGATCGAGCGTATCCGCTATGTCGTCCTGCCCTCGCTGAAGCCCCTGGTCCTGTTTGTGCTGCTGGTGCAGCTGATGGACAACTTCCGCGTGTTCGAGCCGATCATCAGCTTCAACGCGCAGGCCAATGCCACATCGCTGGCCTTTGACATCTATGCCAGCCTGAACACCCAGACATCGCAGTTGTTCGGCTCGGCGGCGGCGACAAGCGTGATCACCATCGCCTTCATCGCCGTGCTGATCGTGCCGGTGCTGGCGCGGGTCGCGCGCGAACTGTCGTCGGGGAGGGGGTGATGGCCAACCGCGCCCTGCGCCGCCCGCTCTGGCTGTCGACCTTCGCCATGGGGTTCGTGATCCTGTGGCTGATCATCGCGGCCTTTCCGTTCGCCTGGACGGTCTGGGGGTCGTTCAAGGTGCAGGCCGACTTCTTTTCGCGCGAGACATGGTGGAATGCGATCACCGGGGCCAACACGCTGCGCGTGACCGGCAGTGCCTATACCACCGACGGCTACTACGGGGCCTGGGTCACGACCGGGTTCTGGCGGGCGGTGCTGAACACCGCCATCGTCACGGTCTGCGTCACGACGATCTCGATGACCTTCGGCACGCTGGGGGGCTATGCCCTGGCGCGTTCGACGTACCGCTACCGATTCTGGATCCTGGTGGGGGCGCTGTTCTTTCGCGCGATGCCCGAGGTGACGCTGGTGTCGGGCTATCTGTTCCCCTTCTTTGCCTTCAACATCTGGGGCTATCTGCCCACCGCGATCATCGTGCTTGTGGCGCTGAACCAGCCGTTCACGCTGTGGATGATGTACAGTTTCTTCCAGGGGATTCCGCGCGATCTGGACGAAAGTGCGCTGGTCGACGGCTGCACCCGGTTCCAGGCGTTTCGCCTCGCGATCATGCCGGTGATGTGGCCGGGGGTGGTGACGACGGGGCTGTTCTCGTTCCTGCTGGCCTACAACGACTTTACCGTGACCGGGCTGGTTCTGTCGAAACCGAACGAGACGATGGTGCCCAAGATCGCGGGCTATCTGGGCACGATCCAGAACGATGGCGACATCATGTATGCGGTGGCCGCCGTGGTCAGCGTGACGATCCCGATCTTTCTTCTGGTGATGTTCTTCCAGCGCTACCTGGTGTCGGGCCTGACGGCGGGGGCGGTGAAGGGGTAGGGCCACAAGCCGATTTCTTCAAAGAAATCGGACCGGAATTTTTGAAAGTTCCGGCTTTGAACCGCCGCGCGGTTGCTTCCCGGCTATTCAGGCGGCACCCGCGCCGAGGACCGCACCACCAGCGGCCCGGGCAGGCGCAGGCATTGCATGTCGGCCTCGCCCTCGATGTGGCGGACCAGAAGGTCGACCGCCGCCGCGACCATGGCCTCGACCGGCTGGCGCACCGTGGTCAGGTCATAGGCGGGCCAGCCGGCCAGGGGCACGTCGTCATACCCCACCACCGACACGTCGCGCGGCACGCGCAGGCCCATGCCGCCGCGCAACTGGTCCATCACGCCAAAGGCCATGTGGTCGTTGCCGACAAAGATCGCGTCGGGGGGCGAGGGCCCCAGCATCAGGTCGCGCGCGGCCTTCATCGCGGTGGCGCGGTCGTACATGCCGTCGATCACCGCGACAGGTTCCATCCCGGCCTCGGCCAGGCCCGCGCGGAACCCGGCGCAGCGTTCGATGCCGGTCGAGGATCCCTGCCATCCGGCGATATGGGCGATGCGCCGGTGCCCGCCTGCGACCAGGAACCGAGCGACCGCATACCCGCCTGCGCGGTTGTCGGATGTCACCTCGTTGTGGCGGGGGGTGTCCTGGCCCCGGTTGAACAGCACCACGGGGATGCCCGCCGCCTCGCACCGCGTGGCGATGTCGTTGCTGATCGCGACGGAGGCCAGGATGATGCCGTCCACCTGGTAGTCCAGAAGTTCCTGCACCACCTGATCGGTCAGGCTGGCGTCGTTGTCGGCCATGAAGATCAGCACATGATACCCGCGCGCCTGCAATTCGCGCGACAGGCGTTCCAGGGCCACGGGATAGAACTGGTTCTCCAGATAGGCGACCACCAGCCCGATGATCCGGCTGCGCCCGGTGATCATCGCGCGGGCCAGCACGTTCGGACGGTAGCCCAGTTTTTCCGCCGCCGCCCGGACCTTTTCGACGGTGCGCGCCGAGGCCGAGGCACCGGGCGTGAACACGCGCGACACGGCGGACTGCGACACGCCCGCCAGCGCCGCCACCTGTGCCGAGGTCACCCGATCCGCCATGCCGTGCCTGCCACTCTGAGGAATGCCTTGACAGAACCATTGCGCCCCCCGGCGCGCAAGGATTTCCTGCATTCGCTTGCAACGCGCGGTGGTGGTCTTGCGGGGGCAGGTTGCCCCCCTCAGTGAAAATCGCGCGATTTCGGGATGATCCGGGCGTCGCGGGGATGGCCGCGCGATGCGGCGGGGACCGGGCGCGTGACCTCGTCGGCGCGCGACAGGGGCACGGCCATGTGCTGGTCGGCCAGCCGCAGCAGGGCATCGCTGCGGTCGGCCAGGGTTTCGGCCACCACATGCGTGACGCCCGACACGGGGTCGCGCTGGACCCGGCCCGTCAGGTCCATCAGCCGCGCGGTCATGATCACCTTGCGGAAGGCCGTCATCACCTTTGGCCAGACCACCAGGTTGGCGACGCCGGTTTCATCCTCGAGCGTGATGAAGCACACGCCCTTGGCGCTGCCGGGCCGCTGGCGGATCAGCACGAGGCCCGCCAGTTTCAGCCGCCGGCCGTTGCGGATCGTGGCCACCTCGGCGGCGCAGGCGTATCCCTGCCGGGCCATGCTGGCGCGCAGGAAGGCCATCGGATGGGCTTTCAGCGACAGGCGCAGGGTCTGGTAGTCGGCGACCACATGTTCGCAGACGGGCATCGCGGGCAGGGTGACGGGCACCTCGGCCCCCTCGTCGCGCTGGCCCGCGAACAGCGGCAGGTTGGGGGCGTCATGCAGCGCGCGGGTGTCCCACAGCGCCGCCCGCCGGTCGAGGCCCAGCGAGCGGAAGGCATCCGCCGCCGCCAGCCTGCGGATCACCGCCACGCCCAGACCCGCCGCCTGCCGCACCGCCGCCACGTCGGCAAAGGGCGCATCGCGTGTCGCCATCAGCCGTTCCGCGGCCTGACGCGGCATGCCGTCGATCTGGCGCAGCCCCAGGCGCAGCGCCCACCCTGTGCCGTCGGGTTCCAGCGTGCTGTCCCAGCCGCTGAAGTTCACGTCCACGCCGCGCACCTCGACCCCGTGGTCGGCAGCGTCGCGGACGATCTGCGCGGGGGCATAGAAGCCCATGGGTTGGGAATTGAGCAGCGCGCAGGCAAAGGCGGCGGGGTGGTGGCATTTGAGCCAGCTTGACACATAGACCAGCAGGGCAAAGCTGGCGGCATGGCTTTCGGGGAACCCGTATTCGCCGAAGCCCTTGATCTGGTTGAAGCAGCGTGCCGCGAATTCGGGGTCATAGCCGCGTTCGACCATGCGCCCGACCATCTTTTCCTCCAGCAATCCGATGGTCCCGCGCGACCGGAAGGTGGCCATGGCCTTGCGCAACTCGTTCGCTTCGGCGGAACTGAACCGGGCGGCTTCGAGTGCGATCTTCATCGCCTGTTCCTGAAAGATCGGCACGCCCAGGGTGCGGCCCAGGATGTTGCGCAATTCGTCCGGGTCGTGCGGCGGGGCGGGGGACGGAAAGTCGACAGGTTCCTGCCCGTTCCGGCGGCGCAGGTAGGGGTGCACCATGTCGCCCTGGATCGGGCCGGGGCGGACGATGGCGACCTCGATCACCAGGTCGTAGAACCGCCGGGGCCTCAGGCGCGGCAGCATGTTCATCTGTGCCCGGCTTTCGACCTGGAACACGCCCACGCTGTCGCCCCGGCACAGCATGTCATAGACCGCATCGTCGTGCGGGATCGAGGCGAGGTCGTGGTCGATCCCATCGTGGGCGCGCAGAAGGTCGAAGCACTTGCGGATGCAGGTCAGCATCCCCAGCGCCAGGATGTCGACCTTGAGGATGCCAAGCGCGTCGATGTCGTCCTTGTCCCATTCGATGAAACTGCGGTCGGGCATGGCCCCGTTGCCGATGGGCACGGTTTCGGTCAGCGCCCCTTCGGTCAGGATGAAGCCGCCGACGTGCTGCGACAGATGGCGCGGCATGCCGATCATCTGCTCGGCCAGCCGGATCGTGCGGCGCAAGAGGGGATCGGTCAGGTCCAGCCCCGCCTCGGCCGAGTTCGCCTCGCCCATGCTGGTGCCCCAACTGCCCCAGACGGTTTTCGCCAGCGCCCCGGTCACATCCTCGGACAGGCCCATGGCCTTGCCCACCTCGCGGATGGCACTGCGGGGGCGATAGTGGATGACGGTGGCGCAGAGGCCCGCGCGGTGGCGGCCGTATTTGGCATAGATGTGCTGGATCACCTCTTCGCGCCGTTCGTGTTCGAAATCGACGTCGATGTCGGGGGGCTCGTCGCGGTCCAGGCTGATGAACCGCTCGAACAGCAGTTCCTGTTCCGCCGGATCGACCGAGGTGATGCCCAGCACATAGCACACGGCGGAATTGGCCGCCGACCCCCGCCCCTGGCACAGGATGCCCATGGCGCGGGCATAGAGCACGATGTCGTGGATGGTCAGGAAATACTGGGGGATGTCCTTGATGCGGATGATGTCCAGTTCGTGCCGGATCGCCTTGTCCACCTTGGCGGGCACGCCCGAGGGATAGCGCGCGGCGGCCCCGTCCCAGGTCAGCCGTTCAAGCTGGGCCTGCGGGGTGGTGCCGGGGGGGAGATCGCCCTGGGGGTATTCATAGCGCAAGCTCCGCAGGTCGAACGTGCAGGCATCGGCCACGGCGCGGGTGGCGGCGATGGCATGGGGCCATTCGGCGAACAGGCGCTGCATCTCGGCGGGGGGTTTCAGGTACCGCTCGGCGTTCGGGTGCAGCAGCATCCCGGCCCGGGGAACCGTGGTCTTCTCGCGGATGCAGGCCATCACGTCGTGCAGCGGGCGGCGGTCGGGGGCGTGGTACTGCACGTCGTTGGTGGCGAGGATGCCCAGGCCATGTGCCCGCGCCAGCCGGTCCAGCCGGTTGATCCGCGCCCGGTCGTCGCCCCGGTAGAGGTGGCTGACGGCGATGTGGGCAAGCGTGGGCAGGTGGCGCATGAGGTGGGCCAGGCGTTTCGGCAGGGCGGCGTCGGGCAGCACGATCAGGTGCACGCCCTGCGAATGGGCCGCCAGGTCTGCCAGGTCGATGTCGCAGTGGCCCTTGGCCTGCCAGTTGCCGTCAAGGTCCTGCATCCGGCCCTTGGACAGCAGCGCGCAGAGCCGCCCCCAGGCGGCGCGGTCCGCTGGATAGGCGAGGAACGCCTCGCCCGTCCGCAGGTGCAGTCGGCAGCCGATCACCGGTCGGATCCCGGCCTTCAGCGCCTCGGTGTGCAGCCGCACCACGCCCGCCATGGTGTTGAGGTCGGCGATGCCCAGGGCGTCATAGCCGTGGGCGTGGGCGGTCCGCACCAGATTGGTCGCGTCCGAGGCCCCGCGCAGGAACGAGAAGGGGCTGGTCACGCCCAGTTCGACGTAAGGGGCGCGCGGATTGGGCGGGAAATCCCCGGTCAGGTGGCGGCGCGAGGGAGCGTGGTCGTTTTCGGGCATCAGGCGAAGATCCCGTGCAGGAACCAGCGCGGATCGCCCCCGCGCCCGTCGTCGTGCAGCCCCTCGCGGTACAGCCAGTAGCGCCGCCCGTCCTGATCCTCGACCTTGAAATAGTCGCGCAGGCGGGTGCCGGGGCGGTCCTGCCACCAGTCCGGGGCAATGCGTTCCGGCCCCTGATAGCGCGCGGTGCGGTGGGTGCGCCTGCGCCAGGCGAACTGCGCCGGAGGACCCTCGGGCACGGCATAGAGCACGCGCACCTCTTCGGGCGGGTCCAGGAGGCGGATCGGGCGTTCGGTGGGGGGGGCAACGGACAGGGTCTGCGCCCCTGCATCGCTGGTGTCGGCCAGGCGGAGAGGGCGCGCCCCCTCACCCCATCCCTCTCCCCCGGGGGGAGAGGGGGGCGCGGCGGAGCGGGCCGTCGCAACCCTGGCAGGCCGGGACATCGCGGCACCCGTCGCGGGTCCGCTGGCCGTGCTCACACGCGCCACGCTGCGGCCCCGCGCCTTGCCCCGGTTCTGGGGCCGCGTGCCCGACATCTCTGCCGCCATCGGGGCCGACCCGGATGTCGCCTTCAAGATCGGCATCGGCGAGGTGCCGCTGATGCATCAGGTCACCTTCAGCGTCTGGCCCGATGCCGCCGCGATGACCCGGTTCGCCCGCGCCGACGGCCCCCACGCCCGCGCCATCCGCGCCGTGCGCGAGGGCGGCTGGTTCCGCGAAGAGCTGTATGCCCGCTTCCGCATCCTGGGGGCCGAGGGTATGTGGGGCGGAGCCGACCCCCTGTCCCGCCTGTCGCCGCTGTTGCCCCCCCTGCCCGCACTGGACGCCGCATGACTGCCGTCTCGATCACCCTTGCCCCGCAGCCCTTTCCCTTTTCCGCCATCGTCGGACAGGAAGAGATGAAGCGCGCCATGGTGCTGACCGCCGTCGATCCCGGCATCGGCGGCGTGCTGGTGTTCGGCGACCGGGGCACGGGCAAATCGACCGCCGTGCGGGCACTTGCGGCACTTCTGCCCCCGATCCGGGCGGTGGCGGGGTGCCCCGTGAACTCGGCCACGCCCGAGGGTGTGCCCGCCTGGGCCGAGGTGACCGACCGCCGCATGGTCACCAGGCCGACACCGGTCATCGACCTGCCGCTTGGCGTGACCGAGGACCGGGTGGTCGGCGCGCTGGACATCGAACGCGCGCTGACGCGGGGGGAAAAGGCGTTCGAGCCGGGGCTTCTGGCGCGGGCGAACCGGGGCTATCTGTACATCGACGAGGTGAACCTGCTCGAGGACCACATCGTCGACCTGCTCTTGGACGTGGCGCAGTCGGGCGAGAACGTGGTCGAGCGCGAGGGGCTGTCGATCCGCCACCCGGCGCGATTCGTGCTGGTGGGCTCGGGCAACCCCGAAGAGGGCGAGTTGCGCCCGCAACTGCTGGACCGGTTCGGGCTGTCGGTCGACGTGGCCAGCCCCCGCGACGTAGCCACGCGGGTCGAGGTGATCCGCCGCCGCGACGCCTATGACCGCGACCGCGAGGCGTTCCTGAAGAAGTGGCGCACCAAGGACGCCGCCCTGCGCCGCGCCATCCTGACCGCGCGCGAGGGGCTGGCGGGGCTGGTGACACCCGATCAGGTGCTGGAAGACTGCGCGACGCTGTGCATCGCGCTCGGGTCCGACGGGCTGCGGGGGGAATTGACGCTGCTGCGCGCGGCGCGGGCACTTGCGGCCTTTGACAAGGCCGCGACGGTGACGCGGATGCACCTGCGGGCCGTCGCCGGATCGTCGCTGCGCCACCGCCTGCGCCGCGATCCGCTGGACGAGGCGGGCAGCGGGGCGCGGGTGGCACGCATCCTGGACCAGGTGCTGCCCGCATGACCGACCCCGGCGCCCGCGTGGTGGGGGCCTTCGTCCCCTGGGCGCGGGTCGAGGCGGCGCTGTCGCTCTTGGCGGTCGATCCGCAGGGCCTGCGCGGCCTGTGGCTGCGCGGCCGCGCCGGGCCGGTGCGCGACCGCGTGCTGGCGGCGCTGGACGCCCTGCCGATGACGATCCGCCGCGTGCATCCTTCGGTCGGCGACGAGGTGCTGTTCGGGGGGATCGACCTGTCGGCGACGCTGGCCGCCGGGCGGTCGGTGGCCACGCGGGGGCTGCTGTCGGCGGGGCCTGCGCTGGTCCTGACCATGGCCGAACGCTGCGGCGCGGGGCTGGCGGTGCGGCTGGGGCAATGGCTGGACGGTGACAGTCCGGGGGCGGTCGTGGCGCTGGACGAAGGCGTCGAGGACGGCGAGACGGCCCCGCCTGCGCTGACCGAACGGCTGGCGCTGTTCCTGGACCTGGACGGCATCGGCTGGCAGGAGACGCGCGACATCCGCCTGCCAGCGGCGCGGCTGGCGGCGGCGCGCGAGCGCCTGGTCTATGTTACGCTGGACCGCGACACGCTGGCGCAGATGGTGCGGCTGGCGGCGGACCTGGGCATCGCGTCGTTGCGCGCGCCCCTGATGCTGCTGGCCGCCGCCCGCGCCAGTGCCGCGCTGCGCGGGGCTACACTGGTGGGCGAGGGCGACCTGCAGCTGGCCGCCGGGCTGGTCTACGGCCACCGCGCGATCCGCTTTCCCGAGACCCCCGACCCCCCGCCGCCACCGAACGAAGGCGAGGGCGAGACGGCGCAGTCGCCCGACCCGGCCCGGATGGAGGTGCCCGAGGACATGGTGCTTGAGGCCGTGCGGGCGGCGCTGCCCGCCGATGTGCTGGCACGGCTGGCCGTCGGGCGGGCGGCACGGATGGCCAAGGGTGCCTCGGGCAGCGGTGCCGCGCGCAAGGGCAACCGCCGGGGCCGCCCCTTGCCGCCGCGCGCAGGCGCGCCGGACGGGCAGTCCCGCATCGACCCCGTCGCCACCCTGCGCGCCGCCGCCCCCTGGCAGGCGGTGCGCCACGCACTGGTGCCGGGGCGCACCGGCCTGCAGGTGCGCGCCTCGGATTTCCGGCTGCGGCGGTTCCAGGAAACCTCGGACCGCGTGCTGATCTTCACCGTCGATGCCTCGGGGTCGTCTGCCCTGGCCCGGCTGGCCGAGGCGAAGGGGGCGGTGGAACTGCTGCTGGCCCAGGCCTATGCCCGGCGCGACCATGTGGCGCTGGTGGCGTTCCGGGGCAAGGGCGCGGAGTTGCTGCTGCCGCCCACGCGGTCGCTGGTGCAGACCAAGCGGCGGCTGGCGGGCCTGCCGGGCGGCGGCGGCACGCCCCTGGCCGCCGGGCTGCAGATGGCCGCCGAGGTGGCGCGGCTGACGCGCGGGCGGGGGATGACGCCGACCGTGGCCCTGCTGACCGACGGGCGGGCCAACGTGGCGCTGGACGGGCGCGGCGACCGGGCGGCGGCGATGGCCGAGGCGCAGGTGGCGGCAAGGGCACTGGCCGCAAGCGGTACGCCTGCGCTGGTGATCGACACCGCGACGCGGCCGCAGCCCGAACTGCGCGGACTGGCGGCGATCATGGGTGCGACCTATCTGCCCCTGCCCCGCGCCGATGCGCGGCGGATGGCGGGGGCTCTGGCGGCGGCGCTGGAATGACCGGGGTCGGTGTGCTGGCGTCACCGGCAGAACCGGGGGGTTTCACACCCCCCGGACCCCCCGTGGGATATTTGGGGACAGAAAAAGGGGCGGGGAGAAGGGCATGAGCCTGCCCGACGGCATTCCGGCGGACTGGCCGTTCCGCGCGGTGTCATTGGTCGTCGCCTGCCCGCCGCACCGCTGGCATGTGCAGGTGATCGGCGACGGCCCGACCGTTCTGATGCTGCATGGCGCGGGGGGGGCCACGCATTCGTGGCGGGGATTTGCGCCGCTGCTGGCAGAGCGGTATCGCGTGGTCATGCTGGACCTGCCCGGCCAGGGGTTCACCCGGCCCGGACCGCGCGACCGCTTCGGGCTGGACGCGATGGCCGAGGACATCGCGGCCCTGTCGGCGCAGGAAGGCTGGCATCCAGCCGCCGTGATCGGCCATTCCGCCGGGGGGGCCATCGCGCTGCGCCTGGCCGAGATCATGCCGCTGCGCTCGGTGGTGGGGATCAACGCGGCGCTCGGGTCGTTCGAGGGGCTGGCGGGGATGCTGTTCCCCCTGCTGGCCCGCGCGCTGACGGTCACGCCCTTTGTCCCGTCGCTGTTCGCCCGGCTGAGCGGGACGACCGAACGTGTGACCTCGCTGATCGGTTCGACCGGGTCGGACATCGGCCCCGAGGGGATCGCCTTCTACCGCCACCTGGTGGCCCGGCCCGCGCATGTCGAGGCGACGCTGGGGATGATGGCGCAGTGGCGGCTGGAGGGGTTGCTCGACCGCCTGCCCCTGGTCGCGGTGCCGGTGCTGCTGCTGGCGGCGGCGGGCGACCTCACCGTGCCGCCCGCCGTGTCATCGCGCGCGGCGGGGCGGATGCCGGAGGCCGCATGCCACACCCTGCCCGGCGGCCACCTGGTTCATGAAGAAGACCCCGAGGCCGTGGCGGGGCTGGTGCTGCCGTTCCTTGACCGTCACCGGGGCCCTTGATCCCCCGCTCGCACCAGAAGGCCGAGCCCGCCGAAGATGCGGTCCATGTGGTCGGACATGTAGATGCACAGCCAGGGGGTGAACCGTTCCGGCCAGCGGCGCGTCTCGGCGGCGAGGTCGTAAAGGTCGACCCAGCGGGTTGCCGCCACCTCGCCCGGATTCGGCGTCATGCCGAGGTCGCGCGGCGCATCGGCGGTGAAGACATCGACCACCTCGTGCTCGGTCAGCCCGCCGCCCACGTCGGCGCGGTATTCGACCCGGCCCGCAGGTGCCACCGACAGGCCCGTGATCCCCAGTTCCTCGCGCAGCCGCCTTGTGGCGCAGGTGCCCGCATCCTCGCCCCAGAAGGGATGGGTGCAGCAGGTGTTCGCCCAGAGGCCCGGCGTGTGGTACTTGGTCAGCGCGCGCTGCTGGATCAGCACGCGCGATCCTTCCAGCACGAAGACCGACACGGCCAGATGGCGCAGGCCCCGGCGGTGGACCTCCATCTTGTCCACGGGCTTCAGCGTGCCGTCGACCCAGGCGGGAATCATCTGTGAAACGGCGATGTTCATGTCCAGACCGGCGAGACCAGCCGCAAGAGGTGCGCCACGTTCTTGATCCCGATCTTGATATGGGCAAGGGGCCGGGCAGCCACCAGTTTCTTGTTCATGTAGGCCTCGAAGGTCAGGCGCTGCACGTCCACGTCATGGCACAGGCTGACAAAGCGCTCGCGCCGCTCGTCGCTGCGGTAATAGGCGTCCTGCATCGACCGCAGCACCTTGAACACCGTGCCATGCTCTTTCATGAACAGCTTGCGCGCCAGTTTCAGATCCTTGACTCGGCCCGACGCAAGACAGGCCAGGGCCGCCGTCGCCGCCACCCGGCCGCCCACCATCGCGTAATAGATGCCCTCGCCCGATGACGGGGCCACCACGCCCGCCGCATCCCCTGCCAGCACCACGTCGCGCCCGTTGTCCCAGCGGTCGAGCGGGCGCAGGGGGATCGGCGCGCCCTCGCGGCGGATCGTTTCGCATCCCGTCAGGCCCGACATGCTGCGCAGCGCCGCCGTCGCCACCTTGAGGTCCACCCCGTCCACCTCGGTGCCCATGCCGACCGAGGCCTGCGCCCCGTGGGGAAAGACCCAGCCATAGAAATCGGGGCTGATGCGCCCGTCATAGATCACGTCGCAGCGGGTGGGATCGTAGTCGGCATTGGCGGGCGGAGCCGCGATGATCTCGTGATAGGCGATCACATAGGGGATCTCCTTGCCGCCCGGCACCTCGGCCCGCGCGACATGGCTGCGCGCGCCATCCGCGCCGATCACGACGCGGGCCGATGATTTGCGCTCGGCCCCCGCCTTGTCGCGCCAGACGACCTGGGTGCCGTCGGCATCGCGCTCGATCCGCAGGAAGGTGCCGGTCAGGCGGTCCGCCCCCGCCTCTGCCGCCCGCACCCGCAGGTATTCGTCGAAATGCTCGCGATCCACCATGCCGACAAAACCGTTCTCGATCGGGATGTCGACGGCGCGGCCCGTGGGCGAGATCATCCGCGCCGTCTGAATCTTGGCAACCAGCTGCGCCTCGGGGATCAGGAAGTCGGCGATCAGGCGCGGCGGGATGGCCCCGCCGCAGGGCTTGATCCGGCCCGCACGGTCCAGCATGGCCACACTGCGTCCGGCGCGCGCGGCGTCTTCCGCCGCTATTGCGCCCGCAGGCCCGCCCCCGACGACGAAGATGTCATAATCCATGCTGTCCCCCTATTCCCCCGGCACCAACGCCCCATGCGGTGCAGGGGCCACACCATCCAGCACCCGGTGCGCGATCAGCGCGGCCACCAGGAACAACACCCCTTCGCCCAGGAACACGGCCGCGAAGGCCGGATGATCGGGCAGGGCCAGCCGCAGCACATCCACCGCCGCCGCGCCCGTCAGCCCGCCCAGACCCGCCGCGATGGCCTGCGACGCACCCCAGAGGCCCATCCTTGTCCCTTCGCGCCCCGTGCGCCCCTGCCCTGCCAGGGCCATCATCGAGCCGATGGCGGCCACCGCGAACATCCCGTTGAACAACCCGAGCGCCACCACGGCAGGCGTCAGCAGCGCCGCCTCCGGCAGCAGAGCGATGAACGCCAGGGCCGCTGCCGACCCCGTACAGCCCGCGACGACCCAGGCGCGCAGCGACCCGATCCGCAGGCCCGTCGCGGCGATGCCCACGGCCAGCATGCCCAGGAACACGCCGCCGTTCTGCGCGCCCGAAAGCTGCGTCGTCGCGCCGGGCGTCAGGCCGAAGACCAGCCCGGCATAGGGTTCCAGGATCAGTTCCTGCATGAAATAGGCGGTCATCGACAGGAACACGAACAGCGTGAAGGCGCGCGCCTGCGGTTCGGCCCAGATCTCGGCCAGTCCCTGAAGGAAGGGCTTTCGCACCTCGCGCGCAGACGCGGGCACACCGCGCACGATGCCCCAGGTGGCCAGCACCGTGACCAGCACCGCAAGCACACAGACCACGCCCACGACCTCCAGCAGGCGCGTGGCGGAATAGGGGTCGAGGAACCGGCCGACGACCGTGGCCGTCACGGCGATGCCGAAGATCATCATCAGCCAGGTGATCGTCGCCGCCGCCGCCCTGCGGCGCGGATGCGTGGCCGCCGCCAGCAGCGCCAGCAGCGACGTGCCCGAAGCACCCACCCCGATGCCGATCAGCGCATAGGCCAGCACCGACAGCGCCATGCCGGGGGCAAAGGCCGTCTCCATCACCATCACGCCGAACGCCGCCAGCAGCGCCCCCAGCCCCAGCACCGCCATCCCGCCGACGATCCAGACCGTGCGGTTGCCGCCGGTGTCGCTGCGGTAGCCCCAGTTCGGCCGGGTGATCTGGATGCCGTAGTGCAGCCCCACCAGCAGGCCGGGCAGCACGGCGGGCAGCGCCAGTTCCACCACCATCAGCCGGTTCAGCGTGGACGTCATCAGCACCACGATGGCACCCAGGCACAGTTGCACCAGACCGAGGCGGAGGATGGCGGCCCAGGACAGCATCACATCGGCCCCAGCCCGCGCAGGGCAAAGGCCGTGACCATCATGCCGCTGACATACAGCACCACGCCGGTGCCATTGTACCAGGGCGCGCGCGCCCGTGGGTCGCGCAGCAAGACGCGCATCGCCGCCACCTGTGCGCACAGCACCGCGAACACGACCAGCCCATGCCAGGGCTTGCCCCAGACGAGAAGCATCGCGATCACCAGGGCCTGCGCCAGCCCCATCACCGTGCAGGCGACCTTGGCCGCGACCTCGGGCCCCAGCACCACCGGCAGCGAGCGCACGCCGTGCTGGCGATCCCCCTCCAGCGCCTTGAAATCGTTCAGCGTCATGATCCCGTGCGCGCCGAAGGCGTACAGCAGCGCCACCGTCACGACCTCGAACCGCGGCGCACCCGCCACCATCACGGCGGCCCCGGTGAACCAGGGCAGCCCTTCATAGCACAGCCCCACCAGCCCCGGCCCCCACCAGCCCGACCGCTTGAGCCGCACCGGCTCGGCCGAATAGGCCCAGGCGGCGACGACGCCCGCGACCGTCGCATAGAACCCCCAGGGCCCCAGTTGCCAGCCCAGGACCAGCGACAGAACGGTCATCGCCAAGGCCACGTACAGCCCCCACCGCCCAGGGATGCGGCCCGACGGGATCGGGCGGTGCGGCTCGTTCACCGCATCGACGTGGCGGTCGCACCAGTCATTGGCGGCCTGGCTCATCCCGCAGACGACGGGACCGGCCAGAAGGATGCCCAGGATGACCATCGGCCAGCTGTCCAGAATCGCCCCGCCCGAGGACACGACCCCGCACAGATAGGCCCACATCGGCGGAAACCAGGTGATCGGCTTGATCAACGTGAGCAGCGCCCGAGGTTCGGGCCATTGGCGGGTGTGTGAAGCCAGCGAGACACTCATGTGTCAACTAAACATGACAGTCACGAGTCGGGCAAGGGCAAACTTGTCGCATCTGCCGCCCGGTTTCCAGCGGTGCGCGACGGTTGCGAAAGACTGGAAAACACGTGTTTTCCGGGTCCGGTTTCCACGTGGAAACCGGCTTTGTCCGCCTCTGTGAACAGGAAGCCGAGGGTTAGGCCCCACAAACGCAAATGTCTGGTAGAGTTTGGCCGCGAACCTGAGCCGAGCGACTCACAGATCGCATCTACAGCCTGAACGCGTCCTGCAGTTCGTCGACATTAAGCTGCGCGACCGTGTTATGAGTCGCATTGGCAAAGCAGCGAGGGCCAAGATGCAAGTCGGTCAGACTATGCCGACCTCCCAGTTGCTCAAAGTGGGCGACGTCGCTTTTCCCTTCGTTTCAGCAGGGACAGGCGAAGCTGTGCTGTTCGTGAACGGCTCCTGGGCCGATCTTCGAGGCTGGTGTGACCTTTGGCCGGACGTGGCGGTGGGGCATCGCTTTATGGCCTATACCCATCGGCACTTTGGGACGACGCTATGGCCCCAGGACAAGCCGTTCTCTCGGGACGTGCACACGGACGATCTGGTGGCGATCCTGCGGACGCTGAACGTTCCCACCCATCTGGTCGGCTGGTCTTACAGTGGAGCCATGGTGCTGCGCGCGGCCACCGAGGTGCCTGACCTTATTTCATCGGTTGCAATCTATGAGCCGTCGCTGAGTTCGATCCTCCCGGACACACTGAACAACAGGGCGTTGCTTCAGGCTTTCGGGCAGGGCTTTGCTAAAGCATATGCAGCAGCAAAGGCGGGCGACGGGGCAGGTGCGATGCCGATGGCAGTCGAGTTCGTCTTGGGTATGGAGAAGGGTGGCTTCGCGACGCTGGACCCACGTATTCAAGCGATGCTCCTGGAAAACGCCCATACGATGATCCCCGACTTCGACGCCCCGTCTCCCCAGCCACTGACCTGCGAACAGCTTGGTGAAGTGAGGTGTCCTGTGCTGCTTATCGTCGGTGCAGAAACTTTGCCGCACTACAAACTCGTCGCAGCAGAGGTCCTGGCCTGTCTGCAGGATGCTTCACTGTCAGAAATCCAAGGCGTCGGACACGGAGGTCCGTGGCAAGCCCGGTCAGAGTTCGTGCGGCGGGTCCTCGACTTCGTGGACCTGAACGCCTGCGGGTCGAGGGCTTCCTAGGTCCTGACCTAGCTGTCGTCCTTGCTGACCAGCCCGTACTTGCGCAGCTTGACGTACAGCGACTGGCGCGACAGGCCCAGCATCTCGGCCGCCGCGACGCGGTTGTTGCGGGTCAGTTCCACCGCCGTCTCGATGCACATGCGCTCGACCACGTCCGCCGTCTCGGCGACGATGTCCTTCAGCTTGGACGACCCCACCAGTTCCACCACGGAGGACACGCCCTCCTCGCTTGCCATGCCGGGGCGGCGCAGCGCCTCGGCGCGGCTGGCATCGCGCACGATCAGGGCCATGACCGGGTTGGGGCGTTCGTTCAGCCAGGTGGCCGACACCTCGACCGCGACCTGCGCCGAGAACACCGTGACCAGCCGCGTGGCGTACATGCGCATCCGGCCCGCCCGGCGCGCGTTGTCCAGCAAGACCTTCAGGTCGACCGTCCCGCGCACCAGGAAATCCGCCAGCGAGCGGCCCCGCACCGAGGCCAGGCTGGAACTGTCGGTCAACCCGAGGAACGCCTCGTTCGCGCTGCGGATCAGCCCGTCGCGGTCGGTAAAGACCATGCCGTCGGACCCTTCCTGATACAGCCGCGACAGGCCGTCGACCAGTTCGTCCTGCACCGCCGCCACCGCCTCGGGGACGTCCAGGCGGCACAGCAGCAGCCGCTCTCCGGCGGCGCGGAACACAAGGGGCACCATCAGCATCCGCTTCTGGCTGCGCCGGGCCTGCATCTCGATCGGGGTCGCGGCATCGGCCGAGGCGAGGTTGGCCATGGTTTCCAGCAGCTCGCCCCGGCGCCGCCCCACGAATTCCTGCGCGACGGCGGCCCCCAGCAGTTCCGCCCGCGACCCGCCCAGCAGGGTGGCCGCCGTGCCGTTCAGGTCGGCGATCCGCCCCGAGGCCATCGACACCAGAAGGATCGGGTCGCGCGTCATCTCCATCAGCACGCGGTAGCGCGTGTCGATCTCGCGCTGGCTTTCATAGTCCTTTTCCAGGGCCAGCTGGACCGACACCAGCTTCTGCTGGATCTCGGCAATCGCCCGCAGGTCGCGGCCCAGCATGAGGACCGAATCGTCCTTGGGCAGGCGGTGCAGCACATAGCGGATCGGGAAATCGCCCGAGACCGGATCGAGATGCGTCACCTCGAGCCCCAGCGAGGTGCCTTCCTCGACCTCGGCCAACTGGCCCAGACGGCGGTCCAGCTTCTGCACGCTTTCCTCGGTCAGAAGGCCGCGCACCTGCAGGCCGACCCAGTGGTCGAGCTTGCCGAAACTGCGATGATGCGGGTTGACCATGACCGACCGGATCAGGCCCGCGCTGTCCAGCCGCAGCGCGATATCGGACGCCGAGGCAATGATCCCGGCCAGAAGGTCTGGCGAGACGACGGGCATCGACCCCACGTTCAACTTCGCGCTGTCGTCCGTCTTCAATTCGCGTCCCGTTTCCTTACCAACCGCCCCGCCGACCAGGGGGGCCACCCGACACTAGGCGCGCTGCCGCTGCGCGGTTCCCTCGACCGGGATGCCGCAGGCCTCGAGCACCAGCGCCGGATCGCTGGTCGCAAGGTCCGCGCCTGTCACGCCCTTCACGTCCAGCCCGAACTGCAGCACATGCCCGCCCACGGCGATGACCACGCCGTCGGGCCCGCTTTGGCGCACCTCTTCCACGACCGCCCGCGCATCGGCAAGCCGGGCCGGCGCCGCCGCCGACACCAGCACCCCCTGAAAGTGCCGGTCTGCCAGCATCATGCGCAGTTCGGACCGCGTCGGCCCGACGGCCAGCCGCACCGACACGCCCATGCGCCGCAACTGCCCCAAGAGGACCATCGCGCCCAGGGTGTGCTGCTCGTGCGGCACCACCACCAGCAACAGCGACGCCGCCTGCCCCGGCCCGGCCAGGTCGGCGGTCCAGGCCGCCCCGATGGCCCGCAGCATCGCCTGCATGCGCGACGAGGCCAGCGTCACCTCCATGAAGCTGACGCTGTCGTCCAGCCAGTCGTCGCCCAGGCGGCGGGCAAGGCCGGGGATGTAGAGATCGGCCACCGTCGTCGCGGGAATCTTCTGGCGCACCAGATCGCGCAGGAACGCCTCCATCGCGTCATGCGCCTCTTCGATGGCGGCGGCGTGGAACGCGGCCAGCAGGTCGGCCCTGACCACCGGCTCGGCCGTCGACTTCCGGGCGGCCAGAAGCGCCACCACCCAGGCGGCAAAATCGATGACGCCGGTGTCCACGGGGTCCTTGCGGGGTCCGTTGCGATCCGGCCGCCGGCTGCCTGGAAACACGACTTGGTCTTGCATGGCTTGCGCTCCGCAGCGCGGCGTGACGGCAGAAGACGGGCAAACTGCCCGCAGGAATTAGGGTTCTACACTCATCCACCGCGACAGAAATGTCAAAGCAAATTGACACTGCCTGTGACCACCGCGCAGTTTGGTTCGGATTGTTCAGGCAAATCCCTGATTTACAAGGAAGTAGCGTCGCCACGCCCGCCCCGGCGGGCGGTCCCGGCGCAGAACCTGTCAGCCCGCGCCCTGTAAATTTTGGTTGACACTTTTCCGCCCCCCGTCCTAGTTTCAAGCACGACAGACCGCTGCCGGTGGTGCCGATGCCCAAGACTTCAGCCGAATCCCGGAAGCTGCCGCTCTATACGGCGGAACAGCGCGCGCGGCGTGATTCGACCCTGTGGACCACGGTGCAGGGCGTCCTGGCCCCGGTGCAGTTCCTGGCCTGCGGCATCTCGGTCGTGCTGGTCCTGCGCTATCTCGCGACGGGCGAGGGGTACGGGGCCGCGACCGCCTCGGTCTTGGTCAAGACCGGGCTTCTGTACACCATCATGGTCACCGGCGCGATCTGGGAGAAGGTCGTCTTCGGCCAGTACCTGTTCGCGCCCGCCTTCTTCTGGGAGGATGTGTTCAGCTTTGGCGTCATCGCGCTGCATACCGCGTACATCATTGCCCTTTTCGGCGATCTGCTGCCCCCGGCGGGGCTGATGGCCCTGGCCCTGGCGGCCTATGCCGCCTACGGGATCAACGCGGCGCAGTTCATCTGGAAGCTGCGGCTGGCGCGGCTGGACGCGGCCAACACCATGGTGTCGGCGTGACCGCCCCCTCCGCCACCACCTCGGGCTGCCGCGACGCGCCGGTGCTGCGCGAACGCGGGCAGCGCGAGGTGTTCTGCGGCCTGACCGGCATCATCTGGCTGCACCGCAAGATGCAGGATGCGTTCTTTCTGGTGGTGGGGTCGCGCACCTGCGCGCACCTGCTGCAATCGGCCGCCGGTGTGATGATCTTTGCCGAACCCCGCTTCGGCACGGCGATCCTGGAGGAAAAGGACCTGGCCGGCCTCGCCGATGCCAACGTGGAACTGGACCGCGAAGTCGCCCGCCTGCTGGCCCGCCGCCCGGACATCCGGCAACTGTTCCTCGTCGGGTCCTGCCCGTCCGAGGTGATCAAGCTGGACCTGGCCCGCGCGGCGGAACGGATCAACGCGGACCAAGGCGACAGGGTGCGCTGCTACAACTATTCGGGCTCGGGGATCGAGACGACCTTTACCCAAGGCGAGGATGCCTGCCTGGCAGCCCTTGTGCCCGCCCTGCCCGAAACGCAGGCGCGCGAGCTGCTGGTCGTGGGGGCCCTGCCGGATGTGGTCGAGGACCAGATGGTGGCGCTGCTGGCCGCCCTGGGCATCGGCCCGGTGCGCATCCTGCCCGCGCACCGCGCGGCCGAGGCGGCGGGGGTCGGCGCGAGCACCGTCTTCGCCCTGACCCAGCCGTTCCTGGCCGACACCCATGCCGCCCTTGTCCGCCGGGGCGCGCGCCATCTGCCCGCACCCTTCCCCTTCGGCGAAGAGGGCACCACCCTGTGGCTGCAGACCATCGCGACCGAATTCGGCATCGATGCCGCCCGCTTCGAGGCGGCCACCGCCGCCCCCCGCGCCCGTGCCCGCAAGGCCATCGCGGCGTCGGCAGACAGCCTGCAGGGCCGCTCGGTCTTCTTCTTCCCCGACAGCCAGATGGAGGTGTCGCTGGCCCGGTTCCTGACCCGCGAATGCGGGATGCGCGCCGTCGAGGTGGGCATGCCCTATCTGCACCAGGCGATCCACGGCCCGGACCTCGACCTCCTCCCCGCAGGCCCGGTGATTGCCGAGGGGCAGGACGTGGACCGCCAACTCGACCGTGCCCGTGCGGCGCGGGCCGACCTGACGGTCTGCGGCCTGGGCCTGGCCAATCCGCTGGAAGCCGAGGGGCTGGCGACGAAATGGGCGATCGAACTGGTGTTCAGCCCGGTGCATTTCTACGAACAGGCGGGCGACCTTGCGTCGCTGTTCGCCCGGCCCCTGCGCCGCAAGGCGATGCTGCGCCAGCACCCCAACCGGCTGGAGGCCGCGGAATGACCGGGCGCCTCGCCCCCCTCACCCTGGCCCTCTCCCCCGGGGGGAGAGGGAACCGCGTCGCTTCCTGTGCCGACCGTTTCACCCCCGCATGCACGTCCGGTCTGGCGCACCTCCCTCTCCCCTCGGGGGAGAGGGCAGGGGTGAGGGGGCGCGACCGCACCACCATGGGGGGTCGGCCATGAAGCTGACCCTCTGGACCTATGAAGGCCCGACCCATGTGGGGGCCATGCGCGTGGCGACCGCGATGCGCGGCCTGCACTATGTGCTGCATGCGCCGCAGGGCGATACCTATGCCGACCTTCTGTTCACGATGATCGAGCGGCGGGGGCAGCGCCCGCCGGTGACCTACACCACCTTTCAGGCGCGCGACCTGGGGGCCGACACGGCGGGCCTGTTCAAGACCGCCTGCCAGGAGGCTGTCGACCGCTTTGCCCCGCAGGCGATCATCGTCGGCGCGTCCTGCACCGCCGAACTGATCCAGGACGATCCGGGCGGGCTGGCGCGCACCATGGGCCTGTCGATCCCGGTCATCCCGCTGGACCTGCCGTCGTACAGCCGCAAAGAGACCTTCGGCGCGGACGAGACGTTCCTGCAGATCGTCCGCCACCTGGCCCGCCCCGTGGCGCGGACCGAGGCGGTCACCTGCAACCTGCTGGGGGCAACCGCGCTCGGGTTCCGCCACCGCGACGACATCGCCGAGATCACCCGGATGCTGGCCGACATGGGCATCGGTGTGAACGTCTGCGCCCCGTTCGGGGCGACGCCCGCCGACATCGCCCGCCTGGGTGCCGCCCATTTCAACGTGCTCTTGTACCCCGAGACGGGCGAAAGTGCCGCGCGGTACTGCGAAAAGACCTTCGCGCAGACGTACACGAAGATCACGCCCATCGGCGTGCAGGCCACCCGCGAGTTTCTCGCCGAAGTGTCGGGCCTCACCGGCCTGCCGGTCAAGGCCGACGAGACCCGCCTGCGCCAGCCCTGGTGGTCCGCCTCGGTCGATTCGACCTACCTCACGGGCAAGCGCGTGTTCCTCTTCGGCGACGCCACCCACGTCATGGCCGCCGCCCGCATCGCGCGCGACGAGATCGGGTTCGAGGTGGTGGGCATGGGCTGCTACAACCGCGAATTCGCCCGCCCCCTGCGGGCGTTTGCCAAGGATTTCGGCCTCGAGGCACTGATCACCGACGACTACCTCGAGGTCGAGGCCGCCATCGCCGCCCTGTCGCCCGAACTGATCCTCGGCACGCAGATGGAACGCCACATCGCCAAGCGGCTGGGCATCCCCTGCGCCGTCATCTCGTCGCCCGTCCACGTCCAGGACTTCCCCGCGCGATACTCGCCCCAGATGGGGTACGAGGGCGCGAACGTGATCTTCGACACCTGGGTGCATCCCCTGGTCATGGGGCTGGAGGAACACCTGCTGACCATGTTCCGCGAGGACTTCGAGTTCCACGATGCCGCCGGGGCCAGCCACCACGGGGCCAAGGCCGTGGCCCGTGACGAAGCCGGGGGGCTCGCCCCCCGGACCCCCGAGGATGTTTCGGCAAAGTCGAAAACGCCGGAACCTGTCACCGGAACCGACGTGCTGGTCTGGCTTGCCGAGGCCGAGCGCGAGCTGAAGAAGATCCCCTTCTTCGTGCGCGGCAAGGCCAAGCGGAACACCGAGACATTCGCGGCCAGCAAGGGCCTGCGGCAGATCAGCGTCGAGACGCTGTACGAGGCAAAGGCCCATTATGCGCGCTGAACCGAACATAAGGGCCGCCTACAACGTCGTGATCGTCACGCTGGACATGCACGCCGCAGGCCCCGCCGCGCGCATCACGCCGCGCCTGGCGCGCGATTTCCCCGGCATCAGCGTCACCGTCCACGCCGCCGCCGAATGGGCCGAAAACCCCGCCTCGCTTGCCCGTGCAAAGGCGGCGGTCGAGGGGGCGGACCTTGTCATCGCGAACCTGCTGTTCATCGAAGAGCATCTGACAGCGATCCTGCCCAGCCTGAAGCTGGCCCGCGAGCGCGCCGATGCCTTTGTCGGCATGATCGCGGACCCCGCCATCGTGAAGCTGACCCGGATGGGCGACCTCGACCTTGGTAAACCCGCCACGGGCGCGATGGCGTTCCTGAAGAAGCTGCGCCCGAAGTCGTCCGAAAGCGGGTCGTCGGGGCAAAAGCAGATGGCGCTGCTGCGCCGCCTGCCGAAGATCCTGCGCTGGATCCCCGGCAAGGCGCAGGACCTGCGCGCCTGGTTCCTGTCCATGCAGTACTGGCTGGGCGGGTCGGACGACAACATCGAGCAGATGGTCCGGTTCCTGCTGTCGCGCTATGCCCGCCGCCATGGCTGGGTCGGGGCGGCGTCGAAGGCCCCGGTCGACTATCCCGACGTGGGCGTCTACCACCCCCGCATGCCGGGCCGCATCGGCAAGAACGCCGCCGCCCTGCCCCGGCCCGCCGGGGCGAAGGGCACGGTCGGGCTGCTGATGCTGCGCTCCTACATCCTGGCCTCGGACTGCGCCCACTACGACGCCGTGATCGCCGCGCTCGAGGCGCGGGGGTTCGCCGTGGTGCCCGCCTTTGCCGGGGGCCTTGACGGGCGGCCTGCGATGGACGCCTTCATGACCGGGGGCCGTGTCGATGCGCTGGTGTCGCTGACCGGGTTCAGCCTGGTCGGCGGCCCCGCCTACAACGACAGTGCGGCGGCGGTCACCGCGCTGTCGGCGCTGGACGTGCCCTACATCGCGGCGCATCCGCTGGAATTCCAGACGATCGAGCAGTGGGAGGCGTCTGCGGGCGGCCTTGGGCCGGTCGAGACGACGATGCTGATCGCCCTTCCCGAGATCGACGGCGCGACCAATCCCACGGTCTTTGCCGGTCGCCACGGCATCCCGCAGCCGGGCGAGACGCGCAACATGGCCCCCTGCGCCGAACGCGTGCAGGTGCTGGCCGAGAAGGTCGCGCGACTGGCCGGCCTGCGCCGGTCGCGCGTGTCCGACCGCAAGGTGGCCATCGTGCTGTACGGCTTTCCGCCGAACGCGGGCGCGGTCGGGACCGCCGCCTATCTGTCGGTCTTCGAAAGCCTACACAACACTCTGGCCGCGATGAAGGCCGAGGGTTACCGCGTGACGCCGCCCGCCACGGTCGACGACCTGCGCGCCGCTGTGCTGACCCCGTCGCACGGCCAGACCGCAGCCGTCGCGGCGCATGTGTCGGCAGACACCATCGTTGCCCGCACCCCCTGGCTGGACGAGATCGAGGCGGCCTGGGGCCCGGCACCGGGCCGCCACCAGTCGGACGGGCGCGGCGTGTTCGTGCTGGGGGCGCAGTTCGGCAACGTCTTTGTCGGCATCCAGCCCGTGTTCGGGTACGAGGGCGACCCGATGCGCCTGCTGTTCGAACGCGGCTTTGCCCCGACCCACGCCTTCGCCACTTTCTACCGCTGGCTGAAAGAGGATTTCGGTGCGGATGCCCTGCTGCATTTCGGCATGCACGGGGCGCTGGAATTCATGCCGGGCAAGCAGGCGGGCCTGTCGGGCGACTGCTGGCCCGACCGTCTGATCGGGGCCCTGCCCAACGTCTATCTCTATGCCGCCAACAACCCCTCCGAGGCGACGCTGGCCAAGCGGCGGGCGAATGCGGTGACGGTGACGCACCTGACCCCGCCACTGGCCAAGGCCGGGCTGTACAAGGGTCTGGCGGAACTCAAGGACTCACTGCACCGCTGGCGCGCCCTGCCCGACGATGCGCAGGAACGCACGGACCTTGCGCGCCTGATCGCCGATCAGGCAACTGCGGTGGACATGGGCGGGCTGGCCGCAGATGCGCTGTGGCTGAAGCTGCTGGAAACCGAAGGCGCGCTGATCACCGACGGGCTGCATGTGGTGGGCCGGACGATGACCGCCGACCAGCGGGCGCAACTGCTGTCGCTGATGGGCCTGTCGGGCGAAACGGCGGCCAGGGCCGAAACCCTCCTGCGCCAGTCCTCGGAAATCGAGGGGCTGCTGGCGGCCCTTGGCGGCCACTACATCCCCCCCGTCCCCGGCGGCGACCTGATCCGCACACCCGCGATCCTGCCCACGGGCCGCAACATCCACGCCTTCGATCCGTTCCGCATGCCCACGGCCTTTGCCTTGCAGGACGGGGCGGCGCAGGCCGCGCGCCTGCTGGCGGCGCACCCCACGCTGCCGCGCACCGTGGCGCTGGTGCTGTGGGGGTCGGACAACATCAAGTCGGACGGCGGCCCGATCGCCCAGGCCCTGGCGCTGATGGGGGCGAAACCCCGGTTCGACAGCTTTGGCAGGCTCTGCGGGGCCGACCTGATCCCGCTGGCCGACCTTGGCCGCCCGCGGATCGACGTGGTGATGACGCTGTCGGGCATCTTCCGCGACCTTTTGCCCCTGCAGACCCGGATGCTGGCCGAGGCCGCGTGGAAATGCGCCACCGCCGACGAACCCATCGAGCAGAACTTCGTCCGCGCCCACACGCTGGCCTATGCCGCGTCGATGGATGTGGACATCGAGACGGCGGCCCTTCGGGTGTTCTCGAACGCCGAAGGGGCCTATGGGTCGAACGTCAACATCCTGGTCGATACCTCGTCCTTCGAGGGCGAGGATGAACTGGCCGACGCCTACGAGGCGCGCAAGTCCTTTGCCTATGGCCGCAACGGCAAGCCGGTCAAGCACGCGGCACTGCTGCAGAAGGCGCTGAAAGACGTCGACCTGGCCTACCAGAACCTTGAATCGGTGGAACTGGGGGTCACCTCGGTCGACCACTACTTCGACACCCTGGGCGGCATCGCCCGCGCCGTGAAACGCGCGCGGGGCGGGGCGGACACGCCGGTCTACATCGGCGACCAGACGCGCGGGCTTGGCAAGGTGCGCACCCTGCAGGACCAGATCGCGCTGGAAACCCGGTCGCGGTCCCTGAACCCGCGCTTCTACGAACCCCTGCTGGCCCACGGCGGCGAGGGCGTGCGGATGATCGAGGCGCATGTGACCAACACGATGGGCTGGTCGGCGACGGCGCAGGCGGTCGAACCCTGGGTCTATCAGCGCCTGTCCGAGACCTTCGTTCTGGATGACGCGATGCGGGCGCGGCTGGCCGGGCTGAACCCGCAGGCCAGTGCCCGCATGGCGAACCGCCTGATCGAGGCCTCGGAACGCAACTACTGGTCGCCCGACGCGGCGACGCTGGCGGCCCTGAAAGGGGCGGCGGACGAACTTGAGGACCGGCTGGAAGGGATCGCGGCGGAATGAATGCGGCGTCCCCCATCGTCACCGGTCGTCCCGGCGCAGGCCGGGACCCCGACCATTGCGCGCAGTACATCGAGGCCCCGGCCTGCGCCGGGGCGACCAATCTGAAAGGAACCGGCCATGCCGCGTGACGAAATCCCCGACCTGCGCGGCCTTGACGGCGACGGCAGCGTCCAGGTGCACCAGGATGCGGGCCTGAAGATCGAGGGCGCGAAAGTGTTCTCGGTCTACGGCAAGGGCGGCATCGGCAAGTCGACGACCTCGTCGAACCTGTCGGCGGCGTTTTCGATGATGGGCAAGCGCGTCCTGCAGATCGGCTGCGACCCCAAGCACGACAGCACCTTCACCCTGACGGGCAAGCTGCAGCCCACGGTGATCGACATCCTGAAGGATGTCGATTTCCACGCCGAGGAACTGCGCCCCGAGGATTTCGTGACCGTGGGCTTCAACGGTGTCATGTGCATCGAGGCGGGCGGGCCGCCGGCCGGCACCGGCTGTGGCGGGTACGTCGTGGGGCAGACGGTGAAGCTGCTGAAGCAGCACCACCTGCTTGAGGATACCGACGTGGTGATCTTCGACGTGCTGGGCGACGTGGTCTGCGGCGGCTTTGCCGCGCCGTTGCAGCATGCCGACCGGGCGCTGATCGTGACGGCGAACGATTTCGACAGCATCTATGCGATGAACCGCATCATCGCGGCGGTGCAGGCCAAATCGTCGAACTACAAGGTGCGCCTTGCGGGCTGCGTCGCCAACCGCTCGCGCGAAACGAACGAGGTCGACCGCTTCTGCGCCAAGGTCGGTTTCAAGCGCATCGCGCACATGCCCGACATCGACGCGATCCGCCGCTCGCGCCTCAAGAAGAAGACGCTGTTCGAGATGGACGCCGACGACGACGTGCTGGTGGCGCGCGCCGAATACATGAGCCTTGCCAACGCCCTGTGGCGGTCGGTGGGCGAACCCCCGATCTGCCCCGCCCCCCTGCCCGACCGCGAGATCTTCGAGCTCTTGGGATTCGACTGATGCCCGACTACGCCGCCACCCTGACCCGCGTCGAGACCTACTTCGACCGCACCGCGACCCGCACGTGGGAGCGGCTGACCAGCGATGCGCCCGTGTCGCGCATCCGCCAGACGGTGCGCGAGGGGCGCACCTTGATGCGCGCGCTGATGCTGGGGCGGCTGCCCGCCGACCTGCGCGGTTGCCGCGTGCTGGATGCGGGCTGCGGGCCGGGGATGATGGTGGCGGACCTGGCGGCGCGGGGGGCGTCGGTCGTGGGCGTCGACATCTCGCCGCAGTTGATCGCGATTGCCGAGGCGCGGCTCGACCCCGCGCACCGGGCAAAGGTGCGGCTGGTGGCGGGCGACATGACCGACCCCGAGCTTGGCCATTTCGATGCGGTCCTCGGCATGGACAGCCTGATCTACTATGCCGAGGCCGATCTGGCGGCGGCGGTCGAACGCCTGATGGCGCGCACGTCGCATCTTGTGTTCACCGTCGCGCCACGGTCGCCCTCGCTGATGGCGATGTGGTGGACGGGCAAGCTCTTGCCCCGGTCCGACCGCAGCCCGGTGATGGTGCCCCACGCCGCCGCGCGGCTGGCCGCGCGCGTGCCGGGGCTCGCGACGGTCGGGCGGGTGTCCAGCGGCTTCTACATCTCGGAATGCCTGGAGGTGCGGCGGTGATCCTGCGGCAGCGCGACATCAAGCACCTGACGGCCCGCTGGCTGCCCTTTGCCGATGCCGCGTCCGAAGGGCTGCCTTTGGGGCAACTGCTGCGCCTGTCGCTGTTCCAGGTGTCGGTCGGGATGGCGATGGTGCTGCTGCTCGGAACGCTGAACCGGGTGATGATCGTCGAGCTGTCGGTGGCAAGCGTCATCGTCGCCGCGATGATCGCCCTGCCCGTGCTGGTCGCCCCGTTCCGCGCGCTGCTGGGGTTCCGGTCGGACACCTACCGCAGCGCGATCGGGTGGAAGCGCATCCCCTACCTGTGGTTCGGCAGCCTGTGGCAGATGGGCGGCCTGGCCCTGATGCCCTTCGCCCTGCTGGTGCTGGGCGGCGACACGGTGCACGACGTGCCTTTCGCGGGCGAGGTGCTGGCGGCACTGGCCTTCCTGATGACCGGCCTTGGCCTGCACATGACGCAGACCGCCGGGCTGGCCCTGGCCAGCGACCGGGCCAGCGATGACACGCGGCCCCGCGTGGTGGCGCTGCTGTACGTCATGTACCTCATCGGCATGCTGGTGTCGGCCCTGGTCGTGGGCTGGCTCTTGCGTGATTATTCCGACATCCGGCTGATCCGGGTGGTGCAGGGCTGCGCGCTGGCGACGCTGGCGCTGAACCTGGTCGCGCTGTGGAAGCAGGAACATGTCCGGCCCATGTCGGATGCCGAACGGGCGGAACCCCGCCCTCTGTTCCGCGACGCCTGGGCCGACCTCATGTCGGGCGGCCGCGCGGGGCGGCTTCTGGCGGTGGTGTTCACCGGGACGCTGGCCTTCAACATGCAGGACGTGCTGCTAGAACCCTACGGCGGGCAGATCATGGGGCTGTCGGTGTCGGCGACCACGCTTCTGACAGCCACCACGGCCACCGGCGCGCTCTTCGGCTTTGCCCTGGCCGCCCGCTGGCTGATGCGCGGCATGGACCCGATGCGCATGGGGGCGCGCGGCATCCTGACCGGCATCGCGGCCTTCTCGGGCATCGTCTTCGCGGCCCCACTCGACAGCCACGCCCTGTTCTATGCCGGGGCCGCCCTCATCGGCCTGGGCGGGGGCCTGTTCTCGGTCGCCACGCTGACCGCCGCGATGACCATGCCGGCGGGCGGCCTGGCGGGCCGGGGCCTCGCCCTCGGGGCCTGGGGTGCTGCACAGGCGACAGCCGGGGGCCTTGCCATCTTCACCGCCGGGGCCTTGCGCGACGTCATCGGCGGCATGGCCGTGGCGGGCAGCTTCGGCCCCGGCCTGACCAGCCCGGCCTTCGGCTACAGCTTTGTCTACCACCTCGAAATCGGACTGCTCTTCCTGACGCTGATCGTGCTTGGCCCGCTGGTGCGGGTCGGCACGGTTCAACCCATCCCCGGCCCTGCCCGCATCGGCATCGCCGAGTTTCCCACCTGACCACGAGAGGACCAACACCATGGTTGGCGTGACCTTCTTCGGAGACTTCGACCTGGCAAGCCTGGCGATCTGGGGCTTCTGGCTGTTCTTTGCGGGCCTTGTCTACTACCTGCAGACCGAGAACATGCGCGAGGGCTATCCCCTGGAAACCGAGGATGGCAAGCCCGCGCCCAACCAGGGGCCGTTCCCGGTGCCCAAGCCCAAGACCTTCCGCCTGCCCCATGGCCGGGGCGAGGTGACCGTGCCGAACGTGGCCCGCGAGGCGCGCGAGGTGGCCCTGGCGCGCACCTCGGCCAGCGACGGCTTTCCCCATGCGCCGACCGGCGATCCGATGGTGGACGGCGTCGGCCCCGCCTCCTGGGCCCCCCGCCGCGACGTCCCCGAACTGGACGGCCATGCCCATAACAAGCTGATGCCGATGGGAATGGCCCACGGCTTTGCTGTCTCGGGCGGTCGCGACCCGCGCGGAATGCCGGTCGAGGCGAACGACTTGGCAGTCGTGGGCACGGTCAGCGACATGTGGATCGACGCCTCGGAACAGCTTGTCCGCTATCTGGAGGTCACGCTGACCGGCGGCGCGAAGAAACTGATCCCGATGCCGATGGCCAAGATCGGGCCCGACCGGGTGCGCGTGCGGGCCCTGTCGTCCGACCTGTTCCCCGGCATCCCCGCCACCCGGTCGCCGACCGAGGTGACGATGCTCGAGGAAGACAAGATCTCTGGCTATGTCGCGGGCGGCCTGCTTTATTCGGCGGACAAGCGGGCGTCGCGCTGGAAGGCGCTGTTCGGCTGAGGGGGGGACAGGCCATGGACGACGACGATTTCAACTTCGAGCCGATCCCGGGGCTGCCCGCCGTTCCGCCGCGCGGCGAGGTGCTGCTGTGGCAGGGCCGCCCCGACACCTGGCGGCTGGCGGTCGAGGCGTTCGGCCTGCACTGGATCGCCGCGTACTTTGCCGTGATCGTCGCCTGGCGCGCGTCGGTCGGGTTCGATCTGGCTGGTGTGCCGGGGGCGTTCGCCTTTGGCCTGCCTTACGTGATGCTGGCGGTGCTGGCCCTGGCCGTCGTCTGGCTGCTGGCCTATGCGCAGGCGCGGGCCACGGTCTACAGCGTGACGACCGCGCGCGTGGTGATGCGGATCGGGGCGGCGCTGTCGGTCACCTTCAACATCCCCTATGCGCAGGTGACGGCGGCCCATGCCGACATCCGCCGCGGCGGCACCGGCACCATCGCGCTGACCACGGCCCCCGGCACGCGGCTGTCCTACCTGATCTGCTGGCCCCATGTCCGCCCCTGGCACTTCACGACCCAGCCCGCCTTGCGCTGCATCCCCGATGCGGCCCGCGTGGCACGCCTGCTGGCCGAGGCCGCCGAAACCCGCCTGACCCAGCCGGTCCTGACCCGGACCGCTGCCACCGCCGTCGCTGCCGAGTGAGGCCACCATGACCACCCGCGACACGCCCGCCCGCAAAGAGATGATCCCCAAGGTCCTGCTGCGCGGCATGCTGGCCTTGGCCCTGGGGTCGCTGGCCCTTGTCACCTTCGGCGTCCTCACCGACCGCCCGCTCGAGGGCGTCCCCGCCCCCGCCGCCGTGCTGTCCGAACGCACCATCAGCCTGATCGGCGGCGGCGCGCAGGCGGTGACGGTGCTGGACGACAAGGGCACCGTGATCGCCGACATGGCGCATGGCGGGTTCGTCACCGTCGTGCAGAACGGCCTGCAGACCGCCCGCAAGCGCCACGGCATCGACCCCGCCCGCCCGATCCGCCTGGTGGAATATGCCGACGGGCGGTTGACCATGGTGGACCCCGACACCGGGACCACGTTTGAGCTGCACGCCTTCGGGGCCGACAACGAGGCGGCCTTTCGCAAACTGCTGAACTGAAGCCGAACGACCGGACACCAAGTCCGGCGCAAGCACCAAGGGAACCACGCACATGGGACTTTTCACAAGAGAGAGGGAAGAGGTGCCCGTGACCGTCGAGGTCAGCCACCGCTTCGAAAGCCTGCACGCGCATGTCCGCTTCAACAACGGGGCCGTCGTCCACCCGGGCGACGAGGTGCTGGTCCACGGCCGCCCCGTGATGGCCGCCTGGGGCGAGGTGATCTCCGAGGACCGCACCGCCACGATCACCCGCGCCAGCCTGGTCGAACGCCTGTGGACCCGCGCCACCGGCGATTTCGGGTTCATGGAACTGTGTGAGTTCTCGTTCTCGGACGAGGTGCTGTCATGAACGCGACACCCAAGGCGCTGGACGCCGACTATGCCGAACTGGCCGCGTCGCAGACGATCGACACCACCGCGATGGCGACCGAGACGACGATGCTGTCGCCCCGCTTCTACACCACCGACTTCGCCGAGATGGACAAGATCGACGTGACCCCGGTGCGCAAGGACTGGGACGCGCTCTTGGCCCGCATGAAATCCGACCCCAACAAGACCCACTTCAAGAAGACCGAGGCCTGGGACAAGGTCGACTGGGCGGGCATGGACCCCGCCCTGCGCACCGAGTTCATCGACTTCCTCGTGTCCTCCTGCACCGCCGAGTTCTCGGGCTGCGTGCTCTACAAGGAAATGAAACGTCGCGGCGCGAACCCCGACATCTGCGAATTGTTCAGCTACATGAGCCGGGACGAGGCGCGCCACGCAGGCTTCATCAACGACGCGCTGCGCGAGGCGGGGGTGGCGGTGAACCTGGGCTTCCTGACCCGCGCCAAGAAGTACACCTACTTCCGCCCCAAGTTCATCTATTACGCCACCTACCTGTCGGAAAAGATCGGCTACGCCCGCTACATCACCATCTACCGCCACCTCGAGGCCAACCCCGACCAGCGGTTCCACCCGATCTTCAAGTGGTTCCGCGAATGGTGCAACGACGAGTTCAGCCATGGCGAGGCCTTCGCCCTCTTGATGAAGACCGACCCCAAGCTGACCACGTCCTTCACCAACAAGCTGTGGATCCGGTTCTTCCTGACCGCCGTCTATTCGACGATGTGGGTCCGCGACCATGCGCGCCCCGAGTTCCACAAGGCGCTCGGCGTCGACATCGAATGGTACGACCAGGAGGTCTTCCGCAAGACATCGACCATCGCGCGCCAGATCTTCCCCATCGAGATCGACATCGACCACCCGCGCTGGATTCCGAACCTCAAGCGGATGAACGCGGCCTTCCTCGCGATGGACGCGGCGAAAAAGCAGGGCGGCCTGTCGGGTCGGCTCAAGGGATGGGCAGCGGGGGCCAAGGCGGCGCTCGCCTTTGCCAGCCTGTACCTGATCCCCGTGAAAAAACAGGACCTGCCCGCCAGCGTGCGGCTGGAACCCTCGTACTGACACCCCGGCGGGGGCCGCCCGGCCCCCGTCACCGCCATACGGAAAGGACCCGATGGACAACCCCTGGATCGCAGCAGGCTCGGCGCTGTTCCTGTGGTGGTTTTCCACGGGCGCGATCCTGTGGCGCGTCCGCGCCGCCGACAACGGGCCGCCCGTGCAGCACCTCATGTCGGTACTGTTCGGTCTGCCGCTGCTGGTGGCGGGTGTCGTGGGCATCCTCATGACACGCGGCGATGCCACGGCGACGGGGGCCTACCTCGCCTTCCTGTCGGCGCTCGCCATCTGGGGCTGGATCGAACTGGCGTTCCTGTCGGGCATCATCACCGGCCCGAACCGCGCGCCCTGCCCGCCGGGCCTGCCCCTGGCCGACCGTTTCCTGCGCGGGTTCGGCACGCTGGCCTGGCACGAACTGCTGCTGGTCGCGGCCCTGGCCGCCCTCGCGCACGCCACCGAAGGCGCGGTGAACCGCGTCGGCTTCTGGGCCTTTGCCGTCCTGTTCTTCTGCCGCATCTCGGCCAAGCTGAACCTGTTCTTCGGCGTGCCGCGCATCCACACCGAGTTCCTGCCGAAACCCCTGTCGCACCTGGCCAGCCATTTTCGTCATGCGGGAATGAACGCCTTCTTCCCGGTGTCGGTGTCGGTCCTGACCTTTGCCACTTATTGCTGGCTTGACCGGCTTTGGCTTGCCACCGATCCTGGGGCCGCAACGGGATACGCCCTGTTATCCGCCCTCTCTGCCCTTGCCCTGCTCGAACACTGGTTCATGGTGCTGCCGCTGCCCGACCAGAAACTCTGGCGCTGGATGATGCCGGCCCCAAAACCCATGCCCAAAGACTGAAAGGCCCGACCCCATGGATTTCCAAGGTTTCTTCACCCAGGAACTCGACACCCTCCGCCACGAGGGCAACTACCGCGTCTTTGCCGAACTGGAACGCCAGCGGGGCATGTTCCCCAAGGCCACCCGCTACAACGGCGACGTGACCGAGGAAATCACCGTCTGGTGCTCGAACGACTATCTGGGGATGAGCCAGAACGACACTGTCGTGCAGGCCATGGTCGACTGCGTGCAGTCCTGCGGCACGGGGGCCGGGGGCACCCGCAACATCAGCGGCAACGCGCATCACCACCTGCTGCTGGAAAGGGAACTCGCCGACCTCCACGGCAAGGATGCGGCGCTCTTGTTCACCAGCGGCTATGTGTCGAACTGGGCCGCCCTCGGCACCCTCGGCCAACGCATCCCGAACGTGGTGATCCTGTCCGACGAAAAGAACCACGCGAGCATGATCGAGGGCATCCGCCACTCCCGCGCCGACAAGGTGCTGTGGCGGCACAACGACTGGCGCGACCTGGACCGGAAACTGCGCGCCGTGGGCGACCGCCCGAAGCTGGTGGCGTTCGAGTCCGTCTATTCCATGGACGGCGACATCGCCCCGATCCGCGAGATTGTCGAGGTCTGCGAGGCGCATGGCGCGATGTCCTACATCGACGAGGTGCATGCCGTCGGCATGTACGGGCCCCGTGGCGGCGGCGTCAGCGAACGCGAAGGGCTGGCGCACCGCATCGACCTGATCGAGGGGACGCTCGGCAAAGCCTTCGGCGTCGTCGGCGGCTACATCACGGGGTCGGCCTCGCTCTGCGACTTCATCCGCAGCTTCTCGTCCGGCTTCATCTTCACGACCGCCCTGCCCCCCGCCATCGCCGCCGCCGCCGCCGCGTCGATCCGCCACCTCAAGGGATCGGAAACGGAACGTCTGGCACAGCGCGACCGGGTGGCAAAGGTACGCGCCCGGCTCGACCGTCTGGGCATTCCCCACCTGGCCAATGACAGCCACATCATCCCGGTGATGATCGGCGATCCGGTGAAATGCCGCATGATCAGCGACATCCTGATGCGCGACTGGGGCATCTATGTGCAGCCGATCAACTATCCGACTGTGCCGAAGGGCACCGAACGGCTGCGCATCACGCCCTCGCCGCTGCACTCGGATGCCGACATCGAGCGGCTGGTGACGGCCATCGGGTCGCTGTGGAAACAGTGCGCCCTGGCCCACGCGGTGGCGTGACCGATCACGCTCCTCAGCCCTGACGGGCTTCCTCGCTCGCCCAGGTCCAGGCGAAGAAGCCCGTCAGGGCTGATGAGCGGGTTCGGTCACACCCACTTCGCCAGTGGCGGCAGGCTCATCAGCACCGCATTCGCGTCATGCCCCGTCGCCAACCCGAACTTCGTGCCCCGGTCCCAGACCAGGTTGTACTCGGCATAAAGCCCCCGATGGATCAGTTGCACATCGCGGTCCGCCTCGGACCAGCCCGTGTCCCGCCGCCGCTCCAGCAGCGGCACATAGGCCGGCAGGAACGCCCGCCCGATATCCTGCGTCAGGGCAAAATCCGCAGCCCAGTCGCCGGTGTTGCGGTCGTCCATGAAGATGCCCCCCACCCCCCGCGCCCGGCCCCGGTGCGGTACAAAGAAATACTCGTCCGCCCAGGCCTTGAGCCGGGGATACAACTCGCCCCCGTGCGGATCGAGATGCGCCTTCTGCGTGGCGTGGAACTGCGCTGTATCCTCGGCGTACTCGATGCAGGGGTTCAGGTCCGACCCACCCCCGAACCACCAGGCATTGGGCGTCCAGAACATCCGCGTGTTCAGGTGGACCGCCGGGCAATGCGGGTTCTGCAGGTGGGCGACCAGGCTGATTCCGCTGGCCCAGAAGCGCGGATCGTCCTCCATTCCCGGCACGCCCCGCGCCGCCATCGCCTTCTGCGCGGCAGCGCCGAGGGAGCCAAACACGGTGGACACGTTCACCCCCACTTTCTCGAACAGCCGCCCGCCGCGCATCACGCTCATCACGCCGCCGCCCGCATCGCTGCCGTCGTCCGAATGCCGCCGGGTCTCGGTCACTTCAAACCGGCCTGCTGCAAGCCCCGCGAAGGGGCCAAGGGTCGTGCTGTCCTCCAGCCCCTCGAACACCGCCACGATGTCGTCGCGCAAGCGGCGGAACCACGCCGCCGCCTGCGCCTTCTCGCTCTCGAACCCATCCGGCATGGTGCCTCCGCCGCCGCTCGCGGGCGACACTAGCCGCCGCCCGCTGCGGCCTACAACCCCATGCCGAACCGCAGCCCGTCATAGACCGCCGCATGCACATTGCGCGCCTCGACCGCGTCGCCGATGCGGAACAGGCGGAACGCCCCCGCCGGATTGGCTGCGCCCCCCTGCCGCCGCCCTTCGATCAGCGCGTCATAGTCGACGGCCCCCAGGTTCCGCGACAGGGGTTTCAGCGCAAAGTACACCTCGTCCAGCGGGCGCGTGCCGTGGTTCACCACCACCTGGTCGACCCGCCGTTCCAACCGCGCATCGCCATAGTCCGACCCGGCGACCGCCACCAGCCGGTTGCCCTCGCGCACCACCGTCAACAGCCGCCACGTCACTGTGAACGTCGCCCCATGCCCCTGCAACGCCCGCACAAAGGGCGTCAGCGACATGCCCATCACCTCGGGCGCAAAGCTGCGGTCGGGTGTCATCACCTCGACCCGCCCCGCGGCGGCAGCAATCTTCTCCGCCGCCTGCAACCCCGCGAAATCGCCCGCGTCGTCATAGACCAGCACCTCTGCCCCCGGTGCGACGTCGCCCGACAGGATGTCCCAGGCCGACACCACCAGGTCATTGCCCGCCGTCAGCACCTCGACATGGGGCAGACCGCCCGTCGCCACGATCACCACATCGGGCGACAGCGCCAGCACGTCAGCCGCCTCGGCCCAGGTGTTGAACCGGAAGGTCACGCCCAGCTTGACGCATTGCGCAAAGCGCCATTCGGTGATGCCCAGCACCTCGCGCCGCCGCGCCGTCTGCGCGGTCAGCCGCACCTGCCCCCCCGGCGCATCCGCCGCCTCCAGCACCGTCACGGCATGCCCCTGCGTCGCCGCCACGCGCGCCGCCTCAAGGCCCCCCGGACCGGCGCCCACCACGACCACGCGCAAGCCACCCGCCCCCCCCGGCACCGCCTGCGGCCAGTCCAGTTCGCGCCCCGAGGCCGGGTTGTGGATGCAATAGGCCGCCCCCCCCTGATAGATGCGGTCGAGGCAGTAGTTCGCGCCCACGCAAGGCCGGATGTCCTCCTCGCGCCCCGCCACGATCTTGGCCACGATATGGGGGTCGGCCAGATGCGCCCGCGTCATCCCCACCATGTCCAGCTTGCCGGAGGCAATGGCATGGCGCGCCGTTGCCACGTCGGGGATGCGCGCCGCATGGAACGTGGGCATGCCCGTCGCGGCCCGGATCTCGCCCGCGAAATCCAGATGGGGCGCGGACGCCATCCCCTGGATCGGAATCACCTCGGTCAGGGCCGCGTCGTTGTCGATGTGCCCCCGGATGATGTTCAGGAAATCGACCAGCCCGCAGTCGCGCAGCCGTCGCGAAATCTCCATCCCCTCCTGCGGGCCGATGCCGCCCGCCAGCATCTCGTCGCCCGCATAGCGCACGCCGACGATGAAATCGGGACCCACACGGGTGCGGATCGCCTGCAGAACCTGCATCGAGAACCGCATCCGGTTGGTCAGGTCGCCGCCATAAGGCGAGTCCAGATCGTTCGTCGCGGGCGACCAGAACTGATCCATCAGGTGGCCGTAGCATTCCAGCTCGATCCCATCCAGACCGGCGGCCTGCATCCGTTCCGCCGCATCGGCATAGTCGGCGATGATGCGGGCGATGTCCCAGTCCTCGATCCGCTTGGGGAACGCCCGGTGTGCTGTCTCGCGCTCGTGGCTGGGCGTGACGGTGGGCAGCCAGTCGCCCCGGTCCCACCGCGTCCGCCGCCCCAGGTGCGTCAGCTGGATCATCACCGCCGCGCCCGCCTGATGGCACTCGTCGGCCAGGTCGCGCAGCCAGGGCACCACCTCGTCCTTCCAGCACAGAAGGTTGTTGAACGCAGGCGGGCTGTCGCGCGACACGCTTGCCGACCCCGCCGTCATGGTCATGGCGATCCCCGCCCGCGCCCGTTCGGCGTGATAGGCACGATAGGCCGCCTTGGGCATCCCGTCCTCGGCATAGGCGGGCTCGTGCGAGGTGATCATGATGCGGTTGCGCAGCGTCAGGTGTTTCAGCCGGTAGGGCTGCAACAGGGGATCGGTCGACATCGGTCATGCTCCGGCGGGCGGTGTGGGGTGCAGGTTACGACCACGGCGGCGGGCCGCAAGGTCTGGAAGCGACCACCCGATGGCAGGGCGCGCGCGGCCCGCCCAATCCCCTTGCCCCCGCCGCACCTTGCGCATAGATAGCGCGCCATGGAAAACGTCGTGCTCACCGTCCACCTGATCCTGGCCCTTCTCCTGATCGGCGTCGTGCTGTTGCAGCGCTCCGAAGGGGGCGGCCTCGGCATGGGCGGCGGTGGCGGCGGCGGCGCGATGTCGGGCCGTGCGGCGGCCACCGCCCTGGCCAAGCTGACGTGGATTTTCGCCGCCGCCTTCATCTGCACCTCGATCACGCTGACCATCTTTGCCGCGCGCAATTCGGCGGGAACCTCGGTCGTCGACCAGTTCGGCGGCTCGGCCCCGGCGGTCGAAGCCCCCGCCCTGCCCGATGCGTCCGACCTGCTGCCCCCGGTGCCCGCCGACGCGCCCCTGGCCCCCCCCCGCCCCGATGCAGGGACGGCTGAGACGCCCCCGGCAACCGGCACCGTGCCTGCAACCCCGCCCGCATCGCCCAACAACTAGCGGCATCTGCCCCGTCCCCCCACGTCATCTGGGGGTCGGGTTGCGGCCTCTGCCCCCTTTCGCTATATCCTCAAGTCCCGTGGGTTCGCGATTCGCAGCGGCCATGACAGGGCGTTCATGCCGGTACACGGGGGGTCTCCAGCTTGGCCAGATATGTCTTCATCACCGGCGGCGTGGTGTCCTCGCTTGGCAAGGGGCTGGCCTCGGCCGCCCTCGGCGCGCTGTTGCAGGCGCGCGGCTACACGGTCCGGCTGCGCAAGCTCGACCCCTACCTGAACGTCGACCCCGGCACGATGTCGCCCTTCGAACACGGCGAGGTGTTCGTCACCGACGACGGCGCGGAAACCGACCTCGACCTCGGCCACTACGAACGCTTCACGGGCGTCTCGGCGCGGCAGTCGGACTCTATCTCCTCCGGGCGCATCTACTCCAACGTGCTGGAGAAAGAGCGTCGCGGCGACTACCTGGGCAAGACGATCCAGGTCATCCCCCACGTCACCAACGAAATCAAGGACTTCCTCCGCATCGGCGACGCCGAGGTGGACTTCATGCTGGGCGAGATCGGCGGCACCGTCGGCGACATCGAGGGCCTGCCCTTCTTCGAGGCGATCCGCCAGTTCATCCACGAACGTGCCAGAGGCCAGTCGATCCTGATGCACCTGACCCTGCTGCCCTACCTGGCGGCCAGTGGCGAACTCAAGACCAAGCCCACCCAGCACAGCGTCAAGGAACTCCAGTCCATCGGTCTCGCTCCCGACATCCTGGTCTGCCGGTCCGAACACCCGATCCCCGACAAGGAACGCGAAAAGATCGCGCTCTTCTGCAACGTCCGCAAGGACCACGTCATCCCCGCCTATGACCTGAAGACGATCTACGAGGCCCCGCTCGCCTATCACCGCGCGGGCCTCGACCAGGCCGTGCTCGACGCCTTCGCCATCACCCCCGCGCCCCGCCCCAACCTCGCCCGGTGGGAGGATGTGATGGACCGCCTGACCCACCCCGAGGGCGAGGTGCATGTCGGGATCGTCGGCAAATACACGCAGCTGGAAGACGCCTACAAGTCCATTGTCGAGGGGCTGACCCACGGCGGCATGGCCAACCGCACCCGCGTCGTCGCCCAGTGGATCGACGCCGAGATCTTCGAGCGTGAGGATCCCACCCCGTATCTCGACGGCCTCGACGCGATCCTGGTGCCCGGCGGCTTTGGCGAACGCGGGACCGAGGGCATGATCAAGGCCGCCCAGTTCGCCCGCGAACGCAACGTCCCCTACCTCGGCATCTGCCTCGGCATGCAGATGGCCGTGATCGAGGCCTCGCGCAACCTCGTCGGCCTGGCCGATGCCGGGTCCGAGGAGTTCGACCACGAAAACGGGGCCCGCCGCTTCACCCCCGTGGTCTATCACCTCAAGGAATGGGTCCAGGGCAACCACACCGTCCGCCGCCAGGCCTCCGACGCCAAGGGCGGCACGATGCGCCTCGGCTCCTATACCGCCAACCTCAAGGACGGGTCCAAGGCCGCCTCGGCCTATAGTGCGACCGTCATCGAGGAGCGCCACCGGCACCGCTACGAGGTCGACATCGCCTACCGCGACCGGCTCGAGGGCTGCGGCCTGATCTTCTCCGGCATGTCCCCCGACGGCCGCCTGCCCGAGATCGTCGAGGTCCGCGACCACCCCTGGTTCATCGGCGTCCAGTTTCACCCCGAGCTGAAGAGCAAACCCTTCGCCCCGCATCCCCTGTTCGCGGATTTCGTGCGGGCGGCGGTCGAGGGGGCACGGTTGGTGTGATGCGGCCTCCGTCTGATCGGCTCGTCGTTGAGGGTGACGCGGGGGGTCTGGCTCTGGACTGATGACCACCTCGGGTGGCATGGATGGGGCAGGTTCCAGGTCATCCGGGGGTGGCGAAGCTTCCGGTGTGGTCGGCCACAATCGCAGACCGCGACCTCATCCGGGGCCAGGCAGGCTTCAACCGATGGCCAGACCGTGCCACCGCGAGGCAATCAGGCGGCGTTGGTATCACACCCCCAGGCACCACCGCATCACCGCCTTCTGCGCGTGCAGGCGGTTCTCGGCCTCGTCGAAGATCACTGAATGGGGGCCGTCCATCACTGCGCGCGGCGCGGCATTTCTCACTTCGTCGCGCCCGTGCTCGAATGCTGCAGCCAGCAGAGCCGGGTCCGGCTGAATACGCGCCGCGCTACACCGTTAGAACAGCGGACGGCGGTTGTGCAAGCAAAGCGACGGGATCACCGCGCAAGGGTTTCGCTTTGGCGCCTGTCGGCCAGCGTGTCGTAGACCCTGCGCCGCGCGCGGTTGATTGCACCAAGCGGTTCGTGCTCGGGTGGCACATGCCAGGGGTTGAACCGGAGGCGTTCGATATCGGAGCCGGGTGCGCCGCCAGATGTATCCATGCACAACGTTGCCACTGGAACGACCTCGGTGTCGTTCCACGGTTTCGTCGAATCCTCGACATCCACGAAGGCGCCATCCCGAGGCCGTTCGACGCAAAACTCGACGGTCACAAGGCCTTCGCCTGTCGGTTGCTCTGCCGCAAGCCGGACGTGATACTTGACCGGACCCGCATCGCCGAGTTTGTACGGGGTGGAACTGGAGTACTTCAGATGCCAGCGCTTGGTCGGTTCAACCGGATTCACGTCACCCTTGAATTGCGCCAGTCGCGCCAGGTCGTCAATCGTGCTAGGGGCAACGAATGCCTTCAGGATAACACCGACCGCATCCCCGAAAGATACACCATTGTCTTCATTCTGTTTTTTTCTCAGGATCGGTGCCAGATTCTCATTGATGGTGGCGTAGTCCGCAAGGTCTCGGGAAAAGAACCAGTCGACATCGATCAGGACAAAGTCAACGGCCCCGGCGTTGTCCGGGTCGATGAGCAGTCTTTCGCCAGCATCCGCAAGCACCTTGATTGCCATGCCATGAACATCGTCCTCCGATTCGTCACGCTCTTTTCCATTCGAATACCGGACCACGGCGGGATATTCTCTTGGCGCTGCGAAGAGTCCCTGAGCAAGTCTTGCGTCATCATGTCCAAGCCCATGGACCACGAACGTTGCCCGGTAATGTCCGCCATGCGTCGCGTGTTGCGCGCGGCATCCGGCAGCGGGGATTTGTTCATTGGCCGCTATGATGCGGTCGACGAGAGGCTCAAACACGTCCGCCATGCCGTCCCTCGGGTTGCAGGGTCACGGAAAAGATCGAATTGTCTGCGTACCCGGATCATAGCAGACTTGAGCCTTCTGTTTCAAGGCTCTTCCATGGACCATCAAATTCTGATTCGGCCCTTGTCGGATACGCACGGCAATGGCGGCCAGGTTCAACGCAGACGTGACTACCGCAAGTACCGGCAAGCGTCCCATCACACCCCCAGGCACCACCGCATCACCGCCTTCTGCGCGTGCAGGCGGTTCTCGGCCTCGTCGAAGATCACTGAATGGGGGCCGTCCATCACGGCACTGGTGGCCTCGTCGTTGCGGTGCGCGGGCAGGCAGTGCATGAACAGGGCGTCGGGTTTCGCCCGCGCCATCAGCGCCTCGGACACCTGGTAACCGCGCAACTGGTTGTGGCGGCGCTCTTTCGCGCTTTCGGGGTCGTGCATCGACACCCAGGTGTCGGTCACCACAAGATCGGCCCCCTCGACCGCGCGGAAGGGATCGCGCTCGACCACCGCCTGCACGCCCCGCCCCCGGGCGAAGTCCAGCCAGTCCGGCTCGGGGTCGAGCGTCGGCGGGCCGGTGAAGGTGAAGTCGAACCCGAACTGCCCCGCCGCATGCAGGAAGCTGGCGCAGACGTTGTTGCCGTCGCCCGACCACACCACCTTGCGGCCCGCGATCGGCCCGCGATGTTCCTCGTAGGTCATCACGTCGGCCATGATCTGGCAGGGATGCGTGCGGTTCGTCAGGCCGTTGATCACCGGCACGGTGGCATGTTCCGCCATTTCCAGCAGGGTCTGCTCTTCGAAGGTGCGGATCATGATCAGGTCTACGTAGCGGCTGAGCACGCGGGCGGTGTCGGCGATGGTCTCGCCATGGCCAAGCTGCATTTCCTTGCCCGACAGCACCATCGTCTCGCCGCCCATCTGCCGCACGCCCACGTCGAAGGACACGCGGGTGCGGGTGGAGGGTTTCTCGAAGATCAGCGCGACCATGCGGCCCCCGAGCGGCTGGTCATCGTCGCGCGTGCCCTTGGGGCGGCCGTTCCGCGCCGTCTTCATCGCGCGGGCGCTGTCGATCATGCCCCGCAGGTCGGTGGCGGCGGTCGTGTGGATGTCGAGGAAGTGGTTCATGTCATTCTGTTTTCTGGGACGGAGGCCGGGGGGTTTCACACCCCCCGGACCCCCCGTGGGATATTTGGGAACAGATGAAAGGGGATCAGGCGGCTGCAAGCCGGGCCGCCGCGCGGTCCAGCCGTCGCAGGGCCTCGGCGATGTCCTCGTCGGGGATGTTGAGGGCGGGCAGCAGGCGCACCACGTTGTCGGCGGCCCCGACCGTCAGCACGCCCTCGGCCTGGCCCATCTTGACCACCTCGGTATTGGCCGCCACGCATTTCAGCCCCAGGATCAGGCCCTGCCCGCGCACGGCGGCGAAGATCTTGGGATGGCTGGCGACCAGCGCCTCGAGCCCCTGGCGGAACCGCGCGCCCTTGCGCGACACCTCGGCCAAAAAGGCGTCGTCAGCCACGATCTCCATCACCTTCGCGCCCACGGCACAGGCCAGCGGGTTGCCGCCATAGGTCGACCCGTGCGTGCCCGCGACCATGCCGACCGCCGCGCCTTCGGTCGCCAGAACCGCGCCCAGGGGGAAGCCGCCGCCGATGCCCTTGGCGACCATCATGATGTCGGGGGTCACGCCCGCCCATTCGTGCGCGAACAGCCGCCCCGTCCGCCCCATGCCGCACTGCACCTCGTCCAGGATCATCAGCGCGCCGGTGTCGTCGCAGAGGTCGCGCAGGCCCTTGAGGCAGGCGTCGGGCAGGGGCCGGATGCCACCCTCGCCCTGCACGGGTTCGACGATGACCGCTGCTGTCCGGTCGGTCAGGGCGGCGCGCAGGGCGTCATGGTCGCCCCAGGGCAGGTGGACGAAACCGGGCATCAGGGGGCCGAAGCCCTTGGTCATCTTCTCGGACCCGGCGGCGGCGATGGCCCCGGTGGACCGGCCATGGAACGCGCCCTCGAAGGCGATGATGTCGCTGCGGTCCTCGCCCTTGGTGTACCAGTACTTGCGCGCCATCTTGATCGCCAGCTCGCACGCCTCGGTGCCCGAATTGGTGAAGAACACGGTGTCGGCAAAGGTCGCCTCGACCAGCCGGTCGGCCAGTGCCTGCTGCTGCGGGATCTGGTAGAGGTTCGACACATGCCAGACCGCCTGGGCCTGGTCGGTCAGGGCCTGCACCAGCGCAGGGTGCGCGTGGCCGAGCACGTTGACCGCGATGCCTGCGCCAAGGTCAAGATAACGCTCGCCCTTTTCGGTGATCAGCCAGGACCCCTCGCCCCGGACAAAGGCCAGGGGCGCGCGGTTGTAGGTGGGCAGGACGGAGGTGATCATCGGATGCATCCCGGATGAAAGGCCCCAGATGGGTGCCAAAGGCAGAGGCCGGTGTCAACGAAGGGTTGGGAAGGGGCGCGCGAAAGGCAGGCCTCGCGCCGGGCGTCAGGCGCGTCGGCGTCGGGAGGGCAGGGTCAGGGGCGCTCCGCGGCTCATGGCGGGGGTGTAGCGACGCGGCGGGGGGCTGTCCATCGCAAATTCCCTGCGCGCTTGTATCCGCCGCCCCAGCAGGTAAAATGCGCGCCTCACCCGGGGCCCCTGCCCCCCGATTTTTGCGACCGGAGAGCACATGTCCTGGACCGACGAGCGTGTCGAGACGCTCAAGAAGATGTGGGCCGAAGGCCAGAGCGCCAGCCTGATTGCCAAGGAACTGGGCGGGGTTACGCGAAACGCGGTGATCGGCAAGGTGCACCGGCTGGGGCTGTCGAACCGCGTGGGCGGGATCGGCGGTGCGGGCGAGGGAGAGGACGAGGTGCCGGTCCCGGCGCCGGCTGCCGTTGCCCCGCCGCGCCCTGTGGCCGAGCCGCCGCGTGCGCCGGAACCGGTCAAGGTCGCCGCTGACGTCCGGCCTGCGACCGAACGCCCCGTGGCCGCCCCGGCCCCGGCCAGCAACGTGACGCCCCTGCCGCTGCGCAAGGCCATCGTCCCGGCGGGCCAGCCGCTGCCGCCGCAACCCTCGGCCAACGAGATCTCGCCCGAGGCCCTGGCGTCGGTGCGCGAGGTGGAAAAAAAGGCGCGGAAACTGACACTTATGGAATTGACCGAGCGCACCTGCAAATGGCCGATCGGCGATCCTGCGACCGATGATTTCTGGTTCTGCGGGCTGCCTTCGTTGCCGGGGAAACCCTATTGCGAGGCGCATGTGGGGGTGGCGTTCCAGCCGATGAGCGCGCGGCGCGACCGGCGGCGGTGAAACCTTTCCTGGACCCCGACCATCCGATGTTTGCCCGCGCCTGGGTGCGGTGGGCGACCGTGCTTTTCCCGGCGGCCTGGGCGATTTTCGAAGCCTATTCAGAGGCCTGGGTCTGGGCGGCGGCGTTCGGGGGGCTGGCGGGCTATGCGTTCTGGGTGTTGATCGTCAAGGGGCCGACAGGCGCGCCATAAGCTCGGCGGCAAGGGCCGCGATTTCGGTCTGGGCGATGGATTTCCCTGTTTCCGCAACACCTTGGCCGTGACCCAGCGTGGCCGCGAAGGCCGTGCGGTTGCCCAAGGATGCGTTAGCGATGTCGGGGTGCAGGGCGGCGGCGGCGGTGGCGATCTCTTGTGCCAGACGGGTGCCCTGCGAGGTGCGGTTCAGCACGATCATCGCGGGTTTTCCGACCCGTGCGGCAAGGTCGAGCACGCCGTCGGTGGCCCAGAGATCGACCATCGAGGACGACACCGGCACCAGGATCAGGCTGGCCTCGCGCAGGGCGGGGCGCAGGTCGCTGTCGATCTTTGGGGGCGTGTCGATCAGGACGATATCGTTGGTTTTCTTGAGTTTTTCGACCTCATACCCGACCCCCCAGGCGGACGCGGTGGAGAACGCCATATCCTCGCCCACCCCATCGCGGCGGGTCATGAACCAGCGCCCGAGCGAGCCTTGCGGGTCGGTGTCGAGCAGGGCGACGCGCAAGCCCGACCGGCGGAACTGGACGGCCAGATTGACGGCGAGCGTGGTCTTGCCCGAGCCGCCCTTTTGCTGGGCAATCGTCAACACATGGGCCATGGGACACCTCTTGCTGCGGTGCAGCATAGGGTGATTCGCGCGGGGTTAACAGCGGATCGTTCCGCGCATCTCTCCACTGTCGCCCTGGAGCGACCTTTCGTTCAGCTTGCAGCCCGTGGTGGGTTCGACGAGGCCGATCATGGCGGCGCGGATGGCCTGATGCTCGCCCCGCCGGGCGTAGCCGAGGCGGATGACCTCGACCCGGTTTTGTTTCTGGAAAACAACGTACTGGCGGCCATCGACCGTCACGTCGTGCCGCGTCGCGCCGAACATTTCGGGCGCGGGTTGCGCGCCGCAGGCGGCGAGGAACAGGGCGGTGGCGAGGAGCGCACGCTGCGGTGACATTCCGCCACCGTGGCGGGGGTTGGTTAACGGGGGGTTAAGGAAACGGGGTTTCGGGGCCGATGCACAGTCCATGCACATTGCATGCACACCCCATGCGCACGGTCGAATGGCCCGACCTTAACGCGCCGAGCCCATGCTGCGCGCGCAAACCATGGGAGACCGCGATGCCCGACCTGACAAAGATGACTGCGCGCCAGACGGCGCAATACACCTACATGATGGACGTCATGCGGCGGCTGGAATGGGACCTGCACCACCGGATCGAAGAGACCGGACGCATCCCGCCAGAGTGGCACGAGATTGCCCAGAAGCGTCCGCTTTCGGACAAGGTCCGCGTGACCCTGGCGCTGGAGAGCGATGTGATGAAGTTCTTCCGCTCGCTGGGGCCGGGGTACGGGCCGCGCATCAACGATGTGCTCAAGGCCTATGTCCATGCCCGGCTGGCCGGGGTGATCAAGGGGGCCGAGACGCTGAACCTGTACCGCGAGGCGGCGGAGGTGCATCACGGGCCGAAGCCCGCCTTCGGGACGACGGCGCAGGAGATGGGGGAAGCGTGGGAGGATGCCCATATGCGCTAACTTAAATGTTGGCAGGGGAGGCTTTGCGTGATTCAACATTGGGATGAAGCATGAGATTTCTTCCGATGATGGGTGGTCCGGGGTTCTTTCGCGGATCGGTACTGCCGATGC
>JBQTJI010000097.1:0-15842 GCA_052387255.1 Gemmobacter sp. | reverse complement strand
GGCCGACACCAACCTGCGCGACCTGATGACGATCTACCGGGGGACGCGGTGGCAGCGCCTGCGCTATCTGCAACTGCCTTCGGCGCTGCCCTATTTCCTGGGGGGCCTGCGCATTGCCGGGGGGCTGTCGCTGATCGGGGCGGTGGTGGCGGAATATGTCGCGGGGACGGGGGGGATCGGGTCGGGCCTGGCGTTCCGCATCCTCGAGGCCGGGTACCGCCTGAACATCCCGCGCATGTTCGCGGCGCTGCTCTTGATCGCGGCGACGGGGGTGGTGATCTTTGCCGCGCTGTCGTTCCTGTCGCACATGTTGTTGCGGAAATGGCATGAGTCGGCCCTGTCGAGGGAAAACTGATGGATTTCCGCAGCCTGCCCCCCGGCCCCTTGCGCCTGCAGAACGTCACCGTCCCGGCCTGCCTGATCGGACAGGAGGGCGATCTGGTAAGGACCGCCCTGACCATCGACGGGGGGCTGATCGGTGACGGTCCCGGCACGGCGGTGGACATGGGCGGCGCGATGGCGCTGCCCTGTTTCGTCGACATGCACACGCATCTGGACAAGGGCCACATCTGGCCGCGCAGCCCGAACCCCGACGGCACCTTCCTGGGCGCGCTGACCGCCACGGGGGCGGACCGCGCGGCGCGCTGGACGGCTGCGGACGTCCGCGCGCGGATGGACTTTTCGCTGCGCTGCGCCTGGGCCCACGGCACGCGCGCGATCCGCACGCATCTGGACAGCATCCCGCCGCAGGACGAGATTTCCTGGGCCGTCTTCCGCGAGATGCGGGCGGAATGGGCGGGGCGGATCGACCTGCAGGCGGTCTGCCTGATCGGGGCCGAAGGGTTTTCCGAAACCGGGGACTTCGCGCACACCGCAGGGATCGTCGTCGACTCAGGCGGCGTTCTGGGGATGGTCACCTATCCGCTGCCCGACATCGCCGACCGCATCGCGGGGTTCCTGGGGGTGGCTGACCGGTTGGGGCTGGCGGCGGATTTCCATGTGGACGAAACGCTCGACACGTCATCGAACACCTTGAAGTTGATCGCAGAAGCCGTTCTGAACACAGGATTTTCCGCGCCGGTCGTGGTGGGTCACTGCTGCTCGGTGTCGGCGATGCACGAGGCCGAGGCGATGGCCACGCTGGACCTTGTGGCCAAGGCGGGGCTGCACGTCGTCAGCCTGCCGATGTGCAACCTGTACCTGCAGGACCGCCACGCAGGCCGCACGCCCCGGATGCGCGGGATCACCTTGGTGCACGAGATGGCGGCGCGCGGGATCAACGTGAGCTTCGCCTCCGACAACACGCGCGACCCCTTTTATGCCTATGGCGATATGGACATGCTGGAGGTTCTGCGCGAGGCGACGCGGATCGGGCATCTGGACCATTCTGGCCCGGCCTGGGTGCAGACGGCCCTGTCCCATCCCGCGCGGGCCTGCGGATTTTCCCTACCGTCGCTGGCGGCAGGCAGCCCCGCCGACCTGATCCTGTTCCGCGCGCGCGACTGGAACGAGCTGTACGCCCGGCCGCAATTCGACCGGATCGTGATCCGGGGCGGGGCAGCCATCGACCGGCGGTTGCCGGACTATGCCGAGCTTGACCACCTGATGGAGCGGCCATGAACATCGACGCGGCCAAGGCGACCCTGGCGTATCTGGACCTCGACGACAACCCGGTATCGGTGCGGGCGAAAAGCCGGGATTTCTTCTGGTACTCGCCGGTCCTCAAGGCGCGGCTGGATCATGTCACCGCCGATTTCGTCGTGTCGCCCCGGACCGAGGCCGAGGTGATCGAGGTGCTGCGGGTCTGCTTCGAACATGAGGTTCCGGTGACAACCCGTGGAACCGGAACGGGAAACTACGGCCAGGCCATGCCCTTGGCCGGGGGCTGCGTGCTGCATCTGGTGCACATGAATGCGGTGCGCGCGGTGCATCCGGGGCGGATCGTCGCGGAACCGGGGTGCCTGCTGAAGGACCTGGATGCCGAGGCGGGCAGGACGGGGCAGGAGATCCGGATGTTCAGTTCCACCTGGGCCACGGCCACCATCGGCGGGTTCATTGCAGGGGGCTCGGGGGGCGTGGGGTCCTGCACCTGGGGGGCCTTGCGCGATCTGGGCAACATCATCCGCCTGCGCGTGGTGACGATGGAGTCCGCGCCCCGCATCCTGGAGTTCCGGGGCGAGGAATTGCACCGCGTCAGCCACGCCTACGGCACGAACGGCATCATCACCGAGGTCGAGATGCCCCTGGCACCGGCCTACACTTGGGTCGAGATGTTCGTGGCGACGCCCGATTTCCCGCTGGCCAGCCGGTTCGCCGATGCGCTTGGCAACGAGGACGGCATCCTGAAAAAGCTGATCTCGGTCTACGAGGCCCCGATCGCGCAAAGCTATTTCCAGCGCGTGTCCCCCCACGTCCGGCCCGGCGAGGCGCTGCTGGGCCTGATGATTGCCCCCCATGCGATGGACGGGTTCCTGACTTTCCTGGCGCGCCATCCGGGGGCACGGCTGATCTGGCGGTCGGATGCGCCTGATTGGCCGCGCGAACCGGGGCGTGTGTTCGAATACGGCTGGAACCACACCACGCTGCGGGCGCTCAAGGTGGACCCCGCGATCACCTATCTGCAGGTGCGCTATGCGGCACCCGACCATGTGGCAAAGGTCGAGGCGATCCGCGCGGCCTTTCCATCCGAGGTGATGCAGCATCTGGAGGTGATGCGCGAGAACGGGCGGACCATGTTCGCCGGGCTGAGCCTTGTGCGGTTCACCACCGAGGCGCGGCTGGACGAGATCGTGCGGGTCCACGAGGACATGGGGTGCATGGTGTTCAACCCGCACCGCTATACGCTGGAAGAGGGCGGGCGGCAGACGGTGGACGACCGCCAGCTGGCCTTCAAGCGCGAGGCCGATCCGAAGGGGCTGCTCAATCCGGGCAAGATGATCGCCTGGGACGCGCCGGAGTTCGACTATGCCGGGGTCTATGCCTACAGGGGATTGCGCCCTTGACGGGTGCCGCACCGGGGGGGCTGTCTGCCCCCGTCGCCCATCGGCCTTGAACCGAAGGCGGCACGATGGGCGACCCCCCCGAGGATACTTGGGGACAGAAGAAGGAGCGGGGCAGACGTGCGGGCGATGGTGGTCTATGCGCATCCCTGCGGCGAGAGTTTCGCGGCGGCCCTGCGCGGCGTCGTGGTGCAGGGGCTGGTGGGGCGGGGCTGGCTGGTGGATGACTGCGATCTCTATGCCGAGGGGTTCGATCCGGTGCTGAGTGCGGCAGAACGGCGGGGGTATCACGAGGTCGGGCCGAACACCGGCCCGGTGCAGGGCTATGTCGAGCGGCTGCGCGCGGCGCAGGCGCTGGTGCTGGTGTTCCCGGTCTGGAACTTCGGCTATCCGGCGATCCTGAAGGGGTTCTTCGACCGGGTGTTCCTGCCCGGCGTGGCGTTCCGGCTGGAGGGGGGGCGGGTGGTTCCGAACCTGACGCATGTGCGCAAGCTGGCGGCGGTCACGACCTATGGCGGCACGCGCCTGCGGGCGCTGATGGCGGGCGACCCGCCGCGCCGGGTGGTGACGCGGGCCGTCTGGCATGTGTGCAGGCCGCAGCGGATGCGGTATCTGGCGCTGTACGACATGAACCGGGTGACCGATGCCGACCGGACCCGGTTCCGGGCGCGCGTCGCGGGCGAGATGGAGCGGTTGTAGGATGCGGGCGATGGTCGTCTATTGTCATCCCGAGGGGCGCAGTTTCACAGCGGCGGTGCGCGATTGCGTGCTGGCCCGGCTGGCGCAGGGCGGGGCCGAGGTGCGGCTGGTCGATCTGTATGCCGAGGGGTTCCAGCCGGTGCTGAGCGGGGCGGAATGGGCGGGCTATCTGGACGCGCCGGGCAATTGCACGCCGGTGCAGCGGGCGGTCGACGACCTGCGCTGGTGCGACACGCTGATCTTTGTCTATCCGACCTGGTGGTACGGGCTGCCCGCGATGCTGAAGGGGTGGCTTGACCGGGTGATGTTGCCCGAGGTCGCGTTCCTGATGCCCGACGGGGCGAACCGCACGATCCGGCCCGGCCTGCACAACATCACGCGGCTGGGTGTGTTCACCACCTGCGGCGCGTCGTGGGGACTGACGGCGCTGGTCGGCTCGCCGGGGCGGCGGACGCTGACGCGGGGTGTGGGACTGCTCTGCCATCCCCGCCGCAGGACGGTGTTCGCGGCGCATTACCTGATGGACAGTTCGACCGAGGCCAGCCGGGCGCGGCATCTGGGCCGCGTCGCGGCACGGATGGACCGGCTGATCGGGCGCGCCCCCCGGCAAGGCGAGGTGACGGCATGACCTGTCGCGACTGGACCGACCTGCGCGCGCCCGATTTCGCGGATCTCGACCCCATGGCGACCATCGCCGTGCTGCCCCTGGCGGCGGTGGAACAGCACGGGCCGCACCTGCCGGTCGGGACCGACACGCTGATTGCCCAAGGGATGCTGGCGACGGTGGCGGCGCTGTGCCCGGCGGACCTGGACCTTCTGGTGCTGCCGGTACAGGCTGTCGGCAAGTCGAACGAGCATCTGTGGGCGAAGGGCACGCTGACCCTGGCGGCAGAGGCGGCCCTGGCGGCCTGGACCGGGATCGGGCTGTCGGTGGCGCGGGCCGGGCTGCGCAAGCTGATCATGGTCAACAGCCATGGCGGCAATGCTGACCTGATGTCGATCCTCGGACGCGAATGCCGTGTGCAGGCGGGGATGCTGGCCGTGCGCTGTTCGTGGTCGGCCTTCGGGCATCCCCAGGGCCTGTATTCGGATCGCGAGATGACCTTCGGCATCCACGGCGGCGATGTCGAGACCAGCCTGATGCTGCATTTCCGGCCCGGCACGGTGGACAGGACGGCGGCGCAGGATTTCCGCAGCAGCGCGGAAGGGGCCGCGATCCCGCCCACCGGCCCCGTCGGCTATGGCTGGATCGCGTCCGACCTCAATCCGGCGGGGGTCGTCGGCGACGCGCATCTGGCAACGGCCGAGAAGGGGCGGCTGACGGCGGCCCATCAGGCCCTAGGGTTCCTGGCGCTGGCGGGTCAGGTCAGGGCGCATCCCATGACCGGGTTTGCGCCAGCCGCAAGCTGACCCTTCCGTCGCCCGTGTTCCTTGCCTATATGGCCCCAACGACCCCGTGAGGGGCATCGCCTTGCGCCGGGGGGACCTGGGCGATAGGGTGCGCCGCAATTTCAGGGGGGCCTTGCCCCCTTGCCTGACCCAAAGGATCCCGCATGTTCGCAACCCCCGCCTTCGCGCAGGCCGCCGGTGCCCCCGGCGGGGCCGCCGCCGCTTTTACCAGTTTCGTGCCGCTGATCCTGATCTTTGCGATCATGTATTTCCTGCTGATCCGCCCGCAGCAGAAAAAGCTGAAGGAACACAAGGCCATGGTCGAGGCGCTGCGGCGTGGTGACCAGGTGCTGACGGGCGGCGGCATCCTGGGCAAGGTGCACAAGGTGAACGACGACGGCATCCTCGAGATCGAGATTGCCGAGGGCGTGCGCGTGCGCGTGCCGCGCAGCACGATCACGCAAGTGATGGCCAAGACCGAACCTGCCGCGTAAGGCCGATCCCATGCAGACGCCCCTGTGGAAGCGCATCGTCATCTGGGGCATCTGCCTGCTCGGCTTTGCCCTGGCGGCCCCGAACCTGTTCTATTCCCGCGTCGAGCGGCACAACGACGCGGTGGCCGAGGTCGAGAAGGCCGGCTTCGCCTCGCCCGAGCAGACGGCGGCGATTGCCGAATGGCCCGCGTTCCTGCCCTCGGGGCTGGTGGCGCTTGGCCTTGACCTGCGGGGCGGCGCGCATCTTCTGGCCGAGGTGCGGGTGGCCGACGTCTACAAGGCGCGCATCGATGCGATGTGGCCCGACGTGCGGGACGCGCTGCGCGGCATCCGCGACCAGGTCGGCAACGTCCGCCGCCAGCCGTCGCCCGACGGCACCCTGCGCGTGGCCATCAGCGAGCCTGCGGGGCTTGAGGCAGCGGTGGCGGCGGTCCGCGACCTGGCGCAACCCGTGGTCACGCTGACCGGCATCGGGCAGAGCGACATCGAAGTCAGTGTCGATACGGGCGAGATCGTGGTGCAACTGTCGCAGGCCGAACGCGAGGCGACCGACACCCGCACCATGCAGCAGTCGCTGGAGATCATCCGCCGCCGCGTGGACGAGGTCGGCACCCGCGAACCGACGATCCAGCGGCAGGGCCAGGACCGCATCCTGATCCAGGTGCCGGGCATCGGGTCGGCGGCGGAACTGAAGGCGCTGATCGGAACGACGGCCAAGCTGACCTTCCATCCGGTGGTGCGCAGCACCTCCAACGCGGGCGAGGACCCCGGCGCGCGCAACCTGATCCTGCCCTCGATGGACGAGGAGGGGCGCTACTACGTCGTCGAGGAGACGCCCGTGGTGACGGGCGAGGAACTGGTCGATGCGCAGCCCGCCTTCGACCAGAACAGCCGCCCCGCCGTCAACTTCCGCTTCAACCCGACGGGCGCGCGCAGCTTTGGCGACTATACGGCGGACAACATCGGCCAGCCCTTTGCCATCGTGCTGGACGACCAGGTGATTTCCGCCCCGGTGATCCAGAGCCACATCCCCGGCGGATCGGGCATCATCACCGGGTCCTTCACCGTCGAGGAGTCGACGCAACTGGCGATCCTGCTGCGCGCCGGTGCGCTGCCCGCCGAGATGACGTTCCTGGAAGAGCGCACCATCGGCCCCGAACTGGGGCAGGACAGCATCGATGCGGGCACGCGCGCGGCGCTGGTCGGCATGGTCTGCGTCGTGCTGTACATGATCGCCTCCTATGGCTGGTTCGGGGTCATGGCGAACCTGGCGCTGGCGATCAACATCGGGCTGATCCTGGCCGTGCTGTCCTTGATCGGGGCCACGCTGACCCTGCCGGGCATCGCGGGGATCGTGCTGACCATGGGCATGGCGGTCGATGCCAACGTGCTGATCTACGAGCGCATCCGCGAGGAACTGCGCGCCGGGGCACCCGCGCGCCGCGCCGTCGAGGTGGGGTTCGAGCGGGCCTTCTCGGCCATCATGGATTCGAACGTGACCGGCCTGCTGACAGCCATCATCATGTTCTGGATCGGATCGGGGCCGGTGCGCGGGTTCGCCGTCACGCTGGGTCTGGGCATCCTGACCTCGATGTTCACCGCCGTCTACGTGACGCGCCTGATCATCGAGACCTGGATGGCCTGGAAACGCCCCAAAACCATCGTCGTCTGAGGAGCAGCAAGAATGGCCTGGCGTCTGCGACTGGTCCCCACCACGACCAACATCGACTTCTTCCGCCTGCAGTGGATCACCTTCGGGGCCTCGGTCGTGGCGGTGGTGGCCTCGCTCCTCTTGGTGCTGACGGTGGGGCTGAACCTTGGCATCGACTTTCGCGGCGGGACGACGATCCGCACCGAAAGCACAACGGCGGTCGATGTGGGGGCCTACCGCGATGCCATGACCACCCTGAACCTGGGCGACGTCGCGATCTCGCAGGTGTTCGACCCTGGCTTCCGCGCCGACCAGCATGTCGCCATGATCCGGCTGTCGGCGCGCGAGGGCGAAGAGGCGGTGACTCCGCAAGTCATCGCCGAGGTCGAGGCGGCGCTGCGGGCGGTGGACCCCGCGATCACCTTTCCATCGGTCGAATCGGTCGGCCCCAAGGTGTCGGGCGAGCTGATCTGGCAGGCGCTTCTGGCCGTGGCGGCGGGGTCGCTGGGCATCCTGTTCTATGTCTGGATGCGGTTCGAATGGCAGTTCGCGGTCGGCACCGTGGCGGCACTGGTCCACGACGTGATCGTGACCGTGGGCGTCTTCGCGCTGTTCCAGTTCAAGTTCGACCTGAACATCGTGGCGGCGCTGCTGACGATCCTTGGCTATTCGGTCAACGACACCGTGGTGATCTTCGACCGCCTGCGCGAAAACCTGGCCAAGTACAAGACCATGCCCCTGCGCCAGATGATGAACCTGACCGCCAACGAAACCCTGTCCCGCACGATCATGACGGCCTCGACCACGCTTCTGGTGCTGATCATCCTTCTGATCTGGGGCGGCGACGTGATCCGGGGGTTTGTGTTCGCGATGGCCTTCGGGGTGGTCGTCGGCACCTATTCGACGCTCTATGTCGCCAAGAACATCGTCCTCATGCTGGGTCTGGACCGCAGCGACAAGAAGAAAGAGGATGGCCCAGGGTCGTCGTCGAACGAGTTTGCCAACATCGACGCCTGAGGCTGCCCATGCGCCTGACCGAAGTGACCTATGACGAGGCCCGGCCCATCGAGGGTTATGGCCCCGGCTTCTTCCGCATCGCGGGGCAGGTGCTGCGCGGCCCCTGCCTGGTGTCGCCGTGGAGCGCGGGGGCCTGGGGCGGGTTCGACGACACCGCCGCCCCGCTGACCCTTGCGGGCCGCATCGACGTGCTGTTCGTGGGCACGGGGGCCGAGATCGCGCACGCGCCCACGGCGTTCCGCACCGTGATCGAGGCCGCCGGCATCGGCGTCGAGGTGATGAACTCCCCCGCCGCCTGCCGCACCTACAACGTGCTCTTGGGCGAGGCGCGGCGCGTGGCGGTGGCGCTGATCCCGGTGTGAAACCCCCCGGTCCTGCCCTGTCAAGCTACCACAGGTGGTGGACGTGCGGCGCGACCAGGCGGTCATAGACCTCGCGCGCGGCGGCCATCGTGTCGGGCGACAGCGGCGGCAGGGCATCGGCTGCGGCGTTGGCCTGTGACTGGGCGGGGGTCTTGGCACCGGGGATCACAACGGTCACGGCATCCTCCATTAGGATCCAGCGCAGCGCAAAGGCGGCCATCGTGGCCCCCTGCGGCACCAGTCGGCGCAGTTCCTCGACCGCCTGCAGCGCCACGTCGAAGGGCACGCCCGAAAACGTCTCGCCCTTGTCGAAGGCTTCGCCGTTGCGGTTGAAGGTGCGGTGGTCGTCGGGGGCGAAGGTGCTGTCGGCACTCATCTTGCCGGTGAGCAGGCCCGAGGCGAGGGGAACACGCGCGATGACCGCGACATTCGCGGCACGCGCCTCGGCGAAGAACACCTCTGCCGGGCGCTGCCGGAACAGGTTGTAGATGATCTGCACCGACACCACGCCCGGCTGGCGGATCGCCATCCGCGCCTCTTCGATGGTCTCGACCGAGACACCGAAGTCGGCGATCTTGCCTGCCGCCTTGATCGCGGCCAGCCCCTCGAACATGGCGGGCGAACGGTATACGTCGGTCGGCGGGCAGTGCAGCTGCACGAGGTCCAGGCAGTCCACCCCCAGGTTCGCCAGGCTGCGGTCGATGAACCCCTCGATGTTCGCCCGGGTGTACCCGGTCGCCACATGCGGCGTCAGGCGACGCCCGGCCTTGGTCGCGACAAAGGGGCGCGCCCCCCCCCGTTCCGCCAGCACCGCCCGGACGATCCGCTCGGACCGCCCGTCGCCATAGACGTCCGCCGTGTCGATGAACGTCATGCCCGCGTCCAGCGCGGCATGCAGGGTGGCCTTCGCATCGGCCTCGGTCACCTCGCCCCAGGTGCCGCCGATGGCCCAGGCACCAAAGCCTACGGCGGTGACGTCGCGGCCGGTCGGGCCGAAGGGGCGGGTGGACAGCATGGGCAGGTCTCCTGTTGATGGTCAGGACCTAGCCCGGCAGCGGCGGCGAGGCAACGGTTGGCCCGCGTCAGCGTCCGGCCTTGGGGCTTTCCGGGCGGGGCGGGCGGGCACGGTAGACCGGCAAGCGCCAGCCAAAGCCGATGCTGCCCGCCCGCAGCACCAGCGTCGCCGCTGCGCACATCACCAGAGGCACCCCGTCCCCCAGTCCCGCCCCTTGCGCCACAACGGCGGCAAGCGCCCCGGCGAAGGCCGCCGTGACGTAAAGCTCGCCCTGTTTCAGCACCAGCGGCACCTCGTTGCACACCACGTCGCGCATCAGCCCCCCCATGCAGCCCGTGACCATCCCCATCACCAGCACCACGGGCCAGCCGACACCGGCATCCATCGCCACGCCGACCCCGGCCGGTACCGCAACCGCCAGGGCGCAGGCGTCCAGCCACAGGATCGCGCGGTAGCGGCTTTCCAGCCGGTGCGCGCCCAGGAACACGGCGACGGCGGCGGCGGTCGCCACCGCCAGGAACATCGGCTGCGCGATCCAGAACACCGGACCCTGGTCCAGAAGCACATCGCGCAGCGTACCGCCGCCCACGGCGGTCAGGCAGGCGACGAAGATGAACCCCACGATGTCCAGCTGCGAGCGCGACGCGACCAGCGCCCCGGTCAGCGCGAACACCGCGACCGAAGCCAGGTCGAGCAGCCCGAGCAGGGTCATTCGACCAGGCCGGTCGTGGCCGCCGGCTTGAACGGGGCCATCCCCTTGCGCGCCAGGGCGTCGGCGCGTTCGTTCTCGGCGTGGCCTGCGTGTCCCTTGATCCACCGCCAGTCGACCGCGTGGCGCGACTGCGCCACATCCAGCCGCTGCCAGAGGTCCAGGTTCTTGACCGGGCTGCCCCCCGCCGTGCGCCAGTTCTTGCGTTTCCAGTTGGGCATCCAGGTGGTGATGCCGTCCTTCACATAGGCGCTGTCGGTCACCAGGATCAGGCGCGACGCCCGCTTCAGCGTTTCCAGCGCCGAGATGGCGGCCAGCAGTTCCATGCGGTTGTTGGTGGTCATCGCCTCGCCGCCGCACAGCTCTTTTTCCTTGGCGACCGCACCATCCTCGCGCGCCTGCAGCAGCACGCCCCAGCCGCCGGGGCCGGGGTTGCCCGAACAGGCCCCGTCGGTAAAGGCCCAGATCGCCTTGGCGGGGGGGGCGGGCTCAGCCAAGGCGCGCCTTGACCATCGGTCCCACGGTGCCAAAGTCCATCTGCCCGGTGTGGCGCGATTTCAGCGCGGCCATCACCCGGCCCATGTCGCGGATGCCTGCGGCACCCGTCTCGGCAATCGCCGTTTCAAGTGCCGCCTGAACCTCGGCGTCGGTCAGCTGGGTCGGCAGGAACTCGTGGATCACGCCGATCTCGCCCAGCTCCTTTTCGGCCAGTTCCAGCCGCCCGCCCTCTTCATAGGCGCGCGCACTTTCCTGGCGCTGCTTGACCAGGCGGCCCAGGATCGACAGGATCTCGGCCTCGGACATTTCGGGGGCATCGCCGCCGGGGGTGCCGCGTTCGGTGCGCAGCGCGATCTCGCGGTCCTTGATCGCGGCGTTCACCAGGCGCAGCGTGGACAGCCGGTCGGCGGCCTGGGCCTTCATCGCGTCGCGCAGGGCGGTCTGCAATCTGTCGCGCAGTGTCATGGGGTTCCGTTTCCGTTTGCCGTGCCCGCTTTGGCCACCACGGCGGACCATAGCCGCAACGCATGGGCAGTGCAACAGCGGGTCTTGCGCCAACACGTTGATAAGGAATGAAAATCCTTGTACGCCAAGGGCTTGACCCCCAACCCGGCAACCCGTAGGTTCCGCCACGCCGCAGCGATGGGGAGTTTGCGCATGCCGAACCGTTCCGCAAGCGGCCAACCCCGGCCCACGGCCTGCCTCGTGCTGGCCGACGGGTCGGTGTTCTATGGCATGGGCTTCGGTGCTGCGGGCGAGATGGTGGCCGAACTGGTCTTCAACACCGCGATGACCGGCTATCAGGAAATCATGACCGACCCGTCCTATGCGGGCCAGATCGTGACCTTCACCTTTCCCCATGTCGGCAACGTCGGCGTGACCGCCGAGGATGACGAAACCGCCGATCCCGTGGCGGCGGGCATGGTGGTGAAATGGGATCCGACCGAACCGTCAAGCTGGCGCTCGCAGGGGCGGCTGACCGACTGGCTGCTGGCCAAGGGCCGCATCGGCATGGGCGGCGTCGACACCCGCCGCCTGACCCGCGCGATCCGCCAGCAGGGCGCGCCCCATGTCGCCCTGTCGCATGACCCCGAGGGGCGGTTCGACCTCGGACGTCTTGTCGCCAAGGCGCGCGGCTGGCGCGGGCTGGTCGGGCTGGACCTTGCGCGCGACGTGACCTGCACGCAAAGCTATCGCTGGGACGAGATGCGCTGGGCCTGGCCCGAGGGCTATGCCCGGCGGCAGGGCGCGGGCCTGCGCGTCGTCGCCATCGACTATGGGGCCAAGCGCAACATCCTGCGGTGCCTGGCCTCGGCTGGCTGCGAGGTGACGGTGCTGCCGGCATCGGCGACCGCCGAGGACGTGCTGGCGCTGCGGCCCGAGGGGTTGTTCCTGTCGAACGGGCCGGGTGACCCGGCGGCGACGGGGGCCTATGCGGTGCCGATGATCAAGGGCGCGCTCGACGCCGACCTTCCGGTCTTCGGCATCTGCCTGGGGCACCAGATGCTGGCCCTGGCACTCGGGGCGCGGACGGTGAAGATGAACCACGGCCACCATGGCGCGAACCATCCGGTCAAGGACCTGGATACCGGAAAGGTCGAGATCACCTCGATGAACCACGGCTTCACCGTGGACAGCCAGACCCTGCCGCCGGGTGTGGTCGAGACCCATGTCAGCCTGTTCGACGGATCGAACTGCGGCATAAGGGTTCAGGGGCGGCCCGTGTTCAGCGTGCAGTACCACCCCGAGGCAAGCCCAGGGCCCCAGGACAGCTATTACCTGTTCGAGCGGTTCGCGGCGGCGATGCAGGCCCGCCGCGCGGCCTGAGCGTCACAACGGGCATATGACGTGGCGTCAACTTCGCGCCCGTTTCCGGTTTCGCAAGGTTTCGAAGGGGCGTCGTTAACCATGCATTAAGCAGGACGCGAACAGATGGGGTTCGTGTTCGCCGGACCCCTTGCCCGCATGACGATTGCCCTTCCTGTCGATCTGCCGCCGCCTGCCATCTCTCCCTTTGCCCTGCGGCAGGGCGGGTCTGCGGTTGGCCAGGCGTTCGGGCGCAGGCTGGGGCCCGAATTCGTGGCGCGCGCGCGGCCCGAACAGGCGGCGGCCCCGCTGCACCAGACCTTTGCCGCGCGCCTGCTGGACGAGGGGCAGATCACAGCCCACGCGCTGGTGCAGGCGGTGGCGCTGCACCGCCGACACGGCGGGCGGCTGTCCGACATCCTGCTGGCGCAGGGGGATGTGGCCGAAGGTCCGCTCTATGCGGCGATGGCGCGGCACTGGCACGCACGCACGGGCGATCCGCGCGCGGTGCCGCCCGACCCGCGCCTGATCGACCGGATCGGGGCCATCACCTGCCTGCGCGAGGGGCTGTTGCCCTGGCGGCAGGTCGGGGGCGCAACGGTGGTGCTGACCGCCCACCCCGAGGATTTCGACCGGCATGCCGCCCGGCTGGTCGAGGTGCTGGGTCCGGTGCGCATGGCGCTGGCACCGCCGCGCGCCATCGAGGCGGCGGTGCTGGCGGCGCGCGGGCCGCGCCTGGCCCGCGCCGCCGAGGCGCGCGTGCCCGAGCGCGAAAGCTGCCGCAACTTCGGGCGCGGGCCGCTGCGGCGGTGGCTGGCACTTGGGGTCGTGCTGGTGGCACTGCTGGCCTGGATCTCGCCGCTGGTCCTGGCGCAGATGCTGGCGGCCTGGGCGATCCTGACACTGGCCTGCGCCACGCTGCTCAAGTCCGCCGCCCTGGTCATGGCCCTGCGCCGCGCGGCCCCCGAAGGCCCGTCCCCCCTCATCGCGCGCCTGCCGGTGGTGTCGGTGATGGTGGCGCTGTACCGCGAGGCGTCGATCGCGCCCCGCCTGGTGCGGCGGCTGGAACGGCTGGACTATCCGCGCGACCTTCTGGACGTGGTGCTGGTGGTCGAGGAAGAGGACCACGTCACCCGCGACGCCCTGGCTCGCGCGGGCCTGCCGCCCTGGATGCGCGTCGCCGTTGTGCCACGAGGTCCGGTCAGGACCAAGCCGCGCGCCCTGAACTTTGCGCTCGACCTGTGCCGGGGGTCGATCATCGGCGTCTACGACGCCGAGGATGCGCCGGCACCCGACCAGATCCGCAAGGTGGTCGCCCGGTTCCACGCGCGCGACGACAAGGTGGCCTGCCTGCAGGGCGTGCTCGATTTCTACAACCCGCGCACCAACTGGCTGTCGCGCTGCTTTGCCATGGAATACGCCAGCTGGTTCCGCGTGACCCTGCCCGGCATCGCCCGGCTGGGCCAGCCGGTGCCGCTGGGGGGGACCACCCTGTTCTTCCGCCGCACCGCGCTGGAGCGTCTGGGGGCCTGGGACGCACACAACGTGACCGAGGACGCCGATCTGGGGATGCGCCTGTGCCGCCACGGGATGCGCACCGAACTGATCGACACCGTGACCGAGGAAGAGGCCTGCTGCCGCGCCTATCCTTGGGTGAAACAGCGGTCGCGCTGGATCAAGGGCTACATGATGACCTGGATCGTGCACATGCGCGACCCCGGTCTGCTGTGGCGGCAACTGGGGCCGTGGCAATTCCTGGGCTTCCAGGTGCTGTTCGTGGCGACGTTGTCGCAGTTCCTGCTGGCCCCGGTGCTGTGGTCGTTCTGGGCGGTGCCGCTGGGTCTGCCGCACCCGGTGGCCGATGCGATGCCGCGGGGCCTGTTCCATGCGATGTTCGCCCTGTTCATCGCGACCGAGATCGTCAACTTCGCCGTCGGTCTGGTCGGGCTGCGGGCGACCGGTCACCGGATGTCGCCGGTGTGGCTGCTGACGCTGCACCTGTACTTTCCGCTAGGGACGCTGGCCGCATACAAGGCGGCAACGGAACTGGTGACGAAACCGTTCTACTGGGACAAGACCAGCCACGGCCATTTCGACGCTGCGGCGGCCGTGCCGCCGCCCGAAGGTCAGCGCGTGCGCAGCGCGCCCGCATCCACCCGCAGCCGCGTCTCGTAGGCGCGCGAGATATGGGTGCGCAGCGCCTGGCAAGCGGCGTCCGCGTCGCGCGCGCTGATCGCCTGCACGATCGCGTCATGTTCCGCCAGCCCCGCCACGTCGCGCCCTTCGGCGGCAAAGGTGGTGTTTGCCATCAGCGCCATCGACCGCTGCACCAGATCCAGCTGCTGCACCAGGAACCGGTTGTGGCTGGCCAGGTGAATCTGGTGGTGGAACCGCTTGTTCGCACGGGCCAGGGCGCGCGGGTCGCCGCCCACAAGGACCATGTCGTCGTCCACCATCGCGCGCAGCACGCGCAACTCCTCGTCCGTCGCGTGGCGCGCCGCCAGCCGCGCCGCCAGCCCCTCAAGCTCGGTCCGCACGGCATAAAGCTCGGCCAGCTGGTTGTGGTCCAGCGAGGCCACGATCAGGCTGCGCCCGTCGCGCGTCAGCATCGCCTGGGTTTCCAGCCGCTGCAGCGCCTCGCGCACGGGCGTCCGGCTGACCCCCAGCCGCTCGGCCAGTTCGGATTCGACCAGCCGGTCGCCGGGCAGGTAGGTGCCGGCCTCGATGGCCTCGAGGATCAGCGTGTAGGCGTCTTTCTGCACGGCGGCCCCTCCCCAGGGCGGGCGGAACCCGGTCCGCCGGACCTGACGCTAGCACCCCGTCCGGCCAAGCGCAAAGCGGCCCCGCTTGCCCTTGGTGCCGCCACCCCGTAAGCCCGGTGACATGATCGCACCCGCGTTTTCCCACGTCCGCGCCTGGGTCTTCGACCTGGACAACACGCTGTACCCGCCTGGGGCGCGGCTCTTCGACCAGATCGAGGTGCGCATGACCGCCTGGGTGATGGCCGCCCTGGGCGTCGACCGCGCCGAGGCCGACCGCCTGCGCCGCCATTACTGGGCGACGCATGGCACCACGCTGGCCGGGCTGATGGCCGAGCATGGCGTCGATCCCGGCCCCTATCTGCACGAGGTGCACGAGATCGACCTGGGCGCGTTGTCCCCCGACCCGGTGCTGGCGCGCCGCATCGCGGCCCTGCCGGGGCG
>JBQTJI010000096.1:0-47153 GCA_052387255.1 Gemmobacter sp. | reverse complement strand
ATTCCACCGGGGGCAAGCAGCGCCTCGGGGCCACGACGAAGATGGGCGAACGATCCCTCAGGCGGCTGCTGATCATCGGGGCGAACAGCGTCATCATCAAACGGCACGTCCATGCCTCGGCCCGGCTATTCGTCCTGGCCGGGGTATTCCTCCTCCAACGCACGATACTCGGCGAGCAGCGTCGCGTGGGCAGCACTTTCCTCGTCGGTCATCGGCGCCGGATCACCGGCCAAACGCCGCAGACCCTGGCTGTAGCCATAGGGCAGGTCGGTCGCCACCTCGATCCACTTCCAGCCCTCGGGAGCGAGCGCCTCGGCTTCGGCCTGAAGTTTCTCGGCTACCAGCCGGTCGAGCAGCGCAGGGTCCTCGAGCCAGCCACCGTCATCGCCCTGGAAGAGATCGCGCAGCACGGCACCGCCCGCCCCCTCATAGGCATCGATGCCGACGAAGGCAGCACGACGATCCGAAGCGCGAACCGAGGTCTCCATCAGCATGCGTCGAATGGCGTAGGGCTCCTTGTTCCAGGAGTTCTTCACCGAATCCCAGACCTGCACTTGACGCGCATGATCCGGGTTCACCGTGAAGGCCATGAGCTGTTCCAGCGTCATGCCGTCGTCGGCATAGAGGTCGAGCAGGGCAGGGGCGACGGAAGCAAGTTTCAGGCGCTGCTTGACGATCTGCGGCGTCACGAAGAAAGCCGCCGCGATCGCTTCCTCGCCCTGACCCTTTTCGCGCAGGGCCACGAAAGCGCGAAACTGGTCGAGCGGGTGCAGAGCGACGCGTTGCATGTTCTCCGCCAGCGAGTCGTCCTCGGCGAGAATTTCCGACGCTGCGTCCCGCACGATGCAGGGGATCGGTGCCGTCTTGGCGAGCCGCTTCTGCTTCACCAAGAGAGAGAGCGCCTGGAAGCGCCGACCGCCGGCCGGGATTTCGAACAGTCCGGTCCCTACGCCCTCGGCATCGAGCATCGGCCGCACGTTCAAGCCCTGCAGCAGGCCTCGCCGCGCGATGTCTTCAGCCAGTTCCTCGACCGAGACGCCAGCCTTGATGCGCCGTACGTTGGACTGGCTCAGCACGAGCTTGTCGAAAGGGATATCCCGCGACGGGGACAGGGTGACTTTCTGGGCAACTTTCGACATCAGATCTTCTCCACGACGGGCGCCGGAAGCCACTCTCCCGATCTCACTTCCCGTCACCCCTCACCAACCCTCCTTTTCCTCTCACACCGGGCACTCCAGAGGTATACCGGGGTAAACATGGTAGCATCCTTAACCTTCGGCGGCATGCCCCGCGGATCAGTTGTTTACCGGGGTATACATTCGGGGCTCAGTTACTTTGCCGAACAGAATGCCCCGTACGAACAAGCGACCGGAACATCCGAACGATATCCATCGACTTGTCCTGCGCAGCGTTGGCTAGGGCCCGCAGGTAAGCTTCAGGATTTCGGATACGTCCAAAAGCTTCTACGAGGCCAAGCACGGCCAGAGCACAGCCGTGTTGTCCCAGCCGCGATTCCGCTAGGTCAAGGCTGGATCGTTTCAGGCCGATTGCGGGTGCCAGCATGGCCGCGAGTCTGACAATGTCGCGCCAGGAGCGCGGTATCTCGGCAGTCATCGAGCGTGCTGTGGGAGCCAGTTCTAGGCATTCCATCACGTCAATGTCTTGTTTCACGCGACCAGTGATTTTGGGCGTGCCGTTGGTGACCGCACCATCTGCAGTCTCGCTGCATTCAGAATCTTCAGATTCTTTATTCGAACTCTGAATGTGCCGGTCATTTTGGCCGTCGCTGGCGGTCAATTCTGACGTACAGGTCTCTTCCTCTGCAACTACGCTCGCCGTTCTGTCGCCGAGCGCACTGCGCAGACGCTGCAAAAGGTCTTCTAGGTGAGCGCTCGAAACCGACCGGCGCAAGGCTAGTCTTGCCTCATCGGAAAGAGTCAGATCTGTCGAAGCTGGCGCGTGATACAGTGCGTCTCTGACCAACGCCCGGAAGGCAGCAATTCGCTGCGTCTCGCGGTGACAGTCCTCGGCAAGTGCCGCAAGATGGGACTGGATCAGGAAAAGCGGTGACACATCGATGCCATAGGTCAGACAACCATTCTCGCCTTCGTCGCGAACCTGATAGCGCTTGCCATTCGGGCTGAAGTTTCGAGCAATCAGGCCCACCTCATGAAGATGGGCGAGGCGACGACGCAGGGTCCGCTCGTCTATCCCGTCACAGCGTTCGATCAGAACGCGGTTCGAGGCAAAGATGATTCGTTGGTGCACAGCAGCGCTGGCGGGCATCAGCGACAACAGGCCCCGCAGGACGGCGATATCGCGGTCGCGCAAGGCCAGGCGGTGTCGGCAGGTTCTGACGAGGTCGAGCAGATGCCAGCGCAGGTCCTGCGCTCTGACTGCCTCGGTCGGCTGATTTGGGGTATGAGTGTACGCGCGCCGAACGTGCCTGAGCACGGGCGTTGACAGGATCTGTTGCATGATGTGTTCACGCGGATCAGTCTAGAGCTGCCTTGAGGAACCTGTTCGCGCGCGTTCATGGAAGCTGGCAAGAGGATTTTGCCCAGAAAGTGGACAAAAGAAATCCGATCACCGCGATGCGATGTTGCGCGCGAATCGGGCCTGCGCTAGATTGCTCGAGCTAGACGTTGAGCATTCTCAGGGTTGGTGCCCTGTGGTTTGCGCGGGCCTTCCGGGTGGTTTCCATTCGGGAGGCCTATCCTTTTCCGTCAGTGCTCCTCTGTGGTTGCGGATGGGTCAGGAAGTCCTCATGCAGACGCGCGATCACCGTCGCTGCGTTGTCGGCTAGCCAGAGGGCAAAGGGACTGTCGGGTGCTGAGTGCTGAAAGTTGAGCGCCCCCTTTTGCAGCGTGACGCAGCCTATGTCGGAGCCATCGCGGGCGGTGACCCGGAGCGTTGGTGCCCCCTTGCGGCCGTTGCGGGGCAGCGATGGTGCTTGCAGCGCCTTGGCCCAAGCATTGAACCGAAGGTCGGAGGTCATGTGGGCGTCGAACGGGGCAGGGTGGACGGAACGCGGATCGATCTTTTGCTCCAGAACGCGCGTCGCCAGTTCATACCAGCGCTTCCAGCCAATCGCGGGCGCAGCGCCGATACGTTCGATGACGTCGCGCGGAAGGGCCTCGCGGACCTTGCGCATGTGAGACGTGTGGCTGCGATTTACGTTGAGCGCATCCTGCACGACGCGAGCATCGTAGCCGGCCTCCTCCAAGTCTCCGGCAAACAAGGCTTTTTCGATGAAGGACGGATCTCTGCGCAGGTTGTTCTCCTGCCCTTGCGCCAGCACAGCCTCTTCGTCCGACAGGGTGCGGATCAGTGCCTTGACCGGCGTTCCCAACGCCCGGATCGCCGCCAGCCTGCGGCGGCCATAGACCACCTGATAGCGCCCACTGAGCCTGGGGTGGGGCCGCAATAGAATCGGCACCTGTTGGCCATGTTTGCCGATGCTGTCGCGCAGATCAGCAAGGTCTTCGTCCAGCGGGCCAAGCCGGTCCTTGAGCCCGGTATCTTCGATTAACTCTGGGTCGATTTCCTGCACTGATCGGCTGCCGAGGGTGCGCAGGTCGTTGCGAATGGCAGCGACCGGACCAGCGCTCTGAAACACCTCGGGCATCCGGGGCGTGGGCCGTTGCGGGGCGGCTTCCTCAGCTCGGGGTGGGGTAATCCCATCGAACATGTTCTTGCGTGCCATGTCAGTTCCTTCCCCAGGCAGCGTGGATTTCCTGCTCCAACTCCCGTGCGACGGCATTCACCGATTCCATTGCGCGATCATAGGTGTTGCGGTTCATACTGCCGCGGCCAACCTCGAACAGCGTTTGGTGCGTCAGCCCCGCATCCGAAATGGCCGTCGACTTGAGGAAGGCCTCTGTCATCACCCTCTTGCCGAAGTTCGCCCGAAGTAGCCCTGCCACCTGCGCCTGTGGGCCGTCCGACGGCTCGAACCGCGACACAAGATAGCGCAGAAAGTCGTAATCCAGCGACATGCCGGCATCGCGGATTGTATCAAGCAGAGAAGAGGTCATCGTCAGAAACTGGGCCAGCGAAGCGACGTCAATGAAGTTGGGCACCACCGGAATGATGATCGACGACGAAGCGACCAGCGAGGACAGCGTCAGAAATCCCAGTTGCGGCGGGCAGTCGATGAAGACGAGGTCGTAACTGGCTTCAACTGACAGAATCGCCTCGCGCAGGCGCAGGTAAAAGGGTGGTTCCGAACCCCTGCGCAGGGCATAGGGGGTTTCGGTTTCGTATTCCGACAGGATCAACCCGCCCGCTGCGATGTCGAGGCCGTGGAAATAGGTCTGGCGAATGACCTCGTTCATGGGCAGCGGATCGACATAGCGGATCGCATCATAGACCGTGCCCTGGTGGGAGAAGTCGATCTCGGGCCGCAGCCCGGTCATCGACGACAACGAGGCCTGCGGGTCCATGTCGACCACCAGAACGCGATAGCCATGCAGCGCGAACCACTGGCTCAGATAGGCTGCAGTGGTTGTCTTGGCCGAGCCACCCTTGAACGAGACGCAGGAGATGAGCTGCAGCGCCTCCAGTCCGACGCGCCCGCGCAGATACAGCGATGGGTCCCGTGTCGCCCTCGCAAGCGCTAGCCGGATCTGGCCTAGGGCCTCGGCGGAATAGAGCTTCCGCCCGCGCTCATCGAAGGGAACTTCGGGGATCTTGCCCTCGGCATGAAGCTTGCGCAAGTGACCCGGTGCCAGACCCAGGAAATCGGCGGCCTCGGTCGACGAGAAACTCCGTAGATGCTTTAGTGCATCGGGGGCAAAGTTGCGCTCCAGATGTCGGCGGATCGAGTCATGCAGTGTTGACGCGTCGCCTTGAAGCTCGGCGAAGACTCGCTCTGCTGACATGCTGCCCTCGTATTCCTCATGGTGACGCAGTTGAGCCTGCGTTCCCCGCTGTCTTCTCTCAGGTGGTAGCGCAAAAACCCGAAATTCTCGATCTTTGGCGCTACGGATGAAAATGCGCCAACTGGACCATTCCTGCAAGAAGATTCTACAGATCGTGCTGCTTGGAAGCCAAGGCGGTGAAGATAGACGACTTCGGGCATCGTAACCAGTTGAAACTTATACGATGATGCGCCGGACAACTGCTGTGGCCTGAACAACATGTAGTGGTGTCAGCTCGGCCCCAAGCTACCTCAGTTGATTCGTGCGTTTACCCCATCCCACTCAGAAGCCGGACAGCTATGGCTAGAGGTATTGCGCGCAAACCGTCCCCTGCCGGCACCTCCCGTTCACCGGCATAGACCAAGATCTTCCGGTCGGCCTTGATGTCATCGACCGACAGGTGAAAACCACGCGACACCTTGGGTGTTGTGGTGCGCTTGATCTCAATAGCCCAGATCGCATTCCCGGGGAGCCGCAGAACAAGGTCAAGCTCGGCCCCCGCCGCAGTACGGTAGAAGAAGTGTTCGGTCCCTGCTGGCGCGGCGGCGATCAGGGTTTCGATGGAGAACCCTTCCCAGCTCCCACCGACCACCGGGTGCCCTAGCACGCTTTCCAGCGAACCGAGGCCAAGCAAGGCATGGACGAGGCCGCTATCCCTGACAAAGACCTTTGGCGACTTAACGACGCGCTTGCCCGCATTCTCACGCCAAGGCTGCAGGCGCCGGACCAACATAAGATCGACGAGCAGATCAAGGTATCGTCCCACCGTCTGGCCCGAGACGCCCAGACCCTCGGCAAGCGCGGCGGCATTCAGCAGTCCACCCTGCGCATGCGCCAGCATCGTCCAGAAGCGGCGAAGCGTGGCCGCCGGGATGCGCGGTCCGAGGGCCGGAATATCACGCTCCAGGTAGGTGCGCAGAGAATCCTCACGCCAGGTCATGCTGGACCGGTCGCTTTCGGCCTGGAAGCTGTCAGGAAAACCGCCCCGCAGCCACAGGTCGTTCAACCTGTCCTCGCCGACTTCGTCCAGAAGGAGAGGCGGCATTTCGATATAGCGAACCCGCCCGGCAAGGGATTCGGCCGATTGATGCAGCAGCACATTCGATGCAGACCCAAGCAGGAGGAACTGCCCTGTGCGGGCCCCCTTGCGCCGCCGCATATCGATCTGCCCACGGAGGTTCTTGAACAGGTCCGGCATCTGCTGAACCTCATCCAGGATGACGAGCTTGCCGACTTGCTCATCCAGATACAGACCGGGCTCTGTCAGGACCTGCCGATCCGCGTCGCGTTCCAGATCGAGGTACACAGATGGGCGTTGCTCGGCTATCTCGAGTGCAAGTGTGGTCTTGCCAACCTGCCGGGGCCCCAAGAGGACAACAGCCGCTTGGGCATTGAGGGCGGATCGGACGATCTGACTGGTCTGGCGCTGATACATACCTTGCAATTACTCCACACGATGGAAGATTTGCAAGGTTATTTTGCTCAGTCGAGCAATCCAAGGCTCTCGGCCCGCTCTAGCAGCATCTTCACTGAAGACGGCTGCCAACTTGTCCGCCCGCGGGGTGTTCGCTCGCGCATCGCTTCCAGCCGGGTGCAGATCGCCTGAAGCGTGATGTCGGGGTCCGCGCCCTTGATAGCGGCGACGATGGCGGGCAGGCGGTCGTCGGTTTCGCGGCGCCCGGCGCGGGCCAGCACCGTGTCGGGCAGAAAGCCGTCGCGGACATAGGCGTTGACGGCGCGCCGGAGTCGGCTCTGCGTCCAGTGGCGGTCACGGGGCAGGGGGCCGTTGACGATGCGCAGCAGGTCTTCCCAGGCCATGTCGGGCCGCAGGCGGCGGACATGGGGAACCCAGTCCTGCGCCGTCTCGTTCAGGCGTTCCATATAGCCGTCCTGCCGCGCCAGCCGCACCTTGCGCAGCGCTGCCGGATCACGGGCGCGCAGGCCCGGATTGCCGCCAACCCGGCCTCTAGTTTTTGCGCTGGCCAGCCCGGCCTTGGTGCGCTCGCGGATCAGGGCCCGCTCGAATTCGGCCGCAGCACCCAAGACCTGCAGGGTGAACTTGCCCTGCGGCGAGGACGTGTCGATCGGATCGGTCAACGATCGGAAGAAGGCGCCCTCGGCCTCCAGCCGTTCGATCACCTCGAGGAGGTGGGAGAGCGACCGCGCCAACCGGTCGATGCGCACCACGACCAGCGTATCGCCCTTGCCGATCCGTTCCAGCACCCGCGCCAGCACGGGCCGCGCGCGGTTCCCGCCCGAGGCCTCCTCCTCGTGGATCTCGACACAGCCTGCGGATTTCAGGGCCTGCGACTGGGGCAGGGGGGTCTGATCTTCGGTCGAGACGCGCGCGTAGCCGATCAGGGGCATCAAAACAGACCGTTTGCAGTTTCATATAGCGCCACTAAACGACCGGATGATCGACCGCCCAGAGCTCTGCCGCTTTGGCAGGGCAATCGCTTGAACCGGCTCTGGATTCCCTTGGTGCCTGATCCGTGATTCACTCCGGGCCTCGCAATGAAGAGGTTTCCCGATGCGCGGCGCTTCTCTTCTGGACCATTTCTCAGCCCTTGATGACCCACGCCAGCGTGGGAAAGTGCTGTATCCGCTGCCGGAGATCATGTTGTTGGTCCTTTGCGCGACGCTTGCCGGGGCCGAGGATTTTGTCGAGACGCGGCTCTGGGGGTTGAAAAAGCTGCGTTTTCTGCGCGGGATGTTGCCGTTCAAACGTGGCATCCCCTCGCATGACACGCTGAACGACGTGATGAACGCGCTCGACGGCGATCTGTTCGCCACAGCCTTCACGGCCTGGGTTGACGGGTTGCGCGAGGCCGAGCCCGACATCGTCGCCATCGACGGCAAGACCTCGCGCCGCGCCCATGGCGGGACGCATCCCCTGCATATGGTTTCGGCCTGGGCCACGCGCCAGCGGCTGGTGCTGGGGCAACAGGCGACGGATGCGAAATCGAACGAAATCAGCGCAATACCTCTGCTGCTCGAGCGCCTGCAGCTGACCGGTGCTTTGGTCACCATCGACGCGATGGGCACGCAGACCAGGATCGCCCAGACCATTCTGGCGCGCGGGGCCGACGATCTTCTGGCGCTCAAGGACAACCAGAAAAGCCTTGCCACCGAGGTCGCGCTGTTCTTTGACGCGCCCGAGCAGCGCGGCGATCCCCATACCACCACCGATGCCGACCATGGCCGGATCGAAATACGCAGCCACTGGGTCAGCACGGACGTTGCCTGGCTTCAATCCGACCGTCACGCCCCCGGCGAGCCGCGCTTTCCCGGTCTGAAAGCCATTGCCATGCTCGAAGCCTGCGTCGAACGCGACGGCAAAACCACGACCTCGCGCCGCTTTTTCCTGTCGTCGATGGCGCTCGACCCGACCCTCCTCGCCCGCGCCGTCCGCGCGCACTGGGGCATCGAGAACCGCCTGCACTGGGTTCTGGACGTGGTCTTCCACGACGACCTGATGCGCTTGCGAACCGAACAGGGGCCAAAAAACATGGCCACAATCAAACACATGGCCATGAACCTGATCCGGGCAGCCCCCGGAAAAGACAGCCTCAAATCCAAACGCAAAGCTGCCGGATGGGATCAGGACTACCTTAAAACCATCACCACTCAGGCAGGGAAATGACCTTCAAGCGATTCCCCTGGCCGCTTTGGTCGGAGGAGAGGAGGTGCCCGCCCATTGTGGCGATCACGAAATCGTGCAAGCGTTGCGCAATGTATGATCGCCATGGCGTCCGTCTGTCGCTGATCCACGCTTTGCCTGTCGTCGCAGAGCGGCATGGCGCGCGCCTGGGCCTGGTGCTGGCGCGCGGCGGGTTGGCGCGGGATGAGGTGGACTGGGACGGTCAGGTCGTCACACGGGCGCAGGTCTGCACCATGATGCAGGGCCTGGCGCGGATGACCGGCGATGCAACCATCGGCTTCCAGATGGCGGCGAGTACGGACGTGCGCAGGCTTGGTCCGTTCGGTGCGGCGGTCAGCTTGGGACGCACGCTGCGCGAGGGGCTGACGATGCAGAAACGGCAGATGCCGTGGCTGCAGCGTGGTGTGCAGGTGTCGATTGCAACCGACGGCAAGCGGGCGCGCTGGGTCCACCGGATCCATGACAGCGACCCGATGCAGGCGCGGTTCCTGAACGAGGGGATTGCAGCCTTCATCGTGCAATTCGTGCGGGCCGTGGCAGGGGATGCCGACGCAAGGCTTCACGTCACATTGCCGCATCGGCCCCTTGTGCCGCTGCGCCTGTACGAAGACATGCTCGGCTGTGCCGTGGCCTTCCTGCCGGGGCGGGACCTGGTGATCCATTTCGACGCGAGCCTGCTCGACCGCCCGAACGCGCTGCGCGCGCCGGCCGGTGATCGGCTCTGGTCCGCCGCCTTGACGCCAGAGGCGGAGAATGTGCCCCGTGACGTCCTGCCGGACGGCCCGGATCTGCTGCAGAGCCTGCAAGTGCAGATCGCGGCGGCGGCCATGCTGGGCAAGATCTCGGTCGTGGACAGTTGCGCGACGCTTGGCCTGTCGCCCCGCAGCCTGCAGCGGCGTCTGGCCGAGATGGACACGACGTTCGAGGGGTTGGTCGATGACTGGCGTCACCGGACGGCGGTGGTCCTGCTGGCCGATCCGCAAGCGCGTGTTGCCGGGATCGCGGCGCAACTTGGCTATACCGACGCCTCGCATTTCGTCCGGGCCTTTCACCGCTGGGAAGGCACGACGCCGTCAGATTTCCGCGCGCGACACAGTTCCTGATTGCCCATGCACGCGTCCTGACGCCGAGCGATCCGGTCGTTCTGGCGCGAAATGGCAATTGCCGCAAGGGCGGCGCCCGCCGTAGGGTGATGTCGGCAGGCGACCTGCAATCGCCCAGTAAGATCATGAAATAGTTCTGCTTTCCGTCGTCTTCGGCATCCGTTCCGACAGGTGCGGGGCAGTCTTTGCGCAATCCGGTGCAATCCCACGTCAGCAGCTGTCCACAAAGGGACGGGGTCATCATCCATGCCTGTCAAGGCCGCGAAATTGCCGTCTCCGACCGCCGCCTACTTTGGCGGAACCGAAATGGTCTGGATCGAAGGCGGCGTCTATCACATGGGATCGGAGGACCATTACCCCGAAGAAGCCCCCGTGCATCTGGCCGCCGTGGACGGCTTCTGGATCGACCGGATCCCCGTAACCAACCGCGAATTCGCACGCTTCGTCGCCATCACCGGCTTTGTGACCGCCGCTGAACGCGTGCCCCTGCCCGAAGATGTGCCCGGGGCCGATCCCGCGCTGCTGGTTCCGGGATCGCTGGTGTTCCGGTCGCCTGCGGGGATCGCCGCCCAGCACGACTGGGCCGCCTGGTGGTGCTATCGGCCCGGTGCAAGCTGGTGCCACCCGCTTGGCCCGGGCAGCGAGGCGCAGGAGGAACATCCCGCCGTCCACATCAGCTTTGCCGATGCCACGGCCTACGCCGCCTGGGCGGGCAAGGACCTGCCGACCGAGGCGGAATGGGAGTTTGCGGCGCGCGGCGGACTTGACCGCGCCGAGTTTGCCTGGGGTGACGAGCTGGCCCCCGGCGGCGTGCATCGGGCGAACATCTGGCAGGGCCGCTTTCCGGTCGAGAACACCGCGGCCGACGGCCATGTCGGCACCTCGCCCGTCACGGCCTTTCCGCCGAACGGCTACGGCCTCTACGACATGATCGGCAATGCCTGGGAATGGACCAAGGACCACTACCGCCCCGACCACCGCGACAAGACCGCGCCCGCATGCTGCACGCCATCGCGGGACGGCCTGCGGATGGCGCTGCCGGAGCCCGCGCGCAAGGTGCTGAAGGGCGGATCGCACCTCTGCGCACCCAGCTACTGCCGCCGCTACCGCCCCGCGGCGCGGCAATCCCAGACCCTGGACACTTCGTCCTGCCACATCGGGTTCCGCTGCGTGCGGCGCGACCCCCAACCCACCTGAGGACCAAGATGAACGACATGACCCCGCCCCCCGAAGGCCCGACCCGCCGCGATGTTCTGGCCGGTTCGTCCGGGTTCCTTGCCGCCGTCCTGGGCCTTTCGGCGCTTGCCGACCCGGCCCGCGCCCAGGAACGCAAGCGCCCGAACATCGTCTACATCGTCGCCGACGATCTCGGCTTTGCCGATCTGGGGTATCGCGGGTCCGATGTCCTGACACCGCATATCGACGCCCTGGCGAATGGCGGCGTCAAACTGCAGCAGTTCTACACCCAGCCGCTCTGCACCCCCACGCGCGCCGCGCTGATGACCGGGCGTTATCCCCTGCGCTATGGCCTGCAACTGGGGGTGATCCCCTCGGGTGCGGTCTATGGCCTGGCAACCGACGAACTGACCCTGCCGCAGGTGCTGAAGGGCGCGGGGTACCGCACGGCTATGATCGGCAAGTGGCACCTCGGCCATGGCAACAAGGCGATGTGGCCGCGGCAGCGCGGTTTCGACAGCTTCTATGGCGCGCTGGTGGGCGAGATCGACCACTTCAAGCACACCGCCCACGGCATGACCGACTGGTACCGCGACAACGACCTGCTGGAAGAGCCGGGCTATGATACCGAACTGTTCGGGACCGAGGCTGTGAATATCATCGACGGCCACGATGGCGAGGCACCGCTGTTTCTGTACCTCGCCTTTACCGCACCGCATACGCCGTTTCAGGCACCGCAGGCCTATATCGACCGCTTCCCCGGAATCGCCGACGAAAACCGCCGCACCTATGCGGCGATGATCGCGGCCATGGACGACCAGATTGGCGCGGTGATCGCGGCGCTTGACCGGCGCGGCCTGCGCGAGGATACGCTGATCATCTTCCACAGCGACAACGGCGGCACGACGTCGAAGATGTTCGTGGGCGAGGGCGCGGTGACGGGCGAACTGCCGCCGAACAACAGCCCGCTGCGCGATGGCAAGGGCAGCCTCTATGAGGGTGGCACGCGGGTGGGGGCGCTGGCCAACTGGCCGGGGCGCATCGCGCCGGGCACGTCCGAAGGGCTGATGCATGTGGTCGACATGCTGCCCACCCTTGCCGCGCTGACCTCGGCCGATCTTGCAGCAGCCAAGCCGCTGGACGGGATCGACGTGTGGCAGGCGCTGGGGTCGGGGCAGGCCTCGCCCCGCCAGGACCTCGTCTACAACGTCGAGCCGGGGAACGGCGCTGTGCGCGACGGGAACTGGAAACTGGTCTGGACGGCCACCCTGCCGCCGCTGGTGGAACTGTTCGATCTGGGCGCGGACCCCGGCGAAACCACCGACCTCTCAGCGGCCAACCCCGACAAGGTGGCCGAATTGCAGGCTCGCGTGGTCGAACTGGCACGGTCGATGGCCCCGCCCATGTTCTTCGGCAACGCCTTGCGCGCGGCACTGTCGCAACCCCTGTCCACCCCGCAGGATTGACCGCCATGACAATGAACCCGAAACGGCTGGCGGGGGCGGTCGCCCTTGCCCTTTCCGCCCTGCCGCTGACCGCAGCGGCTCAGGACCGCGAGGTCCTGTTGACCGGCTATCTATTTGCCAGCGCCATCGACGGGCGCGCCTCGGTCACGTCGGGCCTGCCGCCCGCCAATATCGACCTGAGCTTCAGCGATGTGCTGGACGACCTCGATTTCGGCGTGATGTCGGCGGTCGAGGTGCGGCGCGGCAAGTGGGGGTTCATGGGCGACCTGATGTATTCCAAGGTCTCGCCCTCGGGCACGGTGCCGGTCGTCCCGGCGCTGAGCGCCGGACTGACGCAACGAACCCTGACCCTGCAGGCCAATGCGCTGTACCGTGTGCATCAGGATGCGAACGTAACAGTCGATCTCGGCGCGGGTCTGCGCTACTGGAACGTCGACAACGCGGGCAGCGTGGCCATCGGCGCGGCATCGGCGTCCTTTGCCGACAGCGCAAGCTGGGTTGACCCGGTCATCATCGCGCGGATGAATGCCCGGCTGGGCGGGGCATGGAGCATGACCCTGGCCGGTGATTTCGGCGGATTTGGTGTGGGATCGGACGAGACCTGGCAGCTTCTGGGCACCGTCAACTGGCACAAGAGCGACCGTGTCGCGTTCCGCGCGGGCTATCGCGTGCTGTCGGTGGACTACGAAGATGACGGCTTTGTCTACGACATCCGCATGAGCGGGCCGGTTGTGGGCGTCACCTTCCGCTTCTAGCGGCGGCGTTACCTGAAACACCTTCGAGATGGACGGGCACCCTGCGGGATCGATGCCTGGGGAGAGTTATCGTGCTCAATCGACTGGCAGCGGCCTGGGGCATCCCTTGCCTGCGTCTGGCCAGATCGGCCTGCCTGGCCGGACTGATACTGGCCGTTCTGACAACGGTTCAGGCCCGGGCGCAGGAGGCACCAACCCAGCCGCTGCCTGATCGGCTGACGCCTGCGGCGGTCGAGGCGATGGTGGCGCGCCTGTCGGACACCGAGGTGCGGGGCATCCTTCTGTCCGAGCTTGGCGCGCGGGCAGAGGCTGTGGCGACATCCGCCGCCGCGCCGCGGCCATCCATCATCGACGCCACGACAGATCAAATTCGGCGGGTTATCCTGCAAACCTCCTCGGCAATTTCAGACAGTCCCGCCAATGCGGCGGCTGTGGTGCTGGCTCTGCGTACCTTCCTGACCGACCTCGGCAGGACGGGCGCCGTCCTGTTCCTTGCCACGCTCGTCTGCGCCATAGGCCTTGGACTGGCCATTGACCGCCACTATTCGCGCCGCATGGTCGCCTGGCAGTCCGCGCGCGGCGTGCCGACGGCGGAATCGGCGGTCGTACCGCCCTTTCCCGCCTCGATCCTCGTGCTGTTGCGCCGGTTCCTCCGCGATGCGGCGGGGGGCGTTCTTGCCCTGGCTGTCAGAACACTTGTCGTCGTCGCCATCCTGCCTGCGGGCGAGGCGCGCGTGGCGCTGACCATTCTGATCTGGCTCGTCTTCGTGCCGCGCCTCCTGTACGATCTCTTGCGGTTCTTCCTGTCGCCGCGGCGTGCCGACCTGCGGCTGGTCAGTCTGGATGACGGTGCCGCCCGGTTCCTGACGCGCGGCCTGGTGGCGGCGGTGGTCGTGTTCGGCATCGGGCAGACATTCCTGCGCCTGGCAGAAGAGATCGGCGGCGGCGACCTCGCGCATGGCGCGGGCTTCTGGCTGAATACGCTGGTCTATGTGGTTCTGGCTCTGGTCGTGCTGCTGGGGCGCACGGCGCTGCGCGCCCTGGTGCGCGGCGGCACCGGTGCCGAGGGGGCAGCCGATAATCTGATCACCCGTGCCTATCCGGCGCTGGCAGTTCTGGCGATCCTGGGCACGTGGATCGTGGCCACCGCCGACTGGGCCGCCCGTGATCGACCGGACGTGCAGGGCGGACGGCATCTTCTGGGGCTGGCGCTGGTGCTCGTGGCCCCTATGTGCGACGCGCTGATCCGGGCTGCGGTGCGCCTGGTCGTTCCGCCCATGCGCGGCAGCGGCCCTGCGGCCGAGGCTGCCCGCGTCTCGGCCGTCGCTGGGGGAGTCCGCATCGCCCGCGTCATCGTCTTCGGCGCGATCATCCTGGCTGTTGCGGGCCTGTGGCGCATCTCGTTGTTCGGCGTCGCCTCCAGCGGTGTGGGCGAAGCGTTGGCCCAACGATTGATCGGCGCGCTGATGATGCTTCTGGCCGGTTACGTGGTCTGGGAACTGGTGCGGCTTTCGATCAACCGCCGTCTTGCGAACGAGGCTGTCAATGCCGCTCCGGCCAATCCCGAGGCGTTGGACGAAGGCGGCGCAACTGGCACCGCGTCACGCCTGGCCACCGTCCTCCCGCCGATCAGCTTGACCTTGCAGGTAGCGGTCGTGATCGTGACGGTGCTGATGGCGCTGGATCATCTGGGGGTCAGCGTCACCACCCTCTTGGCCGGGGCCGGAGTGCTGGGCATCGCGGTAGGCTTCGGCGCACAAAAGCTGGTTGCCGATGTCGTCTCGGGCATGTTCTTCCTGATCGAGGATGCCTTCCGCGCCAACGAATATGTCAGTTCCGGCAGCATGGAGGGTACGGTCGAGCGGCTGTCGATCCGGTCCCTGCACCTGCGCCAGTCCGACGGCGCACTGAACTGCATCCCCTACAGCAACATCAGCGCCATCACCAACATGAGCCGCGACTGGGGCACCATGAAGCAGGTGTTCACCGTTCCGTTCGACACCGACCTGGAAAAGGTGCGCAAGATCTTCAAGCGGATCGGGCAGGACCTGATGGCCAACCCCGAATATGCCCCGGCATTTATCCAGCCTTTCAAGTTCAAGGGTGTAAGCGCAGTGGACGATGTGGGCATCGTGGTGCGCGGCAAGTTCATGTACCGCCCTGAGCTGTCGATGCAGTACCTGATCCAGCGCGACATCTACCGCCGCATCCAGGCGGATTTTGCGGCGGCAGGCATCGCGTTTGCCCGGCGCGAGGTGCGCGTGGTCGCAGTGGGCGACGGTGCAGGTGCTGCCGCAGCAGCGGTGGCCTGAGGAGAATGACGATGACATACCGGACCGTTCCTTCATTGTCACGCCGTCGCTGGATGGCCCTGATGGGGGCTGCGACGATTGCCGGATGCGGACGGCGAGGCGTGATCGCCCAGATCGACCCAGGCCCGCCCGAGGGAGCCGACGTGATGAAGGCGATCGTCGCCACATCCCGGAGGCCAGCCGACGCGCCGGTCTTCTTCTCGGACGAGCGCGACTTTGCCACGAACTTCGCGCGGTTTGCGATCTCGGTCCCACCGGATCGCAAACTGGGCGATGTCCGCTATCCGCGCGGAAAGCCCGATCCGCGCCGCGACTTCCTGGTGCTGGAGGCCGAGCGGCTGGCAGGGCCCCAGGGGTTTGTCGGAGCCGTCAACGCCGCCGCCGCCGCCTTTCCCGCGTCCGGGCGTACCGGGGTGCTCTATGTCCACGGCTTCAACACCAATTTCGCGGAGGCGCTGATAAAGGACGCGCAACTGCGCCACGACATCCAGTCGCCGGGGGTCGGTGTGCTGTTCACGTGGCCCACCGAGGCCAAGCTTCTGGCCTATGTTGCCGACCGCGAGAACGCGCTCTTTTCGCGCGATGCGCTGGCGGAAACCATGTCGCTCATGCGGCGCACCACCTTGCGCGGCTACAACCTGGTCGCGCATTCGATGGGCACGTTTCTGGCGATGGAGACCTTGCGCACGCTCGCGCTGTCGGGCGAGCGGTCCGTCCTTGACCGTGTCAACGCCCTCATCCTGATTTCGGCCGATCTCGATGTCGATGTTTTCCGCCGCCAGGCCCCGCCTGTGCTGGCGGCCGGCGTGCCGATCTACCTGCTCGTGTCGGATGACGACCGTGCATTGAAACTCTCGGCGGTGATCCGTGGCGAAAGGGCACGGCTTGGCAACGTGCGGTCGACAGCGGAAATCGGGGGGCTTGACGTCAGCATCCTTGATCTTTCGGCTGTGAATGCCGGTGATCCGACCGGACATCTGAAAGTCGGCACTTCGCCCGAACTGATAGCGCTTATCCGCAGCATCCGGCAAAGCGGCGTGGCAATCTTCGAGGACGGGCAAAAGGTCGGCGTGCTGGACGCAGGGTCGGTTTTGGTTCAGGGGGCGACGGGACTTGTGCTCAGGCCGATTGGCGGGTGAGGGCACGATCCGGGCATCCGCTGCGAAGCCGCGCGTGGTCGCGTTCGGCCCATGATTTCATTTGAAGCTGTCAGCTGAATTCAGGGCGTACGCGTTTGAGCTTGGCGTTTCACCGAAGGATCGGTGAAGGGGGAGGGATCACAACTCGCGCTTGCGGGCCACGGCGACGTTGGCCATAAATTCGTCGATCTGTTACTTGGTGAAAGCCATGATCGTCGCTCCGAAAGGGAAGATGGGATTCAATCCTTGGAACGTTCCACCAATGGAACGTCAAGACGATCTCTACGCCATCTTCGACGAAGAGCGACAGGCGCTTCAGGCTTGCCGGATCGCCCGATGCTGCCACCCACTCCAGGCGATGCCCGGGCCGCAGGTCGGTCAGATCGTAGACACTGGCCAGCGCCAGGGCGGCCTCAGCCCGGATTGCGGCAGGGATGCCTGCATGGCCAAGAACGCTTTCGAGCGTGTCACCTGGGGCAATCGTGGCTGCGAATGAGGCAGGACAATGTGCGGTCGGTGGATCAGCCGCAGCCGACGGGGGCGCGAATGAGGTGACGGCGAGGACCATGAGGACGGAGCGGATCATCTGGCAGAATGACTGTCAGTTGAGAGTTCGGCGGATTTTTGGCACGGCGAAGCGCCGGTCCTCGTGGAAGTCGATGATGCTGGCGAAGCGTCCATCCGGGCGGAACAGGTACACGCCGGCGGTGTGGTCCATGGTGTATTCACCGTCGTCGCGGATCACACGGCGATAGGTCACGCGGAAATCAGCGGCTGCCTGCGCGATCTGATCGGCCGATCCCGTCAGCCCGATGATGCGCGGATCGAAGTTGGCGACATAGTCGGCCAGGACCCCAGGTGTGTCCCGGTCGGGGTCGACCGAGATCAGCGCAACGACCAGCCGGTCGGCGTCGGGCCCCAGTTCCTCGAGCCAGAGCGCGATGTCACTCAGAGTGGTCGGGCAGACATCCGGGCACCAGGTGAACCCAAAGAAGACCATGATAGGGCGGCCCATCCAGTCCGAGGGGCTGACAGGTTCGCCAAGATGGTCGGTGAGTTTCCAGTTCATTTCGCTGACAGGCAGTGGGAGGACCACGTCCGTGCGCAACCGACCGCGTGTCTGCCACGCGCCGAGGCCCAACATGAAGGCGACGGCCGCGCCTATGCCGCCAAAGCCAAGGGTTACTGCCCTGCGTCGTCGCAATCCGGACCCTCCGCCCGCAGGGAGAGAACATCGACGGTGACGGTCACATCACCCGCCTTCTCGAAGGTCAGCGTCACCGGAAACCGGTCGCCTTCCTTCAGCGCCGTGGCGAGGCCCATCAGCATGCCGTGATACCCGCCCGGAGCCAGCGCCACCATCTCGCCCGCCGGAACCGGGATCGACGTCGCGTGTGGCATCGAGGCGATGCCGTCCGTGACGACGGTTTCGTGCAGCATCGGCATGTTCGCCGCCGGCGTCGCGATGCCGGTCAGGGCATCATCGATGCCGCCGCTGTTCGTGATCTCGACATATAAGACGGCGGGGCGACCCGCTCCGATGGTTGCTTTGGACCAGGCGTGCTCAACCGTCAGGTCACCGACTGTGAATGTCTCGCAGGCGAAGGCCGCAGGGGCGGCAAGGAGCAGGGCCGTGGACAGGAACAGGGATTTCATGCGTCAAAGTCTCGATCTGAGGTCGGAAAGGATGTCGGCGGCGGGTGTGCCGTAGGTGAACTGCCGCAACCATACGCCGTCGGGGCCGATCAGGAACAGGCCTGGGCTGTGCGACACGGTGTAGCCGTCCGGTGCCGCAGCGTCGCCCTCGCGGGCAAAGTAGATCTTGAAGCTGTCCGCTGTGGCCTGCGTTTCGGCCTCGGTTCCGGCAAGCCCGAGGATCGCCGGGTGGAACGCCTCGGTATAGTCCCGCAGACCAAGCCGCCGGTCCCGCTCGGGGTCGATGGAAATGAAGATGGGCTGCACCTGCGACGCATCCGGCCCGAGATCGTCCATCACCTGCGCGACCTCGGACAGAGTGGTCGGGCAAACGTCCGGACAACTGGTGAATCCGAAGAAGACCAGCATGAACCTGCCGCCAAATTCGTCCGAAGTCCGCAGGGTGCCGCCGCTGTCAGCAAGTGCAAAGGACGGAGAGAAGGCCGTTTCCGCATCGACCGGCAGACACTCGGCGGACCAGCGCACCGCCACGAACGCCATGACTGCGACCGTGACGGCGGTCCAGAGGACGAATTGCAGGCGGCGCAGTCGCATTCGGGTATCCCATTTTCGCAAAGTGCCGTTTAGAACCTTGACCAGCTAGAGGTTCAAGCGACAACTGCCTTGCTCGGATGCGTCAGGCGGGCTTTCGCCTATCCGGGCGTGATCAGAAAGCGAGCCAGTGCGATCCCAAGAAGGGCTCCGACAAGGCCAAAGGCGATTGCGAAGCCTGCGCCGTATTGTAGGCAATCGAGCCGGTTTCCGCCGCGCTTGCGGGCTAGCACCGCCCCCCAGATGAAGCCGACGAGGGCGAAGGCGGGTCCGATCATCGCGTGTTTCCTGTCAGCAGCTTTGCGGGACGAACCCGCTGGCAAATTGCAGAGACGGTCCAGAACCCCGCAAGCAGAGCAAGCAGCATCCAGTCACCGAAAAGGGCATAGGGTGTTGCCCGAAGCGGCCGTGGCAGGCTTGTGTCGATGATCCCCTGTTCTCCGAGATCAAGCAGAGCGGTAACGCGTCCGAACGGATCGACGACCGCTGAAATTCCCGTGTTTGCCGCACGAACCAACGGCAGGCCTTCTTCGACGGCGCGCATCCGCGCCGAGGCGAAGTGCTGCCAGGGCCCAATCGACGTCCCGAACCAGGCGTCATTCGTTGCGTTGAAGATCCAGTCGGGCCGGATCGCTTCGTCGACGACATGGCCGGGAAAGATGACCTCATAGCAGATCGCCACGCCGGGAAACGGAAAGGGGCCGAACGCCAGCGTCCGAGGACCGGGGCCGGGCGTGAAGTCACCGAGGGACCGAACGATGCGCTGAAATGGAAGCAGGCTGCGCCAGGGCACGTACTCGCCGAAGGGGACAAGGTGATGCTTGGCATAGCGGGTCAGGACAGTGCCGTCGGGACCGATGGCCAGAACCGCATTCCGATAGATCGTGTCCGATCCTGCGACCTCGCGCTCGGGGCTGCCGGTCAGAAGGACCGCGCGATCCGAGAGGAGCCAGCCGACCATCGCGCGGGCCGCCGCATCTTTGGTCAGGAAACCGGGCCATGCGGTTTCGGGCCAGAGCAGCAGATCGAATGTTCCGGGCCGTGCCGAGAGGCGCAGAAGCCGCAAGATGTTCGCGTCACGCGCAGCGGGGTCCCATTTGGCGCTTTGTGCGATGTTCGGCTGGACAATCCGAATCTCCGGTCCCGCTGAGCTGTCCGCAGCTGACAGCTGAATGCGCAACGCCCCGAAACCCGCCAATCCCAGAACGATTGCGACGGCGACGCCGATGCGCGTGCGGCGAAGTTTCATTGGTACACGACCGACCGCAAGCCCCGTGCAGGCTGCGCACAAGACCATCAGAAACCCCAGCCCGTAGCTGCCGAATACCGACGCCCCCTGGGCAAGGATGGTCCAGTCGGCAAGCGTGTAGGCGGCAAGGTTCCAGGGAAAGCCTGTCAGCACATGGCCGCGCAGCCATTCGGCAAATGTCCAGGTCGTGGCGAGCGACAGGGCGGGGGGCAGTCCTGCTCGCGCCAGCCGGGCCGACACGCCACAGGCCAGCGCAGGAAAAATCGACAGGACCGCAGCAAGACCCACAACAGCGGGCAGCGCCAGCCAGCCGAAGCGGTTGGCCTCGACCTGAAAGCTCTCGGAAATCCAGAATAGCCCCGGCACGAACTGACCCAAGCCGAAGAGGTATCCCAGACCGATTGCCTGCATCTGGGATCCGTCACGCAACAAGAGCGCCAGCGCTGCGAAAGGCACCAGCGCGAGCGGCAGGATCGAGTACGGTGGCAAGGCCACGACCACGCATGCACCTGCCGCGACGGCGAACACCGGACTCGCCAACCTTCGCAGGCTTGTCCTGCTGGAAAACCGATGTTCATCCGGTGTATTCACCCGTGACACAGCCTCCAAGTTGCACCGAGACGGCTAGCCGCTCTAGCAACTAGAGGTGCAACATGTCGTTTGGCACATCACGGCATTGTCAGGCTGCGGCACCACATCGCGCGTTCTCCAGGCTCGGACAGCTTGCAAAATGGCTCGGGCGCGGCAATGGGTCGCCTGTCACACAGACTTGACTGGACACCAGGCGCGCTTTCCCAATGGCTTGCCCAAACGTTGCCCGTGCAATCGGCGGAGTTGCGCTGCATTGTCCTGAAGAAAGCCAAGCTCATGCATACACGACGCCGTTTCATCGCAGCGACAGCCGCACTGTTTTCGGCACCGCTTGCCGCCCCGGTTTTCGCCGCATCGCATCTGTCAGACCAGTGGGCGGCCTGGGATGCCGAGGTCACCCCGCCTGGCTATGTTGCTGCAACGACCAACCCGTGGGGACTGCATCCGCGCCTGCTGCCGACCCGCGTCGAGGCGCGTGGCGGGCTTGTGCCGGGCGATATCCACGTCGATGCGATTGCGCGGTATCTCTATCATATTCAGGCTGACGGTACCGCAATGCGCTACGGCGTCGCCATCGGGCGGGATGGTCTTTACGAGCCCGGAACCTATACGATCCGGCGCAAGGCAAAGTGGCCGAGTTGGACCCCGACGCCAGCCATGATCGAGCGCGAGCCTGAGATATACGCCAAGTTTGCAGATGGAATGGACCCGGGGCCGGCAAACGCCCTGGGATCGCGGGCTCTGTATCTGTTCGTCGGTGACCGCGACACCTATCTGCGGATCCACGGAACCCCGCTCCCGCGTTCGATCGGCAGTCGGGCGAGTTCAGGCTGCGTGCGCATGGTCATGCCGCACATCAACGATCTGTTCGAGCAGGTCCAGACTGGCGTGACAGCGCATCTCTATCCTGCAGAAGAGGGGAACGTGGCAACGACGAGCTAACAGAAACCCGCAATCTGCCCGCGTCCCCAGGCGCGAGGCCGACGCAAATCGATCTGCCCGCAGCCCGGCACGTGACACGCAATTGTTGGTCTCGTCGCTCGGCGCACGGCCCGGGCACCGTTCAGTCAGCTGGAGGCCGGCACACTGGCCGAGCTCTGCGTGCAGATTGGCCTTCCCTCGACCGTCCGCAGTGGCAACATCGTGGTTTCCACCGGCCCGACGTGACGGTACCAATAGCAACCGTCTTCCGGCTTCAGCATCACTTCCTGAAGGTTCTGATAGGGTGCTGCAATCAAGGCCACCCCTTCCGGCAGTTCCTTGAGGAACCCGGTGGACTTGTCGGTGGCCTGACTGTTCGGGACAGTGCAGGCCCCGAGTGCCAGAAGCGCAGCAGCCAACAATGTTGGCCGACACAATCTCACGATGATGGCCGCAGGAGTGCCAATCGGTTCGGCGGTGTCACCTGAACTTGTTGCCCCGCAATTGTCGCCTGTTGGCATCGGATATCCCTGTTTCTTGTGAAGCCGTGCGCATGGTCCGGTCTGTACGACTTTGGCATGATGCCGGATGGATCATACTTTGATCAGCGCCGCTGTCACATACATGAAGGCGATACCCCCAAGGAAGCCACCGAGAACGGCTGGAGAGAACAGGATCGCCTGCCGATCACTGTTTTGCCGCTGGAGATAGGCCGTTACCTCGACCATGACTTGCAGGATGGCACCAGCGCCGACCGCAAGTGCGAGGGCCGACCACTGCGGCGCATAGGCGAGGCTGCCAACCCAGATGCCAAGCACCGCCGGTCCACCGGCCAGCAGCGTCAGCGCAGCGAAGCTCCAGAGCGGCGGTCGGATGCGTAGCATGGGGGCTGCGATGCCGATGCCTTCGGTCACGTTGTGCAGCGCAAAGCCGAGGACAAGGAAAGTACCCAAGCCCGCCGCGCCGGCGGCAAAGGCCCCGCCAATGGCCAGTCCCTCGCCGAAGTTGTGCAGCCCGATGCCGAGCGCGATGTAGAAGGCCAGGGCCAGCCCTTCGGGTCGCCCGCGCCAGCGGCCGATGGCCATCAGCAACAGGAAACTGGCCAGTGCCGCCAGCCAGACCATGGCAGAGCCCTGGAACATCGCTGCCGCTGCGACCGCCAGTTCGGTGGCCTCGCCCATCATGTCCAGCAGCAGGAAGGCCAGCATGCCCACCGTCAGCGCGAGCACGAAGTTCATGCCGGAGGTGCCGAAGCCCCGCATGGCCGGGTAGAACATCAGACCGAGGGCCACTGGCAACAGTCCGACAATCGCACCCACCAGCGCCTGCAGGCGCAGCTGGCCGGCGCTGGCCTGAGGGGTCGGCACAGCCACGGCGATCTCATGCCCGAAAACGGTGCCCGTGTTGGAAACCAGGGCGACATGATGCGCCTCGCCCAGAACCCACGGGTAGGGGATCTGCACCCAAACGGCGCTGCCGCGTGCGATCGGGCCCGGCGGGCTCTGCGTAAAGGTCCAGTAAGCGTCATCGACGGCAACCTGAGCGATCTGCATCGCCTCCGACCCACCCGCCCGCACCAGAATCTGGATGCCGGTCTGGTCGAGAACCGTCCGCTCCACCGTCAGGGACTCGACCGGCGGCGCGCCGTTGTTGAAGCTGCGCAATGGATCAAGCGAGGCGATCCAGATGAAAGACCCGAGAATGGCGGCGAGCGGCAGAAGCACCAGCAGAAGCCGGATCACAGCGGGACGGGTGGGCTGGCTCTGGTCACTCATGCCTCTGGCCCCCGCACGTCGAACATGCCGACCCAGCCCAGTTCGGTGAACTCGGACTGGTGGGCGTGGAACATGTACATGCCGTCCTCATGCTCGGCAAAGCTGAATTCAAGGATGCCGCGCTGCGCCTGGCACTGCATGATGATGTCCACCGTGCGCAGCGTCGGCGTCAGCGTGCTGCCGGTGTCGAAGTAGTCGAAGAAATTACCGTGCAGGTGAAACGAGTTGATCGGGTCGAACTCGGTCACGTTGACGAGATAGACCCGCACCGGCCGTGTCTTGTCGATGCGGATCGGTACGTTCATGTAATGCTGGCCGATGGTGTTGGCCGCATAGACCTCGTTTGCGCCGTCGAAATTGGTGTCGAAGGCGTTCATCACCATCGCCAACTCCTGCCAGCGGGCATTCTCCGGGCTGCCCAGCACGCGCGAGGCGGCAACGGCGGCAAGCGCAGGATCAGACTGCCGCGCCGGGTCCGGGTCGATCACGAAAAGGCCGTACATGCCCTTGTGGATGTGCCGTTTCAGCGGCAGGGCGTGGCAGTGATAAAGGTGGCAGCCGAAGGGTTTGGCGTCGAACTCGTAGATGAACTCCTCGCCGGGGCCGATCAGGCCCGCGCCGGGAATGCCATCCATCCGCGCAGCATGGATGCCATGGAAGTGCATCGAATGCGGGTGGCCGCCATAGTTGCGGAAGATGATCCGCAGCTTTTCGCCCTCCCTCGCGCGCAGCGCGGGGCCGGGGACGCGGTTATTGAAGGTCCAGGCGGGAAAGAAGATGCCGGGGGCAATCTCGATTTCCCTGTCGTAGGCCTCGACCTCGAAGGTGCGCAGGGTGCGCCCGTCCGGGAGGATCTCGGTGGTGCCCGCGTCCCAGTCGGTCAGCATCGGCGTCGGGTCGAAGCCGTTCTTCACATGATCGACGCGGCCGACCGTTGTCATGTTGCCATGCGCCATGCCGGACATCGGTGCGGCGTAAGGATCGGCGGACATCGCCGACATGTCATGCCCGGCCATCGGGTCGGGTGTGGTCTGCGACCGCGCCGTGCCGACGGCAATGGCAGCGCCCCCTGCAGCAGCTAACCCTGCGACCAACAAGGCGCGGCGTGACGGATCAACCGAGGTGTCATCGTCGGCAGGCATGGATGGAGCTTCCCAAGGTGGGCACCAAAGTCTTGGCGCGAAAAGTTAGACACGGCTAATAATCTGCGAGCAGGGTTTGCTTGTCAACCGGGATCATGCAAGACTGCGCCGACGATGCACGATGATCCTCGCGAAGCCATGCCCACCGTCAGTGACGACCGCTCGCCCGACCTGCGCGCGGAGGCGTTTCAGGGCGTGCGCGCGGCACGGCGCAACGAACTGGCCGAAGACTACGTGGAGCTGATCGCAGAACTGATCCACACGCAGGGCGAGGCGAGGCCGGTCGACATCGCCACCCGGATGGGTGTCACGGCACCGACGGTGGCCAAGACGCTTGATCGTCTCGCCCGCGACGGCCTGATCACCCGGGCCAAGTATCGCTCGATCTTCCTGACGGAACAGGGCAGGGCGCTGGCGAGGGAATGCCGCCACCGGCACGAGATCGTGCTGCGGTTTCTGCTCAGCCTCGGGCTTGACCCGGAGACAGCCGAGCGGGACGCAGAAGGCGTCGAGCACCATGTGAGCGAGCGGACGCTGGAACTGTTCGCGGCCTTTGCCGAAGCGAAGGCCCCGTTGCCCGCGATGCCCTGAGCAACATCGCGCGTTGCGATGCCGACCCTACAATACTGTCGTACTCCGCGCCTAGATCGTTCGGGTACCCGCTTACCCGCGTTCGAAACGCCCGAAAATGGAGAACCGACATGACCTCACGCCTTGGCCATCTGTTGGCACTTGCTACAACTGCCGCAATCGCGGCGGTGCCGACATCGGCGCAGAACCTGTTGCAGGCGGAAAACGAGTGGCTGACCGCCGCCGAAACCGCGCTGGAGGCGCGCATTGCCGCGGCACCCGTGACCGGCACCGCCAGGAACGTCATCCTGATCGTCGGTGACGGGAACGACGTGGCCACCACCTATGCGACCCGCCTCTACATGGGCCAGAAGGTCGGCGGGTTCGGCGACGAATTCGTGCTGCCGCAGGAAACCTTTCCGAACCTCGCGCTGGTCAAGACCTATGTGGTGAACGCGCAGACCCCCGACAGCGCCCCCACGGCGACCGCGCTGAACACCGGGGTCAAGACCGACGACGGCGTGATCGGTCTTGATTCGGATGCCAACCTCGAAGACTGCAACACCTATGCCGGGAACGAACTGACCAATTTTGCCGAGATCGCGACGGCGGCCGGCAAATCGGTGGGCGTGGTCACGACGACGCGGATCACCCACGCCACGCCGGCGGCTGCCTACGCCCGCACCGTTGCCCGCGACTGGGAGGAAAAGGTGCCCGAAGGCTGCGCCACGCAGAAGGACATCGCCTCGCAACTGATCGACGCCATCGGCGCGGGCACCGTCGATGTGGCGCTCGGCGGCGGACGCCGGGCCTTCCTGCCGTCGAACATGAAGGGCGAAGAAGGCGATGACGGGCGCCGCGAGGACGGCCGCAATCTGATTGCCGAGGGCACCGAAAAGGGCTGGGCCTATGCCTGGAACAAGGAAAGCGCCGCCGCCCTGCCGGTTGACGGGTCCAAGCCGCTGCTGGGCCTGTTCGAGAGCGGCCACATGCAGTACGAGGCCGACCGCACCGACGAGCCGTCGCTGGCCGAGATGACCGAAATCGCCATCAAGTCGCTGTCGACAAACGCGGGTGGCTATTACCTGCAGATCGAGGGCGGCCGGGTTGACCACGCGAACCACGACGGCAACCTTGCCCGCTCGGTGACCGACGGCGAGGCGCTGGCTGCGGCGATCAAGATGGCCGACGACATGACCGATGATGCCGATACGCTGATCATCGTGACCGCCGACCATTCGCACAGCCTCGCGTTCAACGGCTATTGCGGGCGCGGGTCGAACATCCTGGGTCTGTGCATGGAGATCGACCCGAACGGCGTTGCCGCCAAGACGACGCCGAACCTTGCCATGGACGGCAAGCCCTATACCGTCGCCAGCTTTGCGAACGGAACCGGGTCGGTCATTGTCGAGCAGGCCGACAAGACATGGTCGGGCACCCGCCCGGACGTGACCGAAGAAGCGGCGACGAACGTCGACTATCTGCAGCAGTCACTGGTTCCGATGGACAGCGAAACGCACAGCGGCGTCGACGTTCAGGCCTATGCCAAGGGCCCCTGGGCGCACCTGATCGGCGGCGTGATCGAGCAGAACTACATCTTCAACGTGATGAATTACGCCATCACCGCGAAATGATGTGACACGACGGGGCCGGGGGGATGCCGCATCCCCCCGGCCAAGTTTCCGGGACCGGGTTTCCGGATGCGTCAGGCGCTCTCGACGGCAAGCTTGACCGACTCCATCAGGCTTTCACGGCTGACATCCTCCAGCCGCTTGCCATTCAGGAAGAACGTCGGCGTCGCGTTGATGCCAAGGGCTTTGACGTCCGCCGCGTCCTGGTTCAGCACGCCTGTGATGGCGGGAAACAGCTTGTCGGTTTCGGCCTTCTTTAGGTCAAGCCCCACAGCGCCCGCCACACGCCACGCCACGTCCAGCTGCGGCCCGCCGTCGATGGCCCAGGTGGGCTGCTTTTCAAGGAGGGCATCGAGCACCTGCTCGAACTTGTCCTGCATCCGCGCCACCTCGAGAATGCGCACCGCCTCGTCCGAGCCCTCGTGGAACGCCGTGTAGCGCATCACGATCCGGACCTGGGTCGGAAACTGCTTGCGGATTTCGTTCAGCACGGGGTGGTAGGCACGGCAGGCCTCGCAGGAGGGGTCGAAGAACTCGACCAGCGTGACCGGCGCATCGGCAGGGCCGAGGACCGGCGAATGCGCCCGGATCAACTGCGTGGCATCGACGGCCGGTGCCGCCGCTGCCGCAGCTCTGGCCTCGGCCTCACGGCGCTGGTTGAGCACGTAGGCCCCTCCGGCAAATGCGACAAGGCCAAGGGCGGAGGCCCCGATCAGAAGGGTGCGGCGGTTCATGGGCGGCGTCCTTTCGGCAAGAGGAGGCAGAGGCTGATCGCGGCAAAGGCGATCAATGACAGATAGGGGATCGGCAGTCCAAGGATCACCTGCGCTTCGCCGGTGCAGGACGGACCGTTCTCGGTGCATGGAACGATGGGTGCGGGCAACAATCCAGCATAGAGCCCGGCGTGCCAGAACGCCAGCGCAAGGCCTGCCAGCGCCAAGGGAAGCGCGTAAAGCCGGGCCGACCCGTCGGCCCGCCAGATCGACAGTCCAAGGATCGGCACCAGCGGGAACATGGCGATGCGCTGATACCAGCACAGCGTGCAGGGCATCTGCCCCAGCACCTCCCCGATGAACAGCGCACCAAGGGTGGCCGACAGGGCAACGGCAAAGGCCGCCAGCACCGGCAGATCCTCGCCCGACAGGCTCCTGGGGTCAGCGGCGGTCAAGGAAGGCCTCCCTTCTGCGGCGTGATGGCAAGGCGGAGAGCAGAATGCAAACCGCGCCCAATGTGATGCCGATGTCGGCGACATTGAAGGTCGGCCAGTGCCAGTCGCGCCAGTAGACGTCCATGAAATCCGTCACCGCCCCCTGCCGAAGCCGGTCGATGATGTTGCCGAGCGCGCCGCCCACGATCAGCGCAAGGCCGAACCGTTCCAGCGGTTGCCGGGCGCGGAAGGCCATCACGGCGAAGATCAGCGTAACCACTCCGGTCAGGGCCACCATCAGAAGCGGCTTGCCCGCCATGACGCCGCCCAACAGCCCGAAGCTTGCACCTGTATTGAAGCCGAGGGACAGATTGAAGCCGGGCACGACAGGAATGGGGCTTCCGTCAGAAAGGATCGACAAGGCGATGGTCTTTGTTCCCTGGTCGGCCAACACCGTCAGGCCGATCACGGCAACGACGCTCAGCTTGCTCACGAGGTTGCCCTCCGGCGCAGACTGATCCAGCGCGGAACAGATGCGGCATAACTGTCGTAGGCCTCACCCAGCGACGCGCGGAGTGCCGCCTCTTCGGACCGGACCTGTGTCACAGCGGACCAAAGAAACAGAAGCGGGGCAAGAAGTGTCGGTAGCGACGGGAGTGCGAGGCTGACGCCGACAAGCAGCATGAACTGCCCGACGAAGGTCGGATTGCGGCTGAACCGGTACAGTCCGCCCGAAACCAGATCGCCCGTGGCCCCCGAAACCACACCGACACGCCAGGACGTGCCCATCGACATCTGTGCCGCGAAGGCCACCATCGCGCCAAGGCCCGCGATGAAGATGCCGATCATGCCAAGTGCTGCGGTCTTCCCTTCGGTCCAAAGCGGATCGACCTTGTGCAGCATCGGCCAGACCATCCACAAAAGCGGCCCGAAGAACGCGAGGACGAATGCCGCCCGGAAGCCCATGGCCGCGAGACGGTCGCGGCCAGTCGCACGCGCAAAGAGCCAGACCGGCTGCCCCGCCGCCTGTGCGGCGACTGCACTGCCCCAGAAGAACAGCGTCAGGTAACCGGAGAAAAGGGCCAGAGCGGCCCAGCCTAAGCCCGAGATCATTGCAATGGCCCCCCACCTGCGCAATGAGCGCAGCAAGCAGCTACTTCCAAAAGCGGGTCGGGGCCATCACTTTCAGCGGCAGAACGACGGGCGTGGGGCCGGGCACGGGCCCCGCCTTCCAAGCCGTGTCCCCGAGATCTGCTGGGTCCGATCATCAGTCGAAGATTTCGCCAAGCCAGGATTTCCGTCGGCGATTCCCGTGACTGCCATAGCCACCGCCATGCGAGGACGATCCGTGGCCATGCCCGTCGTCATTGCGGTAGTCCTGCTGGTAGGCCGGAGGCGGCGCTGCGGCGCGCTGGGGGGCGGCTTGCGGAGCTGCCGGACCCAGGCTGCGCTCGATGATCTTGTCCAGCTCGCCCCGGTCGAGCCACACGCCGCGGCATTTCGGGCAATAGTCGATCTCGATGCCCTGGCGATCCGACATCACCAGATCGACCCGGCATTGCGGGCACATCATCCCGCCCTGGGGTCCGCCCGGTTCGCGAAGGTTCATGGGTTCGTCAGGCATGTAATTTCCTCATGTTCCGGCTTGTTTTTCCCCTGCACCGTCACATGGTCGATATCATAGCGGTCGTGAAGCCACTTCACGACAAGTTCAGGCAAGGTCAGAGGGTCGGCCCCCGGCGCGGGCGTCACATGCACCGTTGCGACCGTGGAATTGTCGGTCAGCACCCAGGCGTGGAAATGCCCCGCCGCAGCGATCCCCGGCAGGGTGGCCAGATCGGCCTCGGCAGTGCGCGCGTCCAGCCCCTGCGGCACGGCTTGCAACAGCACCCGCAGCGAATCGGACACCAGTGACCAGGCCGACCGCACCACCAGTGCTGCCACCAGCACCGACAAAAGCGGGTCGAGGATCAGCCAGCCGGTCAGCATGATGCCGATGGCGGCCAGGATCGCCCCGACCGACCCCAAGAGGTCGCCGATCACATGCAGGAACGCGCCTTTCAGGTTGGTATCGCGCTTGTCGCCCCGCGACAGATACCAGGCCCCCGTTACATTGACGGCCAGCCCGACACAGGCCACCAGCAGCATCGGTCCGGCCAGAATCTCCACCGGGCTGCCGATCCGCCCGACCGCCTCCCAGGTGATCCAGGCGACCAGCAGCAGCAGCGACGCCCCGTTGGCCAGTGCCGCCAGCACCCGCACCCGGTGAAAGCCGTAGGTCCGCGTCGAATCCGCCGCCCGCGCCGCGACCCGGTAGGCGATCAGCGCCAAGAGCAGCGCCGCCGCGTCCGATACCATGTGGCCGCTGTCGGCAATCAGGGCGAGCGAGCCGGAGAACCAGCCGCCCGCCGCCTGCACCACCGCATAGCTTGCGGTCAGCCAGAAGACGATCCGGACCCGACCCACATTGCCTGCGTCCAGATTGCCACCGTGATCGTGGCCCTCGGCCATGGGCTTACGACTCGCGCTCGGGGTTGAACCGCAGCAGGCGCAGCGCATTGATCGTGACCAGCACGGTCGCCCCGGTATCGGCCAGAATCGCGATCCAAAGGCCGGTCAGTCCCAGAACCGAGGTCACCAGGAATACCGCCTTCAAGCCAAGCGCGATGGTGACGTTCTGGCGGATGTTGGCCATCGCCGCGCGCGACAGGCGGATCGTGGCGGGAATGTCGGTCACCCGGTCGCGCAGGATCGCCGCATCGGCGGTTTCCAGCGCCACATCGGTGCCCGACCCCATCGCCACGCCGACATTGGCCTGTTTCAGCGCGGGGGCGTCGTTGATGCCGTCGCCGATCATCATCACGCCGCCCTGTTCGCTCATCGTCTTGATGAAGTTGAGCTTGTCCTCGGGCATCATGTCGGCCTGGAACTCCATGCCGAGACCGCCGGCAATGGCCGCCGCCGTGCGCGGGTTGTCCCCGGTCAGGATCACCGGAGTGATGCCCATGGCCCGCAACTGGCGCACCGCCTCGGTGGCGTCGGCGCGCGGCTCGTCGCGCATGGCGATCAGGCCGAGCGGGGTCTTTTCGCGGAACACGGCGACGGCAGTCTTGCCCTCTTCCTCGAAAACGGTGGCCTGTCGCAGGCCGATGCCATCCAGCCCGCCGTTTTCCATCGCATAGCGCGGCGAGGCGACCCAGGCCGACGCATCGCCCACAGTGGCGACAACACCCTTGCCCATCAGCGCCTTGGCGTCGCGCGACGGCAGCGCGGTGACGCCCGCCTCTTTCGCCTTGTTCAGGATGGCAATGGCGAGCGGGTGGCTCGACCCCGTCTCGACCCCGGCGGCAACCGCCAGAAGCTCGGCCTCTGTGGTGGTGCCGAACACCACCACGTCGGTCACCTTCGGCCGCCCATGCGTCAGCGTGCCGGTCTTGTCGAAGGCGATGCGGCTGACCTTTGCCGCTGCCTCGATCACCGCGCCGCCCTTCATCAGCAACCCGCGCCGCGCCCCGGTCGACATGGCCGAAGCGATGGAGGCGGGCACCGAGATGACCAGTGCGCAGGGGCAGCCGATCAGCAACAGGGCAAGACCGCGGTAAACCCAGGTGTCCCACGGCTGACCGAAGGCCAGCGGCGGCACCAGCACGACCAGCGCCGCGACCGCGACGATGGCGGGCATGTACCAGCGGCTGAACCGGTCGATGAACCGCTCGGTCGGCGCGCGGGCTTCCTCGGCTTCTTCGACCAGGCGGATGATGCGGGCGATCGTGTTGTCTTCGGGGCCTTTGGTGACCTTGACCCGCAAGGCCGCTTCAGTGTTGATGGAACCGGCAAAAACCGTGTCCCCGGGCCCGCGTGCCTTTGGCACACTCTCGCCGGTGACCGGGCTTTCGTCGATGCCGGAAGTGCCGTCGGTGATCTCGCCATCCGCCGGAATGCGGTCTCCAGGGCGAACGAGGATCATTTGCCCGACGGAAAGGCTTGCCGCCGGCACTTCGCGGGTGGTGCCACCGACTTCCAGCAATGCCGTCTTGGGCACCAGATTTGCCAGCGCGCGAATGCCGTCCCGCGCCTTGCCCGCCGCCACGCCTTCCAGCACTTCGCCCACCGCGAACAGGAAGACGACCAGCGCCGCCTCTTCCGCCGCGTCGATGAACAGCGCGCCGATGGCGGCGATGGTCATCAGGCTCTCGATGGTGAACGGTTGGCCCATCCGCAGCGCCGCGAAGGCGCGCCTTGCCACCGGGGCCACGCCGATCAGGCAGGCGGCGACGAAGGCCCATTTGCCGACCTCGGGCGTCAGGTATTCGGTGATCCAGGCCGCCCCGAGCAGCAACGCGGTGAAAATGACCAGCTTGCCCTTGCCGGTCTGATACCAACGCTTGCCCCGGTCGGCGGGGTCATCGTGGACATGGCCCGGACTGCCATGGCCGCTGTCGTCACGCGCCGAGGCCTTGGCCGCCTTCGGGGCATGGTCGTGGCCCGCATGATCGTGCTTGGAATGATCGTGACCGGAATGGTCATGGCCCGAATGGTCGTGCCCGGAATGATCGTGGTCGTGGTCATGGCCGTCGTCATGGCTGTGACTCTCGGCCTCGTCATGGTCGTCCTCGGGCACGGCACCCGGCAGCACGAAATCCTTATTCGCGCCAGCGGCACGCGGGGCGATCCCGTAGCCGAGCGAGCGCACCGCGCCTTCGATCTTGTCGCGGGGGGTCGTCCCTTCGGCCAGCGTCAGCTTCAGCCGTTCGGACATGATCGCCACGTTCACGTCGCCGACGCCCGGCAGGCGCCCCACGGCGTTCTTGATCTTGGTCGCGCACGATGCGCAGTCCATCCCGGTGACGGTCCATTCGATCGTTGTCGCGGCGTTTGTCGTATCGGGTTTCTTCTCGGCCATGATCGCTCCCCCGCCCGGACAGGGGCAGTTGCCATTGATGAGTCGTACAACTAATGTCTCTAGCAACTATAGCTTCAAGGGGAATCTGATGCTGACCATCGGAAAACTGGGCGAGGCGGCGGGGGTCAAGGTCCCGACGATCCGCTATTACGAGCAGATCGGCCTGCTTCCCCCGGCCGAGCGCAGCACCGGCAACCAGCGGCTCTACAGCCGCAGGGCGCAAGAGCGGCTGGCCTTCATCCGGCACGCCCGCGACCTCGGCTTTACGCTGGAGGCGATCCGCGACCTGCTCAGCCTGTCGGACCGGCCCGACCAGTCCTGCGCCGCCGCCGATGCGATTGCAAAGGCGCAACTGGCCGAGGTTGAAACCCGCCTTGCGCGCCTGACCGTGCTGAAGGCCGAACTGGAACGCATGGTCGTGCAATGCGCCCACGGCACGATTGCGGACTGCCGGGTTATCGAGGTTCTGGGCGATCATGCCAACTGCGCTCACGACCATCATGGCGGCCCCAAAGCGGCAGTGTAAGTCGGGAAGTCTGGCCGCAGGCGTTGCGACAGATGACGGCGCTCACGGCGATGCGACTTGATCTCACCGTCTGAATCCGGGACAAAGAAGGATGCGAGCCGTCCTGCGTCTTTTCTTTTGCCTTGTCCTGACCGTGGCGGTGCTCGTCGCGGCCACCTCGCAGCCTGCGTCTGCACTGGCGAACGAAATCGACATGGCTGCGATGCCGTGCTGCGATAACGGTTGCCCCGATGATCCGTCGTGCGAACCGGCCTGCATGACGATACCGCGTTGCGCAGCAGGTGCAAGCGTCGTGGCAGCGCCCCGGATGGACGCGAGTTTCTTTACGGTACTGATATCCGGACTCAGATATGCAGACCCATTCTGGCCAGGCGGTGGCCAGCGGCCAGAAGGATTGAAACGACCTCCTCGCATCTGACGCCCGCGTGTTTCGACACGCGGTCGATGCGAATGATGTCCAGGCCTCTGGCTCGGACACACGTCGTTTCATTCATTCCTCGTGAGGTCCCTGCAATGCTCCGTTCCCGCACTCGTTGCGCCGCGCTGGCGCTCGCACTTTCTGCCACGACCGCCCTTGGCGGCGCGGAAGACTTCCGTTTTGAACTTGTGTCCACCGATCACCGCGTCGGGTCGGGGGCGATTGTCGAGGTCAGCCTGACCGACCTGCGCACCGGTACGCCCGTCGAAGACGCCGTGGTCTTTGCCACGCGCATGGATATGGCCCCCGACGGCATGGAAATGATGACCTCGCCAGTCACCGCCATGCCTGCCGAGACGCCCGGCACCTACCGGTTTGCGACGGACATCACCATGGCCGGCGGCTGGCGGTTCTCCATCGCGGCCAAGGTGCAGGGCGAGGCGGAAACCGTGGAAGCGCGGATCGCACTGAAGGCCACGCCATGAGCGGCATAGGCAGGCTGGTGGTGATCACGGTCGTCGCCGGGGCTGCCGGGTGGGCGGGGCTGCGGGCGGGAGAGGGCGGCATCACCCTCTCCGGTCTGCGCGATCTGGCGGAAATGCAGATCTCCATGCTCACCGGCCAACAGGCGACGGCTATGCCGGGACCGGATGCAACCGGACCGATCATCTACTGGCGGCACCCGGACGGACTGCCCGAGTGGTCGGCGACCGAAGTCTCGACAACAGATGGTCGTCGGTTCCTGGCCGTGCGCGCCAGCGAAGAGGCGGCCTTGGGCCCGGCACCTGAGCCGGCACCCGAGGCGGAGGGCGACCGGCGCATCATCTACTACCGCAATCCGATGGGCCTGCCTGACACCTCCCCAGTTCCCAAGCTGGATTCGATGGGGATGGATTACATCCCGGTTTATGAGGGCGAGGGCAGCGACGACGGCTCGGTCACGGTCTCGCCCGGCAGGTTGCAGCGGACCGGGGTGCGGACCACGGAGGCCGTTCTGGCGCCACTCATCGCCATATTGCGGGCGCCCGGGATCGTGACGCTGGACGAGCGGCGGGTCAGTGTCATTTCGCTGCGCGCTGACGCGTTCATCGAATCCGTGGCGGATGTGACGACCGGCAGCGTGATCGCGGAAGGCGCACCGCTGGTCACGCTCTACTCGCCAGAGATTGCGCAGGCCATCGCGCAGTTCGTCACAGATGTGCGCAGCGAAGGGCAGCAGCGACCAGGTGCACGCCAGCGGCTGGAAAACCTCGGGATACCCGCCGATGTGATCGACCGGATCGCCGCAGAGGGCCAGGCAACCGTCAGCATCCCGATCACGGCCCCGCGCGGCGGTGTCGTGCTGGAGCGGATGGCGATCGAGGGCATGATGTCCGAGGCGGGCGAGACGCTGTTCCGCATTGCCGATATCTCCACCATCTGGGTGATTGCCGAGGTGCCGGAAGCCACGTTGATGGAGATTGCCGAAGGAGACGAGGTTCGGGTCAGCTTTCGTGGTCTGGCGGATGGTTCGATGACGGGCCGGATCGACGCGATCTATCCCGAGGTGGACATGATGACCCGCACCGGCAAGCTGCGGATCGAACTGCCGAACCCCGACGGCCGCCTGCGCGCCAACATGTTTGCCGAGGTGGAGATCAGCTTGGGCGGCGCACCCGTGGTGCAGGTGCCCGAAGGCGCTGTGATCGACACCGGTGACCGGCAGGTGGTGATCCTCGATGTGGGCGAGGGGCGGTTCCGGCCCGAACCGGTGACCGTGGGTCGACGGGGCGGCGGCATGATCGAGATCGTCAGCGGCGTGGCGGCGGGCGACGTGGTGGTCAGCACCGCGACGTTCCTGATCGACGCGGAAAGCAACCTGAACGCCGCCCTCGCTGCGTTGGCCACTCCGGAGGTGCAGCAATGATTGCCCAAGTCATCGCCTGGTCGGCCCGCAATCTGCTGCTCGTGCTGTTCGCGACCGCCTTCACCGTGGCGGCGGGCATCTGGTCCTTGCGCACCCTGCCCATCGACGCGATCCCCGACCTGTCGGATGTGCAGGTGATCGTGCTGACCGAGTATCCCGGACAGGCACCGCAGGTGGTCGAGGACCAGGTCACCTATCCCCTGTCATCCGCCATGCTGACGGTGCCGCGGTCCCGCGTGGTGCGCGGGTTTTCCTTTTTCGGCATCTCCTTCGTCTATGTGATCTTCGAGGACGGGGTCGATCCCTATTGGGCGCGCTCGCGTGTGCTGGAATACCTCAACGCCGCTGCGGCGCGGCTGCCTGACGGGGTGACGCCTGCGCTTGGGCCAGATGCCACGGGCGTGGGCTGGGTCTATCAATACGCGCTGAAGGGCGAAAACCTCAGCCTTGCTGAACTGCGGTCCCTGCAGGACTGGGTGATGCGCTTTGCCATCAGCCGCGCCGATGGCGTGTCCGAAGTGGCCAGCGTCGGCGGCTTCGTCAAGCAATACTCGATCACTGTCGACCCGGTGCGGATGAAGGCCCTGAACGTCACCCTGTCCGAAATCGGCGACGCGGTTGCCGCCAGCAACATGGACACCGGTGGCCGCACCGTCGAGCTGTCCGAGTTCGAGTTCATGGTGCGCGGGCGTGGCTATCTGGGCGGCATCGCCGATCTGGAAATGGTGCCGATCCGCGCCGATGGCGGCGTACCGCTGTTGTTGCGCGACGTGGCGCGGGTCGAGATCGGGCCGGATGAACGCCGTGGCATCGCCGAACTGGACGGCGAGGGCGAGGTTGCCTCGGGCATCGTGCTGCAACGGGTGGGTGCGAACGCGCTCGACGTGATCGACAACGCCAAAGCCGAGATCGCCGCCATCGCCGCAAGCCTGCCCGAGGGGGTGGAGATCGTGACGGTCTATGACCGCTCCAGCCTGATCCTGTCGGCCATCGAGACCCTGCGGACGACGCTCTTGGAGGAAAGCCTGGTCGTGGCGGCGGTCACTTTCCTGTTCCTGCTGCATGTCCGCTCGTCGCTGGTCGCCATCATCATGCTGCCGGTCGGCCTGCTGATGGCCTTCGCCGCAATGCGCGCGCTTGGCATCGGGGCCAACATCATGAGCCTCGGCGGCATCGCCATTGCGATCGGTGCCATGATCGACGCGGCCATCGTGATGATCGAAAACGCGCACAAGCATCTGGAACGCGCCGAGCCGGGAGCGGACCGGGTCGAGGTACTGATCAAGGCAGCGTCCGAGGTCGGCCCCGCGCTGTTCTTCAGCCTTCTGATCATCACCGTATCGTTTCTGCCAATCTTCGCGCTGGAAGGGCAGGAGGGGCGGCTGTTCGGCCCGCTCGCCTTTACCAAGACCTTTGCCATGGCCGCCGCGGCCCTGCTGTCGGTCACACTGGTGCCAGCCCTGATGGTGATCTTTGTGCGGGGGCATATCGTGCCCGAACACAAGAACCCGGTGAACCGCATCCTGATCGCGCTTTACCGACCCGTCATCGCCTGGGTCCTGAAGGCACGGGTGTTCACGATCCTGCTGGCCGTGATGGCCCTCGTCGCGACCGTCTGGCCCGCTCGCCAACTGGGGTCCGAGTTCATGCCCGCCCTTGACGAGGGAACGCTGATGTACATGCCCACCACGCTGCCGGGCCTGTCGGTCACCAAGGCGGCGGAACTGATGCAGATGCAGGATCGCATCATCCGGTCTTTCCCTGAGGTGGAGACGGTCTTCGGCAAGGCCGGGCGCGCGCTGACCGCCACTGATCCTGCGCCGACGGAAATGTTCGAGACGATCATTCAGCTTCGCCCGCGCGAGGAATGGCGAACGGGCGTGACGATGGACTCTCTGCGCGCCGAGATGGACGCGGCCCTGCAGTTTCCCGGCGTGTCGAACGCCTGGACACAGCCGATCCGTGCACGCATCGACATGCTGGCGACGGGCATCCGGACACCGGTCGGGGTGAAAGTCTTTGGTACGAGCCTTCCCGAGATGGAGCGAATCGCGCGCGAGGTCGAGGCGGTTCTGCGCGCCGTCCCCGGCACCACCAGCGCCTATGCCGAACGGGTGATCGGCGGCTACTACCTGGACATCGTGCCCGACCGCGAAAGGCTGGCGCGCTACGGCCTGTCGATCGCGGATGTGCAGGAGGTCATCGCGATGGCACTCGGGGCCGAGGCGATCACCCAGACGGTGGAAGGGCGCGAGCGCTACAACGTCGCACTGCGCTATCCGGCGGCCTTGCGGCAGGACCCCGACGCCATCGCCCGCGAGGTGCAGATTGCCTTGCCCGGCGGTGGCACGGTGCCTCTGGGAGAGGTGGCGCGGGTCGAACGCACGCGGGGCGCCACCTCGATCCGCACCGAGAACGGGCAGCTTGCCTTCTACATCTTCGTCGACATCGCGGGGCGCGATCTGGGCGGCTACGTTGCTGACGCGCAGGCGGCTGTGGCGGGTGAAGTGGCCCTGCCGCCTGGCTATTCGCTGGGGTGGAGCGGGCAGTTCGAATATCTCGAACGGGCAAAGGCACGGCTCGCCATTGTGGTGCCAGCCACGCTGGCGGTGATCTTCCTGCTGCTGTTCCTGAATTTCCGGCGGCTGACGGAAACCCTGATCGTCATGCTGTCGATGCCCTTCGCACTGGTCGGCGGGGTCTGGCTGATGTGGTGGATGGGGTTCAACCTTTCGGTCGCCGTCGCCGTCGGCTTCATCGCGCTGGCAGGCGTCGCGGCGGAAACCGGGGTGATCATGCTGATCTACCTCGACCACGCCCTGGCCGAACGCCGCGCAGAAGTCGCCCGTGAAGGCCGCACCTTCACTCGCTCCGACCTGAACGCCGCGATCATGGTGGGCGCGGTAGAGCGGGTGCGCCCGAAGATGATGACGGTGGTCGCCATCATGGCCGGCCTGATGCCGATCCTCTGGGCGCACGGCACCGGATCCGAGGTGATGAGCCGCATTGCCGTGCCGATGATCGGCGGCATGGTGTCGTCGACCGTTCTAACGCTCGTCGTAATTCCAGCTGTCTATGCGTTGATCAAGGGGCAACAGCTGAAATCAGCCTCAAGGTGTGATAGCCAGCTTGAGGGGAAGCTGATGCACGACGTCAGATGAAGCCTTCCCGGCGATGTCACGGCCAATGCGAGATTGCGATCCGCCCTCCGGCTGATCGCTCCCAACCACCCCCTCATCCCGACACAGCGCCCGGCCTCTTGGCCGGGTCTTCCCCATTCAGGAGGTTCCCATGGCGGATTACTTCACCCATTTTTCGTGCCTGCTCGACGTCGGCACCCCCGACAACGCCACCCGCGCGCTCGCGTTGTTCCAGAGCTTGCGCGCCGCGGATCAGGACGCCGACGACCCGAAGGTCGCGGGCTTCGACCTCGTGCGCCATGACGCGCCCGAAGGCAGCACCCTTTGGATCCATGACGACGACCACGGCGATGTCGAAGCTGTCATCCGCTTCGTGCTGCGCCTCGCCGAAAGGCTCGATCTCACTGGCCTCTGGGGGTTCCAGTACGGTCTGACCTGTTCCCGTCCCCGCCTCGACGCCTTCGGCGGTGGCGCGCATGTCATCGATCTCGGTGCCCGCAAATCCATCGGCTGGACGAGCAGCCAGGAGTGGCTGGCCGCCGCGCTGAACGGGGAGGACACCGATGCCTGAGCTCATCTGCACCACCGTCTACCAGTTCTCCGAACTCTCGGATGCCGCCAAGGAAAAGGCGCGCAGCTGGTATCGCGAACTCGGCCCCCACCACGACTGGTGGGACGCGGTCTACGAGGACTTCGAGCGGGTCTCCGAGATCCTCGGCATCCACCTGAAGACCACCCCCGTCCGCCTGATGGGCGGCGGGACGCGGGCCAAACTCTGCATCTGGTTTTCCGGGTTCTGGAGCCAGGGAGATGGGGCCTGCTTCGAGGGCTACTGGTGCCACGCCAAGAGCGCCGCCGCGCGCATCCGGGACTACGCGCCCACGGACGCGACGCTGCACGGCATCGCCGACCGGCTGCAGGCCATCCAGCGGCGGAACTTCTACCAGCTTACCGCCGAGGTTAGCCATCGGGGTCGCTACTACCACGAGTACACCATGTCGGTGGACGTCACGCGCGACAGCCCGACCTGGCAGCCGCCCACCGACGACGCGGAGGAGAGCGTGACCGAGGCGCTGCGCGATCTGGCCGACAACGATTCATTATGCACCTCCTTCTAAGTGTTTGTAATCATTGGTAGCGTGGTTTGGCGGGGGTCGCGACACGGGGCATTTCGGTGCTTCACGGCTTCGGCAACCTCGTCACGCTCCAGATCGACAACTTTTGTCTGATGTGGCGCGTGCCGCATAACCTGTTCAGAAGGCAGGATTTTCTCTTTGATCAAGCGGCGGACAACGTGATGTGACACGCCAAGCTTCTCGGCCGCTTCGGCCATTGTCAGCCAGCCGCCATGCTTGTCCGCTGACGCGTAGGCACGAATGCCATTGAACCGGCGGGTGGAGGAGACGCGAGCTGCGGTCCAACTGTGATCGAGCCCCGTGCGCAGTCCCATTCGGTTGAGCGTTGCAGCAATGTCTCCATCGCTCCAGCGCCCGGCCATGGATCTGATCAAGGTCAGTGCATCTTCTGAAGTCTCTCGACCATTCTGACCGGGCTTGGGCTTCTTGACCCGCAACTGGGAGTGTTGGCCACCTTGCCAGTGGATGGTCAGGATCACCTCGCGCCGTTGTTCATCTACGTCCACGACAATGTCCTTGATCAGCGTGCGCACAAGGCGCTGACGCGTGCGGGCGCTGACGCTAGTTGCGTTCCAGGCGGCGGCCATGTCTTCGGCCAAGCCCTCAAGGTCAGGCGAATCCACGGCGACGACGGGGACCTCTCCTGCGTCAACGCGCATTCTGCACGCTTCAAGACGCTGCAGCGCGGCCTCCCAGTTCCGTTCCAGTGTTGCGGCAATCAGTCGATTGTCGGGATCGCAGGCCGCGTAGCGACGCTCGGCCAGCCCGGCCTCATACTGCGCCTTGTGCAGGTCGAGTTCTGCAGCGCGTCGACGTTCCTCGCTTGCCGTTGTCAGCATTCGCTCCGCCTCCCGCGCTGCTTCTACCGCAATGGGCTGAACCACGCGAAGGATCTCTGCGGCAATCGCTTTGCCGGCCCCCGACCCGCCAAAACGAAGACATCGGTCATGGCCAAGCATCGTGTTCATGTAGTCGCATCGGTAGACTGGGTTCAGCGCCTGGCCGGGGTAGGTGACCGTGAGACGGCATCCGCACCGCGCGCATGACAGCAAGCCGGAAAGCAGCGCGCGACCGCCGCGCCCAGACTTGACGCCGCCTTTTCGACCATGCGCATTGGTCGCAAGGTGGGCCAGATTGCGTTCGTACTCTTCCCACCCGATGTAGCCCTCATGGTGATCCTTCAGGAAGACCTCCCATTCCCCCATCGGTTTGCCATGGCCGTAGGACTTGCGGGCTCGCCCGTCGACGATCTCGGCGCGCGGCCCGCTTTTCCCATAGGCATAGATGCCCGCATAGAACGGGTTCTTGAGCACAGAGATGACGTTGCGATATCGGATTGGCGTCCAATCGAACGAGGTCATGTATCGCCCTTCAGATGGGCGCGGGAACGAGAGCTTGTCCTGCATCAGGGACAATAGGACCTGGCGCCCGCTTTTCAGTTCCCGGAACCGGCTGAAGATCAGGCGGACGGCCTCCTGCACGCGCAGATCGGGATCAAATCCAAGACCTGCGTCGCGGTGCCAGATATAGCCGATGGGCACGTTGATGCGCAGCTCTCCCCGTTTTGCCTTTGATCGTGCTGCCTCGAGCATGCGCGCCCGAAGGATGCCAAGCTCGAACTCGCTGATCGTCCCCTTCATGCCGAGCAACAGTCGGTCATTGGGGGAGCAGGGATTGTAGACGCCGTCTTGGTCAATAACCCGGGCGTCGGCCAGACCGCAGAGTTCCAGCAAGTGATGCCAGTCACGCCCGTTTCGGGCGAGACGCGAAGCGTCGAGGCAAAGCACTGCGCCTACATCTCCGGCGCAGAGCCAGGCGACGAGACGCTCGAAGCCCGGGCGGGCAACAGCGCCGTTGGCCGAGCGCCCGAGATCATCGTCGATGACCTCGACATGCTGGAATCCATGCCGTCGGGCCGTATTCACGAGGTCGTACTGGCTTCGCTGGCTTTCAAGATTGTGCAAGATTTGGCTCTGCGTCGACTGGCGAACATAGACGACCGCCTTTCGCTTCAGGATTGCGGGCGGAAGAGGGCTAAGCGCGTTCATGCGGCTCCTCCTTCCCGGCTGCTTCGGTCGCCTCCATCAGCAGGTTTGCGAGCGCCGCTAGGGCTGCTTCGCGCTGCCGCGGGCTCATTCCGTGCATCTTGTGGGAATCGAACGCCATGATCATCTGGCGTGATCTCTCGGGCGGATTTGGTGTCGATCGTTTCATCGGGGGGAATCTCCAGAACTGCACTTACAGTCGAGGAGCATACCTTTACGCGATGCGTGGCCAGGAACTCGGCGAGTTCAACAAGGGCCCCAAGTGAAACCCGTGCCTCGCCGATCGCCATGCCCACACAGGCGACCGGATCAAGCATCCAGGTAGAAACGATAACGACATGACCCGGCGCGGCTTCAACGCGCGCCACCGCACCGTTGCGGGACTGATCGACGCCTTCGCACCGGACCCGCCTCCCGTAAAACGGGTGGTAAGGGCAATGCACGGTCACAAACTCGCCGATATGGGCAGAATGACCCTGAGATGGCCCGCTGGCTCTACCGCCAGCTTGAGGCCGAATACGACCACCTCACCTCGGACGAAGCCATCGAGGAGGGGATCATCGTGAACGAGTACACCTTCACAGAAGGAGGGCGGCGGTTCGCATGATCGGGCGAGCAGTTCATTTGATCTTTACAATGAGACCATATGAACTATGTTGAGCGCAATGGAGGACGACATGCAAGTCGCAGAGAAAATTCGGGAACCCGCACAGATCAACGCCGTCGCGCTGAAGGCTTATGCCCGCGTGGCCGATGCCTGGGGTCTCAGCCTCAAGGAAGCGGCTGGCCTTGCCGACATGTCAGAGAGCACGTGGAAGCGCGCCAAGAAGCCAGACTTCGCGGGGGAACTGACCAAGGATCAACTGCTTCGGCTCAGTGCGGTGATCGGCATCTACAAGTCGCTCGAACTCTACTTCTCCGAGCCGCTCGCGCGACGCTGGTTCACCCGACCGAACACAGGTCCGCTGTTTGGGGGTAGCCGTCCGGTGGACATCGCTATCGACGGGGGCTTGCCGCAGATCCTCGCAGTGCGGACGTATCTCGATGCCCTGCGTGGTGGGGCATGAAGCAGACCGAGATTTCCGATCGTGGTCTCGTTCGTCTCCTGCCCGCCACCTACCACAAGCCGCCATCCCTGCGCGGTCTCGTCGATACCGATGACGAGATGAAGATTTTGGCAGAGATCGAGGGTCTGACCAGCGGCCGTCTTTTGGCCGAACGTGGGCGCAATCCGCATCTGGACCCGCGCGAGCTTGCCTGGCAGCGCCGAAGCCGAGATCTGCGCATCTACGGCGACAGCCATGTCAACGCCGCCTTCACCTATACCCGCGCCGGCGGAAACCGCTTCAACACAGAGGAGCGCGGCGCGTGGTATTGCGCATGGGATGTGATGGTGTCCGTCAGCGAAGTGGCCTGGCACCGCACGCGCGAACTCGGCTTTACCGGCAGCTTCCATGACAGCGCTCGCTATGTGGAATTGCTGGCGGATTTCATCGGCGTCTTCGACGACATGACCGACGAGCTGGGCCATCCGGCTCTGCATCCCGATCCGGCTGTCGGATATCCCGAGGGCCAAAGCCTCGCCCAGCATCTGCGCCGGGCTGGATCGCGTGGCCTGATCTACCCCTCGGTCCGGGCTCCTGCGCCGGGCGGGAATTGCCTCGTCTGCTTCGAGCCCCATGCGATCCAGAACGTCCGGCCGGGCGCGTCTTGGGATCTTGTTTGGGATGGGACACCGCACTATTCGATTACGGCTGTTGGCTGATCGGCCACACTTTAGTCGCCTCGGAGGCTTGGAAAAATGGAAGCGCCCGATATCGAAAGCCCTGATCGGACTGATCTCAAGAAGATCGACCATGAGCGCTTCTTTGAGGCGATAGACTCACCGCCTTTGCCGACCGAAGCCCTTCGCTCGGCATTTCGTCAAGCGAAAATGCGATCATTTCAGCGGGACACAGGGCTTGCAACCACCGACTGAGTTCACTGGTTTTCTGCGATACCTATGGGCGTGGTTAAGACGGCGAACGCTCAGCCGCCTCACGACGGTGCCGGGCATGGTTCAGCCCAAAAGCTTCAGCAAGGCGTCGCGCTGCGCTGCGTGCTTTATGGGGTTGTCGCGCTTCAGCTTGTTCAGGTTGAGGAGTTTCCACTGCACGGCTGGCAGGTGAGCCGCCTGCAACCGGTCGATGGCCGCAAAGTCAGGCTCCCCGTCTTGAAGTGTCAGAAGAAACTGCCTCGCCTTCTCGTCGAGCCGCGATTGTACATCGGCGATCAATCTCAGGCGCGTCGCGAGAAGTGTGTCGAGAGGAACGGGTGTTCTGGTCATGCCCTCGAATTCCCGCGCGTAGGGTTGCCCGAGATCGATCAGGTTGGGGTCGAGAAGCTCATGCGCCGGACGGGGAGAACTGGCGACATAGATCAGGAAGGTCTGGAAGAGATCCTGCGTCAGGCCCTCGTTTTCGTAAAGGAGGGTGACGTCATAGAGGTCGCGGGGATGCTGCCGGTCCAAGGCGGCGTGCAGCTTGCCAGCGAACAGATCCTGGAACGAGACAATCTGCATTTCAGCATAGCCATAGGCATCCTCTACAGCGGCCGAGACGGTCCGGACCTCCGGGTCGTGAACCACGCCTCGGGTCACAGGCGAGGTTTCGATCTTGATCTCGGCATTGCCGAGGCGCGCCAGCAATCGTGTGGCTCCGCCGCCGCCGCCTTGGATGCGCTGAGTTTTCGCGCCGCGGATACCGGTCTCGATGGAAGCCGCTATGCGATCCATCGCGGCATTGATCTCGTCCAGGCTCTCGGCGCGTTCCTTGATCGGAAGGTAAGTCAGGTCGATATCGACCGACAACCGCGGCAGGTCTCGGTAAAAGAGGTTGATGGCCGTCCCGCCTTTGAGCGCGAAGACGTTTTCGCTTGCAACATGGGGCAGGACGCGCACCAGGAGCGCGACTTGGGCTTCATAGGTCTCACGCGCCACTGTCGGCCTCCGGTTTCACGAAATCTTCCGGCACCATGATCCGATAGCGCGGGTGAATCTTACCGCCTCGGACCAAGGCTCGGTCGCCACTGCCGAGGTCGAATGCCTGCGGGTCGATCCGTTTGCGCCAAGGATGATCGTGTCGGTCAGCAAAAACGAAGAACAGGCGCCTGACCTTGATCTTCCGGCAGGCCTGCAGGAGGTCGGCAATCAGTTTCGGGCGCAGGGTCGTCAGGCTCTCGAAGACCATGTCGAGCGTGTGGAAACTCTCATGGTCGGGCAACTCGTCCATGGCCTCCAGAATGGCGCGCTCCGGCGTCGACATTGTGAGACCCCGGTCCCATGGCTGGCTGGTCGTTTTGCCCTCGATCAAGCCCAGTTTCGGTTCAGTGAACAAGGATCGGGGGCGGGTCCTGATCGGGGCGTCCATCGGCAGTTTCGCCAGCCAGTTCGGGATACTGTCCCCATAGACCCAGACAGGAGCGCTCTCGCCGAGGCGCAGGTAATGGCCATGGCCTTGTTCGCCGAGCGCCGTGGTGCCGCCGACATGCAGGTCATGACCCATGATGTGCTGCGTGGAAAGGATGCAGGTCTTCCAGTCGATGCTGTTCGATGTCGGGGAGGTCGCGGTGCGGGAGAGCGGACGGCGGAAGACGCCTCGGGTGATACGCTCCAGCCAGCCGCGCTTCACATAGTCACGGAAGCTCTCATAGGCGATGCCTTGCGAGACGAGCCACGCGGCATCGACCAGATACCCGGCGGGCACTGCATCGAGTATTTTCTTCAGATTTTGTGACCTTGCGGCATCCATGATGCCTAAAGTGGCATATTTTCAAAGAGACCGCCACTGGTTTCTTTGATGTAGGCGATCTTGCAGCGTTTTGGACACTCCAAGATAAGGATTTCCAAAGAGCAGAGGGGTAGCCCCAAGTGGCGGGGACCTGAATACGCGGGGATAAGCGACGGCCGCAGATTCGCGGTGGTTGCTGAAGGTCTATGCGGGCGCCTCCCGGCGTGCCGCCGGGACCAGGCCTTGGTCCTGCGGACTGGAGCCCTATGCAGTCTCCCCCCATGCGGGCAACAGTCCTTGGCGCGAGAAGGGAGGCGGAGGCTACTTGTTCCCGTGGATCCATTTTGACATGAGCCCCTTGTCGCGGAAGCACTCGTCCGGAACAGCGCGGCGCTTGATCTGGGAGAGCTTCTCCGCGAAGGCCACCTGCTTCGAGGTCGGCAGCCGGTCCATTTCAGATACCGGCTTCAGCTGGGCCTGCGCCTCGATCCAGGCACTCAGGGACCGGCGGTCCTGCTGCACCTCCCAAGGCAGAAGGGTCTGGTTGCGCAGGGCGAGCGACCGCGCATAGGCGATCTGCTTCGGCGTCGCAGGCAGGGAATGCGTGGTGCTGTCCATCGGGAAACTCCCTTTCTGGCTTGGCCTTCAATATAGAACATAACGGGAACAAAATCAAGGCGAGCGTTCGGGACGCATCGGTTCGAGAGGGAAAGGAGGGCCGAGAAAGATCAGGCCTGAGGGTGCCCGAGAGAGGGCGTCTGGGGCTGATCCTGTCCCTCATTCCGGAGTTTCCCGATGGCCTATCTCGCACCCGTTGCGCCTCCCGTTCCCGTTCCATCTCGCGATCCCGCGCCCATGATCCTCGCCGTGGCCGAGGCTCTGCAACCCGATCTGGCGAAGGGGTTCCAGATCGACGCGCTGCGTCTGCGCCTCGAGATGGAGCGCGCCTTTGGCGGCTCCGATGCCGACGGCGCCTGGCACTGGAAGCTCGCCTATGAGGCGGGCGAGGTGGCGCTGGTCCTCTTCCTGCGGAAATTCGGACGCGCGCTGCTGGCCCGTGCTGGATCGCCTTCGGCACTCCTGCCGATCCTCGCCAAGGTGGCGGGCCTCCTGCCCACGCACACCCGCCGCTCGGAGGAGATGGAGCGGTTCCAACAGTTCTCGACGCCGCTGCCCATGGGGCTGGCGGCAATGGCGGCAGCGCAGATTACACCCGGTGACCTGGTCCTCGAGCCTTCGGCCGGGACCGGGCTCCTCGCGATCTTCGCCGAGATCGGGGGCGGCAGCCTGTTGCTGAATGAGCTTGCCGACACCCGCGCCGATCTTCTGCGTCTCCTTTTTCCGGGCCGTCCCGTCACCAGTTTCGACGCCGCGCGGCTTTGATGATGTGACCGCCCCCCGACGGCATCGATGTGCCAAGGTGGGTCTGCGAGGATCCACAAAGGAGGACGGTCATGTCGGAGATTACCACGGTCGGGCTCGACCTGGCGAAGAATGTGTTTCAG
>JBQTJI010000095.1:0-53216 GCA_052387255.1 Gemmobacter sp. | reverse complement strand
TGGGCGACATGCAGATGGGCAGCCAGGCCCGCCTGATGAGCCAGGCCATGCGCAAGCTGACCGCCAGCATCGGGCGCAGCAACTGCATGGTCATCTTCATCAACCAGATCCGCATGAAGATCGGCGTGATGTTCGGCTCGCCCGAGACGACCACGGGGGGCAACGCGCTCAAGTTCTACGCCTCCGTGCGCCTCGACATCCGCCGCATCGGCGCGATCAAGGACCGCGACGAGGTGGTCGGCAACTCAACGCGCGTGAAGGTGGTCAAGAACAAGGTGGCCCCCCCGTTCCGCGAGGTCGAGTTCGACATCATGTACGGCGAGGGCATCTCGAAGACCGGCGAACTGGTGGACCTGGGCGTCAAGGCGGGCGTCGTGGAAAAGTCGGGGTCGTGGTATTCGTTCAAGGACGAACGCATCGGCCAGGGGCGCGAGAATGCCAAGGCCTTCCTGAAATCGAACCCGTCCGTCGCGGCCGAGATCGAGGACAAGATCAGGGCCAGTCACGGGCTCGACTTCACCGCCCCCCCCGGCAACGACGACCTTGTGGACATGTGACAGCGGCAGGGGCGCGCCGGCAAGGCGCGCCCGATGTCTGCGGTGGACAGCACACGGCGCTTGGGGCTAGAACGGCACGCCTGCCACAGACCCCAAGGGACCGCGCCACCCATGCCCTCGCTGAACGACATCCGCAGCACTTTCCTTGACTATTTCGCGCGCCAGGACCACCGGGTGGTGCCGTCGAGCCCCTTGGTGCCGCGCAACGATCCGACGCTGATGTTCGCCAATTCCGGCATGGTGCAGTTCAAGAACTGCTTCACCGGGGTCGAGAAGCGCGACTATGTGCGCGCGACGACGGCGCAGAAATGCGTGCGCGCCGGGGGCAAGCACAACGACCTCGACAACGTGGGCTACACCGCGCGGCACCACACGTTCTTTGAGATGCTGGGCAACTTCAGCTTCGGCGACTATTTCAAGGAGCAGGCCATCCTCTTTGCCTGGGAGCTTCTGACCCGCGATTTCGCGCTTGCGCCCGAAAAGCTGTGCGTCACGGTCTATCACACCGACGACGAGGCGGCGGCGATCTGGAAGAAGGTCACGGGCTTTGCCGACCACAGGATCATCCGCATCCCGACCGACGCGAATTTCTGGCGCATGGGCCCCACCGGCCCCTGCGGGCCCTGCACCGAGATCTTCTATGACCACGGGCCCCACATCTGGGGCGGCCCGCCGGGCAGTGCCGACGAGGACGGGGACCGATTCATCGAAATCTGGAACAACGTCTTCATGCAGAACGAGCAGTTCGCCGACGGCACGATGGTGCCGTTGGAGATGCAGTCGATCGACACCGGCATGGGGCTGGAACGGATCGGCGCACTTCTCCAGGGCAAGCACGACAACTATGACACCGACCTGATGCGCAGCCTGATCGAGGCATCGGCGCAGGCCACGGGGGCCGACCCCGACGGTCCCGGCAAGACCCATCACCGCGTCATCGCCGACCATCTGCGCAGCACATCCTTCCTGATCGCCGATGGCGTCATGCCGTCGAACGAGGGGCGCGGCTATGTGCTGCGCCGCATCATGCGCCGCGCCATGCGCCACGCGCACCAGTTGGGTGCGAAGGATCCGGTGATGCACCGTCTGGTGCCTGCCCTGGTGCGGCAGATGGGGGCGGCCTATCCTGAATTGCAGCGCGCCGAAGGGCTGATCGAGGAAACGTTGCGCAGCGAGGAGACGCGGTTCCGCACCACGCTGGACCGCGGCCTGCGCCTGCTGGACGACGAGCTTGCCCGCATTCCCGAAGGCGCAAACCTGTCGGGCGAGGCGGCGTTCCGGCTGTATGACACCTATGGCTTCCCGCTGGACCTGACGCAGGACGCGCTGCGCGAAAAGGGGCGGGCGGTGGACGTGGACGGCTTCACCGCCGCGATGGCCGAGCAGAAGGCCAAGGCGCGCGCCAGCTGGGCCGGAACCGGCGAGGCCAAGGACGCCCGCGTCTGGTTCGACCTGGCCGAGGCGCACGGTGCGACCGAGTTCCTGGGCTATGACACCGAAACCGCCGAGGGGCAGGTTCTGGCGCTGGTGTCGGACGGGGTGGCGGTGGAAACGGCGGGGTTGGGCCAGACCGTGCAGATCGTGCTGAACCAGACGCCGTTCTATGCGGAATCGGGCGGGCAGGTGGGCGACCACGGCCTGATCCGCACCGAGACCGGCACCGCGCGCGTCACCGACACGCGCAAGGCCCAGGGCATCTTTGCCCATGTCGCCGAGGTGACCGAGGGCCACATTGCGCGCGGCCAGGCGGCCCGGCTGGCGGTGGACCATGCCCGCCGGTCGGCGATCCGCGCGAACCATTCCGCGACGCACCTTCTGCACGAGGCGCTGCGCCGCGCGCTCGGGCATCATGTGGTGCAGAAGGGCAGCCTGAATGCTCCCGACCGGCTGCGCTTTGATTTCAGCCATAGCAAGGCGGTCGCGCCCGGCGAACTGGCGCAGGTCGAGGCCGAGGTGAACGCCTTTGTCCGCCAGAACGCCCCCGTCGATACCCGCATCATGACCCCGGACGAGGCCCGCGCACTTGGCGCGCAGGCGCTGTTCGGCGAGAAATACGGCGACGAGGTGCGCGTGGTGTCGATGGGCACCCTGGCCGGTTCGGGCAAGGGTGCGGACAAGGCGACCTATTCGCTCGAGCTTTGCGGCGGCACGCATGTGGCGCGGACCGGCGACATCGGGGCCTTCGTGATGCTGGGCGATGCCGCGTCGAGCGCAGGCGTGCGGCGGATCGAGGCGCTGACGGGGCAGGCGGCGCTCGACCACCTGCGTGCGCAGGACTCGCGGCTGGCCGAGATTGCGAGCGCGCTGAAGGCCCCGCTGGCCGAGGTCGTGGACCGCGTGCGCAGCCTGATCGAGGATCGCCGCGCGCTGCAGAACGAGGTGCAGCAACTGCGCCGTGACCTCGCCACCGGGGCCAAGGGGAATGGCGCGGAAGCGAAGGATATCAACGGCATGCGCTTTGTTTCTCAGGTGCTGTCAGGGGTGTCGGGCAAGGACCTGCCCGCGATCATCGACCAGATCAAGGGGCAGATCGGTTCGGGGGCGGTGCTGCTGATCGCCGACACCGGGGCCAAGCCTGCGGTGGCCGCCGGTGTCACCTCCGACCTGACCGCGCGGATCAGTGCCGTCACCCTGGCGCGTGCGGCGGCCGAGGCCATGGGCGGCAAGGGCGGCGGCGGGCGGCCCGACATGGCGCAGGCGGGGGGCGCGGACATCGCCCTGGCCGGGGCCGGCGTCAAGGCGGCCGAAGCCGCGATGGAGGCGCTGTGATGCCGACCGCGCTCTGGATCGCCCATGTCACCGTGACCGACGCCGAGGCCTATGGCCGCTATGCCAAGGGCGCGACCGAGGCCATTGCCGCGCATGGCGGCGTGTTCCTGGCGCGCGGCGGGCGGTACGTGCAGCTTGAGGGCACCGACCGCGCGCGCAACGTCGTGGCGCGGTTCCCGTCGCTGGACGCTGCCGTCGCCTGCTATCGTTCCGACGCCTATCAGGCGGCACTGGCGCATGCCAAGGGGGCGGCGCTGCGCGATCTGGTGGTGGTGGAAGAGGTCGGCCCCACCTAGAACCGCCGCCTAGATTCCGTCGCCGACAAAGGCCTTTTCGACCACGTATTCCTGCGGCTCGGAGTTCGCCCCTTCGCGCAGGCCGAACTTTTCGAGCACGGCCTTGACGTCGTGGTTGAACGCGAGCGACCCGCAGACCATGGCGCGGTCCTCGTCCGGGTCCATCGGGGCGAGGCCCAGGTCGGCGAACACCTTGCCCGACGACAGGTTGTCGGTGATCCGGCCCATCAGGGGCGAGGCTTCGCGCGTGGTGGTGGGATAGTAGCGCAAGCGCCCCTCGACCATTTCGCCGATCAGGGGGTCGTCGCGCAGGCTGTCCACCAGGTGCCGCCCGTATTCCAGTTCGGCCACCTCGCGGCAGGTGTGCATCATGATGACCTGGTCGTAGGTGTCATAGGTCTGGGGTTCGCGCATCAGGCTGGCGAAGGGGGCGATGCCCGTGCCGGTGGCCAGGAACCACAGCCGCCGCCCGGGCAGAAGGGCGTCGTGCACCAGCGTGCCCACAGGTTTCGGGCGCAGGATGATCTCGTCGCCGGGCTGGATGTGTTGCAGTTTCGAGGTCAGCGGGCCGTCGGGCACCTTGATCGAGTAGAATTCCAGTTCCTCGTCCCAGGCGGGCGAGGCGATGGAATAGGCGCGCAGCAGGGGTTTGCCGGTGTCGCCCAGAAGCCCGATCATCACGAATTCGCCCGACCGGAAGCGCAGGGATTGCGGCCGCGTCACCCGGAAGCTGAACAGCCGGTCGGTCCAGTGGGTCACGGCGGTGACGGTCTGGGCGTCGGGCAGGTGGGGCTTGGCGGCGGCGATGTTCATGGGGGCGGCTTCGGTCATGGCGGTTCGTTCCCGGAATAGGGCAGGGTGGGCGCGGGGGGAAGGGCTCAGGCGCGCAGGCGGGCCTGATAGTGGTGGGCCTGCCAGTCGGCGCGGAACTGCCACTGGTCGGCGGGCTGGCGCAGGGCGATCTCGTCGGGGATCTCGGCGTCATCGAAGCCCACGCGGCGGATCATGGCGTATTGGTCGGCGATCACCGGGCCAAGGGCGCGCAGGGTGCCCTGATACCCCATCTCGCGCAGGCGGCGGGCGATGGTGAAGGCGCGGCCATCGTTGAAGGCGGGGAAGGCCACGCGGATCAGGGTCAGGCCGGACAGATGATCCCGCAGCAGCGCGGGATCGTCGGTGTTGGCCAGATCGACCGCGCCGCGATTGGTCGGCAGGTCGGCCAGCGTCACCGCATCGACCGCTTCGGCGGGGCGGAAGCCGGTGTCGGACACGATCACGCTCATGCCGCATTCTCCTGCGCGTCGGGGGCGACGGGGCCGCGCACGGCGCGACCGTTGATGAAATGGATGCCGCATTCGACCTTTTGCGTGCCGCGCCAACGGCCTGCACGCTCATCTTCCCCCGGTGCCACCGGCGATGTGCAGGGCGCGCAGCCGATCGACGGATAGCCCTTCGCCACCAGCGGATGCCGGGGCAGGCGGTTTTCCACCATGTATTCCTCGATGTCCTCGCGGCCCCAGTGGGCCAGCGGGTTGACCTTGATGCGCGTCTCGCCCTCGGCCTCGAAGAAATCGACGGCCTGCCGCCCATGGCCCTGGAACCGCTTGCGCCCGGTGATCCAGCCGTCGAACGGCTTCAGCGCGCGTTCCAGGGGTTCGACCTTGCGGATGTGGCAGCAGGCGTCGGTGTTGACTTGGTGCAGGGTGTTGTCCGGGTCCTCGAAGGCCAGCCGGGGGGCCGCCGCGCGGATCGTGCGCACATCGCACAAAGGCAGGCTGTCGGCCAGCTTGCGCTGGTATTCCAGCGTCTCGGGGAACAGCATGCGCGTGTCGATGAACAGCACCGGGGTTTCGGGCGCGATCACCGACACAAGGTGCAAGAGCACCACCGATTCCGCCCCGAACGACGATACCAGCGCCACGCGGCCCAGGTCGTCGTCCTTGAGGCTGTGTTCCAGCACCGCCGTCGCCGAATGGTGGCGATAGCGCGCGTTCAGGGCCGCGACGCGGGTCGCCACGTCGCCGGTGTGCCGGTCAAGCGGCATCGCGCGCCTCGGTATCGCCATAGAGGGCGGCCTTGAACGGGGGCAGGCCGACGCGGCGCCAGGCGTCGAGGAAGGTTTCCTCGGGCGAGGTCCGCAGGTCCAGGTAGGCGCGGATGATCCGCTCGATGGCGGGCACGATCTCGGTATAGGCAAACCCCGGACCGGTCTTTTCGCCGATCACCGCCGTCTCGGTGTGATCGCCCCCCAGCGTGATCTGATAATTCTCGACCCCCGCCCGGTCCAGCCCCAGGATGCCGATGTGACCGACGTGGTGGTGCCCGCAGGCGTTGATGCAGCCGCTGATCTTGATCTTCAGCGGGCCGATGTCATGCTCCAGGTCCAGCGCCTTGAACCGGGTCGCAATCTCTTGCGCGACCGGAATCGACCGGGCGGTGGCCAGGGCGCAATAGTCCATGCCGGGGCAGGCGATGATGTCGCTGATCAGGCCGACGTTCGCCGTGGCGAGGCCCGCCTGCGTCAGTTCCGCATGCAGGGCAGGCAGGTCGCCCCTGTGGACATGGGGCAGGATCACGTTCTGCTCGTGGCTGATGCGCAGTTCTGAATGGCCATAGCGTTCCGCCAGGTCGGCCATCAGGCGCATCTGGTCGCCGGTGGCATCGCCGGGGGTCTCGCCATGCGCCTTGAGGCTGATCGTGACGATGGCGTATTGCGCGTTGCGGTGTTCGGCCAGGTTGGTATCGGCCCAGGACCGGAACACCGGGTCGGCGGCGCGCCAGGCGTCGAAGGCATCGGTGGCTGCGTTGCGGAACGCCGGGGGCGCGAAGGCCGCCTCGATCTCGGCCAGCAGGGTCTGGTCGAAGCCGCCGAACTGCGGCCTGATCTCGGCAAACCGCGCCTCGATCAGCTTCGTGATTTCCTCGGCCCCGGTCTCGTGCACGGTGATCTTGATGCGCGCCTTGTATTTGTTGTCGCGCCGTCCCAGCGTGTTGTAGACGCTCAGGATGGCCTCGACATACGGCAGCAGGTCGGCCTTGGGCAGGAAGTCCCGCACCGTCACGCCGATCATCGGCGTCCGGCCAAGGCCCCCGCCCACCATCACCTCGAACCCCGGCTCGCCAGCGGCGTTGCGCAGCATGCGCAGGCCGATGTCGTGGGCCTTGGTCACGGCGCGGTCATTCGGGCTGCCGGTCACGGCGATCTTGAACTTGCGGGGCAGGAACTGGAATTCGGGATGGTCGGTCGACCACTGCCGCAGCAGTTCGGCCACCGGGCGGGGGTCCTCGATCTCGTCCGCCGCCGCACCTGCGAAATGGTCCGCCGTCACGTTGCGCACGCAGTTGCCCGATGTCTGGATCGCGTGCATCTGCACATCCGCCAGGGCCGACAGGATCGCGGGCACATCGCCGAGCTTGGGCCAGTTGAACTGGATGTTCTGGCGCGTGGTGAAGTGGCCATAGCCCTTGTCCCAGGTGTCGGCGATCATAGCCAGCTGCCGCATCTGGCGGGGGTTCAGCGTGCCATAGGGGATCGCCACCCGCAGCATGTAGGCATGCAGTTGCAGGTAGAGGCCGTTCATCAGGCGCAGCGGGCGAAACTCGTCCTCGGTCAGCGACCCGTCCAGCCGCCGCGCCACCTGGCCCGAGAACTGCGCCACGCGCGACCGCACGAAGGCCTCGTCGAAATCGGAATAGTCATACATGGGCGCGGTCCGCCTGCTTGCCGTGGAAATAGTTGGAAGGGCCGCGGGTGCGGAACTCCTCTCGGAAATGCACAGGCTCGGGTCCCTTCGGGCCCGCCTTGGCATCGGCCAGATAGACGCCCACGACAACCAGCTTCTGCGCCGCGCCGTGCAGAAGGCGCATCTGGGCATGCGCCTCGTCCTCGATCAGTTCGGCCTCGTGGTGCTGGCGGGTCCAGCGGTCGTCGGCGGTCAGATAGACCACATCGCCCAGGCGCAGGTCGTTGCCGGTGACGACCTTGGGTGTGAAACGGCGGCTCATGGCGCGACTCCGGGAATATCCTGGTCACAATATAGGACAAAGTTCCACTTTGGGGCCAGTAGGGCTTGCCGATAAGGACACCTGTTCCGATACTGCGACCGACCGGGACGATGTTCCCGCCAAACGACAGGAGGCGCGAATGGCGGTCCGGCTGGACGATCTGGACCGGAAAATCCTTGCCGAACTGCAGCAGGATGCCAGCCAGTCGCTGGACGAGATCGCGCGCAAGGTGGGGTCGTCCAAGACCCCCGTCTGGAACCGCATCAAGCGGATGCGGGCCGAGGGGGTGATCACGCGGCAGACGACGATCCTCGACCCCGACGCCCTGGGGCTCGAGGCGTGTTTCTTCGTGCTGATCCGCACCAGCGAACACGAGGCCGAATGGCAGCGCCGCTTCCTGCAGGCCCTGCGGATGCGCCCCGAGGTGATGGAGGCGCACCGCCTGGCCGGCGACATCGACTATATCCTGAAGGTGCGGGTGCGGAACGCGCGGGCCTATGACACCTTCTATCAGGCGCTGATTTCCGAGGTGCGCATCTACAACGTGACAGCGCTTCTGAGCATGGAAGAGATCAAGGCGACGACCGTGCTGCCGGTGTAGGTCGGGGCTTGCCCCGACTCTCGCGCCAGAGTCGGGGCAAGCCCCGACCTACGCGACAACCTGCAACGCTTTCAGTCCATGAAAGTGAAACACATCGGCGTACAGCGGCACCGCCGCCAGCCGCATCCCCGGCAGCCGTTCGAACAGGACCGGCAGCGCCGTGACCAGTTCCAGCCGGGCCAGGGGCGCGCCGACGCAGAAGTGCAGGCCCGCGCCGAAACTGGTGTGGGGTTTCACCTGGCGCGCCGGGTCGAACCGGGCAGGATCAGCCCAGACGCCCGGATCGCGGTTGGCCGCCGCCAGCAGCAATGCCACCCGGTCGCCGCGCCGGAAATCCTGGCCCTGTACCGTCACATCCTCGTAGACCCAGCGGGTGAACATGTGCAGCGCGGGGTCGAAGCGCAGGATTTCCTCGACCGTCGCGTCGGCATTCACGGCGGTGATGCCGTGTCCGCGCTCCAGCAGCGCCTTCACCCCGTTGCCGATGGTGTGGACGGTTGCCTCGTGCCCGGCGTTCAGCAGCAGGATGCAGGTGGCGATCAGCTCGTCCGTGGTCAGGCGTTCGCCCTCGGCCTCGGCGGCGATCAGGTGGGTGATGAGGTCATCGGCGGGGCGGGCGCGACGTTCAACGACATAGCGGCGCAAGAAGGCGGCAAAGTCCTGCGCGGCAGCGACGGCGCGGTCCTCGGTCGCCCCGGTCCGGCCCGCCTGGTACATGCCGACCATCGCGTTCGACCAGCGCAGAAGATCGTCCGCCATCGTCTCGGGCACGCCCAGAAGGCGGGCGATGATGATGACTGGCAGCCTGGTCGCGAAGGCGGGCAGAAGATCGACCCCGCCCGGCGGAAAGGCATCGATCAGCTTGTGGCTCAGCGCCGCGATCTCGGGGCCAAGGGCGGCGATCCGGCGGCTGGTGAAGGCGCGCAGCACCAGGTTGCGCAGGCGGGTGTGGCGGGGCGGTTCCAGTTCCAGCATCGAATGCGCCTCGACGGCATAGAACGGGGCGAGGCGGTCGGGGATGGCAGGGGCGCATTCGGGCGGGGCCTCGCGCCCGAAGCGGCGGTCGCGGAAGATGGCGCTGACGGCGGCGGCATCGCCGGTACAGGGCAGGCCGTAGTCGGTCCAGTGGAAGAACGGGCCTTCCGCGCGGGCGCGTTCGTAGAAGGGATAGGGGTTCTGGACAAACTCGGGGTCCGTCGGGACTTGCGACAGCGCAATCACCGCCGCCGCCCTTGCGCGACCAGCACCCCCAGCACCACCACGCCTGCCCCGAAGGCGCGCTGCCAGTCCCACAGGCCCCCGGCCAGGAACACGATCAGCATCACATAGAACGAGGCCGTGTTCATGTGCAGGCTGGCAAGGCCGATCCCCAGCCGCCCCACGCCCATGATCCACAGCGTCTGGCTGACCGCCAGCGAGCCGATGCCGAACAGCAGAAGCGCCCCCATCTCGGGCCAGCCAAGTGCTGCCCAGTCGGTGGCCGGTGCGTCGAAGATCACACCCAGACCCGCCGCCAGAACCGCCACGACGGCCCCCCCGGTGATCGTCACGGTCGTGCGTCCAAGCGCGGTCATGCCGGGGAATGCGGTCACGGTCGCGCGCGAGGCCCAGGTGAACGCCAGAACCGCCCCGAAGGCCGCCGCCGCGCCCAGGCCCAGCGACAGGCCGCCCCGCGACCAGTCGAGCGCCAGGATGCCGCCTGCAACGCTCAGGCCCAGTCCTGCCACCATGCGCATCGTCATCCGTCGCCCGTCCAGCAGGCATTCCAGCGCGATGCCCACCACCGGCGTCGCCGCCGAGATCACGGCGACCGTCACCGCGTCGGTCTTGGACTGCGCATAGACCAAGAGCAGCGCACCGATGCCGATGCCGATGCCGCCGACGACCAGCGCGCGGTCCCACCGGGCGCTGCGAAAGGGTGCTGTCCCCTCGACCAGCCACCAGACCGGCAGCAGCACCAGCGCCGCCGTGCCGGCCCGCAGCGCGGCCAGGGGCAGGGGCGGGATATGCGGGATCAGGATGTCGCCCGCCGCCAGCCCCGCCGCCCAGATCAGCATCGACAGGGCGCAGATCAGGTTCGCGGTCAGGACTGCGCGCGGCGGGGACAGGGGCGATGCGATGGTCATGCCGGGCAGGGTGCCCTGACGGGCCAGACCGGGCTGCGTTATCCGCGACATCGTCCGGCGTTTCCGCGTCAGCCGCGTTTCAGTCGCGCGCGGGGCTGGCGTCCAGCGCCTGCACGATCCTGCTGAAATCGGCAGCCTTCAGACTGGCCCCGCCCACCAGCGCGCCATCGACGTCCTTCAACGCAAAGATCTCGGCGGCGTTCGACGGCTTGACCGACCCGCCATAGAGGATGCGCATCTCGCCCCCCGCCTCGCCGAACCGCTCGACCAGGCGCGCGCGCAGGAACCCGTGCACCTCGGCGATCTGGTCGGTCGTGGGGGTGAGGCCGGTGCCGATGGCCCAGACGGGTTCGTAGGCGATCACCAGCGCGTCCTTGGGCTTGATCCCGGGCGGAAACGACGGCGGCAGCGACCCGTCAAGCTGCGCGCCCACCACATCGAGCGTGCGTCCCGCCTCGCGGTCCGCCAGCGTCTCGCCCAGGCACAGGATGACGCGCAGCCATTCGGCCAGCCCCGCCATCGCCTTGGCCCGCACCATCTGGTCGGTCTCGCGGTGGTCGGTGCGGCGTTCGGAATGGCCGACGATGACAAAGGTCGCCCCCGCCTCGCGCAGCATGGCGGCCGAGATGTCGCCGGTATGGGCCCCGCTGGCCTTGGGGTGGCAGTCCTGGCCGCCGACCTGCAGGCACGACCCCATCGCGATCTCGCCCATCCGGTGGATCAGCGTGGCGGGGGCGCAGAGCAAGATGTCGGTCTTTTTCGGCGCGGGGCAGGCGTCGATCAGCGCGCGCGCCTCGTCCAGGTCGTCACCCGTGCCGTTCATCTTCCAGTTGCCTGCCGCCAGCTTGCGCATCCGTCCCTCCCGCATTTGCGGGCGACCCTAGCGCAGGCGGGGGGGCGACGGAAGCGTCTCAGGCGGCGGGCGTATCGTGGAACTTGATCGATTCGCCGCAGCCGCAGGCCTCGGCCACGTTCGGATTGCGAAAGGTGAAGCCCGCCTTCAAGAGGTCGGCCTCATAGTCGATCTCGGTCCCGATCAGGAACATCTGCGCCATCGGCGCGATCAGCACGCGGGCGCCGTCCTGTTCGACGATCTCGTCCAGCGGGTTCACCGCCGTCACATAGTCCATGGTGTATTCCATGCCCGCACAGCCGCCCTTCTTGACGCCGATGCGCAGGCCCTGGCTACCGTCGCGCGTCATCAGCCGCGCGATCTGGCGCGTGGCGGCGGGGGTCAGGGTGACGGCGGCCTTGCCGGGAATGCCGAACATGGGTGGGGACTCCTTCGTAGCCATAACCTAAGGCGAAAGGTCGGGAATTCCAAGAGGGGGCAGCGCCGCCATCAGCGCCACTGTCGCGGTGGCCGCGACGATGGCCCAGCCGAAGGACGCCAGCGTTCCGATGATGACATATTCGCTGAGCCGCCCCTCTTCCTTGACCGCGCCGAAGCGCAGCACGGACTTGGCCGCGATCAACAGGCCGATGCCCCCGGCCTGCCCGGTCAGGACCAGCACGAAGATCAGTCCCCGCTCCAGCAGCCCGATGATCCGCCCGCCGCCCGGCAGCCCTCCCAGACCCACATCGCCCCACGGGACCATGAGCATTCCCATGGCAAACCCGCCCGCGCGCGTGGCAAGGATGAACCCCGCGACCAGCGCCATGGTGCCGGGCAGCCAGGGCTGCGCCGACCACAGCCCTTGTGCCCACAGGTCCGGTTCCACTGCGGCCACGGCGACCAGCGTGACCAGATGCGCCGCCTGATCCAGCAGGAAGGGAGACAGACCCTTGGTCCCCGAGTGCGTCTTGACCAGATCGATGCCCAGATGGGCAAGGGCCAGGGCGAAAAGGACGGGATGCAGGGTGCCGGCGGCAAGGACCGCCGTCGCCAGCACCACGCCGATATGCGCCGCCAGCGGCAGCACGGCCTTCTTGTTTGCCACCATCCAGTTGGTCTGGAACACGAAGTCGGCCAGGACATGGGCGAGGAGGAGGGCGGCGAGGGTTTCAGGCACTTGGCTCCCCCTGCGATCCAAAAAGCTCACGAAAATCAATGGCGGCACTGTTCAGTTGCTTGAATCCTGCCGCACGAAGCCGCGCGGACACGGCTTGCCTCGTTATGCCCAGATGAGCCGCCATTTCTGCTTGGGTCATTGGATTGGGAGCAAGGGCGAGTGCTGCGACTTCTGCTTGTTCGTGCGACCAGCCGACGACCCGTTCTTCGATCATTGCCATCAAACGACTGTGAAGTAGGTCAATCCCGTCTCCTGACAGGGCTAGGCGACGCGACTTCCCCATTTTATCGAGCGCCTGACCCGAAGCAATGAACGCGCTTCCGGTCGCTGCAAATACGTCCCGCACCGCGAAGACGTCTAGAAGGTTGTTGAAGTAGGCCCCTCCAACTCCAAGTGAGATTCGGCTTTCCAGGCCACCGGCAGAGCGCAGGTCGGCAAAGACCAGCAGCGTCGTGGCAAGCCCAAGTCCCGGCCGTTCCAGGTAAAGTTGCCAACCATCTCCACGGAAGCGTGCAAAGGTTGCTACTTTGGGCCCGATTTGGTCGCCGATCTTTCTGATGCGAGCCATTGCTGCGTCAACGGCTTCAGAAGTGGCTTCTGAAGAACCAACCAAGTCGCCGGTAAGGACTGCTGCTTGAGGTTTCATCAGCAAACGATACGGCTTGCTTTCTTGGAATGCAATCCAAATGGCTTGCCAAGATCAAATGCAACCAAAATGGCTTGCCCTACATGAACCCCAGTTCCAGCCGCGCCTCGTCCGACATCATGTCCATCCCCCAGGGCGGATCGAAGGTCATGGCCACGTTCACCTGCTTGACCCCGGCCAGCGGTTCGACCGCGTCGGCCACCCAGCCCGGCATCTCGCCCGCGACGGGGCAGCCGGGGGCGGTCAGGGTCATCAGGATCTCGACCTCGTTCGCGGGGGTGATGTCGATGGTGTAGACCAGGCCAAGGTCATAGATATTCACCGGAATTTCGGGGTCGAACACCGTGCGGCAGGCCTCGACAACCTGGTCGTACAGGGGATGCGTCACCGACGACGGGCGGATCAGCGGCTTGCCTTCTAGGTGGTCCTGGGGCTGGTTCATCGGGCCTGTCCGGCTGGGGTATTCCTAGTGTTTATATAGGGAATGCGGGCGGGGCGTAAAGGGCCGCAATCCCGATCCGGCGAACAGGTGCCACGGGGCCGGTGCGCGACGCGGGCTGCCCCTCACCCCGGCCCTCTCCCCCGAGGGGAGAGGGGGCGCTGCGGCCCGACCGGTGCCAAGTCCGGCCGACCGGGATGCGGAAAGCGGGCCGGACGGACATCGCCCGGCCAAAGGGCCATCAGAACGGAATCTCGTCGTCCATGTCGCTGCGACCGCCGCCCTGGGGGGCACCACCGTAGCCGCCACTGCGCGCACCGCCACTGCCGCCGCCGCCCGACCGCCCTGCGGGGGCATCGTCATACCCACGGTCATCGCCGCCGCCGCGCTCGCCCCGCCCGTCGAGCAGGGTCAGTTCGCCCCCGAAGGCGCGCAGCACCACCTCGGTCGTGTACCGGTCGGCACCCGACTGGTCCTGCCACTTGCGGGTTTCCAGCTTGCCCTCGATATAGACCTTGCTGCCCTTCTTGAGGTACTGCTCGGCCACCTTGGCAAGGTTCTCGTTGAAGATCGCGACCGAATGCCATTCGGTCCGCTCTTTCCGCTCGCCCGAGGCCTTGTCGCGCCAGGTCTCGGACGTGGCGATGCGCAGGTTCACCACCTTGCCCCCGTTCTGGAAGCTGCGCACCTCGGGGTCGGCCCCCAGGTTGCCCACCAGGATCACCTTGTTCACCGATCCGGCCATGCGCGTCCCCTTCCGATTCTGGTTCCCTGCCCGGCAGGTTGGCCGGGATGTGGTTAACATTTCCTATAGACCGCCACGGGCGGGGTCCGCAACAGACGCCGTCGCGGTCGCGCGGGACGGTTCCGCCGACGGGCGTCGCCGGCGCAAAGGGTCCTCTGGAACCCCGCGCGCAAATCCGTATAGTGCGCCTCGGGAATGTGGATGCGGGGCGGCGGATGCGGCGGGTGCTGGCGGCGGTCTGTGCGGTGGTGATGGCCCTGTCGGCAGGCCCGGGCGATGCCGAAGGGCTGGTCCTGTCGGGGTCGAACAAGACGCGCAGTGCCAACTTCAAGCTGCAGACCAGCCTTCTGGATACCAAACTCGCCAAGCAGTACTCCGGTTCCCGGCGCCTGCGCCCCGATGCCGACAAGGCGGTGGTCGAGGTGTCGCTGCCGCGCTACCGCGGCAGTTACAAGGGCCAGTACCTCGAGGTGGCCAAGGCCGCCGCGCGCAAGCATGGCGTGCCCGAGGACCTGTTCCTGCGCCTGGTGCAGCAGGAATCGGGCTGGAATCCGGGCGCGAAGTCGGACAAGGGGGCGACCGGGCTGGCGCAGCTGATGCCCGGCACGGCGCGCAGGCTGGGCGTGGACATCGACGATCCGCTCCAGAACCTGGAAGGCGGCGCGCGGTACCTGCGGATGATGCGCGACAAGTTCGGCTCGTGGCGTCTGGCGCTGGCGGCCTACAACGCGGGGCCGGGGGCGGTCGAAAAGCACGACGGCATCCCGCCCTATGCCGAGACCACGAACTACGTGAAGGTCATCCTGGGCGGCTGACCTGCGTCAGACCAGGACGCCGGCCGCCGATATCCGCGTCGCCCCCCCCAGATAGGGGTGCAGCACCAGGGGCAGGTCGACCGACCCGTCCGCCTGCTGCCCGTTCTCGACCACCGCGATCAGGCAGCGCCCCACCGCCAGGCCCGACCCGTTCAGCGTGCAGACGAACTCGGGCTTGCCGCCCGCAGCGGGGCGATACCGCGCGTTCATCCGCCGTGCCTGGAACGGGCCGCAGACCGACACCGAACTGATCTCGCGATAGGTGTCCTGCCCCGGCAGCCAGACCTCCAGATCATGCGTGCGCTGCGCGCCGAACCCCATGTCGCCGGTGCACAGCACGATCACGCGGTAGGGCAGGCCCAGCTTCTGCAGGATCGCCTCGGCGCAGCCGGTCATCCGCTCATGCTCGGCGCGGCCCTGGTCGGGGGTGCAGATCGTCACCATCTCGACCTTCTCGAACTGGTGCTGGCGCAGCATGCCCGCGGTGTCCTTGCCCGCGCTCCCGGCCTCGGAACGGAAGCACTGGGTGTGGGCGGTCAGGCGGATGGGTAAAGCGGATTCGTCCAGCATGTCGCCTGCGACGGTGTTGGTCAGCGTGACCTCGGAGGTCGGGATCAGCCACCAGCCGTTGGTCGTGGCATAGCTGTCCTCGGCGAACTTGGGCAGCTGGTTGGTGCCGTACATGGCGTCGGGCTTGACCAGCACGGGGGTCCAGGTCTCGGCCAGCCCGTGTTCGGCCACATGCGTGTCCAGCATGAACTGCGCCAGCGCGCGGTGCAGGCGCGCGGCCGCGCCCCGAAGGACGACAAAGCGCGAGCCCGAGAGTTTTCCGGCGGTGGCAAAGTCGAGGCCGAGCTTCAATGCCGGAATGTCGAAATGTTCCAGCGGCTTGAAGTCAAAACCTTGCACCGTTCCCCAGCGGCGCAGTTCGACGTTGCCGGTCTCGTCGGGGCCGTCGGGCACATCGTCGAGCGGGCTGTTCGGCAGGGTCATGAGTAGGTCGCGGAGTCGATTCTCATCGACATTCGCCTCAGCAGTCAGCTGCGCAATTATATTCTTGTTGCCATTCAGAATCGCCCGGAGGCGCTGAAATTCAATCTCGTCACCTCTTGCCTTCGCAGCACCTGCTTCGCGAGTGAGCACATTTTGCTTAGCTGTCTCACTTTCGGCGAGAAGGATTTTCGTACGCCGTGATTTATCCAGCATCAGCAGCACCTCGGCGGGAGTGCTTGTTGGAGGACCGACTTCCGTTTCGTCAGGCACCCTGCTGAGCAGATCAACCGCCAGCTCATCAAGAAGAAAACCCCGCCGTATGAGCGCAATGTCAAACTCTCTCGGATTGTCGCGGATGGTGCGGATGTCGTGCATGGGGGTCACCGGGCTGAAGGATGGCCGTCATATGCCTTATCGGCGGGCGCAGGTGAACGGGGAAAACGCGGTCTGTCTTTGCCCCTTTTTCTGTCTCCAAATATCCCACGGGGGGTCCGGGGGGTGTGAAACCCCCCGGCTCCGCGCCGAAAGTGCAGGGCTCACCCCGGTTTGCGCGCCCGCAGATGCGTCGGGCAATGCTCGCCCGTGTCCAGCACGGGGATCATCCGTTCCCAGATCGCGGCGTTGTGCGCGACGAAGTCGGCCCCCACCAGCCGGGCCGCCGCCGCCCCGTCATCGCCGCGCAGCCGCGCAAGCTCGCCCCGCGCCTGTTCGCGGTACCAGGCGTTGCGGCTGACGGTCTGCACCACTTCGAACCCCGCCGCCACCATCGCCGCGCGATACCGCGCGGGCGAGGCCATGCCGAAATCCAGCCCCTCGGCGGCGACATAGGCCACCATCTCGGGCGACAGCATGCCGTCGTGTCCGATCAGCCAGTCCGAGGCCAGGAACCAGCCGCCGGGCTGCAGCACGCGGAACACCTCGGCCATCAGGGCGGCCTTGTCGGGGATGTGGACGATGGAATCCTTCGAGAAGACCACGTCGAAGCTGCCGGGCGGAAAGGGCAGGGGGCCGGGGGCGACCTTGCACAGGCCGATCCGCCCCGACAGATCCTCGCGCCTGATCAGGACGCGGGCGCGGTCGATCACCGGGTCCTCGACGTCGATGCCGGTGACGTACCCTGCGCCATGGGCCTGCACCAGGGCGATGCCGATGCCCCCGGCACCGCAGCCGATGTCCAGCACCGACTTGCCCGTCAGATCGTGGTCGCCGATCACGCGCGCCACTTCGGCGCGCCCGCCGGGCGAGAGGAACCCCTCGCCCCAGACAGCCTCGAGCATCGCGATCAGGCGGGGGGGATAGTGGGGGTCGGCCATCGGCGCTCCTTCCTGGTTCCGGCGCGGGCCGGGTGTTGCAGCCAGCCGTGCGGCACTTCATCCTGTCGCGGGATTGCAAGGAGGGCAAGCATGGGCTGGACAACCGGGATGACTTGGCTGAACCCGCCGCCCGAAACCAGCGAGGCGGGCGACGTGCTGCGCGTGCTGACCGGCGACCGGCGCGATTTCTGGCGGCGCACGTTCTATGGTTTCGTGCATGACGACGGCCATGCCCTGCTGGCACCCACCATCGGGGCGTTTTCGGCGGAGGTGACGTTCCAGGGCCAGTATCAGGCGCAGTACGACCAGGCGGGCCTGTTGCTGCGGGTGGACGAGAGCATCTGGATCAAGGCGGGGGTCGAGTTCGTGAACGGCCAGCCCTGGCTCGCGGTGGTGGTGACGCATGGCCGGTCGGACTGGTCGCAGTTGCGCCTGCCGGACGGGACGCGGTCGGTGGGGCTGCGGATGACGCGGGTCGAGGATGCGGTCTGGGTGCAGTACCGGGTGGGCGCGGACTGGGTGATGGCGCGTCTGGCGCACCTGGCCCCCGACCTGCCGGCGATGGTCGGGCCGATGTGCTGCTCGCCCTCGCGCGAGGGGCTGGAGGTGCGGTTCCGCGATTTCAGGCTGGGGCCGCCGGTGTCGGAGCGGCCGTATTGATCCGGCGTGTCCACATGTGCGACAGGGATCGTGTCAAATATATCAATGGGTTGCGAGGTAGAGTTTACGAGTTGTTCAGACACGCCGTCGTCGTAGGGTGCGCAATGAATGCGCACCCTTGACCGGCACGACGACGCGCGAGGCTGGCTGAGCGCAGGTCACATCACCGCGCCGATCTGCCAGGGCACGAACTCGGCCCCGCCGAACCCCAGGGCCTCGGACAGGGTGCGGGTCCCAGAGGCGGTGGCGATGATCTTGTCCAGGATCTGCTCGCCCTTCGCGCGGATGCTGACGCCCGCCGACAGGATGTCGCCGCAGTTCACGTCCATGTCCTCGGACATGCGGTCGTACATCTCGGTGTTGGTGGCCAGCTTGATGCAGGGGCTGGGCTTGTAGCCCGACACCGATCCCCGCCCCGTGGTGAACACGATCATCGTGGCCCCGCTCGCGATCTGGCCTGTCACCGAACAGGGGTCATAGCCGGGGCTGTCCATGTACACGAAGCCCGGCGTCGTGATCGGTTCGGCGAACTTGTAGACCTGCGTGAGGGGGGCGGTGCCGCCCTTGGCGACGGCCCCGAGGGATTTTTCGAGGATGGTCGTCAGCCCGCCCTTCTTGTTGCCGGGCGAGGGGTTGTTGTCCATCTCGCCGCCGTTGCGTTCGGTGTAGTCCTCCCACCAGCGGATGCGCTCGATCAGGCGTTCGCCCACTGCCGGGGTCACGGCGCGGCGGGTCAGCAGATGCTCGGCCCCGTAAATCTCGGGTGTTTCGGACAGGATCGTGGTGCCGCCCATCCGCACCAAGAGGTCGCTCGCATGGCCCAGCGCGGGGTTGGCTGTGATCCCCGAATAGCCGTCCGACCCGCCGCATTGCAGGCCGACGACCAGTTTCGACACCGGGGCCGGCGCGCGCGCGGTACGGCCGGCAACCTCGGCCATCTCGCGCAGCACGCGCAGGCCCGCCTCGATGGTGGCCCTTGTGCCGCCGGTCTGCTGGATGGTCATGTAGCGGAAGTTGCCGTCGGGGCGCAGGCGGCCCTGACCCACCAGGTCGGGCACCTGCATCACCTCGCACCCCAGGCCCACCAGCAGGATGCCCCCGAAATTCGCATTCCGCGCATAGCCCTTGAGCGTGCGCATCAGGGTGTCGTAGCCCTCGTTCGACCCCGACATGCCGCAGCCGGTGGCGTGGACGATGGGCACCACGCCATCGAGGCCGGGGGTGCCCATGATCGCGGGGTCCTTCTCGGCGGCCTCGGCGATGAAGCGGGCGACCGAGCCCGAGCAGTTCACCGATGTGAGGATGCCCAGATAGTTGCGCGTGCCGACCTGCCCGTCGGCGCGGTGGAATCCCTGAAAGCTGCGCGGGTCGAGCGGTGGCAGGGCATCTGCCTCGGACCCGTGGGCATAGTCCGAGGTGTGCGGCCCCATCCCCAGGTTGTGGCTGTGGACATGCGCGCCCGCCGGAATGTCGTCGGTCGCCTGCCCGATGATCTGGCCATAGCGCAGCACCGCCTGACCCTTCGCAATCGCGCGGGTGGCGATCTTGTGGCCGCGCGGGACGGGGCCGGGCAGGGCCAGCCCTTCGGCCAGCGCGCCGCTGCGCAGGTCGGCCAGGGCGATCACCACATTGTCCGAAGGGTGCAGGCGGATGACCCCGCCCGTTGTCATGTCCATGGCTTGCTCCCCCGCTTGGCATCAGCCCTTCCTTGATCGGCGGAAGCGGCTGTTCTAACATGTTAGCATGTTACAGCCCCCCGCCACACCCCCACAAGCCCCCGACGACGGCGCGTCCCGCCTGCTGTCGCTGGACCTGTTCGCGGGATCGCTGGGGCAGAAGGTGTACCAGACGCTGCGCCAGGCGATCCTGTCGCTGGCCTACCGGCCCGGCGAGATTCTGCGCAAGCCCGAGATCTGCGCGGCCCTGGGCGTGTCGCGCAGCCCGGTGTCCGATGCGGTGGCGCGGCTGGCGGTCGAGGGGCTGGTCGATGTCGTGCCGCAGGCGGGCACCTTTGTCGCCCGCTTCTCGATGGAGGAAATCCGCGAGGGGGCCTTCCTGCGCGAGGCGATCGAGGTGGCGGCGGCCGAGCGGGTGGCGCGGTCGATCACCGACGACCAGGTCACGCTCTTGCGCCGCAACCTGGTGCTGCAGGCGGCCCTGATCGATGGCGGCGACATTCCCGGCTTCTACGAAGCGGACGCGGCGATGCACGAGCTGATCCTGTCCTTCACCGGGTTCCGCCGGGTTGCGCAGGTGTCCGATACCGCCTGGCTCCACGTCAACCGCGCGCGCCAGCTGATCCTGCCGGTGCCGGGCCGCGTCGCCGCGACGCTGGAGGAACACCGCGCCATCGTCGAGGCGCTGGCCGCCCGCGACCCCGAGGCAGCCCGCGCTGCCGTCCAGCGCCACCTGGGCCAGCTCTTGCGGTTTCTGGAGCCGCTGGAACGCGACCGCCCCGACCTGTTCACCGCCCGTCCGTGAACGCGCCATGAGCCTGCCGAACCGGCGGGGCGCGACGGCGCTATTCGGCGGCTTTCCTGGCGCCGGCGTCGATGTCGGGGGCATCGACCGCCTTCATGCCGACGACATGGTATCCGGCATCGACATGCAGCACCTCGCCCGTCGTGCCGGAGCCGAGGTCGGACAGAAGGTAGAGCGCAGCCTTGCCGACCTCTTCCTGGGTGACGTTGCGGCGGAGCGGCGAGTTCAGTTCGTTCCACTTCATGATATAGCGGAAGTCGCCGATGCCGCTGGCGGCAAGGGTCTTGATCGGCCCGGCCGAGATGGCGTTGACGCGGATGCCGTCCTTGCCCAGGTCCTCGGCGATATAGGCGACCGAGGTTTCCAGCGCGGCCTTGGCCAGCCCCATGACGTTGTAATGCGGCATGACCTTTTCCGCGCCGTAATAGGTCAGGGTCAGCAGCGACCCGCCGTTCGGCATCAGCGCCGCCGCGCGCTTGCACACGGCGGTAAAGCTGTAGACCGAGATATCCATGGTCATGCGGAAATTGGCCGCCGAGGTATCGACATAGCGGCCGCGCAGTTCGTTCTTGTCGGAAAACCCGATGGCGTGGACGACGAAATCGAGGGTGCCCCATTCCGCGCCAAGCCGGGCGAACAGCGCGTCGAGCGAGCCTTCGTCGCCCACGTCGCATTCGTGCAGCAGCGTGGCACCGATGGACGCCGCCAGCGGCTCGACCCGTTTCTTCAGCGCCTCGCCCTGGTACGAGAAGGCCAGCGTCGCCCCCTGGTCGGCGGCGCACTTGGCGATGCCCCAGGCGATGGACTTGTCATTGGCGAGGCCCATGATCAGCCCGCGCTTGCCCGAAAGCAGTCCCGCCATCCCTGAACCCCGTCCTCTGGCCCGTCGTCGCGGGCGCTGCCTTGGCGCGAAGGTGTAGGCGAAAGGTCCCGTGGCATCAAGGGCACGCCTTGCCCTGCGCCGGGGCGCGCACTAGCGTCCGCGCAGCACGGAAGCGGGAGAGTGGCATGGATCGGGGCGGCATCTTTGCGGGCGAGGACCCGTTCGCGATCGCCCGGACCTGGATGGCCGAGGCAGCGAAGAGCGAGCCGAACGATCCCGATGCGGTGGCGCTGGCAACGGTGGACGGCACGGGATTGCCGAACGTGCGCATGGTCCTGCTGCGCGAGATCGAGGACCGGGCCTTTGTCTTCTACACCAACTACGACAGCCGCAAGGGGCAGGAGATTGCGGCCAGCGGCAAGGCGGCCTTCGTGCTGCACTGGAAATCCCTGCGCCGCCAGATCCGGGTGCGCGGCCTGGCCAGCCGCGAGGACGGGCCGCAGGCCGATGCCTATTTCGCCAGCCGCAGCCTGAAAAGCCGCCTCGGTGCCTGGGCCAGCCGGCAGTCGCAGCCGCTGGCGTCGCGCGGGGCGCTGATGGCCGAAGTGGCCAAGGTGACGGCGCGCCACGGGGTGACCCCGCCGCGACCGCCGCACTGGGGCGGCATCCGCATCGTGCCGCTGGAGATCGAGTTCTGGGCCGACGGCGAGTTCCGCCTGCACGACCGCTTTCGCTGGGAACGCGCGGCCCCGGATGACCCGTGGCGGATCGCGCGACTCAACCCATGAGGGAAAGTCGGCAAAACCCTGCACCGGTTGTCGGATTTCTGCTTGAACACGGCTGCCGATTGGCGGCACACATTCCGCAGGGCTCATTCTGGGGAACAGGCCTTTGACAGATGACGACGACAGGGACCCGCAGGTGCTGCGGGGCCAGGTGAAATGGTTTGACCCCGTCAAGGGATTCGGCTTCATCGTCTCGGAAGAGGCGGGGGCCGACATCCTGCTGCACGCCAACGTGCTGCGCAACTTCGGGCAGGGATCGGTCGCGGACGGCGCGGGCATCGTCGTGCGGGTGCAGCGCACCGGGCGCGGTGTGCAGGCGGTCGAGGTGCTGGAGATCACGCCGCCCGCGATGGCCCCGCTGCCTGCGGGCGACGACGGGCCGTCCCTGCCTGCGGCAGAACTGCTGGCCCTGCCGCTGGAACCCGCACGGGTGAAGTGGTTCGACAAGGGCAAGGGGTTCGGATTTGCCAATGTCTTCGGACGGCCCGAGGATGTGTTCATCCATGTCGAGGTGCTGCGCGGGTCGGGTTTTGCCGACCTGGCGGCGGGCGAGGCGGTTGCCTTGCGCGTGGTCGAGGGCAAGCGGGGACGGATGGCGGTTCAGGTGGTGTCATGGGAATTCGCGGGACGGCACTAGCGGCGGTGCTGGCTGCCTGGTCGGCGGGTCCGGCACTGGCGGCCTGCAGCGCGGGCCAGGTCGAGGTGCGCACGGGCACGGGCACGGTGGCGCGCTTCTCGGTCGAAGTGGCCGATGACGATGCGGAACGGGCGCAGGGCCTGATGCACCGCGAACGGATGGCGACGTCGGCGGGCATGCTGTTCGTCTACGAACGCCCGCAGCGGGCGTCGTTCTGGATGAAGAACACACTGATCCCGCTGGACATGATCTTTGCCGACGCGGCGGGCCGCGTGACGCGGGTGCATGCCAGGGCAGTGCCGGGCGACCTTTCGTCGATCGACGGGGGCGAAGGGGTCAAGCTGGTGCTGGAGATCAACGGCGGGCTGGCGGATCGGATGGGCATCGGCCCGGGCGCGGAATTGCGCCATCCCGCAATCGATCAGGGCAATGCCGCCTGGCCCTGCAATTAGCGGTTGTGGCGCGGGCCGTTTCGGATGCCGGGTCAACAGGTTCCCGAAATCCATTGCATGGATTGCGGCGAATCGGGGGCAGGCGCATATTGGTTTCGGTGTGTGGGGGATGCGGCAATCACAATGGTTGCGCGCCACTATGTGCCGTGCGTGGCACATCCTGCCGCAGATGGGCCCACATCGGTATTGAATGACGCGGTTGCACATTGGCAACAGGAGCCAGCCATGCCCGAAATCAATCTTCTGAACCCCGGCAACAATGTCGAGTATGCGCTGTACTACATCACCGCCATGGACCAGGCGGCGATCACCTCGTCTTCGGCGACGCAGATCGTGATGACCTACAGCAACATCACCTACACCCTCAGCGGGACGGGGTTCACCACCACGGTCATCAACGGTGTCACCTACATCAACAGCGGAACCATCAGTTCCATCGTGATCAACGAAAGCGGCACCGACACCTACAGCTTCACCAACCTGGCGATGTTGGGGGGGGTGCTGCGCAACGCCACGCGCACCGACCTTGAAGGGACCAACCAGAAGGCCCTGGAAGATCTGTTCAACAAGCTGACCTACACGATCAATGGCAGCAGCAACACGGACGTGCACTATGTCGGCTCTACCAGCATCGACGGCTTTGCGTTGGCGCTGACCCGCAACAACACCTACAACCTGGGCGACGGCGACAATTACGTCACCGGCGCGGGAGGCGGTGCCGACACGATCTATGCCGGCACGGGCCAGGACCAGCTTTCCGGCAACGGCGGCAACGACAGCCTCTATGGCGCGGGCGGGACGGACTTTCTCTATGGCGGGACGGGCGATGACGGCTTGTTCGGCGGGGCCGACTACAACTATCTGTATGGCGGTGACGGGGCCGACAATATCGACATCGGCGGTGAGGGCCAGGCCGAAGGCGGTGCGGGCAACGACACGATGACCGCCAATGCCGGGTCCGTCATCTTCTACGCGCAGGCCGGGAATGACCGGCTGTTCGGGGGGCTGGTCGCCGATTATCTCTTCGGCGGGCTGGGCAACGACTTTGTCTATGGCGGCGACGACAACGACAATCTGACGGGGGACGAGGGGGCCGATCGCCTGTTCGGTGGCGAAGGCTATGACACGCTGTACGGGGGCGAAGGCAACGACAGCCTCGAGAGCGGCGGCGGCGACAGCTACATGGTCGGCGGCGAGGGCAACGACACGATCAACGGCGGCATCCAGAAGGACTATATCATCGGTGAAGAGGGCAACGATTTCCTGGTCGGCGGCGTGGATGACGACACCGTCTATGGCGGCGAGGGCGACGACACCGTGTCGGGCGGTGACGGCGTGGACCAGATCTACGGCGACGACGGCAACGACAGCCTGATCGGTGCCGGCAACAACGACGTGATGTACGGCGGCGGCGAGATGGACTATCTGGCCGGTGGCGACAACAACGATTCCCTGTCGGGCGACGGCGGCAACGACATGGTCTATGGCGGGTCAGGGCTGGACACCCTGTATGGCGGGGCCGCCAACGACCTGATGGACGGTGGCGACAACAACGACACCATCGGCGGCGACGGCGGCAACGACAGCATCCGGGGCGGCGACGGGGCCGACTTCATCTATGGCGGCGGCGGGGCCGACACGATTGTCGGCGGCACGGGGCGCGACACGATGTACGGCGGGGCCGGTGCGGACGTGTTCCTGTACACCGCGCTGAACGAGACCGGCAATTCGTCGCGCGACGTCATCGCCGACTTTGCGACCACGGTGGACGTGGTCAGCTTTGCCGGGCTGGGCCTGACCTATGTGGTGGGCGCGTTCACCGGGGCGAACCAGATCCGCTATATCACGACCACATCGCGCCTGCAGATCGACCAGGACGGTGATGGCAGTTTCGACTACCAGATCGACCTGACCGGCGTGGGCGTCAACTTCGATGCCGCGACGGACCTGATCCTGGTCTGAGGCACGGCGCATCTGGGGGCGCGGCACCTGCGGGCGCCGCGCCCCTGTCTTGCCCGGGGTTTGACGATGCCCCGATCCGCCAGGGTCGTCGGCAACGCAAGACACTTGTTCACCTGCAGCCTGGCGGGCAGGATCACCGCGAGGGACGGGGTCGGTTCGCAAGCGGGACGACCGCCCCACCCAACAGGAGCTTTCCATGCCTGACATCAATCTGCATCCGACCGACACCAACGTGGGCAATGTCCTGTACTGGCTGACCGCGATGGATCAGGCGACCATCGTCTCTGCCCTGCCCACACAGATCGTCATGCAGGTGGAAAACCGCACCTACGCGCTGTCCGGCACGGGCTTTTCCACCACGGTGATCAACGGGGTCGAGTACATCAACGGCGGCACGGTCGACACCATCGACATCCTCATCAGCGGCAGTGCGTCATACCAGCTGGGGCAGGTCAACCTGTCGGGCATCACCCTGCGCCAGGCGCTGCGCAAGGACACCGAGGGCACCGACGTGCGGGCGCTGGAAAAGCTGTTCCTGCAGATGAACCATGTCGTCTATGGCACGGACGGGATCGACCGCCACACCATCGGCGGGGCCACCTCGGCGGATGGCCAGTCGCTGGCGATGCTGGGCTACATCGACTATTTCCTCGGCGGCGGCGACGACGTGATCGACGACGCCGGGCGCAATGCCGACGGCCTGTATGGCGGCGACGGCAACGACAGCCTGCGCGGCAACGACGGCAACGACACGCTGCAGGGGGATGCCGACACCGACACGCTGGAGGGTGGCAACGGCAACGACAGCCTGTTGGGCGGCACCGGCACCGACACGCTTTACGGTGGCGCGAACGACGACATCCTGGACGGGGGCGAGGGCGACGACGCGCTGTTCGGCGGCACCGGGAACGACACGCTGGCCGGGGGCGGTGTGATGGGGTCGGTTGACCTTGACAGCCTGTATGGCGGGGACGGCGACGACCGCCTGACGGTGACGACCCTTGTCGGCCTGGCGGAGGGCGGCAGCGGCAACGACTCGATCACCACGCAAGGGAACGCGACGGTGCAGGGCGGGGACGGCAACGACACGGTTGTCGGCGACCTGTTCGACACGATCTATGGCGGCAACGGGAACGATTCGCTGAGCGGCGACAGTGTCATTCTCTACGGCGATGCGGGGCAGGACACGCTGACCGGCACCACCGACTGCTTCTTTTACGGCGGGACCGGGAACGACAGCCTGATCGGCGGCGGCGGGCACGACAGCCTGTTCGGCGGCAGCGGCAACGACCGGATTTTCGGCGGCAGCGGGTTCGACACGATGGACGGCGGGGAAGGCAACGACAGCCTCGAGGCCGGCCTCGGCGGGTTCAGCGTGCAGGCCGAGGGCGGCGAGGGCAACGACACGCTGCGGGGCAGCGACGCGGGCGACACACTCTCTGGCGGCGAAGGCGAAGATCTGGTCACCGCCGGGACGGGCAACGACACGGTCTATGGCGGCGAGGGGCTGGATACCCTGAACGGCGGTGGCGACGGGGACGAGCTTTTCGGCGACGGCGGCAACGACCTGCTGAGCGGGGTCGACGGCAACGATACGCTCTACGGCGGCGAGGATCACGACACGCTGAACGGCGGCGGCAATGATGACTGGATCTTCGGCGACGGCGGCCAGGATTCGCTGAACGGGGGCGACGGCCTCGACACGCTGTTCGGCGGCGCGGGGAACGACACGCTGGACGGTGTGGGCGGCAACGACAGCCTGCAGGGCAACACCGGTAACGACAGCCTGATCGGCAATACCGGCAACGACATCCTGCAGGGCGGATCGGGCATCGACACGCTGGTCGGCGGCACAGGCATCGACACGATGACCGGCGGAACGGGGGCGGACGTGTTCCTGTTCCTGGCGCTGACCGAGACCGGCACGTCTTCGCGCGACCAGATCACCGATTTCGAGTCGGGCGTCGACCGGGTCAGCTTTGCCGGGCTGGGGCTGACCTACGTCACGGGGGCGTTCACGGCGGCGAACCAGATCCGGTGGGACGCGGTCAACTCGCGCCTTCTGATCAACGAGAATGCCACGCCCGACGTCGACCGCCAGATCGACCTGACCGGCGTGGGGGCGGCGTTCGATGCGGGGACCGACCTGATCCTGTAGGGCGCAAGAATGACCGGCGGGGCCGCAGGCTGCGGTGGGCCCGACGAACCGGACATGACACATCGCGGCTGTACCTGACCGGACGGAGTTCCAAATGCCCACGCTGAACCTGCTGCCCGATGCCCTGTCGATCAACGACGCGTTCCTGTTGCTGTCCGCCCTTGACAGGGCCGACATCACCGTCTTCTCGCCGACCCAGGTCACCTACACCAGCACCCAGTTCTTTGGCGGCACCTTCACGGTGACCGGCACCGGGTTGACCACCGGCTTTTTCGGCGGGGTCGAATACATCACCGGTGGCACCATCGACGGCATCTTCATCAACGAGGGCGGGTTCCAGCGGGCTGAATTCACCGACCTGGCCCTGTCCGGGGCGACGTTCTTCGCGGCGATGCGCCCCGACCGCGAAGGGATCAACGAGGCGGCGGTGGAAAACCTGTTCCGCAAGCTGACCTACACGATCAACGGGCGCGCCGTGGCCGACGAACACGTCGTCCAACTCAGCTTTGATGCCCAGTCCATGGCGCTGACCCGGGCCAACACCTATGACCTGGGCGACGGCGATGACACGGTCACGGCGGCGGGCAGCCAGAACGACACGATCTTTGGCGGGGACGGCAACGACAGCCTGTTGGGCAACAACGGGGCCGACAGCATCGACGGCGGGCTGGACAACGACACGCTCTTTGGCGGCAAGGGCGACGACATCCTGGACGGTGGCAGCAACGGCAACGACAGCCTTTACGGCGGCGACGACGACGATTCCCTGATCATTCAAGGTGTCGGGCGGGCCGAGGGCGGCAAGGGCAATGACACGTTCCAGACGAGCGGCAACGTGACTGCCTTCGGCGGGGAAGGCAACGACACGGTTTCTGTCTTTGGATTCGACACGATCTTTGGCGGCATCGGCAACGATTCGCTGAGTGGTGCATTCAGTGGGCTGGGCATGACGCTGCACGGCGATGAGGGCGAGGATACGCTGCAGGGCAGCTCAGCCGACGACATGCTGTTCGGCGGGGCCGGCAATGACGTGATCAACAGCAACGACGGCACCGATCAGGTTTTCGGCGGCGACGGGGTGGACACGATCACCACCTTCCGGGGCACCGTCTTTGGCGGCGCGGGGGGCGACACGATCAGTCTCATCAGCGCGGACACGGGCCAACTGCATGGCGACGGCGGCAACGACGTGCTGAACGGCAGCGTGTTCAACGACAGCCTGTTTGGCGGGGCGCAGAACGACACGCTCTTCGGCCGGGCGGATGTGGACAGTCTGGACGGCGGCACCGGCAACGACCGTCTGTTCGGCGGGCGGAACACCGACACGCTGACCGGCGGCGAGGGCAATGACAGCCTGGACGGCGGCGCCGAGGATGACCAGGGCGACGTGCTGTTCGGCGGCGAGGGGAATGACACGCTGCGCGGCTACGACGGCGTCGACACGCTGGAGGGTGGCGAGGGCGACGACGTGATCACCGCCGGGGGCGGGTCGGAAAACATCGGTGGCGGCGAGGGCAACGACACGATCAACGCCGGGACCGGGGCGGACCTCGTATTCGGCGAAGGCGGCAACGACCGGGTCCTGGGCGAGGCGGACAATGACAGCCTGGAGGGCGGCGACGGTCAGGATTCGCTGTACGGCGGTGACGATGATGACCGTCTTGACGGCCAGAATGGCGATGACCTGCTGGGCGGGGGTGACGGGCTGGACGTGCTGTTCGGCGGAGTGGGGAATGACACGCTGGACGGCGGGAACGGCGTCGACAACCTGGTCGGCAACAGCGGCAACGACAGCCTGATCGGGGCGGCCGCAGCGGACATCCTGAACGGCGACAGCGGGGCCGACACGCTGGTCGGCGGGACAGGCATCGACACCATGACCGGTGGCACCGGCGCGGACGTGTTCGTCTACCTGGCGCTGTCCGAGACCGGCAGTTCCTCACGCGACCAGATCACCGATTTCGCGTCGGGCGTCGACCGGGTCAGCTTTGCCGGGCTGGGGCTGACCTATGTGACGGGGGCGTTCACGGCGGCGAACCAGATCCGCTGGGACGCCGTCAACTCGCGCCTCCTGATCAACGAGAATGCGGCACCGGACGTCGACCGCCAGATCGACCTGACCGGCGTGGGGGCGGCGTTCGATGCGGGGACGGACCTGATCCTGTAGGGCGGGACTTTCGCCCGCGCGGGTTTCGCGCTAGGACATTGGCATCGGGGCGTAGCTCAGCCTGGTAGAGCGGCGGTTTTGGGAACCGCAGGTCGCAGGTTCGAGTCCTGTCACCCCGACCAGACCGCCCCGGCGCAGGGGTGGCGGGGCAACGGCTGCGAGGCAGGGATGACGGCCCCTTTCCGGTTCGACAACACCTGGATCCGCGACCTGCCGGGCAGCTATCTGCACGAAACCCCCGACGCTGCCCCCGCGCCGCGCCTTCTGGTGCTGAACCGGCGGCTGGCGCAGGATCTGGGGCTGGACGGGGATGCGCTGCAGGCCGGGGCGGCGGGGTGGTTTTCGGGTGCCGCCGTGCCGCCGGGGGCCGAGCCTGTGGCGCTGGCCTATGCCGGGCACCAGTTCGGGGGCTTCTCGCCGCAGCTGGGCGACGGGCGGGCGCATCTGTTGGGCGAGTTCCTGGGGCCGGACGGGCGGCGCTGGGACCTGCAGCTCAAAGGGTCGGGGCGCACCGCGTTTTCGCGCGGGGGCGACGGCAAGGCGGCCATCGGCCCGATGCTGCGCGAATACCTGGTCAGCGAGGCGATGCAGGCCCTGGGCGTGCCGACGACGCGGTCGCTGGCGGTGGTGGCGACGGGCGAAGATGTGTTCCGCGACACGGCGCTGCCGGGCGCGGTGCTGGCGCGGGTGGCGGCCAGCCACATCCGCGTCGGCACGTTCCAGTTCTTTGCCGCGCGGGGCGACCGGGCGGCGGTGGCACGGCTTCTGGACTATGCGATTGCACGGCATGATCCGGGGCTTTCTGCGGGCGATGCCCTGGGGTTCCTCGATGCCGTTGCAGGGCGGCAGGCGGCGCTGATCGCGCGGTGGATGGGCCTGGGGTTCATCCACGGCGTCATGAACACCGACAACATGGCGGTGTCGGGCGAGACCATCGACTATGGCCCCTGCGCGTTTATGGAGGAGTATGCACCGGGCACGGTGTTTTCCTCGATCGACCATCAGGGCCGTTATGCCTATGCCAACCAGCCGCTGATCCTGGGCTGGAACCTGGCGCGGCTGGCCGAGACGCTGCTGCCGCTGATCGACGCCGACGAAGACCGGGCGGTCGCGCGCGCGATGGAGGTGCTGGAGGGCGTGGCAGCGCGGTACCGCGCGGCGTGGGAAGGCGTGATGGCAGCAAAGATCGGTGTCGCCGACGGCACGCTGGCCGACGATTTCCTGGCGGCGATGGCGGCGCGGGGGGCGGACTGGACGCTGTCGTTCCGCCGTCTGGCCGAGGCGGCAGAGGGGGACGAGGCATTCCTGCGGGCGCAGTTTGCCGACACAACGGCGCTGGACGCCTGGCTGCCGCGCTGGCGCGCGGCGCTGGCCCCCGATGCGGGCCCGCGCCTGCGGGCGGCGAACCCCCTCTACATCCCGCGCAACCACCGCGTGGAAGCGGCGCTGTCGGCGGCGACGGCGGGCGACATGGGGCCGTTCCAGGTGTTGGCGGCGGTGCTGGCCGATCCCTTCACGGAACGGCCCGGGCAAGAGGGGTATGCCCTGCCCGCACCGCAGGGATTCGGGCCGTACCGCACGTATTGCGGGACATAAGTCAGGACGTTTGTGAGCGTTCGTTCGGAAAAGGATGGATTGAGATGAAGACGGCCTTTCTGGACCATATCAGGGACACGCTGGACGGCATCCGGGCCGAGGGGCTGTGGAAGGCCGAGCGCAGCCTGACCGGGGCGCAGGGGGCGCATGTGGTGATCGACGGCAGGCCCATGCTGAACCTCTGCGCCAACAACTATCTCGGGCTGGCGGACGACGCGCGACTGGTCGCGGCGGCCAAGGCGGCGATGGACGAGGGGGGCTACGGCATGGCCTCGGTCCGGTTCATCTGCGGGACGGCGGGCATGCACCGGGTGCTGGAGGCGCGGCTGGCGGCGTGGCTGGGGCAGGAGGACGCGATCCTGTTCGCCGCCTGTTTCGATGCCAACGGCGGTCTGTTCGAGCCGCTTCTGGGGGCGGAAGATGCCGTGATCAGCGACGCGCTGAACCATGCGTCGATCATCGACGGCATCCGGCTGTGCAAGGCGAAGCGCTATCGCTATGCCAATTCGGACATGCAGGCCCTTGAGGATGCCCTGAAAACCGCAAGGGCCGAGGGCGCGCGGCACGTCATGGTGGCGACCGACGGGGTGTTCTCGATGGACGGGTACCTCGCGAACCTGCCCGCGATCCGGGCGCTGTGCGATGCCCATGGGGCGATGCTGATGGTGGACGACTGCCATGCGGCGGGGTTCATGGGGCCGAAGGGCGCAGGCACGCCCGCGCATTTCGGGATCAGGGCGGACGTGGTGACGGGCACGCTGGGCAAGGCCCTGGGCGGGGCGCTTGGCGGCTACATCGCCGGGCCGCAGCCGGTGGTCGACCTTCTGCGGCAAAGGGCGCGCCCCTATCTGTTCTCGAACGCGCTGCCGCCTGCGGTGGTGGGGGCGGGGCTGGCTGCCCTGGACATCGTGGAGGCGGCGGACGATTTGCGTGAACGGTTGTTCGCGAACGCGACGGCGTGGCGGGCGGGGCTCGCCGAGGCAGGGTTCCGTCTGCTGCCGGGCGAGCATCCCATCGTGCCGGTGATGACCGGGGATGCCGTGCAGGCGCAGGCTTTGGCCGCTGCCTTGGGGCGGCGGGGCGTACATGTGGCCCCGTTCTTCTTTCCCGTGGTGCCGAAGGGGCAAGCGCGCATCCGCACGCAGATGAACGCGCGGTTGACGGCCGACGACATCGCCTTTGCCGTACAGGCATTCACGGATGCAGGGCAGGAAACGGGGGTTCTGGCATGAAGGCGCTGGTCAAGGCGAAGCCCGAGGTCGGGTTGTGGATGGAAGACCGCCCGGTGCCCGACATCGGCCCCGAGGACGTGCTGATCAAGGTCAACAAGACCGGCATCTGCGGCACCGACATCCACATCTGGAACTGGGACGACTGGGCGCAACGCACGGTGCCGGTGCCGCTGGTCACGGGGCACGAGTTTGCCGGGCAGATCGTGGCCAAGGGCGCGCTGGTCGAGGGGCTGGAGATCGGGCAGCGTTGCTCGGGCGAGGGGCATCTGATCGGGAAGCTCAGCCGCCAGAGCCGGGCAGGCCGCTTTCACCTGGACCCTGCGACGCGGGGGATCGGGGTGAACGAACCCGGCGCCTTTGCCGAGTACCTGCGCCTGCCCGCCTTCAACGTGGTGCCTTTGCCCGATGCCATCGACGACGAGATCGGGGCGATCCTCGATCCCCTGGGCAACGCTGTGCATACCGCGCTGTCCTTCGATCTGGTGGGCGAGGATGTGCTGATCACCGGGGCCGGACCCATCGGCATCATGGCGGCGGCGGTGGCCCGCCACGTCGGCGCGCGGCATGTGGTGATCACCGACGTGAACCCCGCGCGGCTGGCCCTGGCCGCCGAGGTGGCCGACGTGACGCCGGTGAACGTGGCCACGGAGGACCTGAAGGATGTGCAGGTGCGGCTGAAGATGGCGCAGGGGTTCGACGTGGGGATGGAGATGTCGGGCAACCAGCGGGCACTCGACCAGATGGTCGAGGCGCTGGTGATGGGGGGCCGGATCGCCATGCTGGGCATCCCGCCGGGCAAGTCGCCGGTGGACTGGAGCCGGATCGTGTTCAAGGCCATCACCATCAAGGGCGTCTACGGACGCGAGATCTTCGAGACCTGGTACAAGATGATCGCCATGCTGGAAAACGGGCTGGATGTGCGCCGCGTGATCACCCACCGGATGAAGGTCGCCGATTTCGAGGCGGGGTTTGCCGCGATGCGGTCGGGGCTGTCGGGCAAGGTGGTGCTGGACTGGGGGTAGGAGGCGTGCTTAGTGTAGGCCATCTGTCATGCGCTGTGATCGGGTCAATTGCACGTTTTTCGACTCTTGAACGAAGGTTTCCGACAATATGGGGCGTCAAGGTGAGCAAACCTAGCTTCTGCCGTGCATTCTGTTGATCTGTGCAAATCGCGAGTATACTATCACAACAATTGGTTGCATTGGGAGATGGGGGATGCGACTTCTGCGAATGCTGAGACTTCAAGTGTTGCTGCTTGTTGTCGGTCATGTCCCGACGTTTGCCGAGGCCCAGGCCAAGCCAGATTTGTTGGCTGGGGTTTGGGAAGGCGAGGTCCTTGGTTTGCCAGATTCGTTCAGGGTGTGGATCGAGCTTGCGGCGGACGGTTCGGGCAAGATAGTGTACCCGACGCGTGCTTGCGAAGGGACAGTCGTGTTTCTGAGAGAACAGCGTGGAGACTTAATTTACTCCGAACGCATCGACAGCGGAACCGAACGTTGCCGTCCAGAAGGCGAACTTGAACTAGCACTCACCGCAGATGGGCTGCTCAAGTATGGTTACGTAGACATTCGTCTGGGCGTAAGGCGCGCCGCTGGTCGGCTGACCCGAGTCAGCGCGACTTCCGCAGCCGCTCCCGCGCTGTCCGCTTCGCCAGACACCGGCATTTTCTCGGCACTTTTTGTACCTGATGGTTCACGTTTCATCGGTCAGGTTCGTGGTCAGCCGGGGCCTTCCTATGATCCGCGTCGGCCTTACAAGTATGATCCGTTCCGGACTTACGATGCCGATATTTTGTTCAACGGGACTGCAACCCTCGTACGTTTCCGCATTGGGGGAAATCGTGATGACTTTGCATGCCTGGGTGGCCTCAGGATACTGAGTGTCGGACCAAGTGGGTCGGCCAACGGCGTATTCTCCAGAACACACGGACGGAGTGACAGATTCATTGACTGCCCCGAGCAGGCCGATATGAAGCTTACCAAGGTAGGGGGAGGCCTTCAACTTGATTGGACGCCACCGGGTCGTGAACAGGTGTCAGGGGTGTTGACCGACGTCACGGCAGAAATTGCTGCAGAGCGCGCGGTTGCCGCTGCTGCCGCTCGAAATGCGGAGCCGTGCACTCATGCCAAGTGGGCCGGAGTTCTCGTTGACATCGCCGATACACTGATCTGTGATGAAGGCAAAACGTTAACGATGCTCCGCAAGGGTTCCCATTTGAAACTGCGCGTAACCGAAGTTTCCTTCACTGATGGTAGCTTGATCGGCGTGTCGATGATAAATTCGGTCTCAGGCAAGGGCACTGTGCAGGTTGTTTGCCGCTTTCCTGCAGACAGTGAGATCGAACTGTCCACCGGCGACCTGGTTGAGGTGATTGGTACCCTCAACAGTTACTCAAGGGGCCGACTCACACTGGACTGCGAACAGGTCGGCTGAGAGCACGATGAGTGTGCTGCGCTTTGTTCGGGGCCCGTACCGTTGAAGACGCGTGAAAGCCGACATCGGCTTTCTCAACTCGCGAAGATCGGTGAGCGCTCACGCGACACTTGTCCGAGCAATACTTCACAGCGTCCCAAACCCGCGCCCATTTCTTGCGCCAGGCGAAGGGCCGCCCGCAGGTGGCGCAGGTTTTCTGCGGCAGGTCGGCCTTGGCGATCCCGCGCGGCATCTACAGGTCCAGCGTCAGCTGCGCCGCCGGATGCCGCGCAGGGCGGGGCGTGCGGTCGTTGACGAAACGGCGGTCGGCGCGGGATGCGTGGCGCTGCACGATGGCGGCGGCCTCGGGCGCGAAACCGTCCGCCTTGCGCAGCGACCACAGCCGATCACGCGCCGCCCTGGCTGCGGCAGCCGGATCGACCAGCGGCTCGGGATAGGGCAGGGCGCGGCCCTGGTCGCTGGTCCAGGGGGTGTGGATCAGCGTTGCGGGCAGCGGGCCGAGTTCGGGCACCCAGCGGCGGATGAAGGCCCCTGCGGGATCGTGGTCCTGCCCCTGCTTGACCGGGTTGTAGATGCGGATCGTGTTGATGCCGGTGGTGCCCGACTGCATCTGCATCTGGGGCCAGTGGATGCCCGGTTCATAGTCGGTGAACCGGCGCGCCAGCACCGCCCCCGTCGCCCGCCAGTCCAGCCACAGATGCGCCGAGGCGACGCTGACCAGCATCGCGCGCATGCGAAAGTTGATCCAGCCGGTGGCGGCCAGATAGCGCATGCAGGCATCGACAAAGGGCAGGCCGGTCTCGCCCGCTTCCCAGGCCGCCAGCCGCGCCGCATCGGGGGTGCGGGGGCGCAGGTCTTCGGTCGCCGGATGCAGGCAGCGGGTTTCGATGGACGGCTGATCCTCGAGCTTCTGGATGAAGTGGTCGCGCCAGGCCAGGCGCGCCTGGAACGATGTCAGGCTGCCGCTCCAGCGACCGCCCGGACGGTCCTGCAGGCGCGCGGCGGTTGCCTGCGCCACCTCGCGCAGTGACAGCGTGCCAAGCGCCAGGTGGGGCGACAGCCGCGAACAGGCGCGCTCGGCCGTCAGGGGGGACGACATCGCCTGGCGATAGGGCTCGCCCCGCTGGCCGAGAAAGCTGTCGAGCAGGGCCTCGCCCTGCCTGCGGCCCCCGCGCTGGCGGTGGGGGCAGCGGTCCTCGGCCAGGCGCAGGGCGCGCGGGGTGGGGATGGGTCCGGGCTCGACCCCCGGCACGGGCAACAGGGTGGGGGGCGGTGGCAGCGCCGGTTCCGCCATGAACCCGTCGCGCAAGGCAGCCCAGCCATCGCGCGACGGCAGGCGGCGGACCACCCCGCATTGCGGCACCTCCTGCCAGTCGATGCTATTGTCCCGCGCCCAGGCCGCCACGCGCCGGTCGCGGGCAAAGGTCCAGAGGTTGCCGGTCTCCTCATGGCTGAAGATACGGGCGATGCGGTGCTGGCGGCAGAGGCGCGCCAGGATATCGACCGCCTCGCCGGTCCGCACGATCAGGGGCGCGCCCATGGCGGCCAGATCGTCGCGCAGGTCGGCCAGGCTTTCGGCGGTGAAGGCCCATTGCCGGGCCGAGGCGTCGGCCTGTGCCCAGAGGTCGGGTTCGGCGATGTACAGCGGCAGCACCCGCCCCGCCGCCGCTGCGCGGGTCAGGGCGGGGTGGTCGTGCAGGCGCAGGTCGCGCTTGAACCAGACGAGAACATTCATGGAACAAAGAGATAGGCCGCAGCGCCGGATTCGGAAAGGGTGGTTGTTGGCGGTCTATGATTTTCGTGCGGCTGCAAGCCAAACCACCGCCAGGCCAAGCGAGATCACCATGTTCCACGCCGCCATCGACAGGCCCGCGAACGACCAGGCCACCGCATCGCAGCGCACCGGGGCGGCGACGTCGGCGGCGGGGTTCAAGAGGTCGTCCACGCTGATCCCGTCAAGGGATCCGCCCGAGCACGAGGCCAGCCCCTGCCACCAGCCCTGTTCGACGCCCGCGTGAAAGCCGCCGATCACCGCCGTCGCCAGGGCGGCAACCGCACCCAGCAGGGGCAACGCCCGACCGGGCAGCGCCAGGGCGGCCAGTCCGATCACGACCGCCGCCGCGTGCGGCCAGCGTTGCCACAGGCACAGCGCGCAGGGGGCAAGGCCGCCGATGTGCTGGAACGCAAAGGCCCCCAGCAGCAGCAGCAGCGATCCGCCTGCCGCGATCAGCACCGCCATGCGCCGTGTCATTTGCATTTGTCCCGCAGCCTTTTTCTGCCAAGCATCATTGCCAGGGAGCCGGGTCAACCCCCGGCGCGTTCACAGTGTCGAGCGGCGGCGGCCACAGGGGCGTCGGGCAGGGAGGTTTGCGATGGAGTGGAAGGGTCGGCGGGGCAGCCAGAACATCGAGGACCGTCGCGGCCAGCCGCGCGCGCGCGGCGTCCGGGCGGGCGGCGTCGGCGGCGTGGGGATGATCGCGGTCCTGCTGATCGGCTGGTACCTCGGGGTCGATCTGACGCCCCTGTTGCAGGGCCAGGGCGGCGGCGGCACCGTCAGCGGCCCTCCGGCCGAGGTGACCGAGGCCGACCGCGAGCGGGGGCAGTTCACGTCCGTGGCGCTGCAGTACACCGAAGAGGTCTGGACGCAGGTGTTCCGCGAACAGGTGGACGGAGAGTATCAGCCCGTCACCCTGGTGCTGTTCAAGGAATCGACGACGTCCGACTGCGGGGTCGCGGGGGCGGCGTCGGGGCCGTTCTACTGCCCGGCGGACAAGAAGGTGTATCTGGACACCGATTTCTTCGTCACGCTCGACCAGCGGCTGGGCGCGGGCGGCGATTTCGCGGCGGCCTATGTGGTGGCGCACGAAGTGGCCCACCATATTCAGGACCTGCTGGGGACACTCGGCCAGGTGAACGCGCAACGCGCCCGCGTGTCGGAAGAGGAAAGCAACCAGTTGTCGGTGCGGATCGAGCTGCAGGCCGACTGCTACTCCGGCATCTGGGCGCGGCTGGCCGAGAAATGGCTGGGCGTGGTCGAACCGGGCGATTTCGACGAGGCGCTGAATGCCGCGCAGAGCATCGGCGACGATGTGCTGCAGCGCGGGGCGGGGCGGCGGCCGATGCCCCATACCTTCACCCACGGCACGGCGGAACAGCGCGGGCGCTGGTTCCAGACCGGGTACAAGACGGGCCAGCTGGCGGCCTGCGACACCTTCGCGACCGACCGGCTGTGATTGACGCCCCCCGCGCCCGGCTGTAAGTCGGCGGTCAGGTGGCCCGAGTGGTGGAATGGTAGACGCAGGGGACTCAAAATCCTCCGCCGCAAGGCTTGCGAGTTCGAGTCTCGCCTCGGGCACCACACCCCCCGTTCCGAATCGGCTGGAACAAGATGGCGCAGATGCGGCCATGATTCGGCGGCATTAACCCTGACTGTCCCGTGACGGTGACCGAAACTGCCCTTCCTGCCCGATTGATGCGCGGCAGTGAACGGGCAGCGGGAAGACTGTGGCGAAAGGCGGGCGAAATCTGTCGCATGGTAAACACAGTTCGCGCGGCGGTCGATTGTTTCGGCTTTGGCGAAAGTGTCGGCAGGGTCGTGACGGGCGGTGGGCCGAAACCCCTTGTGACGCTGCGTAGGCCGGTCGCAGACCGTTTCCGGTTTGGCAACGAATTTCGCCCTGCGCGCGCATTCTGGGGGGCACCGTCATGCCCGTGAGAAGGGCGTTAACGAAACCTTGCCGGAATGCCGCCACTTTTCCCCCTTCCCGCAAGGCTTAACGAAAGGTAATCAAGAACCTGTCCTGCTGGGTAGGGACAAGGGCCGTGGGGGCGGTCGACCGGAGCGTGACGCGGGCAATGGTCTGTGTCGAGGCGAAGGGTGCTGCTATGTGGTGATCGTGCCGACCGTTTCCGGTCGGTCGATCTCTGTCTGCGGGCAACCGCAGGGCCCAGGGCGCGCATCTTCCATCCTGTCGGAGGGCTGTCACGGCTGCCAGACCGGCTTGTCCGGGTCCTGCAGCCAGATGCGCCGGTCCGGGGCCGGCGCGGTCGATGGGTTTCCGGGGCTGGGTCTTCCAGCGTCCGCTGCGTGAGGAAGAAAACGATGCCGGTGATTGCGCTCTACGAATTCAACGAGGCTGGCGAGGTCGCGACCAACAGCGCGGGCACCAGCGTCTCGGACGGCACGAACACCGATGGCGCCGAGGGCCTTGGCGGCCGTCTGCAGCTGGACGGCCTCAACGACAAGATGAAGGTGGGTGACGAGGCGTTCCAGCTGGATCGCGGCACCCTGGAAATCCAGTTCTCGGTAACGGCGCTGACCGACGATCCGCAGACCGTGCTGTCGCGCGACAGCGTGGGCCAGACGGCGGGCGGCTATCGCATCGAGGTGCTGGTCGACGGTTCGGTCGCCATCACCCACGAGACGGAAGGCGGCGAGACCACCTACACCACCGGGCCGGGGTTCCTGGGCGCGGGCGACGAGGTGAACGTCAGCTATTCCTGGGATGCGGTCGAGGGCGGCAAGCTGGTGGTCGCGAACCAGACGGCGGGCACCACCTACGAGGCCGACACGCCCGAAGGGCTGACCATGGACATGGGCGACATCAACCAGAAATGGATGGTGGGCTCGGGCCAGTCGGCGTCGGACCCCTGGCTCTTGAACAACCTGGACAAGTACATGGAAGGCTCGGTCGAGTACTTCCAGATTTCGGACAGCGTCGACAACGACACCGATCCGACCCGCGACGGCATCGTCGAGGGGTCCAATGACGGCGACCTGATCGACCTGGACTATGACGGCGACCCGGACGGCGACTTTGTCGACAACGACGATGCGCTGATCCCCGGCGACGCACCGAACGACGACCGCATCTATGCCTATGGCGGCGATGACACGGTGCTGGCGGGCGAAGGCGACGACACCGTCTATGGCGGGCGCGGCAACGACGACATCGACGGCGAGGAAGGCGACGACTCCCTGCGCGGCGGGCGCGGCGACGACACGCTGACCGGCGGCGACGGCAACGACACGCTGCGCGGTGCCGACGGCGACGACCTGCTCGACAGCCGCGATCCGGGCGCGATCCCGCTGCCGGACCGGGGTTATCCCGGCCTGTATCCGGCGGACACCGATCCGACCAACGACCTTGACCTGGTCAGCGGCGGCGACGGCAACGACACGATCCGCACCGGCGACGACAACGACACCGTCTTTGGCGGGCGCGACGATGACGACATCGACGGCGGGTTCGACGACGACGGCCTGTTCGGCGGCTTCGGCAACGACACCATCGTGGGGGCCGAGGGGTCGGACACGATCCAGGGTCGCCAGGATGACGACCTGATCTTTGGCGGCTACGGGCCGGACATCCCCGACGAGGTGAACATCCCGGACGACGAGGGCGATCTGGTGCCCGACAACGGGCGCGACAGCATCTTTGGCGGGTTCGGCAACGATACCATCTATGGGATGGACGATGACGACACGATCTATGGCGGGGCTGACAACGACCTGATCGATGCGGGCATCGATGACGATCTGGTCTATGGCGACCGTGGCAACGACACGATCAACGGCGGCCAGGGCGTCGACTCGCTGTACGGCGGCGCGGATCGCGACGTCTTCGTCGTGGGCCGTGACCAGGGCACCGGCGACTTCATCGACGGCAACGAAGGCGGCGACGACTTCGACACGCTGGACCTGTCCGGTGCCGGGCCGCTGCGCATCGACTACGAACGCAACCCCGAGAACGGCACCGTCACCTTCCTGGACGACGACGGCAACGAGACCGGCACCCTGACCTTCCGCAACATCGAGAACGTGATCCCCTGCTTCACCCCCGGCACGCTGGTGGCGACGCCGAAGGGCGAGGTTCCGGTCGAAAGCCTCGAGGCGGGCGACCAGATCATCACCCGCGACAACGGCATCCAGACGATCCGCTGGACCGGCCACAAGCACCTCGACTGGGCCGCGCTGTCGGCCAACCCGCACCTCAAGCCCATCCTGATCCGTCAGGGTTCGCTGGGGAACGGCCTGCCGGAACGCGACATGCTGGTCAGCCCGAACCACCGGATGCTGGTGGCGAACGACCGCACCGCGCTGTACTTTGCCGAGCACGAGGTGCTGGTCGCGGCCAAGCATCTGGTCGGGTCCAAGGGCGTGCAGGCCATCGACTCGATGGGCACGACCTACATCCACTTCATGTTCGACCGGCACGAGGTGGTGCTGGCCAACGGGGCCTGGACCGAAAGCTTCCAGCCCGGCGACCAGACGCTCAAGGGCATGGGCAACGCGCAGCGCAACGAGATCTTCGAGCTGTTCCCCGAACTGCGCGACGATGTCGGGATCGACGGCTATGCCGCCGCCCGCCGCACGCTGAAACGCCACGAGGCGCGCCTGCTGGTGGCACGCTGATCAAAGGTTATGCAGCGCTGCTGCGTCGATCTTGACCCGGCAGCAGGAACGGGGGCCGGTTGGCCCCCGTATCCATTTGCGCGAACTTGCAAAATTCGATTCAACCTCGCCCCGAATTCTTCGCAATTTGGGCGCAGCCAAGGCACCCCGTCCTCACACTAAGGCCAGCATCCCCGGTTAACCCTGCACCTGACGGGGCATGTCGTGCCCATGGTACGCGTGAAGGGGTTCCGCCTTATGGCGACGATCAATGGCAACCAGTCCAGCAACACGCTGAACGGTACGACAGATGGCGATGTCATCTCTGGCCTTGGGGGGCGCGATACCCTGTACGGCGGCGACGGGGCGGATTCGCTGGACGGCGGAACCGACAACGACCAGCTGTTCGGGGGCGCAGGCAACGACACGCTGACCGGCGGCACCGGCAACGACACGCTGAACGGCGGCGACGGCATCGACACGGCGGACTACGGCACGGCGACCGCCGCCGTCACCGTCAACCTGGCCTCGGGCACGGCCAGCGGCGGCGCGGGCACCGACAGCCTGGCGCAGATCGAGAATGTGATCGGGTCGGCGTTCGCCGACAGCCTGACGGGATCGACGGCGGCCAACACGCTGGCGGGCGGCGCGGGCAATGACAGCCTCTACGGCGGCGACGGGGCCGATGCGCTGTATGGCGGGGCCGATGCGGACCAGCTGTTCGGCGGCACCGGGAACGACACGCTGGACGGCGGCCTTGGCAACGACGTGCTGAACGGCGGCCTTGGCGATGACGCGCTGACCGGCGGTGACGGGATCGACACGGTCGACTACAGCGCGGCGGTCACGGGCGTCACGGTCAACCTGGCCACGGGCACGGCAACCGGCGGGGCGGGAAGCGATACGCTGGCGACGATCGAGAATGTCACGGGGTCGGCGGCGGCGGACGCGCTGACGGGCAGCGGCAGTGACAACGTGCTGATCGGGGGCGAAGGGTCCGACACGCTGGTCGGTGGCCTTGGCAACGATACGCTGGCGGGCGGTCTGGGACTGGACACCGCCGACTATTCCGGGTCCGCGTCGGGCGTGACGGTCAATCTTGACGCAGGCACGGCAACAGGCGGCGACGGCACCGATGTCCTGTCCTCGGTCGAGAATCTGGTGGGCTCGGGCCAGGCCGATGCGCTGACCGGGTCGGGCGACGCGAATGCCATCGCGGCCGGGGCGGGCGACGATACGGTGACGGGCGGGCTTGGCAACGACACCATCACCGGGGGCGACGGCAACGACGCCATCTCGGCCGGGGTCGGCAGCGCCAGCCAGCAGTCGCTGGACCTCAACTGGTCGCTGCAGGGTGCCGACGAGAGCAACATCGCCGCAGGTTTCACCCAGAACACCGGCGGCGTGAACGTGGCCGTCAGTTTCACCAACGACGGGGCCGCCACCGAATTCAGCGTCGAATCCTCGCAGACGGTCTACACCGATGCCGGCGATCCCTTTGGCGGGACGTCGAACCTGCATCTGGGCGGGACCGGGGTGGGCAACACCTCGACCACGCGCTTCGACTTTTCGGCGGTGCCGGGGTCGGGGATGGCCGGAACCGTGCAGAACGTGCAGTTCCGCCTGAACGACGTCGATTCCGTGGCCAACAGCTGGCAGGACGTCATCTATATCCGCGCCTATGACAGCGCCGGAAACCTGGTGTCGGTCACGACCAGCACGACCGGCAACGACACGGTGTCGGGTGGAACCATCACGGCGGGCGAGGGCAACGATTCCGCGACATCCTCGAACGGGTCGGTCTTGGTCAGCATCGCCGGCCCGGTCGCGCGGATCGAGATCGACTACAACAACACCTGGGCCAGCGGGCAGCTGATCCTGGTCAGCGACCTGTCGTACAGCACCGTCGTCAGCGACGACGACGTCGTGGATGCGGGCGCAGGCAACGACACCGTGACGGGCGGCATGGGGGCCGACCTGCTGCAGGGTGGCCTGGGCAACGATTCCCTGTCGGGCGATGCGGGCAACGACACGCTGGACGGCGGGGCCGGGGCGGACACCCTGTCGGGCGGCGACGGCGCGGATTTGCTGCAAGGTGGCGATGACGGCGACCTGTTGCAGGGCGACGCCGGGGCCGACACGCTGGACGGAGGGGCGGGCAGCGACAGCCTGTATGGCGGGGCGGACGGCGACAGCCTGGCGGGCGGGGCCGGGGCCGACCTGCTGGCGGGCGGCGACGGTGCCGACACGCTGTCCGGGGGCGACGACAACGACACGCTGCAGGGCGAGGCGGGCGACGACCTGCTGGCCGGGGATGCCGGCGACGACAGCCTGTCGGGCGGCGATGGCGTCGATACCCTGTCGGGGGGGCTCGGGGCCGACACGCTGGACGGCGGGGCAGAGGGCGACAGCCTGGCGGGCGATGCGGGTGACGACGTGCTGGCCGGCGGGGCCGGGGCCGACACGCTGGACGGCGGGACCGACGACGACAGCCTTGCGGGCGGCGACGGCGCGGATCTGCTGGCCGGGGGCACGGGCCGCGACACGTTGCAGGGTGGGGCCGGTGACGACACGCTGACCGGCGGCGACGGCGACGACCATGTGGTTTTTTCCGGGGGTCTGTTCGACTACAGCTTTGACCACACAGCAGGCGGTGCACTGCTGGTGGCCGATGGCGTGGCTGGCCGGGACGGTACCGATGCGGTCCAGGGGGCGGAGTATGCCACCTTCGACGGCGTCACCTATCGGCTGGTCACGGGCGACGACGCCGGCAACACCACGCTGCAGGGCCCCGACACGGCCACACCCAGCCTGATCATCGCGCATGACGGCAACGACTGGGGCGGTGGCCATGCGACCTCGGACGTCCTGTTCGGCGGCGCGGGAAACGACACACTGGATGGGGGAGACGGCAATGACACCTTGGTGGGCGACGCTGATGATGACCTGTTGCGCGGTGATGCTGGCGCGGATGCGGTCTTTGGCGGGACGGGCCGCGATACCCTGCAAGGTGGTGCCGGGAACGACGCGCTCGACGGCGGAGCCGACAACGACACGTTGCAAGGCGGGACGGGCGACGACGCGCTGACCGGGGGCGACGGTGACGATACGGTGGTCTTCACCGGCGATGTCACCGACTACACCTTTGATTTCGGCCCGAATGGCGAGTTGATCGTCGCCGACACGGTGGCCGACCGCGACGGCACCGATGCGGTCCTGGGGGCCGAATATGCCGTCTTCAACGGTGTGACCTACCGGCTGGTGCTGGGCACCGACGGGGCCAACACCACGCTGCAGGGCCCCGACACGGCCACACCCAGCCTGATCATCGCGCATGACGGCAACGATTGGGGCGGCGGCCATGCGACCTCGGACATCGTGTTCGGCGGCGCGGGGAACGACACGCTGGACGGCGGCGACGGCAATGACACGCTGGTGGGCGAGGGCGACGACGACCTGTTGCGCGGGGATGGCGGCGCCGACGCGCTCTATGGCGGCACCGGGCAGGACACCCTGCAAGGCGGCGCGGGCGACGACAGCCTGTCGGGCGAGGCCGGGAACGACCTGCTGGACGGCGGTGCGGACAATGACACGCTCTCGGGCGGCGACGGCGACGACACGCTGTACGGCGAGGATGGCGACGACCTGATCGCGGGCGACACGGGCCGCGACCTGCTGTACGGCGGGCAGGGCAACGACACGCTCTGGGGGGCCGAGGACGACGATACCGCCTATGGCGGCGATGGCAACGACAGCGTGTCGGGGGCTGCGGGCGACGACCTGTTGTTCGGCGGCCTGGGGGCCGACAGCCTTGAAGGGCGCGAAGGGCGCGATACAATCCACGGCGACGCGGGCAACGACCTGCTGTCGGGCGGTGCCGATGCGGACGCGGCGTTCGGCGGCGAGGGCGACGATTTCGTCTTCGGGCAAGAGGGCGACGACACGCTCGAAGGCGGAACCGGCAACGACCTGCTGGAAGGCGACGCCGGCGATGATCAGGTCTTGGGCGGCGACGGCAACGACCAGTTGGCAGGCGGCACCGGGGCCGACACGCTGGACGGCGGCGCGGACGACGACCGGCTCTATGGCGGCGACCAGGATGACAGCCTGACCGGCGGCACCGGCAACGACACGGCCTACGGCGATGCGGGGGCCGACACGCTGGCGGGTGGCGACGGGCTCGACGTGCTCTATGGCGGCGACGGGGCCGATCTGGCGCAGGGCGGGGACGGCGACGACACCCTGCAGGGCGACGCCGGGGCCGACACGCTGGAGGGCGGCGCGGGGGCCGACATCCTGTACGGCGGCCTGGACGATGACCTTCTGGCCGGCGGGGACGATGCCGACACGCTGCTGGGCGGCGAGGGGGCGGATACCCTGCAGGGCGGGGCGGGCGACGACAGCCTGCAGGGCGGCGACGGGGCCGACCTGATCGACGGCGGCGACGGGGCCGACGTGGTCGAGGGCGGCCAGGGCAGCGACACCATCGTGGCCCGCGCCGGTGACACCGTCATCGGCGGCGAGGATCTCGACGGCAGCGACATCGACGTGCTGGACCTGCGCGGCACGGGCGCGCACCGGGTGGTCTATGACGCCTTCGATCCCGAGGCCGGAACGGTCGAATTCCTGGATAGCGATGGCTCGGTGTCGGGTTCGCTGACCTTCTCCAACATCGAGAACGTGCTGCGCGACCAGGACTATGTGGTCGAGGGGACGGGCGGGGCCGACGTGATCGGCACCGGCTATGCCGGTGACCCCGAGGGCGATCTGGTCGATGCCGCCGACAACCAGACCGGCACCGACGACGACCGGATCGAGGCCTATGGCGGCAACGACCAGGTCGCAGCAGGTGCGGGCAACGACACGGTCGATGCCGGAACCGGCGATGACAACGTCTACGGTGGGGCCGGCAACGATGAAATCCAGGGCGGTGACGGCGACGACCAGCTGCACGGCGACGCGGGCGACGATCTGATCCAGGGCGGCGACGGGGTCGAGGGGCTGTATGGGGGTGACGGGCGCGACACCATCTATGGCGGGGAAGGCACCGACAATCTGGTGGGCGGCACCGACGATGACGTTCTTTACGGTGGCGGCGGCGACGACAACCTATCGGGCGACGGTGGCAACGACACCATCGACGGCGGTGCCGGGAACGATCTGATGGAGGCTGGTGCCGGGGACGATCTATTCCTTGGCGGTTCCGGCAACGACGTCCTTTACGCGGGCATCGGCGACGACACGGTGGATGGCGGCGCGGACAACGACTATGTCGATGGTGACGCCGGGGCCGACAGCCTGTCCGGCGGCACGGGCGACGACAGCATCTATGGCGGTGCGGGCGCCGACACGCTTGCAGGCGGCGAAGGTGCCGACATCCACTATGGGGGCGATGACGCCGACCTGCTGCAGGGCGGTGACGGAAACGATGCGCTGCAAGGCGAAGCCGGCGCCGACACGGTGGAGGGTGGAGCGGGGGACGATTCGCTTTCCGGTGGTGACGGCGATGACAGCCTTTCGGGTGACGATGGCGCGGACCTGATCGACGGCGGCGACGGCGCGGATACGATCCTTGGCGGCCTCGGCAGCGACACCATCTTTGGCGGCGCGGGCGACATCGTCATCGGCGGCGAGGATGTCGATGGCCTGGACACCGACGTGCTGGACCTGTCGGCCTATGGTTGGGCGGGCACGCGGATCGACTATGACCAGGGCGACCCCGAGGCCGGGACGGTCACCTTCCTGGATGGGAACGGCGTGCCGACCGGCACCATGCGGTTCGCGAACGTCGAGCGGGTGGTGCGCTGCTTTGTCCCCGGCACGATGATCACCACCGACAAGGGGCCGCTGGCGGTCGAGGCGGTGGGCGTCGGCACGCGGGTGCTGACGCGCGACAACGGGTTCCAGGCGGTCCGCTGGGCCGGGCGGCGCGACCTGACGGCGGCGGAACTGGTGCTGCGCCCGAACTTCCAGCCGGTGCGCATCGCCGCCGGGGCGCTTGGCTGCGGCCTGCCCGAGCGGGATTTGATCGTGTCGCCGCAGCACCGGGTGCTGGTGTCGGGACCCGACACCGAGCTTCTGTTCGGCGAACCCGAGGTGCTGGTGGCCGCCGTCCATCTGCTGGGCCGACGGGGCATCACCCGCGCGCCTTCGGCGTCGGGCGTCAGCTATCTGCACGTCATGTGCGACCGCCACGAGATCATCCGCAGCGAAGGGGCCTGGACCGAAAGCTACCTGCCCGGTCCGGTGTCGATGGCCGAGATGGATGTCGCGACGCGGGCCGAAATCCTGGCGCTGTTCCCCCAGCTTGCGCGCGGCGGGGCGGGGGTGCAGGCCGCACGGGTGACGCTGCGGCGGCACGAGGCGCGCATCCTGTGGTCGCTGCGGGCGGCCTAGCCGCCCGTCGCCCTGCGCCAGTCGTCCCAGTCCTGCGGCGTGTCGAGGTCCAGCGTCGCCCGGTCACCCGGCAGGGGCACCAGCATGACGCGGGCCTGATGGGCCGCGATCACCGACCGGCCGCCCTCATCCCCCGTCAGGCGCATCAGGGCGGGCCAGAGGTCGGCCGGAAAGATGGCGGGGTGGCCGGGCTGGCCCGATTGCGCCGCGCCGCGCAGGATGCGGGTCGGCGTTTCGGCGAACAGCGCGATCATTCGGGTCAGGTCGTCCACCTCGAATCCCGGCATGTCGGCGGGCAGCACCATCACGCCCGTCGCCTCGGGCATGTCGCGCAGGCCCGCCCGCAGCGAGGCCGCCATCCCCTCTGCCGCCTCGTGCGCGATGACGCGGCGCGCGGGCAGGCCCGACAGCGCCTGCCCCCGCGCCGGCCGCCCCGGCGGCAGCACGACCAGGACCATTTCGCTGGCAGCACAGGCGATGCGGGCGGTGCGGCGCAGGATCGGCTCGCCTGCCACGGGTTCCAACAGCTTGTCGCGCGGGGCCATGCGGGCCGAGGCCCCGGCGGCGAGGATCAGGATGGGGATCATCGGCAGTCCTGGCGGATAGGCCGGGGGGCTGTCTGCCGCCGCGCCCATTGGTTCTCGAACCAATGGCGAATCCAATGGTCGCCCCCCGAGGATACTTGGGGACAGAAGAAAGGGGTAGGGGGATCAGCCCCGCATGCTGCCGCCATCGTCCCAGAGAGGGGCCAGATGCACGCGGGCCGGGCGGCGGTCGCCGAGGATCTCGATCTCGACGGCCAGTCCGTCCTGCACGCGGTCCGCCGGCAGAAAGCCCATGGCGACCGACGTGTCGGTCCAGTGGCTGTACCCTCCGCTGGTGCAAAAGCCCGCAACCGCGCCGTCCAGCCAGATCGGCTCCCAGGCCACCACGTCGGCCCCGTCGGCCTCGACGACAAAGCTGACCAGTTTGCGCTTTGGTCCGGCGGCCTTTTCCGCCGTGGCGGCGGCCCGGCCGATCCAGTCGGCCGGCTTGTTCCAGCGGATGAAACGGTCAAGGCCGGTCTCGGCGGGCGTGTAGTCGGGGCTGAACTCGCGGCCCCAGGACCCGAACCACTTGTCCAGCCGCAGCGACATCATCGCCCGCATGCCGAAGGGGCGCAGGCCCAGGTCGGCCCCGGCGACCGTCAGCGTGTCCCACAGGTGGCGCACCGACATCTGGTCGGTGTAGATCTCGAACCCCAAGTCGGCGGTGTAGCTTACGCGCTGCACGATGCAGTTGGCCATGCCGACGGTCATCCGTTTCACGTCCATGAAGCGGAACGCCTCGGGTGACACATCGCTGCGGGTGACCCGCGCCAGAAGGTCGCGCGCGCGCGGCCCCGCGATCTGGAAGCCAGAGCGGGAATCCGAGATGTTCTCGACCCTTGCGCCCGGTTCTTCATGTTGCTCGAACCACCGCGAATGCCACCCTTGCGCGCCATAGCTGGCGGTCAGCTGGAACTCGGTGTCGGACAGGCACGACACGGTGAAATCGCCGATGATCTTGCCGGACTGCGCCAGCATCGGCGTCAGCGACAGCCGACCCGGTTTCGGGATCAGCCCGGCCATGATGCGGTCGAGCCAGGGTCGCGCGTTCGGCCCGGTCACCCGGTACTTGCCGAAGTTCTGCACCTCGTTGATGCCGACGTCGGTGCGGACCGCCACCACCTCGGCCCGCGTTGCCGCCCAGGCGTTCGAGCGGCGGAATGTCGGTTCCTCATGGCGGGGTTCGCCCGGCAGGGCGTGGTAGTTCACCACCTCCAGCCCGTACTGCTGGCCCCAGACCGCGTTCATCCCGTCGAACACCTCGTACATCGGCGTGGTGCGGAAAGGGCGGGCGGCGGGGCGTTCCTCGTTCGGGTAGGACACGGAAAACCGCATCTGATAGTTCTCGATCACTTTCGGCACGGTATAGCCGGGGCTGGTCCATGTCCCGAAACGCGACACGTCGAACCCGCGCGGGTCACGCTCGACCTCGCCGTGGATCATCCATTGCGCCAGGGCCAGGCCCATGCCGCCCCCCTGGGAAAAGCCCGCCATCACGGCGCAGGCGGACCAGTAGTTGCGCAATCCGCCGACCGGGCCGATCAGGGGGTTTCCGTCGGGGGCAAAGGTGAAGGGGCCATGGATCACCCGCTTGACCCCGGTGCGTTCCAGCACGGGAAAGCGGCGGTAGGCGAAGGTGACAGAATCCTCGATCTTGTCGAATTGTTCGTTCAGCAACTCGTGGCCGAAGTTCCACGGGGTGCCGTCCAGCGCCCAGGGTTCGCAGGGTTTCTCGTAGAACCCGATGCACAGGCCGCGCCCTTCCTGCCGCAGATAGCTTTCGCCGCCGGGGTCCATCACATGGGGAAACTCGCGGCCCGATTTGAGGATGTCCATGATCTCGGGGATGTCGTCGGTGACAAGGTACTGGTGCGCCATCGGCAAGAGCGGCAGGTAGACGCCCGCCATCGCGCCGATCTCGCGCGCCCAGAGGCCCCCGGCGTTCACCAGATGCTCGCAGGTGACGGTGCCCTGTTCGGTCACCACCTCCCACCCTTCGTGCGTGGGCCGCGTTTCCAGCACGCGGTTGTGCAGCACGATCTCTGCGCCCCCCATCCGCGCCGCCTTGGCATAGGCATGGGTGGTGCCCGAAGGGTCGAGGTGGCCATCCAGCGGGTCGTACAAGGCGCCGATGATGCCGTCGAGGTTGACCATGCCGTCGGTCAGCCTGGCGATTTCTTCCGGCCCCAGGATTTCCGTATCCAGCCCCATGTAGCGATGTTTCGCCCGTTCGGCCTTCAGTTGTTCGAACCGGGCGGTGTTGTCGGCCAAAGTGATGCCGCCGACATGGTGCAGCCCGCAGGACATGCCGGTGATCGCCTCAAGCTCCTTGTACAGCCGGATCGTATAGCCCTGCAGCGCCGCCATGTTGGTGTCGCCGTTCAGGGTGTGGAACCCGCCCGCCGCGTGCCAGGTCGACCCGCTGGTCAGGTCGCTGCGTTCGATCAGCATCACGTCCGGCCAGCCGAGTTTCGTCAGGTGGTACAGCACCGAAGCGCCGACGACACCGCCGCCGATCACGACCACGCGGGCATGGGTTTTCATGCGGAGACTCCCTTGGCTGCCGTTTGGCGGCAGAGTGGCCGGGGCGGGGACCCAAGGCATGCGCCAGAGCGACAGGAAATGTCGCGGATGGGCTACCGTTCGGGGATCAGGCCGCGCGGGCTGAACCGCAGCACCAGAAGCAGGATCACCCCCATGGTGACCAGCCGCATGTGCGCCGCGCTGTCCTGCAGGCTGGTCTTGAGCCAGCCGTCCGCCATGCCCGCCGTGGCGGTGGCCGTGACCCACAGGCCGATGGGTTCGACCATGACCCAGAGCCACCAGATCAGGAACCCGCCCAGCATCGCCCCCCAGTTGTTGCCCGACCCGCCGACGATGACCATGACCCAGACCAGGAAGGTATAGCGCAGCGGGGTATAGCTGGTGGGGGTCAGTTGCCCGTCCAGCGTGGTCATCATCGCGCCGGCGATGCCGATGACGGCGGACCCCAGGATGAAGATCTGCAAGTGGCGGCGGGTCACGTCCTTGCCCATCGCCTCGGCCGCCACCTCGTTGTCGCGGATGGCGCGCATCATCCGGCCCCAGGGGGATTTCAGCGCCAGTTCGCACAGCAGGATCAGGCCAAGCAGCACGGTCAGGAACAGCCCGGCATAGCACAGCTTCACCACGATGGACGACGTGGTGACCGGATCGAACCCCCATCCGGCAGCCCAGTCGAGAAAGCCCTGGTTCTTTTGCAGGTTGACCTCGTAGGGCACGGGCCGGGGCAGCGAGATGATGTTCTTGACCCCGCGCGCCAGCCAGTCCTCGTTCTTCATCACCGACAGGATGATCTCGGCGATCCCCAGCGTGGCGATGGCCAGGTAGTCCGACCGCAGGCCAAGTGCTGTCTTGCCGATGACCCAGGCCGCGACCGCCGCCATCAGGCCGCCGACCGGCCAGGCGATCAGCGACGGCAGGCCGAGGCCGCCGATGTTGCCCGCGGTGGCAGGGTTGTTCGCCTCGACCGCGACCGAGGCCGGGTCGAAGATGGCGCGGTACAGGAAGAAGCCGCCGATCAGGATCGCCAGCATCGCCAGGGTACGGATGCGCCCGGGCGCCATCCGTGTCCACACCAGCACGGCGGCGGTGATCGTCGCAGCCCCCAGGACCAGCGCCAGCACGATGCCCGTGCCGCCTGCCTGCCAGCCCACCGGCACCGGCGACGACGACACCAGCACCACCGCCAGCCCGCCAAGCGCCACGAAGCCCATGACGCCCACGTTGAACAGGCCGGCGTAGCCCCACTGCATGTTGACGCCCAAGGCCATGATCGCCGACACCAGCGCCATGTTCAGGATGCCGAGCGAGGAGTTCCAGCTTTGGACCATGCCCGTCAGGATGAACAGCAGCGCGACAAGGGCGAACAGCAGGGGGGCGCGGGCGCGTGTCATATCGTCTTGCCCTTGAACAGGCCGGTGGGCAGGAACAGAAGCACGATGATCAGGATGGTGAAGCTGACCGCGAACTTGTAGTCGGTGGACAAAAGCTGCACCAGGCCGTCGGGGGCCAGGCTTTCGGGCATCAGGTACCCCAGCACCTTTTTCCAGGCATAGGTCACCGTCACCTCGGAGAACGCGATCAGGAACCCGCCTGCGATGGCACCCAGGGGCGAGCCGAGGCCGCCGACGATGGCGGCGGCAAAGATCGGCAAGAGAAGCTGGAAATAGGTGAAGGGGCGGAAACTCTTGTCCAGGCCATAGAGGACCCCCGCGATGGTGGCGAGGGCTGCGCAGAGGATCCAGGTGATCGCGACCACCCGTTCGGGGTTGATGCCGGACAGAAGCGCCAGGTCCTCGTTGTCGGAGAATGCGCGCATCGACTTGCCGGTGCGGGTGCGGTTCAGGAACCAGAACAGGAAGGCCACGGTGACGATGGCGGTGACCAGCGTGACGACCTGGGTGGTGCGGATGGCAAGGCCTTCGTCCAGGCCCGTCATCGTCTTGAAATCACCGGCGGAAATGACAAACCGCGCGCCGTCGGCAAAGTTCTGGTCCTGCGTTCCGATGATGAATCGGACAAAGCCGTTCATGATGAACATGACGCCGAGCGAGACGATGACAAGGATGGCGGGCGAGGCCCGCTGCTTGCGGTAGAAGCGGTACACCACACGGTCGGTGCCAAGGACGAACAGCGCCGTGGCGGCGATGCCGATGGGCAGGGCCAGAAGGGCGGTCGGCAACGGGCCGAACGAGATGCCCGCCGCCTGCATGGCCCACGTGCACAGGATGACGACCGTGGTGCCAAGCGCCATGGTGTCGCCGTGCGCGAAGTTGGAAAACCGCAGGATGCCGTAGATCAGGGTGACGCCCAAAGCCCCGAGTGCCAGCTGCGCGCCATAGGCGGTGCCGGGGATGACGACGAAGTTCAGGAAGGCGACGATGGCGTTCAGGATGTCCAAGCTGGCCCTCCGACCTTCGTGCCCGGCTGTCCCGCCGATTCCGTCGCCCCGGCGCAGGCCGGGGCCCCCATTTGAACCGCGCCCACCAAACGGGCCCCAGCCTTCCCCGGGGCGAAGGAAACGGCGGGACAACCGGGCACGAATGGCCGATGGACAGCATGGACATACTGAAAGCCAACCTAGCCTTACAGAAC
>JBQTJI010000094.1:0-11689 GCA_052387255.1 Gemmobacter sp. | reverse complement strand
CCCATCCTCCGAACCGGTTGCCCCGGCGCAGGCCGGGGCCTCGAGCAATGCGCCCTTAGGATCGGGGTCCCGGCCTGCGCCGGGCCGACCGGACCAGATGGCGCGGGGAGGGGGAGCTACAGCGGTCGAAGGCTGCTTGCCGCCGGGAGCCCTGCCTTGGCCAGCCCTTCGCGGATGCGCGCGGGGTCGGCGGGGTTGGCGTAGGTCAGCCGTCCGAGGTGGGTGTCGAGCGAATAGTCGGGGTTGACCCCGGCAATCTCGGCCCAGACGCGGCGGGCCTCGTCCACCTGGCCCAGATGGCCGAGCGTCGAGGCGAGAAGGCTGCGCGACAGGTCGGTCGTCGGCACCTGGCGGATGCGTTCGCGGAAGGTCGCCGCCGCCTCGGAGTAGCGCCCCGCCAGAAGCTGCGCCGAGCCGAGGAAGTGCAGCCCCTGCTTGCCGAATTCGGCATCCAGCCGGATCGAGCGTTGCAGCCAGGGGATTGCACCCTCGGCATTGCCCATCATCATTTCGACGTTGCCGCGGATGCCGATGGCGGCGGCCGAGTTCGGCGAAATCTCGAGCGCCCGGTCGGCGGCGATCTTCATTGCCGCCACGTCGCCCTTGTACAAATGCACGACGGCGGACGCGACGTGGCCCAGCACCTCATCCGGGTCGGCGGCGATGGCCAGGTCCGCCTCGGCGGCGGCGCGGGCGAGGGGGTCGGCGGTGCCGCTCCAACGGTTGGCGTGGTCGAAGATCCAGGCAAAGCTGAGGCCCGCATGGGGGGCGGCATAGGCGGGGTCGATCTCGGTCGCGCGGGTGTGCGCCTCGATCACCCGCTGAAAGGCCGCGCGGCGATCCTGCGCTTCGTCAGGCAGGTCGGCGGCCAGCCGCTTGGCGCGCAGGTACTGGTCGTGGGCGTCGAGGTTGGTGGCGCGGGTTCCGGCCAGGCGGCTGCGTTCGACCGGTTGCAGCCTGACCTTGAGGGCCGACACGATCTGCAGCGTCACCTCGTCCTGCACGGCGAAGATGTCGGTCAGGTCACGGTCGTACCGCTCGGCCCACAGGTGCGCGCCCGACCGCGCGTCGATCAGCTGCGCGGTGATGCGCACGCGGTTTCCGGCGCGGCGGATCGACCCTTCGAGCACCGAGGTCACGCCCAGGTCGCGGCCCACGGCGCGGATGTCGATGGTGCGGCCCTTGTAGACGAAGCTGGAATTGCGGGCGATCACCGTCAGGCCACCCAGCTTGGACAGGTCGGTGATGATGTCCTCGCTGATCCCGTCCGAGAAATACTCCTGCTCGGCGTCGCCCGACATGTTGGTGAAGGGCAGGACGGCGATCGAGGGCAGGTCCTCGGGCAGGGCCTGCACCTCGGCACTGGCACCGTCGCCCCACCGCCAGGCCCGCACCGGCGCGGCGATGTTCTTCAGCGACAGCTCGCCCGCATCGGCAAAGACGACGTCGACCTTGCCGCGCACCTGGGCATGGACGGCGTCCGACACCAGGATGCCGCCGCGCGGGGCCTGCGATTCCAGCCGGGCCGCCACGTTGACGCCGTCGCCCAGCATGTCGTCGCCGTCGCTGACCACGTCGCCCAGGTTGACGCCGATGCGGAGCGCGATCTCGGGTGCGCCGGTGCGCGCGTTGTGCAGGGCCATGGCCCCCTGCACGGCCACGGCGCATTCGACGGCATCGACGGCACTGGCAAACTCGACCAGTGCCGCATCGCCCATGGTCTTGAAGATGCGGCCCCGGTGGACGGCGACGACGGGGTTGAACACGGTGCCCCAAAGGTCGCGCATCGCGGCCAGCGTGCCATCCTCGTCCCGGCCCATCATCTGCGAATACCCTTCGACATCCGCCGCGAGGATCGCGGCGAGGCGGCGTTGGGTGCGGGTTTCGATCATCGGGGGGGCCTGCGGAACTTGCGCCCGCTACATCTGGGCGCGAAGGGGGTGGGTTTCAATCGGGCAGGCCCGCTTTCGCAAGGCCGTCGGTGATCCGGGCGATATCCTGCGCGCGCCGGAAGGGCGAGCGGTCGAGATGGTCGGCCAGCGAATACTTCGGGTTGACCGCGCGCAGGTCGGCCCAGACCGCCCGCGCCTCGTCCGTCCGGCCGAGGTGGCCCAGGGTCGCCGCCAGGAAGGCGCGCGAGAAATCGGTGTTGGGGGCCTGGCGGATGCGGTCGCGGAAGATCGCCTCGGCCGCGTCATAATGGCCCATCAGCAATTCGCCCAGCGCCAGGAAGTGCTGCGGCGTATGGGCAAGCCCCGGTTCCAGCGCCATCGCGCGCCGGATATGGCCGATCCCCTGTTCCGTGCGGCCCAGATAGATCAGCTGCGTGCCCAGCGACTGGTGCGCCGGGGCGAAGTTGGGGCTGAGCGTCAGGGCATGTTCGGACGCGGCGACGGCACCTTCGAGATCCTTCTGCCAGGATTTCACGATGCCCGACACCTGATGCGAGAAGGGATCGTTCGGGCCCTTGTCCAGCGCGGTGGCGGCCAGGGTCGCGGCCAGGCCCAGGGGGTCGGGCGCGCCGGTCCAGCGGTTGAGGTAGTCGAACACATGGCAGAGCGCGAGGCCCGCATAGGGGGCCGAATAGGCGGGGTCGATCTGGATGGCGCGCTCGAACGCCGTGACCGCCCGGTGGAAGGCCTGGCCGTCCTTGACCGCCCCCATCATCGCGGCGCGGCCCTGCAGGAAGGCATCGTGCGCCTCGACGTTCGCCGCGCGCGTTTCGGCCAGGCGCGCGCGTTCGGCGGGGCGCAGCGTGACCTTGAGCGCGCCCACGATCTGCAGCGTCACCTCGTCCTGCACGGCGAAGATGTCGGTCAGGTCGCGGTCATAGCGTTCGGCCCACAGATGCGCGCCGTTGCGGGCATCAATCAGCTGCGCGGTGATGCGCACGCGGTTGCCCGCGCGGCGGATCGACCCTTCCAGCACCGAGGTCACGCCCAGGTCGCGGCCCACGGCGCGGATGTCGACAGTCTTGCCCTTGTAGGCAAAGGAGGAATTCCGCGCGATGACCATCAGGCCCGCGATCTTGGACAGGTCGGTGATCACATCCTCGGCGATCCCGTCCGAGAAGTATTCCTGTTCGGGGTCGTTCGACATGTTGGTGAAGGGCAGGACAGCGATCGAGGGCAGATCGTCGGTTGCGGCCACGGTCGCCGCCTGGCCCTCGCCCCACCGCCAGGCGCGCACGGGGGCCGCGATGTTCTTCAGCGCAAGATCGCCCGCATCGGCGAATGTGATGGCGACCTTGCCGCGCACCTGGCCGTGGACCGAGTCCGACACCAGGATGCCGTTCCGGGGGGCCTGCGTTTCCAGCCGGGCGGCGACGTTGACGCCGTCGCCCAGGATGTCGTCGCCCTCGCTGACGACATCGCCGAGGTTGATGCCGATGCGGAACTCCATGGCTGCGCGGCCGCTGGCGGCGTTCATCGCGGCCATGCCGGCCTGCACGGCCACGGCGCAATCGACGGCATCGACGGCGCTGGCGAATTCGACCAGCGCGCCGTCGCCCATCGTCTTGAACACGCGGCCCCGGTGGGCGGCGACGGCGGGGTTGAAGACCTGCGTCCAGACATGGTGCATCGCGGCCAGCGTCCCGGCCTCGTCCGCGCCCATCAGGCGCGAATAGCCCGCGACATCGGCGGCGAGGATCGCGGCCAGGCGGCGGTGGGTGCGGGTGTCGGACATGGGGGCGCGCGGAACCTGAGCTGCGGGATGGCAACGCACGATCCTAGGCGAAGGGGCGGGGACAGTCCACACGCCGGGCGCGCATGGCAGATCTTCGCGGGCGCACAGTCGGCGTGGCCATTCCGTCCACGACACGCTATGTCGCGAAAGATGCAGGGCATGGTCGGTGGGGCAGGTAAGCAGGGCCGATCAGACAGTCAGGGCGGCCATGGACGGGACGGACTACATCATCGTGGGCGCGGGCAGCGCGGGGTCGGTCCTGGCCGAGCGGTTAACCGCCGACGGCCGCCACCGGGTGACGGTGATCGAGGCCGGGGGGACCGACCGGCGGTTCTTTGTCCAGATGCCCCTGGGCTATGGCAAGCTGTTCTACGACCCGGCGGTGAACTGGATGTACAAGACCGAGCCCGATCCGGGGCTGGCGGGGCAGCAGGACCACTGGCCGCGCGGGCGCATCCTGGGCGGGTCGTCGTCGATCAACGCCATGGTCTGGACGCGCGGCCACCCCGAGGATTATGCCGAATGGGGTTCGCAGAACCCCGGCTGGGGCTGGGACGAGTGCCTGGCCGCCTACCGCGCCATCGAGGACACCGAGGCGGGCGGCGACGACTGGCGCGGCAGCGGCGGGCCGCTCTACATCAGCGAGAACCGCAAGGGGTTGCACGGGCTGGTCGACAACTATCTTGCTGCCTGCGGTCAGGCGGGTCTGGCCCACAATCCGGATTTCAACGGCGAACGGCAAGAGGGGGCGGGCACCTATCAGTTGACGGTCAGGGGCGCGCGGCGCAACTCGGCGGCGCGGGCGTTCCTGCGGCCTGCGATGAAACGCGCGAACCTGGCGGTGGTCACGCGGGCGCTGGTGACGAAGGTCATCATGGAGGGGCGGCGCGCGGTGGGGGTCGAGTACATCCGCGACGGGCGGCGCGAGACGCTGCACGCGCGGGCCGAGGTGATCCTGTCGGGCGGGGCGATCAATTCGCCGCAACTGTTGCAGCTGTCGGGGATCGGGCCGGGGGCGCTGTTGCAGGGGCTGGGGCTGCCGGTGGTGGTGGACAATCCGAACGTCGGCGACCATCTGAGCGACCATCAGGGCCTGAACTACACCTGGCGCATGAAGGTGCCGACCTACAACGACATCCTGCGCCCGTGGTGGGGCAAGCTGTTCGTGGGCCTGCAATATGTGCTGGGTGGGCGGGGGCCGCTGGCGCGGTCGATCAACCACGGCGGCGGGTTCTTCCGCACCGATCAGGGCCTTTCGCGCCCCAACATGCAGCTGTATTTCCAGGCATTTTCCACCCTGCTGCCAAAGGCGGGCGAACGTCCCCTGCTGACGCCCGATCCGTTTCCGGGCCTGTCCATCGGCCTGTCGAACTGCCGCCCCACGTCGCGGGGTCACATCCGGCTGCGCAAGGCCGATCCGCTGGTGCATCCGGTGATCACCGCCAATGCCTATGCGACCAACCACGATGTCGAAGAGATGCTGGCGGCGGTGAAGTTCCTGCGCCGGATCGCAGGCCAGCCTGCGCTGGCAAGCCTGATCGATGCCGAACTGCGGCCCGGCCCGGATTGCGTGACCGACGACGATCTGGTCGCCGACATCCGGGCGCGGTCGGGGACGGTGTACCATCCGTCCTGCACCTGCCGCATGGGGCCTGACGCAGGCCGCGCGGTCGTCGATGCGGGCCTGCGCGTCCATGGCACGCAGGGGTTGCGGGTGATCGATGCCAGCGTCTTTCCGAACCTGATCGCGGGCAACACCAATGCGCCCTCGATCATGGTCGGATGGAAAGGGGCCGCGCGGGTGCTGGAGGATGCGGGCCGCCGTCCCTGAGCGCGCGCGCCCTGTGCGGGCCGCGCGGTCAGGCGGGCGTCACAGCTTTTCGATCAGTTCGGGCACGAGGGTGAAGAGGTCGCCCACCAGGCCATAGTCGGCCACCTGAAAGATCGGGGCCTCTTCGTCCTTGTTGATGGCGACGATGACCTTGCTGTCCTTCATGCCCGCCAGATGCTGGATCGCGCCACTGATGCCGACGGCGACGTACAGCGCAGGTGCCACCACCTTGCCGGTCTGGCCGACCTGCCAGTCGTTCGGCGCATAGCCGCTGTCCACCGCCGCGCGCGACGCGCCGACGGCCGCACCCAGCTTGTCGGCCAGTTTCTCGATCAGCGCGAAGTCGGCCTGCGAGCCCACGCCACGCCCGCCCGACACGACGATCCCGGCGCTGGTCAGTTCGGGGCGGTCGCTGGACGCCGTCCTGTCCTCGACCCAGGTCGACAGGCTGCCATCGGCGGCGACGGCGACCTTTTCGACCGGGGCCGACCCGCCGGTGCCTACGGCGGTGAAGGTGGCCGTGCGGATCGTCATGACCTTTTTCGCATCGCCCGACTGCACCGTCTGGATCGCGTTCCCGGCATAGATCGGGCGCTCGAAGGTATCGGCACCGACCACCGCCGTCACGTCCGAGATCACCATCACGTCCAGAAGGGCCGCCACCCGCGGCAGGATGCTTTTCGAAAAGGCCCCCGACGCCGACACGATGTGCTCGTAGGGACCGGCAAGGGCCACGATCAGCCCTGCCGTCGCCTCGGCCATGCCGTGGCAATAGGCGTGGTCGTCGGCGAACAGCACCTTGGTGACGCCTTGCAGGGTGGCCGCCTCGGCCGCCGCCGCGTCGCCGCCGGTGCCCGCGACCAGCACATGCACCTCACCCAGAGAGGCGACGGCGGCCAGGGTCTTGGCCACGCCGTCGGTGGCAAGCTGGCCGTCGTTCACATCGGCAATCAGAAGAACGGCCATGTCAGAGCACCCCCGCTTCGTCTTTCAGTTTCGCGATCAGTTCGGCCACCGACCCCACCCTGACGCCCGCCTTGCGGCCCGCCGGTTCGACCGTCTTCAGCACCTTGAGGCGCGGCGTCACGTCCACGCCATAGTCGGCGGGGGTCTTTTCCTCGAGCGGTTTCTTCTTGGCCTTCATGATGTTCGGCAGCGACGCATAGCGCGGCTCGTTCAGGCGCAGGTCGACGGTGACGATGGTCGGCAGCTTGACCGAGATGGTCTGCAACCCGCCGTCCACCTCGCGCGTGACGCGGGCATGGTCGCCCTCGATGGCGACTTCGCTGGCGAAGGTGGCCTGGCTCCAGCCCAGCAGGGCCGACAGCATCTGCCCCGTGGCGTTCATGTCGTTGTCGATGGCCTGCTTGCCGCACAGCACAAGGCCAGGTTCCTCGGCCCTGACCACGGCGGCCAGCAGCTTGGCCACGGCCAGGGGCTCGATGTCGGTGTGGACGTTGTCGGTGGCCTCGATCAGGATGGCGCGGTCGGCCCCCATGGCAAGCGCGGTGCGCAGGGTTTCCTGGCTTTGCTTCACGCCGATGGAGACGACGATGATCTCGGTCGCGACGCCCTTTTCGCGCAGGCGGATCGCCTCTTCCACGGCGATCTCGTCAAAGGGGTTCATGCTCATCTTGACGTTCGCGAGGTCCACCCCCGACCCGTCGGCCTTGACCCGAACCTTGACGTTGTAGTCGATCACCCGCTTGACCGGCACCAGAACCTTCATCGCGCCCCCCCAAACCCCTGGCAGACAGATTGTTGCGTGGCGTCATAAACCGCTTCCGTGCGCGGGGACAGGCCAAATGCGACGCACGCGTGCGGTGCGACGCCGCGTTCCGGCGGGTCGCGACCCTGATAACGCACCAATCGGTTACTTTTGGGCGGATGGACCGCGCGTCAGCCCCGGCACCCACAGCACATCGGCCCGGCCATCGTCGTTGGCGATTCGGCCCGCGACGAAGAACCAGTCGGACAGGCGGTTGAGGTATTTCACCGCCTCGGGGTTCACGTCCTCCATCGCTGCCAGTTCCACCACCAGCCGCTCGGCCCGGCGGCAGACGGTGCGGCAGAGGTGCAGGTGGGCGGCCAGGGCGGTGCCGCCGGGCAGGATGAAGCTGCGCAGGGGTTTCAGCCGGGCGGGGTCGTTCCAGGCGTCGATCTCGGATTCGAGGCGCAGCACCTGAGGTTCGATCATGCGCAGGGGGGTATAGGGCAGGCCCGCGTCCAGATGCCGGTCGGGCGTGCAAAGATCGGCCCCGAGGTCGAACAGATCGTTCGAGATTCGCGCAAGGGCTGCGTCCATGTCGGGATCGGCGTGCAGGCGGGCCAGACCGATGGTCGCGTTCGTTTCGTCCACGGTGCCATAGGCGCCGACCCGCAGCGCATGCTTGGCGACACGCGCGCCGTTGCCCAGGGCGGTTTCCCCGGCGTCCCCGGTCCTGGTGTAGATCTTGGACAGGACAACCATCAGTTCGCCCCCATCCGGCGGATCGCGACCACGACCAGGATCACCACGACCGCGCCCGCCTGGGCATAGATGCGCCACCGCATGTACTTGTTGGCCTCTTTCCCGCTGTTCTCGCCGCCCTTGGCCGAGATGCCGATGCCGCGCGCAAGGATGAAGGCCACGCCCAGGCAGGCGACGACGACGACAATCACAAGGGGATCGCTGAACATGGGGGCACCTCCGGCTCAGGCGGATGTAGCGGGGTTTCGGGGGAAAGCGAAGGGGTCAGGCCCTGCGCAGGATCCGGTCGAGGATGGACACCGGCAGCAGGCGGCGGGCCAGGCCCATGGCATGGGTGGGGGTGGTGACGAAATAGCGCGCGCGGGGCCGGGGGGATTCGAGGGCGTGGACCAGCTTGGCCGTCACCGCCGAAGGGGGCAGTTCAAAGCGGTCCTTCTTTTCGGCGGGCTTGTACAGGCGGTCCAGGAGCGGTTCGTATTCGGCGGCGCGGGCCGAATTGCGCCAGTCGATCCAGCGTTCGAAATGGGGGATCGCGTTGTCGCGGATGCGGGTGGCGATGGGGCCGGGCTCGATCAGGACCACGCGAATGCCGGTGCCCGCCATTTCCAGGCGCAGCACGTCCGTGAGCCCCTCCATCGCGAACTTGGTGGCGACATAGGCCCCGCGCCATTTCAGGCCGACAAGGCCCAGGACCGAGGAACAGTTGACGATGCGCCCGGCACCTTGCGCCCGCATCATCGGGATCACCCGGCGCGTCAGGTCGTGATATCCGAAAAGGTTTGTTTCGAAAATCGCGCGCAATGCGTCGGTCGGCAGATCCTCGACAGCACCTGGGCAGGCGAAAGCACCATTGTTGAACAGCGCGTCCAGCCGGCCGCCGCGCGCCTGCACCTCGGACACCGCCGCTGCGATGCTGGTGCCATCCGTATAATCCAGAACGAAACTTTCCAGCCCCTCGGCGATCAGCCGGTCGCAGTCGGCGGGCTTTCGACAGGTCGCGAACACCCGCCACCCCCGCGCCGCCATCCCCCGCGCGGCGTCCAGCCCGATGCCCGACGAGCATCCGGTGATCAGCAGCGTGCGCTGTGGGGTGGTCATCTTCGGCTCCGGTTGCGGTCGGCGGCACCATGGGGCGGGCATGGTGCAATTGCAATCGCGGCGGGAATCGTGTCGAGTGACGGGGGAACTGTTTGGCAAGGGGTCGGGGATGCTGTTGGGATTCGGAGCGCTGATCAGCCTTCTGCTGGGGTTCGCGCTGATCGGATTCACGGTGGCGGGTGACGATGACGACGGGTCCGACGTCAGCCTCTGATCCTGCGCGATGACCCCGCCGCGCCTGTCGGTCATCATCCCGTTCTACAACGAGACCGCGTTCCTGCGCATGGCCGTCCAGTCGGTGGCCGCGCAGGGGCTGCAGGGGGTCGAGACCGTGGTGGTCAACGACAACCCCGCGGTGTTTTCCGCCGATGACTTTGCCGCCATGGGCCTGCCCGAGGGTCTGCGCATCCTGCATCACGAGGTCAACCGGGGCCTGTCGGCGGCGCGCAACACCGGGATGGCGGCCACCACCGGCACCTGGGTGGGGTTTCTGGATGCGGACGACTACTACACCAGCGACGGGCTGGCCGCCCACCTGGCGCATGCCGAGGCGACCGGAGCCGACATCGCCCATGCCAATGCCTATATCAGCCATGTGGGCACCCCGGCGCTGCGTCTGCTGCCGCGCGATGCGGCGCTGTTCGACGTGCCCCGGCAGGGGGCCGGCCTGCGCGGGGTGGAACAGGCGCAGTTCATCACCAGTTCGTGGTCCAGCCTGTACCGCCGCGATTTCCTGACCGGGGCGGGATTGCGGTTCGACCCCGAACAGGTGAAGTTCGAGGATCGCCTGTTCGTGCTGCAGGCGGTGACGGCGGCGCGGTCGATCGCCTGCCTTGCGCGCCCGGTGCGGGTGTGGCGGCGGCGGGCGGGGTCGATCTCGTCGACGCCGCCCGATCTGGGCGTCCACCGGCTGCAGGTGCAGTTGCTGGAGAAATGCATGGCCGTCATGCGCGCCCATGCCGCACAGGACGGCACGCCGCCCCGGTTCCTGAAGCGCGAACTGTTCCAGACGCTGTCGCGGCTGATCTGGGATGTCGATCTGCCTTCGGTCGTGGCCGCGCACGCCGGAGAGCCGGCCTATGACGACCTGGGTGCCCGCGTGGCGCGGTTGCTGGGCGACGACCGTTTCGGCGCGGCGATCTTTGACGATCCGGTGGTGCAGCTTGTGTCGCGCGTCGGCATGAAGACGCGGCAGGGCGTGGTGACGCGCAGCGATTTCTTTGCCCTGCACCGGATGCTGCGGCAGGGCGACATGGGCACGGCGGCGGCACTGCTGGCCGAACGGCGCGGCCTGGCGGCCCCCCGGCGCGCGGCGGCGCGGACGGGGGTGCATCTGGTCCTGCATCTGGGCATGCACAAGACCGGATCCACCTGGCTGCAGCGCAGCCTGCAGGACCGGCGCGACGACATGCATGCGGCGGGCGTGCTGTTCCCGCTGACCGGCCTTGCCCCGCCCGACTGGCCCGCCGTGCGCCCCGACGGGTTTCCGGGGCACCTGGGCCTGATCGCGGCGCTGCGCAAGGGCGACGATACCGTCTGGACCCGGCTGCGCGCCGAGGTTGCCGCCGCCCGCTGCCGCACGGTGATCCTGTCGTGCGAGAACATGCTTCTGCCGGTGTCATCCGACCGCGAGGGTGTCCGCGAGGGGCTGTTCGCGCGGCTGGGCGGGTTCGCCTCGGTCCGGCTGGTGGCCTTTGTCCGCAGTCCCGACCAGGGGCCGGAAATGCTGTACCGCGAGTATGTCTGCAATGGCCAGCGGTTCGGCGCGCGCACGGCGCAGGAGTTCATGGTCGATTACGGCGACACCCTGACCGACCTGCCCGGCCTGTTCGGCCCGTGGGAGGGGTTCGCAGGCCGCCCCGTGGCGCTGGTCGATCACGATGCGTCGGCGGTGGCGGGCAGCCACTGGGCCGATTTCCTGCGCGCCGCCGACCTGACCCCGGCGCTGGGCCACCTGACCCCGCCCGACCGGGGCCGCACCTATGCCACGCCCGACCGCGACCAGGTGGCGGCGGCGCGGCTGGTCAATGTGCTGATGGCGCATGAGGATGACCGCGTGCGTGTGCTGCGCGCGTTCTTTGCGGCCCTGCCCGCGCTGTCCGGTAGGGCATCGCTGCTGTCGCCTGCCGAGCGTGTCGCGCTGGTTGACCGCTTTGCCGCGCAGTCGGGTGCCTGGGCGGCGGCGCGCGGTTATGCGCCCGATCTGGCGGCCCTGCGCCTGCGGCTGGCGACCGAAGACTGGCAGGCACCCGACCACCTGCCCGCCAGGATTGTCGAGGCGCTGCTTGCCGCCCGGCTGCAGGCCGAGGCCGCGATGCGGGCCGCCCCGCAGCAGGCCGACCGCTTTGCCGTCACGGCAGGGTCGGACCGTCTGCGCGTTCCGGGCGAGGTCGTGCTGCGCCTGCGCCCGCGCCCCTGGGTGCGCCGGGCGGTGCGCTGGGCGTCGCAACTGCGCCGCGATTAGGGCGCGCGGTCGGTCAGCAGGCGGGCGGCGACGTAGCCATCCGCCCCCTCGCCCACGAAACGCACCAAGACCCACCCGTAGCCCCCAACGCCGACCACCCAGACCGCCGCGTTACGGCGCAGCTTTCCGCAGTCGGGAT
>JBQTJI010000093.1:0-55804 GCA_052387255.1 Gemmobacter sp. | reverse complement strand
GGGCCGCGTTGGGTACTGGGGCGGCTGGGGGGGACGGGGGGGTCCCGGGGCCCATCGGGTTGGTGGGGGTTTCCCCCTACTGGGGTGGGCTTTGGGGGCAAGCCCCCGACCTACATGGCGTCGCACTCTCTGCACCCTCAGTTCTGGATCACCTCGGCCCAGAGGTCCTGCATCGCCTTGTCCATCGCCTCGGTCGGCGAATGATAGGGATAGGACTTGGCCAGGAACCCCGGCTGTTCGTCCCACCGCAGCGTCGCCTTCTGCGCGTCGGTCAGCGTGGCCTTGCTGTTCGCGGGCATCCCCCAGTAACACGAAGAGGTTGCCAGCCGCGCCTGCCCTTCGGGCGACAGCACATATTGCACGAACTGCGTCGCCGCCTCGGTCTTGGTCGAGGCCGTCATCACCCCGATCGCCTGCTGCCAGCGCACGCCGCCCACGTCGGGCAGCACCCAGTCAAGGTTCGGCTGGTCAGCCTGCAACCCCGCCACGGCATATTCGCCGCCGCCGACCAGGATGCCCACCTGCCCGGTGGCAAGGGCGGTCTGCGATGTCACCACGTCGCCGATCATCGCCGCATTCGCGCGGATCGCCGTCAGCTGTTCCTTGATGGCAGGCAGGTCGGCCTCGGTCAGGTCGGCGGGGGCCTTTCCCATGGCGATGGCAAGCTGAGAGATGACGGGCAGGTAATAGTCGTAGATGGCGATCTGTCCGGCCATCGCGGGGTCGGACAGGGTGGCCAGGCTCCGCGCCTGGTCCAGCGTCACCTTGGCGCTGTCAAAGGCGATGGCGTTGTAGCCGAACTTCTCGGGCACCGCATACATCACGCCGTCGACCATGTGGTAGTCGTCCAGCCGCACCTCGGGGAACACGTCGGCCAGGGGGAACGCCGCCGGATCGAGCGGGGCAAGCAGGCCGCGCTCGACCACACGGCGAACATCCGTGGTGTCCACCACGAACACATCCCAGTCCCCCGGCTGCGACTGGTCGATCAGCGACAGCGCCGTCCCTGTCCCCTCATAGTCGCGCACGTTCACGGTGATGCCGGTGGCGGCAGTGAAGGGTTCGAGGAACGCCGGGTCGGTATGGTCGCACCAGACCAGGGCGTTGATCTCTTCGGCCATCGCAGGCGTGCACAGCGCCGTGGTGGCAAGCGCCAGGAACAGTTTGGATCGGTTCATTCGCAATCTCCCCAGTGTCATTGTTTGGCCGTCCGGTGGCGCACCACCGGCGGCAGGACGCACAGCATTTCGTACAGCAGGTTGGCCGCGACCAGCGCGGTGTTCCCCGACGGGTCATAGGGCGGCGACACCTCGACCAGATCGCAGCCAACCAGGTTCAGGCCCGCACAGCCCCTGATGATCTCCAGCGCCTGCCAGATGGTCAGCCCGCCGATCTCGACCGTGCCGGTGCCAGGGGCAAAGGCGGGGTCCAGGCTGTCGATGTCGTAGGACAGGTACACCGGCGCATCGCCGATCCGGGCGCGGATGTCGGCCATCAGCGGGGTCAGCGACTTGTGCCAGCAGTCCTCGGCCTGAACCACCGTCCAGCCCTGGCTGCGTCCCCAGTCGAAATCGGCAGGGGCATAGCCGGTGCCGCGCAGCCCGATCTGGAAGACCCTGTCGTTCAGCAGGCACCCATCCTCCCACGCGCGGCGGAACGGGGTGCCGTGGGCGATCCTTTCGCCGAACATCGTGTCGTTGATGTCGGCATGGGCATCGACGTGGATCAGCGCGACAGGGCCGTGCTTCGCCTTGATCGCGCGCAGGATCGGCCAGGTCAGTGTATGGTCGCCGCCCATGGTCAGCGGGATGCAATCGTGCGTGAGTATGCCGGAATGGAAGGCCGTGATGATGTCGCAGGTCTTCTTCAGGTCGAAGGTGTTGATCGGGACATCGCCGATGTCGGCCACCTGCATCGCCTCGAACGGCGCGGCGCGGGTCGCCATGTTGTAGGGCCGCAGCATCACGCTTTCGGCGCGGATCTGGCGCGGCCCGTGCCGCGTGCCCGACCGGTTCGAGGTGCCGATGTCCATCGGGATGCCCACGAAAGCGGCATCCAGCCCCGCTGCATCGGCCTGTACCGGCAGCCGCATCATGCTGCCGGGGCCGCCGAAGCGCGGCATGTCGTTGCCGCCGAGCGGCTGGTTGAAACGGGGCGCGGTCGGCGTCATCGGGGCCTCATCGGGCGGCGGGCATCCCGCCATGCAGACGTTGCAAAGCCGGGTTTGGCAAGGGCCGATCTAGAACGGTCACGCGGCCTGTCCCGCCGCCTGCACGGCAAATGTGCACCGCACCAGCAGGCCCCGCCCGCCTGCGCCCGCCACAAAGGTGCACGTCGCCCCGAACAGCGTCGCGATTTCGGTCACGATGGACAGGCCCAGGCCATAGCCCTCGCCCCCGGTCGCCACCTTGCGCGGCGCGCCCGTGCCCAGCAACGGCAGGCGACCGGGGGGCAGGCCGGGGCCGTTGTCCTCGACCTCCAGATGCACGGCGTTTGCCTCGGGCCGCACCCGCGCGGTCACCACGGCCCCGGGACCGGCATAGGCCAGGGCATTGTCCAGAAGGTTGCGCAGCAGTTCGCCCGCTAGGACCGGCTCGGCCAGGACCACGGCGTCCGTCGGCCCCTCGAACCCCAGGTCGATCCCGCGCCCGTGCGCCAGGGGCAGAAGTTCCTCGGCCACCCCCCGCGCCAGCAGCACCAGATCGACCGGTACCAACCCCCCGCCGCTGGCCGCCGCATCGACCCGCGCCAGGGCCAGAAGCTGCGCCAGCACACGCTCGGCCCGGACCAGTGCTGCATCGGCCTTGGCCAGCGCATGCTCGGCCTGCGCCCGGCCGGTCGCGCGCCGCGCCAGCACCAGATGCGTGCGCAAGGTCGCCAGCGGTGTCCGCAACTGGTGGCTGGCGTTGCCGGTGAAGTGGCGCAGCGCCGCAAGGGCCGTGTCGAGCCGCGTCATGAACGAGTTGATCGCGCCCACCAGCGGGGCCGCCTCGGCCGGGACGGGCGCGGTCAGGGCGCGCAGGTCGGCGGGCGTGCGCTGCGCGATGGCCCGGCCCAGCCGGTCGAGCGGGCGCAGCGCCAGTGTCACCGCCAGCCAGACCACCGCCGCCACCGCCCCGATCAGCGCCATCAGGCGCAGCGCCGACCGCAGCAGGATGGCACGCGCCAGGGCGTCGCGGGCCAGCGTCGATTCGGCGACCGTCACGGTATAGGGGATCGATTCCGCCCCGGTCGATACCTGCCGCAGCAGGGTCGCGCTGCGGATCGCGACGTCGCCGTGGGTCACGTCGGCAAAGCCCAGACCATCCGGGCCCGGCGTCACCGGGACCAGCGAGTCATAGCCCGTCAGGAACTGCCCGCCCGGCCCGTCCACCCGGTAGAACACCTGATCCTCGGCGGTCGAGGCCAGCATTTCCAGCGCGGAATAGGGGATGTCCACCTCAAGCCCGCCGTCCTGGTCCACCGTCACCCGCTCGGCAATCGCCAGGGCCGACCCGGCCAGCACCCGGTCCGACAGCCCCTGCGCGGTGCGCACCGCCTCGCGCCAGGTGTCGACCAGGGCCACCAGCCCCAGCACCGCCGTGGCCAGCAGCAGCCACAACAGCAACCGGCGGCGCAGGGAATAGGCGGTCATCCCGCCTCCGCAGGCTTGTCCAGGACATAGCCCAGCCCCCGCGCCGTGCGCAGCTGCAACCCGTAGGGCGCGATCCGGCGGCGCAGGCGCGACACGTATTGCTCGATGGCATTGTCCGACAGGATGTCGTCCAGACTGGTCAGCGACTGCACGATGGCCTCCTTGGCCACCACCCGGCCCGCGCGGGTAAAGAACAGCTCCAGCAGGGCACGCTCGCGCGGGGGCAGGTCCAGGTCGGCACCCTCGGCGGAAAAGCGGCGGCTGGTCAGGTCCAGCGTCAGCGTGCCCAGCGTCAGCACCGACGACCGCAGCCCCGCCTGGCGGCGCAACAGCGACCGCACCCGCGCCTCGAACTCGCGCACGTCGAAGGGCTTGGCCATGTAGTCGTCGGCCCCGAGGTCAAGGCCCCGCACCCGTTCCTCGGCGGCCCCCCGCGCGGTCAGGATCATCACGGCGGGCGAACCCTGCCGCGCCCGGATGCGGCGCAAGAGGGTCAGCCCGTCCATCCCCGGCAGGTTCAGGTCCAGGATCACCAGATCGAACACCTCGGCCATCACCAGCGCCTCGGCCCCGGTGCCGTCCTGCACGCAATCGACGGCATAGCCCGACCCGGCCAGAAGGGCGGTCAGCGCCTCGGCCAGGGGCAGGTCATCCTCGACAAGCAGCAGGCGCATCGGTCTCCTCCCCCACCGGCCTCCCCGCAGAGCCAGCCTAGATCAGTTCGCGGCGGACGTGAATCGCTTGCTGTCCTTCCGGCGCAGCCGCGCCGGGACGGATCACGGGGCGTGCCTTTCATGCGGCCCTAGCCCCGGTCCGCCTGCTTGCCCCAGTCCAGCGCCTGCATCTCGCGCAGGCGGCTGGCTGTGCGTTCGAACTCGAAGGACCCGGCACCTTCCAGGTACAACCGCTCGGGTTCGTCGGCGGCCGAGACGATCAGCTTGACGCGCGCCTCGTACAGCGCGTCGATCAGGATGACGAACCGCTTGGCCTCGTTGTAATTGGCCGACGACATCTGCGGGATGTCTTCCAGGATCAGCACCCGGACGGCGTGGGCAATGGCCAGATAGTCGGCGGGGCCAAGCGGCCTGGCGCACAACTCCCAGAAACTGGCGCGACCGATGCCGTTGGCAAAGCGCGGCAGGTCCACGCTGCGCCCGTTCACCGACAGGCGCAGGACCTGCCCCTCGGCCCCCCCGGTCAGGTCCGACCAGATGGCGGCGATGCGACCCTTGGCCGTGCCCGCCGGGTGAAAGTACACCTGCGCCCCCTGCAGCCGGTGCTGGCGATAATCCGTCGGGCTGTGCAGTTCGACGACCTGGCAGCGGCTGCGGATCAGGTCGATGAACGGGACAAAGAGATTGCGGTTCAGGCCGTCCTTGTACAGGTCCTCGGGCGGGCGGTTCGAGGTGCAGACGACCACCACACCAGCGGCGAACAGCCTTTCGAACAGGCGGCCCACGATCATCGCATCGGTGATGTCGGTGATCTGCATCTCGTCGAAGGCCAGAAGCCGCAGGTGATCGACCAGCGCGTCGGCCACGGGGGCCAGCGGATCCTCGACCCCCGTCTTGCGCGCGGCGTGCAGGCCTTGCTGAACCTCTTGCATGAAGGCGTGGAAATGAACGCGCCGCTTGGCCGGGGTGTCGGTCGCCGCATGGAACAGGTCCATCAGCATCGACTTGCCGCGCCCCACGCCACCCCAGATGTACATCCCCGGCGGCGCGTCTGGCGCGCGGCGGAACATCGACAGAAGGCCCGGCGCGCGCCGCTCTCCCTGTGCTTCCAGCCACAGGCGCAACTCCTCCAGCGCGGGCAGCAGTGCCGCCTGCGCCGGGTCGGGGCGCAGGGTGCCTGCGGCCAGAAGTGCGGCGTGAATCTCGGTCAGGGTCTGGCGCATCGGCCTTGTCCGCAGAGGGAAGGAGTCCGTGGCATCAGGGTCAGCGCGGCGTCAGCAGCAGCACCAGCGCCATCACGACCAGCATCACCGCCAGTTGCCGCAGATGTCGCCGTTCGCCTGCGCGGGCCGGGTCGGACCACAGCCCCGGCCCCCGCCGCAGCGCGCCCGCGCCCGCGAAGACCAGCACCAGCGCCACGATGCCCGTCGCCACCGGCAGAAGATAGCTCATCCGAAATGCCCCCCTTTGGCCGTCACAACGGCACCTCCACCCCGTCCCGCCCCACGGTCAGCGGCCCGGTCCAGCCTCCCGCCGCCACCTGCGCCGCCCAGTCCTGCGGCGATGCATCGGTGCCGGGGATCAGGTGGTGCAGCACCAGCCGCCCCGCCCGCGCCACCCGCGCCAGCCGCCCGACCTGATCCGCCGGGGCATGGCCCAGCATCAGCCCGTCCCGCGCCTGTGCCCAAGGGGTGTCGGTCCCCTCGGCCAGCGCCGCAACCCGGTCGGTCAGCAGCGCCGCATGGACCAGCACATCCGACCCCCTGGCAAATCGGGCAAGTGGCGGATACGCCGCCGTGTCACCCGAAAACGTGACGCTCCGCGTGCCGTCGATGCGCAGGGCAAAGGCATGTTCCACCGGCGGATGCGGCACCGCCAGGGCGTGGATCGCGACCGCGCCGTCCTGCACCATGCCGTCCTGCAACCGGCCCGTCACCACCAGGCTGCGCAGCGGCGGCAGCCCGTGTTCGCGCGCCCGTAGGGCGGCGTCAAAGGCCATGGCCGACAGGAACCCCTGCCAGCAGGCCTCGATCCCCGGCGGGCCCCACAGCGCCAGCGGCTCGGTCCGCCCGGCGGTCCAGACCGCATGCACCAGCGCGCCAAGCTCGAGCATGTGGCCGCCGTGCATGTGGGTGATGCAGATCGTGTCGATCCGCGCCAGGTCCGCCCCGGCCCGCGTCAGCGCCGCCGTCACCCCCGGCCCCGCATCGACAACGATGGACCGGTCGTCCAGTTCCACCAGCGCCGCCGTGCCCGGCGCGGCACAGCCGGGCGCGGCAAGGGGGCCGCCGCCCGTGCAAAGCAGCACGATCCGGTTCATGCGCTGCGGCTCGCGTCGGCCATGCCTGCCCCTGTCCTGTGCCGCCCCGTCGCGGCGCAGGGTGCGGAACGACGCGGCGCTGCACAACCCCCTTTACACGGTCGCGACGAACATGCGCGGTCGCAGCGCCAGGGCCGCCACCGCCGCCGCCGCCGTCATGCCCGCCACCACCGTGAAGAACGCCGCATCCCCCATCAGCGCCATGACCGACCCGTGCAGGACCGGGGCCGCGATCCCCCCCGCAATGCCCGCCGCGATCAGGGTCGGGGCGACGCGCGGGTCGGTCCCCATCTGCTGTGTCCCCGACATGAAGAAGCCGGGAAAGAACAGGCCCGCGCAGCCGCCGATGGCGATGAACCATGCCGGATCGGCGGTCACGGCCAGGCCCGTGGCGCTGATCGCGGCCCCGGTCATCGCCACCAGGTACAGCGTGAACGGATGCAGCCGCCCCGCGAACCCGACCAGTGCCAGGCGCGACGCCAGGAACGCCACGAAGAACAGCGACAACAGTTCCGCCGCGCGCGCCTCGGTCTGGCCCTGCCCGATCAGCGCGGTCGGACCCAGCCCGATCAGGCTGGCCTCGGTGCCGATGGCCAGCGCGCCGAAGCCCAGGATCACGAAACGCGGGCGGAAACGGCCCCCGGACGCCGCCACGGCCGCGACCGGCGCGGCGGGGCCTGCCACGGCAAAGGTCAGCGCGCTCAGCCCCGCCACGGCCAGGAACGCCAGCCCCGGATCGCTGCCCAGGGCGACAAAGACCAGCGGCGCGCCGATAGCCCCGATGCCGAAGATCGCATTCAGCAGCGCCAGCATCGACGGCCCGCGTTCGGCAAAGATCATCAGGAAACGGCGGTTGTAGATGACCGCCGACGCGCCATAGCTGACGCCCAGGACAACCGCCCCGGCCATGGTCACAGCAAAGCCCGGCATCAGGCCCACGACCAGCGCACCGGTCCCCATGCAGGCCAGGGCCATGCGCGGCGTGATCCGGTCGCCGCGCAGGTACATGGCCGCAACGCCCAGCACAGACCCTACCCAATGCGCCGACACCAAGAGCCCGGCCTGCCCCGTGCTGATCCCGAATTCGCGCGAAAAGGCGGGCAGGGCAGGGCCGTACAGCGCCTGTCCGGCCCCCATCAGGACAAAACTGAACAGACCCGCCAGCATCAGACCGATGTTGGCCGCGATGACTGCTTTCATGCCCGTTCCCCTGTCCTGCCGCCGCTTGGTGCCCCCCCGTCACTGCGGAAGTCAAGAACCCCCCGCCTTGCGCAGATGCCCCCTTTCCGGCAGTCATGGGCGGACCGATCCGCGCCTGACGAGGGCCTTCGTGACGCCATCCTTCGATCTTTCGGCCTTTCTGCCCTATCAGCTGGCCACCGCCGCCGCCCGCGTGTCGCGCGGTTTTGCCGCGCGGTACCGCCGCGAATTCGGGTTGTCGATCCCGGAATGGCGTGTCCTTGCGCATCTGGCGCAATCGGGGGCCGTGTCGGTGCGCGAAATTCAGGCACGGGTCGACATGGACAAGTCCAAGGTCAGCCGCGCCGCCGCCCGGCTCGAATCGGCGGGGCTGGTGGCGAAACGGGCCAATGCGACGGACCGCAGGCTTCTGGACATGACGCTGACGGATGCGGGCCGCGACCTGATGGGACGCATCCTGCCGCTGGCCGATGCCTATCAGGCCGAGGTCATGGCGGCGCTCGGCGAAGATGCGGGCCCGTTCCGCCGGGCCCTGGGACGGTTGCGCGACATGGGAGAGGGCGATGCTGATCCTGCATGACTACTGGCGGTCGTCCGCCGCCTACCGGGTGCGCATCGCGCTGAACCTGGCCGGGCTGGCCTATGTCAGCCACGCGGTGAACCTGCCCACGGGCGACCACCGCGCGCCCGAAAACCTGGCGCGCAATCCGCAGGGGCTGGTGCCCACGCTGGAGATCGACGGCCTGGTGCTGACCCAGTCGGTCGCCATCGTCGAGTATCTGTCGGAAACGCGGGGCATGGCCTTCCTGCCCGCCGATGCCCCCGGTCGCGCCCGTGTCCGCGCCCTGGCCTATGCCATCGCGATGGAGATCGCGCCCGTCTGCAACCTGTCCACCCGCAACCGCGCCGCCGCCATCTCGGGCGGGACGATCACGGCGGACGACTGGGTGCGCCCGGTGATCGAAGGCGGCCTTGCGGCGTTCGAGGTGATGCTGGACCACCCCGCGACGGGCCGCTTCTGCCACGGCGATGCGGTCACGCTGGCCGACCTGTGCCTGGTGCCGCAGATCTACAACGCCCGGCGGATCGGCGTGGACCTGTCGCCCCTGCCCCGGATCACCCGGATCATGGCGGCGCTCGAAGCCTTGCCCGAGGTCGCCGCCGCCCACCCCGACCGCCACGCCCCCGGAGGAGCGAAACCATGACCGACATCGTCATCCTCTCTGCCGTCCGCACTGCCATCGGCAGTTTCGGCGGCAGCCTGTCGTCCCTGGCCCCCGTCGACATCGCCACCGTCGCGGTCCGCGCCGCGCTCGACCGGGCGGGCGTGACGGGCGACCGGATCGGCACCGTGGTCATGGGCCATGTCATCAACACCGAACCCCGCGACATGTACCTGAGCCGCGTCGCCGCGATGCAGGCGGGCGTGCCCGACACGGTCCCTGCGATGAACGTCAACCGGCTGTGCGGATCGGGCGTGCAGGCCATCATCTCGGGGGTACAGGCGCTGCAGCTCGGCGATGCCGATTTCGCGCTGGTCGGCGGGGCCGAGGGCATGAGCCGCGCGCCCTATGCCCTGCCCGTCGCCCGCTGGGGGCAGAAGATGGGCGATGCGCGGGCCATCGACATGATGACCGGCGCGCTGACCTGCCCCTTCGGCACCGGCCACATGGGCATCACTGCCGAGAATGTGGCAGGCGAACACGGCGTCACGCGCGCCGATCAGGACGCCTTTGCCCTGGAAAGCCAGACCCGCGCGGCCCGCGCCATCGCCGAGGGGCGGTTCCGCGACCAGATCGTCGCCGTCGAGGTGCCGGGCCGGAAAGGACCGGTCGTGTTCGCGGTGGACGAACACCCCAAGTCCACGAGCGCCGAGGCGCTGGCAGCCTTGCGCCCCGCGTTCCGCAAGGACGGCAGCGTCACGGCAGGCAACGCCAGCGGCATCAACGACGGGGCGGCGGCCCTGGTGCTGGCGCGTGCCGATGCGGCGGCAGGGCTCAGGCCGCGCGCAAAAATCATCGGCTATGGCCATGCCGGGGTGCGGCCCGGCGTCATGGGCATCGGCCCGGTCCCCGCCGTGCGGGCGCTGCTGGCCCGGACGGGGCTGTCGGTGGCCGACTTTGACGTGATCGAATCGAACGAGGCCTTCGCGGCGCAGGCCATCGCGGTGACCCGCGAGCTTGGCCTCGACCCCGCTCGCGTGAACCCCAACGGCGGGGCCATCGCGCTTGGTCATCCCGTCGGGGCCACGGGCGCGATCATCACCGTCAAGGCGCTGCACGAACTGGAACGCACCGGCGGCCGCCGCGCCCTGATCACCATGTGCATCGGCGGCGGACAGGGCATCGCCCTGGCCATCGAGCGGGTGTGAGGGCAAGGCCGGCAGCGGGGGCCATCCTCGAACGACAGGACGCTGCGGCGGTTTCAGATGATAGCGCCCCAGTCGAAGGCGGGGCCGATATCCCACTTGCCTGACGCCCGATAGTTGACGTGCGAGCAGACGCCCCGATAGCCCTGCCCCGCGGCAGGGCTGCCAAAGGGCACATAGCGCGACGCAACAGGCAGCAGCGTCTTCGGAATGGCATGCTTGGCACAAAGCGCCGCGACCAGCGCCTTGACGGCCACGTATTGCCCCGCAGTGTAGCTCGCATAGATGGCCTCGCCACGAAACGGAGCGGGCAGGGTCTGGAAGAAGGACGTGTCGCTCGGACGGCAGTACCTGTCGCCGTAGTAGTTCCAGAGCCAGCCACCCGAGGATTGCAGGTAGCCGATGTTGCTGATCTCGATCCCGATGGATGATTTCGAGATGGTGGTGTTGCCGCCGATTGTTCCCGACCCGGTGTGATAGGACCATTTCTCACTCGGAAACAGGCGATAGATGTTGCCGTTGCGACCGATCACATAGGATACGCTGACATGCAGGGTAGGGCTGGTCAGCGTGGTCAGATCGCCCCCCAGATAGCCGGCAGTGAAGTGCAGGACGATGCGCTGCTTGGTGGTGTTGGAATTGTAGTAGTGGCCCGTGGTTCCCGGACGATAGTCAAAGACGGGAACGCCGCCCTCGGTCCCCGCCACCAGCCGTCCGGCGGCAAGGTGGAAATCGTGGGTTTGCGTTTCATAGGCTGCAATGTCGGACGCCAGCATCGAATCACCTCCCGTTGGTTTGGTTTCCCGGGGAATGGTGAGGCCGCGATTGATCGTTGGCAGAACCTCTTTGCGGCGTTGACGGAAGTTTCACGCAAATCCCTTGCCCGCGTCAGCGCAGCCGTATCCGCACGCGCGACGACCGCCCCTTGGCGTCGATCACCGACAGGGTGACGAAACCGGGGGCGGGGGCGGCGATCAGGGTCTCGGCGCGGCGCTCGGCCAGGGCGACAGGGGTGCCGTCCATCAGCCAGGTGAAGGGGGCGGTGCCGCCTTGCACCCGCAGCAGCAGGCCCTCGGCCATCACCTCCACCTCGGTGCCGTCCTTGGGAAAGACCACGGCGGGGGCATCGGCACTTGTCTGGAACGCCGCCTCGCGCGACCGGAACCGTTGCAGGGGCTGCGGCAACTGCGCGGTCGAGACCAGCAGCGTGGCCGGGGGGGCCGCAGGCTGCGGATCAAGGCGGGGCTTCAGCCGGGCAAAGGCCTGGAACAGCACGGGTGCCGCCAGATCGGCCCCGAAGGCCCCCGGCACCGAGGTGCCGTCGGCCCGGCCCATCCAGACGCCCACGACATGCCGCCCGTCATAGCCGAGCGCCCAGGCATCGCGGGAGCCATAGCTGGTGCCGGTCTTGTAGGCCAGCCGGTTCTGCGGTGCCCCCGGCGGTGCAGGCAGGCCCGCCAGGATGTCGCCGACCTGCCAGGCGGCGACGGCGCTGATCACGCGCTGCCCCTCGTCCGGCGCATCGCCGGTAGGACGCAAGGGAATCGCCACGCCACCCCGCGCGATAGCAGCATAAAGCGACACCATTTCGTCCAGCGTCACCCCCACGCCGCCCAGCGCCACCGCCAGCCCCGGCTGGTTGCCCGGAATGCGCGGATCCGCGCCCGCGCGGCGCATTGCGGCGATCAGTTTGGCAGGCCCCAGCGCCTCGGTCAGGGCGACGACCGGGATGTTAAGCGACAACTGCAACGCCTCGCGCGCGCGGATCGTGCCCCGCGTGATCCGGTCGAAGTTCTGCGGCGCATAGCCCGAGAAATCGGTCGGGCGGTCCTCCAGCAGGGTTTCGGGATGGGCCAGCCCCTCATCAAAGGCCAGGCCGTAGATCAGGGGTTTCAGCGTCGAACCGGGGCTGCGCGGCGCGGTCGTCATGTCGACATAGCCTTGCCGCGCGTCGCCCGCATAGGCGGCCGACCCGACCGAGGCCAGAACCTCGCCCGACCGGTGGTCGGCCACGACCAGCGCGATCTGCATGCGCTCGCCCAGGGCCGCGACCGTCTGGGCCGCCAGGGTTTCCAGCGCGATCTGGAGGGGGGCGTCCAGCGTGGTGCGGTGGTGGCGGGTGCCGGGTGCTGCCAGCCGCAGCCGGTCGGCCAGATGGGGGGCCAGGGTCGGCACCGGGCGGCGGGCCGAGGGCACGGGCTCGCGCAGGGCCGCCGCTGCCGTGTCGGCGTCCAGGATGCCGTCACCCCGCGCGCGGGCCAGCACGCGGGCACGCGCGTCGGTCGCGCGGGCGGCGGCGCGGTCGGGGCGGCGGGATTCGGGGGCCTGCGGGATGGCCACCATCAGCGCCGCTTCGGCGGGGGTCAGGCGGCGCGGTTCCTTGCCGAAATAGGCCAGCGTTGCCGCCCGGATCCCCTCCAAGTTCCCGCCATAGGGGGCAAGGTGCAGGTACAGGCCCAGGATCTGGTCCTTCGACAGCTGCCGTTCCAGCGCCAGGGCGACCCGCATCTGGCGCAGCTTGCCCGTGACCCGGCCCGTGCCGCTGTCTTCCAGCAGACGCGCCACCTGCATCGTCAGGGTCGATCCCCCCGACACCACCCGCCCTGACAGCGCCGCCTGCACGGCGGCACGCGACGCGGCCAGCCCGTCGACGCCGGGGTGGGTCCAGAACCGCTTGTCCTCATAGGCCACCAGCATGGCGACATAGTCCGGGTCCACGTCGGCAAGTTCCACCGCCATCCGCCAACGGCCATCGGCCACGGTATAGGCGCGCAGCAGGCGGCCGTCGCGAGCCGTGACCTCGACCGATGTCTCGATGTCAAGGGGGGGCAGCACGGTGGCCTCGATCCAGGCCTCGCCTGCGTCGCGCGCCAAGGCCCCTGCCCAGAGGGCGAAGGCAAGGGTGAAGAGGGGACGGTGGAGCTTCAACGCGTGCACCCACAATCAGGCGGCACAGGCGCAGCAAGAGTCCTGTCCGGTGGCCGACGCGGGCCCCCCTCACCCCGGCCCTCTCCCCCGAGGGGAGAGGGGGCGCGGCGGCGCGGTCGGTGCCAGCTTTTCGGCGTCAGCGTGGCGGCAGGGCTGCCCATCCCCCCGTCACTCGATCACCACGCGCCCGGTCTCGCCCCGCGCGCGGAAGTCGGGGCGGTACATGTCCTCGACCGAGGCGGCGGGGTGGTGGAACGACCCCGGGCTGACCGCCCGGACGACATAGGCCAGGCGGAACACCTCGCTGCCATAGCGGTCGAGCGCGGTCAGGAAGCGGTCCTGCCGGAACTCGGAATGCGCGACGTCGGCCGTCGTGTCGAGCCAGGCCATGGCCGAGGTGTCGCCCCCCGTCATCAGGTTGGGGTTGTCGATCTCGAAGCCCGCAGGCAGCGGATCGTTCACCATCAGCCGCGCCTCGCCCCGCCCGAAAGGCGTCACCTCCAGCACCGTGACCAGCCGCGTGCCCTGCGGCACGGGGGCCGCGATGTCGAACGCCTCGCCCTCCAGCGTGAAGTAGCTGCGGGTGATGGCATAGCCGCTGCCGCCCGCCGGTTCGGGGTCGGTCAGCACGCCATAGGCGGTGACGGTGATCGCCTGAGTCCGGGCCGACCCGTTCGTCACCGCGATGGGGTCGGCCAGCCCTGCGTCGATCACCTGCACCAGCGGGCCTGCGGGCGGCAGGCCGTTGAAGGTGACGCCATCGGCCCCCGGTCCGTCGACCAGCGCATGGCTGGCCAAGAGCATCCACGTCGCCTCTTGCGTCGACAGGTTGCCGCCCCGGGTGGCAAGCGCCGATGCCAGCACCTCGCGGTCCACGGCATTGCTGCCGGATTCCACCGCCAGCGTCAGCACGGCGGCGGCATCGCGCGTGTTGGTGCCATAGTCGGCGCGGTAGACCTGGTCCGTCTCGATGGTCAGGTCCAGCCTGGCCGCAGCACGGGTGAACATCGCGTCCGCGCGCACCTGATCGCCATAGGACGCCAGTGCCGCCCCCAGTTGCGCCTGCGCGATGGCGGTCGAAAAGGCGTCGGCCTTGACGTCGGCATAGTAGCGCAGGTCGCCGATGGCCGCCGCCCCTTCGCGCGCCAGCACCATCAGCGCATAGGCCAGGGCCTCACCCCCCGCATCGAAATCGGCCTGATAGTTCACCTGGTTGCGCAGGTTGTCCAGGGCCGCACGGAACGCCTTGTCGGGCACGCCAAAGCCCTGCGCGCGGGCGCGGGACAGGAAATCGGTGACATAGGCATCCAGCCAGAAGTCGCCCGCGCCGGGCGACCACAGCCCGAACGCCCCGTCCGAAGACTGGTTCGTCAGCACCTCGGCCACCGCCTGCTCGACCCGCAGGCGGATGTTGTCGGCCCCCTTCAGCCGCATCGCCTGCGCCACCTGGTCGAAGTAGATCAAGGGCAGCGCGCGCGAGGTGATCTGTTCGGTGCAGCCATAGGGATAGCGGTCCAGCGCCGCCAGGAGGCCCGGCGCGTTCAGCCGCGCGATGGGGCCGACGGCCAGCGTGGCCTTGGCGGTGCCGGGGCGCAGGCCCGCGAAGGCGTTGGTGTCGAAGGTGAAGGTCTCGCCCTGCGCCAGGTCCAGCCGGGTGGCGCGGGCAATCTCGGGGTCGTTCACCTGGACGGGGACGGTCAGGGTCTTCTTCAGCTGCTTGCCGTCCGGCGTCACAAGCGACACATCGATGGTCTGCAGGCCGACTGCATCGGCGGTGACCGGCACGCTGAAGCTGGCCTTGGCCTTGTCGCCCAGATCAAAGCCCGAGGGCACATCGCCCAGTGTCAGCCCCAGCGACGACACATCAAGGCCCATGCGCCCCGAGGGGCCGGTGGCATGGACGATCTCCAGCAGGATGCGCGAGCGGTCACCCGGCGACAGGAACCGGGGAGCCGACGCGGTGACCACCACCGGATCGCGCACCAGCACATCGGCACTGGCTTGCCCCACGCCCTTCTTCGACCAGGCGACCGCCATCACCCTGACCGTGCCGTTGAACGACGGCAGCGCAAAGGTGGCGCGGGCATAGCCGTCCGCACCCACCTGCACCGGCCCTTCAAAATAGGCCACAAGTTCCTCGGTCGGGGGGTTGGATTTCAGCCGCGCCTGCGCGCCGCTGTCGCCGCCCGAACGGACCGTCCCCTCGGCCCCCGACATCCCGTCGATCAGGCGGCCATAGATGTCACGGATGCCGACGCCCAGCTTGCGCTGGCCAAAGTAGTGGCCCTGCGGATCGGGGGCGTCAAAGGCCGTCAGGTTCAGGATGCCGACATCGACGGCGGCGATGGTGACATAAGCCGTATCGCCCGCCGCCACGCCGTCCACCTTGACCGCCACGTCCAGCGGCCCGCGCGGGGCGGCCTCGGCGGCGACCTCGACACTGGCCGACAGGGCCCGCGCGCCGGGGTCGATGCTGGCATAGGCCAGCCCCATGGCGCGCGCCGGGTTGCGCCCCTCGGCCACGTCCATCGGTCGGATGACCGACGCGGTCACATAGGCCCCGGCCCCCCAGTCGTCGGTGACAGGCACGGGGATCAGATTCTCGCCCGCCTGCACCTCGACCGCCTGCAGGGCGATCACCCGGTTCGACAGCACGCTGATCAGGGCGGTTCCGGCGGCGCGTGGCACGATGCGCAGCATCGCCGTCTCGCCGGGCCGGTAGCCGGGCTTGTCCAGCGACAGGTCCAGCGTGTCGGGGGTCGAGGACACGTCGGCGGGCGCATACCAGCCCGCGTAGAAGGTGGTCGAGGTTTCGGCGTTGCCGCCCGCGTCGGTCTGGCTGACCGCCAGTTCGTATTCGCCCCAGGTCACCGGACCGGCGATTTCCACCACTTCGGACCCCAGGTCGGCGGTCCCCTCGGCCACCACGGCGCGGCTGGTCACGGGTTCCCAGAACCACTGGCCATACTGCTGGTACCACTGGTACCGCGTCTCGATCCGGGTCAGTTCCCACTTCACCGCCATCGGCACGCGGTCCTCGTCCGGCCCCACGGCGATCAGGTCGAACCGCGCCTCGGTATTCTCGCCCACCACGCCGTCGAACAGCGGCTTCACCCCGATCATCGCGGAATCGGGCAGCAGCACCTGCTCCAGCCGCCGCTCGACCGGGCGGCCCGATCCTTCGGCCACGCGGACGACAAAGCGCGCCTGCAGCGGGCGGTCGGCCTCTCCGGCATCCGGCACCAGCGCCGAGGTCACCGCCTCGCCCTGTTCGTCCGTGCGCTCGCCGCCGAAGGATTCCAGCCGCGTGTCGAAGGGCACGTCGTGGCGGCCAAAGACATAGCCGGGGTACTTCGCCAGCCCCTCTGCGGCGCGCAACAGCACCTCGCCCTCGACCGCCAGATCGGCCCCCGGTGCCCCGAACAGGTAGCGCGCGGTCACCACCAGGTCGGTCACCTCGCCGGGGCGCAGGGGCGCGTCGCCCAGGGCCAGGGCAAAGTCGATCCGCTCGGGCAGGAAATCCTCGACCAGAAAGGTGGTCGCGGCCAGCGGGGCCGCATCGGCCTCGGCCAGCACCTCGAGCCGCCACTGCCCGCGCGGGGCACTGTCGGACACCGGCACGGCAAAGGCATAGCCGCCTGCGGTGTCGGTGATCACCTGGCGCGACCATTCCACCCCGTCGGGGCGGCGCACCACGGCGGTCAGCGGCAGGCCCGAAATCGCCTCGGCGCGCGGATCGCGCGCCAGAGCGGTGACATGCACCGTCTCGCCCGCGCGATAGGCCCCGCGCTCGGTGGTCAGGAACACGTCGACGGGGGGGCTGGGTTCGCGCCCCTCGACCCCCCGGTCGGACAGGTCGAACTCGGGGTCGGTCAGCGGCAGGAAGGCCAGGTCGCCCGTGCCTTCCTTGACCACCACCATCGCCGCCGCCGCCCCGCCGGTTCCGCGTGCCAGACCCGCCGGAAAGGTCGCGCGGCCATCCGCATCGGTCACCGCCGTGCCCAGCACCGCATTGGCGCGGCTCAGCAGTTCCACGGTGATCCCCGCCTTCGGCCCGGCGGTGCCCAGCGACCGCACGATCACGTCCAGCCCGTCCACCCCCGACAGCGTGGTGATCCCCAGGTCCGAGATCACGAACCACTGCCAGGCGGGCGGAAAGTCGTACGCGTCCTTGCCCGGAATGGCAGCCTTCAGCGCATAGATGCCGGCCGGCAGGCCCTCCAGCGCCTCATCCATCGGCAGGCGGGTGGTGACGTCGCGGTTCACCTCCTGCGCCACGGTCGCCGTACCGGTCCACAGCGTCTCGCTCACGCGGTCGCGGAAATCGTCCTCGGCGTAGTAGGCCAGCGGTGTGCCGAAATAGTCGTTCTGGATCGCGCGCAGGATGTTGCGGTCGGACACGCGGTACAGCGTCAGGTCCAGTTCGGTCGTGTTCACCGTCTCGACCGGAATCGACGCGCCGGCGGCCCGGGGCAGCACATAGGCCCGCCCCGGAAACCGCGCGCCCGGATTGCGGTCGCGGATATAGCTGGTGATGGTGACGGCCTTGGCCATCTCCTGCCCGTCCGCCGCAGGCAGCCCTGCGCGGAAGGTCAGCGGATAGCGCCCGCCGTGGGCCAGCCCCTCGACGCACAACTGGCGGTCGCCGGTCCGCTCCACCGTCAGCCCGGCCTCGGGCAGTTGCACGAAGGTGGAATAATCCACCCCCGCCTTGACCAGATCCTCGCTGAAACTGGCGCAGACGCGGGGACGCAGGCTGTCGGCTTGCGTCTCGTTCTCGACAATGCGGAAGCCGTACTTGCCGATCGCGTCGTCCAGCGCCACCGCCGTGTCGTCGCGCGCCTGCAGACCTTGCGCCAGTCGCAGCGCCTGCACCGTGTCGCGGCCCCGGCCCACCTGTTCCAGCGCCTGGCCCAGGACGACCAGGATCGAATGCCGCTGCGGGGCGCGGCCGCTGCGCAGATAGGCGTTGATCGCGGCCGACAGCGCACGGCCCCGGTACAGGCCCGCGCTGTCGGCATCCCTGTTCGCCGCCTCCAGGTTCAGGCGGGCATAGTCGGCCCAGCCGTCTGCGTCATCGGTCAGGTTCAGGGCGGCCCCGGCATAGGCGGCAGCACCGGGCAGGTTGCCCTCGGCCTCTTGTGCGGCGGCCGAGGCGCGGTGGTCCTCGGCACTGATGTCGCCCGAGATGTGCAGCCCGCCAAGCGCCAGCGCCAGCCGCCGCGCCTCGTCCAGATCCCCCGGCGACAGGAACGCCAGGTCCCCCGCCCGTTCCGCCGCAAGGTCACTCGCACCAGCGTTCGCAGGCACCACGCGCGCCGAATAGGCCCCCTGATAGAACGCAGGCGCACCCGGCCCCGACTTGAGGAAACAGGCCCCGACACGGGCGTTGAAGGTCAGCGCGTCGCAGCGGTTGTTCGACAGGCAGGCGGTCTCGCAGGCCTCGATGGTCACGTCCAGAAGGTTCGCGATGTCGCCGCCCGGCAGGTCGGCATTCTCTGTGTAGATCAGCCGCTTGGGGGGAACCAGATCCTGCGCCGACACGGCCCCGCCGATCCCCCACAAAGCCGCGCCAAGCGTCGCCGCCAAACCCAATCCACGCATCGGAAACCTCCCTTGGGGACCACGCCCGCAATGGGCGCAGACTGCCATGCGGCGCGGCAGGCTGGCAAGGATTCTGCAGGCGGCGGCGGGCCCTCGCTGATTTGTGACGTTAAGCCTCGGTTCATCCTGTCCGGTCAAGGATGGCACCGAGTCGGGGTGGCTGGCAGGGCCCCGGCGGTGGGAACATCGACGCATGGACATGATGGAACGGCTGGCGAAAGAGCGGCGGGCAAGGCTGGCCGCCGAACGCCTGCTGGAACAGAAAAGCCGCGAACTGTTCGCCGCGAACGAAAAGCTCGCGATCCACGCCCGCACCCTGGCCGATCAGGTGGTCGAGCAACGCACCGTCGCCCGCGCCGCACAGTCCGAGGCGGCGGTGCTCAAGGGCCAGAACTCGCGCTTCCTGACCGATCTCGAAACCGCCCACACGGCGGCGGTCGTAGCCGAGCGTCGGCTGCGCGATTCCATCGACACCATTCGCGACGGCTTTGCCGTGTTCGACGCCGACCGCCGCCTGGTCACGGCCAATCGCGCCTACCTTGCGGCGTTCGAGGGGTATGACGTCGCCCCCGGCATCGCCTATGCCGACATCCTGCGCCTGACCGGCGAAACCCGGCTGATCGACATCGGCGCGCGCAGCGTGGACCAGTGGGTGGCCGAAATGCTGGCGCGGTGGGACGCCGACCCCATCCCGCACCAGGTCGTCCAGTTTTCCAGCGGCGTCTGGGTGCGTCTGATGGACCGGCGCGCCCGCGACGGCGGCATGGTCAGCCTGGCGCTGAACATCACCGACCAGATGCGCATCTACGCGGCGATTGAGGCCATTCCGGACGGGTTCGTCCTTTTCGACAGGGATCAGAAGGTCATCATGGCAAACCACAAGTACAAGATGAGCGCCCCCGGCATCGCCGATGTGGTCAGGCCCGGCGTCACGCTCGAGACGATCCTTCGCACCGGTCTTGCCGCCGGTGCCTATGACGAGGCGCAGGGCCGCGAAGAGGATTGGCTGACCGAGCGTCTGGCGCACCACACCCGCGCCGAGGGTGAAATGACGACGCGCATGTCGGATGGCCGCTGGCTCAAGTTCATCGACCGCCCCACCCCCGACGGGGGCCGCGTCGGCCTGCGCGTCGACATCACCGCCGAGCGGGAACAGCAGGCCGCCCTCACCGCCGCGCGCGAGGCGGCCGAGGCTGCGAACCGCGCCAAGTCCGCCTTCCTCGCCAACATGAGCCACGAGATCCGCACGCCGATGAACGGCGTCGTCGGCATGGCCGAACTCCTCTGCGACACCGCCCTGTCCGAGGAACAGCGCCTGTTCGCCGAAACCATCCGCTCGTCGGGCGAGGCGCTGCTGGTCATCATCAACGACATCCTCGACTACTCCAAGATCGAGGCCGAACGCCTGACCCTGCACCCCGAACCCTTCGACCTGGAACGCACGATCCACGAGGTCGCGATGCTGTTGCAGCCCCGCGCGCGCGGCAAGGGCATCGACATCATCATCGACTTCGACATGTTCATGCCCACGCGCTATATCGGCGATCCGGGGCGGTTGCGGCAGGTGCTGACCAACCTGGTCGGCAACGCCGTCAAGTTCACCGAGACCGGCCATGTCCTGATCCGCGTCGTCGGGCTGGAGAAGACCCCCGGCAACCAGCAGCTTCACGTCACGGTCGAGGATACCGGCATCGGCATTCCCGCCGACCAGCTCGACCTGATCTTCGGCGAGTTCAACCAGGTCGAAAGCGCCTCCAACCGCAAGTTCGAGGGGACGGGTCTGGGCCTCGCCATCACGCAGCGCCTGATCGACCGGATGGGCGGCGTGGTCTGGGTCGACAGCGAACTTGGGCGCGGGTCGTGCTTCGGCTTCCGCGTGTCGCTGCCGGTCGCCGAAGAGGATGCTGCGGTGCGCCTGCCGGTCACGCTGCGCCGCGCGCTGGTGGTCGATGACCAGTTCATCAACCGCACCATCCTGGAACGCCAGCTCAAGACCTGCGGCATCGCCCCGGTCCTGTGCCGGTCAGGGGCCGATGCCTTGGCGGTGCTGGCCGAGGATGCGGCCTTCGACGTCGTTCTGACCGACCACGACATGCCCGACATGAACGGCCCAGCCCTGGCGCAGGCGATCCGCACCGCCGGCTGGGCCATGCCCATCGTGCTCTTGTCGTCAAACCCCGCCGCCGCGCGCGAAGGGCCGGGTGCCGCCCACCTCGAGGCGATCCTGCAAAAGCCGCTCCTGCGGTCCGAACTGTTCCGCCGCCTGCAGGCCCTGTCGGTGCCCGCCCCCGATCCCGTGGCGGCACCGTCCGACCAGACGCCGGGAACCCGCCAGATGCGCGTGCTGGCGGCCGAGGACAACCGCACCAACCAGCTTGTGTTCCGCAAGATGGTCAAGGACCTCGACATCGACCTGACCTTCGCGAACAACGGGCGCGAGGCGGTCGACCTGTGGCAGACCCACGCGCCCGACCTCATCTTCATGGACATCTCGATGCCCGAGATGGACGGCCGCGACGCCGCCCGTGCGATCCGCCTGGCCGAGGCCGGCTCGGGCCGCCATGTGCCCATCGTCGCGCTGACCGCCCATGCCATGGACGGCGACAGCGAAGGCATCCTTGCGGCGGGCATCGACCGCTACCTGACCAAACCCCTGCGCAAGTCGGCCATCGCCGACATCATGGCCGAATTCTGCCCCGCCGACGCCCGCCCGCTCCGGGACCCGCCCCGGGCCGAGGACGCGGCCTGACATCGCCCGCCGGGCGGTCCTCTATCGCAGCGGCAGCAGCACCGCGTCCGGCATGCGGCAGTCGCGCGCCGCGTCCGCTCCGCAGGCGCGCGGTGCCAGGTCGCGCGTCAGGCACAGCCGCACCTCGGCGATCATGCCGTCGCGGCACGTCACCGTCACCATGCCGGGGTCCAGCCCCGGATTGGCCTCGACGAACGCGCCCTCGATGACGGATGCGGGCACCTCCAGCCGCCGGTTCACCTGCGCGAACACCGCCGGTATGCGCACCCCCTCGCGCACGCGCCGCGCCGTGGCGTAGAAGTCGCGCGCAGACAGGCCCGAGCAGCGGCCATGCTTCTTCCACTGATAGAACGCCGCCCCCGCCCCGCCGAACACATCGGCCACCGCCGCCGTCTCGCCCCGCGACGGGTCGCGCTCGACCGTGCGGCAGTAGGACGGCCAGCCGTCCTCGTGCTGCGGCCACAGCCCGTGCAGCACGAACGTCACGCCGCGCCCGGCGTCGCACTGCGGCTCGCCCCGCGCCGCGCCTTCCAGGGCGCACCAGGTGGCCGACCACGACAGCGCCGCGACGTAATAGTCGAAATCGCCCGCGCGCTCGCCCTCGGCATAGGCCGGGGCGGCCAGGGCCAGGGCCACCATTGCCCCTTTCCATCCGCGCAAAACCGGCCTATAGGACATCCCGTTCCCCCGACATCGTGGAATGCGCAGGCCCTCGGAACCCTGCGGCCGGGTTCCCGGCGCGGGGAAGATGTACAGGAGCGCGACGCATGAACAAGCCCCTCATGGCCAAGGCCACCGCCGTCTGGCTGGTCGACAACACCACGCTCAACTTCCGCCAGATCGCCGAATTCTGCGGTCTGCACGAGCTTGAGGTGCAGGGCATCGCCGACGGCGACGTGGCGACCGGGGTCAAGGGCTTCGATCCCGTGGCCAACAACCAGCTTGACCCGATCGAGATCACGCGCGGCCAGGACGACCCGTCATATCACCTGCGGCTGAAGTTCAACGCCTCGGCCGTGGGCGAGGAAAAGCGGCGCGGGCCGCGATACACCCCCCTGTCGAAACGCCAGGACCGCCCGGCGGCGATCCTCTGGCTGGTGAAATTCCACCCCGAACTGACCGACGGCGCGGTCGGCAAGCTCGTGGGCACCACCAAGCCCACGATCCAGTCGATCCGCGACCGCAGCCACTGGAACATCAGCCAGATCACCCCCATCGACCCCGTCGCCCTGGGCCTGTGCCGCCAGTCCGAGCTTGACGCCGCCGTCCAGGCCGCCGCCCGCAAGAAGGCCGCCGAGGGGCGCGTCATGTCGGATGACGAACGCCGCAAGCTGGTCTCGACCGAGCAGAGCCTGGGCATGGCCCCCGAGGCGCGCATTCCCGGCGTGATGGCGGGGCTGGAACAGTTCTCTGCCGTGGCCGAACCCGAGAAGAAGGCGGCAGACTATTCCGACGCCGACAGCTTCTTCAACCTGCCCGAAGATGACGACGACGATGACGATGACGACGAGGACGACGACGCCCGCTGACGCGCAATCATCGCGGTCGCGCGGCTGGACCGGGCTCTCCCTGTCCGACAAGGCCAACCATGGCCTGCGGAATTGACGGAAATCTGACGGCTTCCGTGCCAGACGGCGTTGCGGCCATGCGGATGGCGGTGGTACACTCGTTGTCATGAGTTCGAACGGGTGACCGGATTTTCGGACAGGGCCCGGCGGCATTGGATTGACGGCATTGTTCGGGCAGGCCCCCTTTGGTCCGGCCGATGCCCCGCCCCCGTCCATGTCGGCGGCCCCGCAGTTGGCAGGAGTGACCGATGATCCCGACCGATCCGCTTTACACCCAGCAATGGCATTTCTCCCTGATCGGGAACATCCAGCGCATCTGGGACGATTATGACGGCACCGGCGTGACCGTCGGCGTCTTCGACGACGGGGTCGAGGTGGGACATGCCGACCTCGCGGCGAACTACAACGCGGCGCTGCACTTCGTCTACCAGGGCACGACCTATGCGCCCACACCGCTGAACGCAGACGAGGGGCACGGCACCGCCGTCGCAGGAATCATCGCGGCGCAGAACAACAACGGCACCGGCGGGGCCGGCGTGGCGCACGGCGCGCGGCTCACCGGCGTCAACATCTTCAGCCCGGCCCTGACCGCGAACCTCGCCATCGAAGAGGCCTCGATCCGCTGGGGCTCGCGGTTCGACGTGATGTCGAACAGCTGGAACTGGGACCCCTTCTATGACGATTTCCAGGATATCGGCGATGCCGGCACCCTGCACGACAGCTATGACATCTGGTTCCAGGGCAATGCACAGACGGGCCGCGGCGGCCTTGGCACCGTCAACGTGCTGGCGGCGGGGAACGAGACGTCGAATGCCAACGGCAGCGGCGTCAACGTCTCGCGCTTCACCATCACCGTGGCCGCGACCGAACAGAACGGCTTTGTCGCCGACTATTCGAACTACGGGGCCTGTGTCCTGATCGCCGCCCCGGCCTCGGCGGTGACCACCGACCTGTCGGGCGAAGGCGGCTACAACCGCAGCGGCGACGCCATCACCCTGCCCCTGAACTATACCAACGATTTCAGCGGCACCTCGGCGGCCACGCCCACCGTGGCGGGGGTGGTGGCCCTGATGCTGGATGCGGCCCCCGGCCTCGGCTGGCGCGATGTCAGCACGATCCTGGCGCTGTCGGCCTCGCACACCGGGTCGGCCTATGGCTCGGGTGGTGGGGGGTTCGAGGTGGGGCAGTGGGACACCAACGGTGCCACCGACTGGAACGGCGGCGGCCGGGCCTTTCACCTGAGCTATGGCTACGGCATGGTCGATGCCTTCGCCGCCGTGCGCATGGCCGAAGCCTGGGCCCGGATGAGCGGCCCGGCCCAGACCAGCGCCAACGAGGTGACCGTCACCGCCAACTACAACGGCGGCGGGGTCACGATCCCGACCTTCGGCAACGCCTCGCTCTCGGTCAACGTGACCAGCGACGTCGAGATCGAGACGATCTACATCAACCTGTCGATCAACCACACCTTTGCGTCCGACCTGATCCTGGCCCTGCGCGCCCCCGACGGCAGCGAGATTCCGATCTTCGGCAACGAAGGCGGCAGCGACCTGTTCTTCGGCGGCTTCGAATACACCTTCGCGGTCGAGGCGGCGCGCGGCATGTCCTCGCTGGGCACCTGGCAGGTCTGGGCCTATGACAACGTGTCGGGCGACGGCGGCACGCTTCTGGACGCCGACCTGACCTTCTATGGCCGCGCCGCCAGCGTGAACGACATCCACACCTTCACCGACGATTTCCTGGCGGCGGCGGCGCAGGATGCCGGGCGGCGGACGTTCGAGGACACCAACGGCGGCACCGACTGGCTCAACTTCTCGGGCGTGTCGGGGCAGATGACGGGGCGTCTGGGCGGCGGCTACGACATTCTGGTCAACGGCGTCGTCTGGGCGCGCGAGGTCGGCGACAACATCGAGAACTACTTCCTCGGCAGCGGCAACGACCTTTTGACCGGCGGGCGCGGCAACAACATCATGATCGGCCACTACGGCAACGACAAGCTGAACGGCTTTCGCGGCAACGACCTGGTCGAGGGCAGCGTGGGCAACGACCGCATCGACGGCGGCATCGGCAACGACACCGTGAACGGCGGCCTCGGCGTCGACGTGATGACCGGCGGCGACGGCAACGACACCTTCATCTTCGGCGCAGGCGCGCGGCGCGACATCATCACGGATTTCCAGGACAACGTGGACACGATCCAGTTCTCGCGCGCGCTCTGGGCCGGGAACCTGAGCGTGGCGCAGGTGATCGGCACCTTCGCCACCGTCGTCGGCACCAACGTGGTCTTCGACTTCGGCGTCCACGAACTGACCGTCAACTTCGCCGCCGCGCCCAGCACGGCGATCTTCCTCGACGACATCGTGATCGTGTGACGCGAGGGGAATTTGCTGCGGGGCGCGCAGGAGGGACCGATGACACCGACCGATCCGCTTTACTCCCAGCAATGGCACTTTCCGCTGGTCGGCAACATTGGGCGCATCTGGGACGATTACCACGGCACCGGGGTGACCGTCGGCGTGTTCGACGGCGGTGTCCAGGTGGGGCACGCCGATCTGGCCGCCAACTACAACGCGGGGCTGCATTTCGTCTACAACGGTGTCACCTATCTGCCCACCCCGATGGGGCCGGACGACGGGCACGGCACCGCCGTCGCTGGGATCGTCGCGGCGGTGGACAGCAATGGCACCGGCGGCGCGGGCGTCGCGCACGGCGTGCAGTTGACCGCGATCAACAGGTTCGACCCGGCGCTGTACGCCACGCCCGAGATCACCGAGGCGGTGATCCGCTGGGGCGCGCAGTTCGACATCATGAGCAACAGCTGGAACTGGGATGTCTTCTACAACGATTTCGAGGACATCGGCGACGACGGAACCGACCACGACAACTATGACCGCTGGTTCCAGGCCAACGCCGAGACGGGCCGGGGTGGCCTGGGCACCATCAATGTGATGGGGGCGGGGAACGAGACGGCGAATGCAAATGGCAGCGGCGTCAACGTGTCGCGCTTCACCATCACGGTGGCCGCAACCGAAAGCGACGGCTTCGTCGCGGACTATTCGAACTACGGGGCCAGTATCCTGATCACCGCCCCCGCAGCAGCGGTGACGACCGACCTTGCAGGCGAGGCCGGCTACAACACTTCCGGCGACAACGACCCGCTTGCGCTGAACTATACCAGCGTGTTCGGCGGCACATCGGCGGCAACGCCGGTCGTTTCCGGGGTGGTCGCGCTCATGCTGGATGCGGCACCGGGTCTTGGCTGGCGCGACGTCAGCACCATCCTGGCGCTGTCGGCGGGGCACACCGGGTCGGCCTATGGTGCCGCCGTCACCGGGCCGGAGTTCGAGCCGTGGGAGACGACGGGTGCCACCGACTGGAACGGCGGCGGGCGCGCGTTCAACATCCACTACGGCTATGGGATGGTCGATGCCTTTGCCGCCGTGCGCATGGCCGAGGCCTGGTCCCGGATGAGCGGCCAGGCCCAGACCAGCGCCAACGAGGTGACCGTCACCGCCGGGTACAACGGCCCCGCCGTCAGCATCCCCGACTGGACCGGCGGAACCTTCGGTGTCGCCTCGGCTGCGGTCAACGTGACCACCGACATCGAGGTGGAAACGGTCTATGTCACGCTGTCGATCACGCATCCCAGATCGTCCGACATCGGCCTGACGCTGCGCGCGCCGGACGGGACCGAGATCAGCATCTTTCATTACGAGGGCGGGGAAGACCTGTTCGACGGCACCTTCGAATACACCTTCGCGGTCGAGGCGTTGCGCGGCTATTCCTCGGTGGGTCAATGGCAACTGGTGGCCTATGACGTGGTCGGAGGCCTGACCGGCACCCTCCTGGATTTTGACCTGCAGTTCTTCGGCCGCGCCGCCAGCGTGAACGACATCCACACCTTCACCGACGATTTCCTGGCCCTCGCCGCCATCGAACCCGACCGGCGGACCTTTGGCGATACCAACGGCGGCACCGACTGGCTCAATTTTGCGGGGGTGTCGGGGGCGATGTCCGGGCGGCTGGGCGGCGGCTACGACATCCTGGTCAACGGCGTCGTCTGGGCGCAAGAGATCGGCGACAACATCGAGAACTACCACCTCGGCAGCGGCAACGACAGCCTGCTGGGCGGGCGCGGCAACAACACCATGATCGGCCACTACGGCAATGACAAGCTGAACGGCTTTCGCGGCAACGACACGGTCGAAGGCGGCTTGGGCAACGACCGGGTGAATGGTGGCATCGGCAACGACCTGCTCGACGGCGGTCTGGGGGTCGACGAGATGACCGGCGGCGACGGCACCGACACCTTCGTCTTCGGCGCAGGGTATCGCCGCGACATCATCACCGATTTCACCGACAACGTCGACACCATCCAGATCTCCCGCGACCTCTGGCGCGCCAACCTGACCCTGTCGGTGGCACAACTGATCGACCGGTTCGCCACCGTGGTCGGCACCGACGTGGTCTTCGACTTCGGCGTGAACGAACTGACGGTCAGGTTCGCCTCCGCCCCCGGCACCTCGATCTTCCTCGACGACATCGTCATCGTCTGACGGCGCGATCAGACCGCGAATCGGTCCGGCGAAAGGCGCAGCAGCAGGTTCGGATCGGGGCTGATCGCGGTCCAGACCGGCCACAGGCTGCGGTGGCCCACGCCAAAGAAGTTGGTCGTCTGCGACAGCCGGTCGGCGATCACCTGAAAATGCAGGTGCGCGGCCCAGCCGCCGTTTTCAGGCCAGTCCCCCAGATGCGCCACCACCTGCCCCGCCGCCACCGCCTGTCCGGGGCGGCAGAGGCCCGGCAGCGTGCCGCCAAGATGGCCGTACAGCGTCCAGAACCGCAGACCCCCGGCCTCGTGCCGCAGGATCAGGGTGTGGCCATAGTCCAGCGGATCGGCGTTGTAGGCCACCACCTCGACCACCCCCGGCAGGGGCGCACGCACCGGCGTGCCTGCGGGGGCACAGACGTCGATGCCCAGATGCATCGTGCGCCGCTCGGGGCTGGCGGCATCGGCGAACTGCGGCGTTTCATAGACACTGCGGTCCTCGGCATACAGGCCAAGGCCATAGGTGGCCCCCGTCGCCGCGAACCAGCCGTCAAAGGCGCGGTCGCTGCAGGCGGGCATGCCGGGCCGCTCGCCCCGTGTGCGCAGGGCGGTGGTGGGTGCTGCGGCAAGGTCGGGGTCGAACATCGGGGCCACGGTCAGGCGTGGCAACAGCGTGGCCAGACGGGACGCGCCGTCAATCGCTTCGAACCCGCAGGCATGGCGCGCGACGGCGGCCAGCAGGCCTGCATCCACCGACCGCAGCCGGTCCCCTGCCTCGCCCGGCGCGGCGGCGATGATCGCCCGCGCGCGGGCGGCAGTCTCGGCCCCGCTGCCGGGCCGGGTGGCGGCCACGGCCCGGCCAAGCGCTGCGTACAGGTCACGCTGACCGGCGGCAAAGGCTGCGGACACGTCGCTCACAGCCGCTTCCTCGCCCGCAACGCCGCGCCGATGGTGCCGTCGTCCAGATAGTCCAATTCGCCCCCGATCGGCACGCCCTGCGCCAGCGTGCTGACCGCCACCCCGGTCCCCGCCAGTGCCTCGGCGATGTAATGCGCCGTGGTCTGCCCGTCGACCGTGGCATTCAGCGCCAGGATCACTTCGACGGCCCCCTTCGCCCGCTCGACCAGGCCGGGCAGGCGCAATTCGTCCGGCCCCACGGCGTCCAGCGCCGACAGCGTGCCGCCCAGCACATGATAGCGCCCCTTGAACGCGCCCCCGCGTTCCATCGCCCACAGGTCGGCCACATCCTCGACCACGCAGATCTCGCCCGTCGCCCGTCGCGGGTCGGCGCAGATGGCGCAGACGTCCGTGGTGCCGATGTTGCCGCATTCGGTGCAGTCGCGCACGTTCAGCGCCACCTGCGCCATGGTCTGCGCCAGGGGCACCATCACCTGTTCGCGCTTGTTCAGCAGCAGCAGCACCGCGCGGCGGGCCGAGCGTGGCCCGAGGCCGGGCAGCCGCGCCATCAGGTCGATCAGCGCCTCGATGTCGCGGGGGGCGGCGGTCATGTCCGGGCCGTCCCGCCCCCGCCCGGTCGCCCCGGCGCAGGCCGGGGCCCCGATGCGTTGCGCGCCGACGACCGGGGACCGGACCGGGGTTCATCCATGCAGGGCACGATCCGCCTCAGCCGGGAAACTTCATGCCCGGCGGCAGGCCCATGCTTTCCGTCAGCCGCGCCATTTCCTGCCCGTGGCGCGCGGTCGCCTTGGCCTGCGCATCCTTGATCGCGGCCAGGATCAGGTCCTCGGTGACTTCCTTTTCCGACGCGACCAGGATCGACGGGTCGATGTCCAGCCCCGTGAGTTCCCCCTTGGCGGTGCAGCGCGCCCGCACCAGCCCCGCGCCGCTTTCTCCCACGACGACGGTGCGCGACAGGTCCTCGTCCAGCGCCTTCATCTTGTCCTGCAGGTCCTGCGCGGCCTTCATCATCTTGGCCATGTCGCCGATCCCGGCCAGCCCGCCCAAACCCTTCAGCATTGCCACCACCCTGTTCCCGTTTCAGTCCAGACAATAGGCCCCGCCACGGCCCCCCACAACCCTCAGTCCGTCTCGAACGGGTCCCACTCGTCCTCGACCTCCGGCAGCGCCTCGGCGGCGGCCAGCGCCGCCGGATTGCGCACCTCGACCACGCGCGCCCCCGGAAACGCCGCCAGCACCGCCTGCACCAGCGGCCATGCCTCGGCTGCCGCGCGCCCGGCCAGCACATCGGCCTCGCGCATCTCGGCAAGCGTCGGCCCGCCGCCCGTGCCGACAACCGACACCCCCCAGCGCACTCCCGTCAGCCCCTGCAACCGGTGCGCCAGCCGCGCCGCCAGTTCGCGCGGCGCATCGTCCGTCGGCTGGAACTCGATCCGCCCCGGCGCATAGCGCACCAGCCGCATTTGGGTTTCCACATCGAACAGCAGCTTTCCGTCGCGGCTTTCGCGGATCATCTCGACCAGATGGTCGAAGGTCGGAAATCGCGCCAGCGCGATGTTCCCCTCGGGCACCGCCTCGGCCTGCGCCACCGGCGCACCGCCCGCCACCGCCGACAGCACCGGTCCGCCGCCCCCGCCACCCCCACGCGGCACGGGTGTCGGCAAGGGCGGCGTCATCCCCTGCAACCGCCGGATCAGCGTCTCGGGGTCGGGCAGGTCGGCCACATGCGTCAGCCGGATCACCGCCATCTCGGCGGCCATCATCGCGTTCGGGGCCTGGCCCACCTCGTCGATGGCGCGCAGCAGCATCTGCCAGGCCCGGGACAGCGCCCGCATCGGCAGGCGGCCGGCCATGTCGCGCCCCCGGTCGCGTTCCTCGGGCGGCACGGTGGGATCGTCGGCGGCCCCCGGCGTGATCTTGACCACCGAAATCCAGTGCGTGATCTCGGCCAGGTCGCGCAGCACCGCCATCGGATCGGCCCCGTCGGCATATTGCGCAGCCAGTTCGCCCAAGGCCTGCGCCGCATCCCCCCGCATCACCATGTCGAACAGATCGAGCGTCCGCCCCCGGTCCGCCAACCCCAGCATCGCCCGCACCTGTGCGGCGCTGGTCTCGCCCGCGCCATGGGCAATGGCCTGGTCCATCAGGCTCATCGCATCGCGCACCGACCCCTCGGCCGCCCGCGCGATCAGCGCCAGCGCATCCGCCGCCAGCTTGGCCCCCTCCAGCCCCGCCACCCGCGAAAGGTGCGCAATCATCACCTCGGGCTCGATCCGCTTGAGGTCGAACCGCTGGCAGCGCGACAGGACAGTTACCGGAACCTTGCGGATCTCGGTGGTGGCGAACAGGAACTTCACATGGGCGGGCGGCTCCTCCAGCGTCTTCAGCAGCGCGTTGAACGCGTTGGTCGACAGCATGTGGACTTCGTCGATGATGTAGATCTTGTAGCGCGCCGATGCCGCCCGGTAATGCACGCTTTCGATGATCTCGCGGATGTCGCCCACGCCCGTCCGGCTGGCCGCGTCCATCTCCAGCACATCGACATGCCGCCCCTCGGCGATCGACCGACAGGGTTCGCACAGCCCGCAGGGCTCCGTCGTCGGCCCCCCCGTCCCGTCCGGCCCGATGCAGTTCAGCCCCTTGGCCACGATCCGCGCCGTGGTCGTCTTGCCCACCCCCCGCACGCCGGTCAACACGAACGCATGGGCAATCCGGTCGGACGCGAAGGCGTTCTTCAGCGTGCGCACCATCGCCTCCTGCCCGATCAGGTCGGCAAAGGTCGCGGGGCGGTACTTGCGGGCGAGAACCTGATAGGCGGGGGCGTCGGTCATGGGGGCCTCGGCTGGACGGGCGCAGTCTAGTGGTGGGCGCGCGCCGGGGGAAGTGCCATGCCTTGCGCCTGCACGCGCCTGAAAGCGCCATCCCGTCCTGCGGCACCGCACCGAGGGCGCACGCCGTCCGAGCCGGATGTGCGCCCGTCTTTCCGGTCTTCGCCGCAGAATCGCCCGATTGGCGCGATACCGCATCCCGCGTCGATCAATGGGGGCTCTGTCGTGTTCAGACGCATCTATCGCCAGCGCCGCCGACTACTGCTTGCCGCGTTCTTCATCGTGCTGGCGACCTATACCACCTTGTCGCGCCATTCCGACGACCTGCTGGGCGGCATGCATGATGCCTGGTGGGTGGCGCCACTTGTGCTGGGTCTGACGTCGCTGATCCTGGGGGCAATCTTTGCAGCCATTGGCATCCTTGTGATCATTCTGATTCCCGACTGGCGGGGATTGATCGAGATCGTCGCGCTGACCTTCTTTGCCGACAGCATCCTGGCCCATGTCCTGCCAGACTATTTCGGCGTCGACAGCACAAACCCCTATGCGGCGCTGTCGATGTTTGCCCTTTACTACCTGACGTTCAATCTGATCTACGGCAGTTGGCTGGACCGCTTCCGGTTCTGGCTGGGCTTCAAGGCGGGGCGCAGCTATGTCACTCCGCTGTCGCCAGATGTTCTGTGGCGCAGGATGGTGCTGGGTGCCGCGCCGCTGGCCGAGTTCTACGACCCGCTGGTCGCCACGGTCGAGCCGCATCCGGATGGTCCCGACAGCTTCATCGTCGCCTACCGCCGCGGTCAGAGCGTTTTCGAACACCAGACCATCACCTACGTGGAACGGCAGGCTGGCAAGGGTTTCCGCTATCGCTTTCACGGCGAGGGCGATGCGGCGAACCGGTCGTTGACCGAAGGCTCTTTTTCCGCCGCGTTCAGCCCGACCGACATGGGCGAAACACGGGTCACGCTGACCGAGCATCGCCCCGCGATGTTGCCGCGCGACGCCATCCAGATGTGGCTGGACGACAGACTGGGCGATACCTGCGACGGACTGCGCGCCCAGCAGCGTCAGCAGCGCGACTGGAGCCTTACAGGTCGTTACCGGCGCGCTGTCACGAAGCTTGCCTGATTGCGGACGCACCCGCCTTTGCCCCGTTCTCGGCCGCCGCGCTGGCCCGGATCGGGGCCGACCTGGGCGCGCCGGTCGCAACATCCCAGGTGCAGAAGGCGCTGGACGATCTGCGCGCCAAGAATATCCTCTGGCGGCCCGAGCGTGGCATCTATGCGCTGGAAGACCAGGACATGCGCGACTGGCTCTTGTCGGGAGCCAGGGCCTGACCCGCATTATCCCGAATTATCCGCACCCGATAAATCCCCGCCGCGCCGGTGGGCCGGACCATCCCGAAACGCCAAGCGAAGGCGGGGTGAGAGGCTGGAACACGACCCAAGCGGGTCTCGTTGCGGCTGCTTCCTTCCGGACCTGACCGGGTTGGCGAGGCGCCTGCCCGCGCCAACCTCTCGCCGGTCGATATAGGCGGCGGGTCCGGGATTCGCAAGCCTTGGCGGGGGCGGGCGGCCTGCTGTGCCGCCGTGCAACCGGCAAGCCGGAAATTTCGAAATTTCCGGTCCGATTTCTTCAAAGAAATCGGCTCCCAGGCCGCAGTGGTGGCCAACCGACCCTCCTTCCGCACCGCCTCGTCCTGCAATAGGCTGTGCTCCTGCATGGGAGAAACCGCATGACCGCCCGCCTGACCCGCATCCAGTGGCCCGACTTCGGCACACCCGCCGTGCCCGCCCCGCCGTCGCTGGCCGACTACCGGGCGCGGATCGCCGCCTTGCACGCGGCAGGCGCGGCGCGGGGGTATCAGGCGCTGGTGATCTACGGCGACCGCGAACACGCGGCCAACATCCACTGGCTGACAGGCTTCGACCCCCGGTTCGAAGAGGCGGTGCTGGTGGTCACGCCGTCCGACGCGCTGCTGGTCGCCGGCAACGAATGCCTGCCCTACACCGCCGTGGCCCCCATGGTCGCGGGCGGCGAGATGCGCGTGGCCCATTGCGCCTCGCTGTCGCTGCCGTCGCAGCCGCGCGGATCGGCCCGACTCGGCGACATCCTGACCGATGCCCTGCCGGGCGGCACCCTCGGGGCCATCGGCTGGAAATGGTTCGGGGCCGACGAGGTGGACGACCCCGCCACCGCCCTCGACATCCCCGCCTTCCTCGCCGACCCCCTGCGCCGCATCGCCTCGCGCGTCGAGAATGCGACCGACCTGATGATGCACCCCGGCCACGGCCTGCGCGCCCGCGTGGACGCGGCAGAGATTGCACGGCTCGAATTTGCCAACCACATGGCGGCATCTGCCCTGCGCCGCATGGTGTTCGCCTTCCGCGAAGGGATGACCGATTTCGACGCCTATCAGGCGGCGCAGGTCGGCGGCCTGCCGATGGGCTGCCATTCCACCTTTGCCACCGGCGCGCGGGCCGATCAGGGGCTGTCGGGGCCGACGGGGCAGGTGCTGACGCAGGGGCAGCCCATCGGGTTCAACATCTGCCACTGGGGGGCGAACGTCTGCCGCACCGGCTGGCTGGCGCGCACGCCCGCCGACCTGCCCGCAGCGGCCCGCGACTATCTCGACGCCTTCGCCTTCCCCTACATGGCCGCGATGTCCGCCTGGTGCGGCCTGATGCGCCCCGGCGTGGCGGGGGGCGAGGTCTGGGCGCGGATGCAGGAACTCCTGCCCCCCGAGGTCTTCAACGTCACCCTGAACCCCGGCCACCTGATCGGCCTCGACGAATGGATGTCCTCGCCGATTGCCGAGGGGTCCGGCATCCCCCTCGCCTCGGGCATGGCGATGCAATGCGACGTGATCCCCTCGCACCCGGTCTATGCCTCGACCCGGATGGAGGACGGCTATGTGATCGCCGACGAGGCCCAGCGCGCCGACCTCGCCGCAGGTTTCCCCGAGGTCGCCGCCCGCTGCGCCGCCCGCGCCGCCTTCATGCGTGACGCCATCGGCCTCGATGTGCCCGACACGCTGCTGCCGCTGGCCGACACCTGCGGCATCATCGCCCCCTTCCTGCTCGACGCAGGGCAGGTCATCACCCTGCGATAAGCCCCGCCATCCGCGCGCCCGTCAGGATGTCGTCGGCCACATGGTGCGCCCAGTCCCCGGATGCAGGCAGCAGATCGGGCACCTGCACCACCGTCATCCCGGCGGCATGCGCCGAGCGCGCGCCCGTCTCGCTGTCCTCGAACGCCAGGCAGCGCGCGGGGTCGACGCCCAGCAGTGCTGCGGCCCGAAGATACGGATCGGGCGCCGGCTTGGCCCGCGCCACATCGTCCACCGTCACCACATGGGCAAAGGGCGGCAGCGCGCAGGCGGCAAATTTGCGCGTCGCCTGCACGCGGGTCGACGACGTGGCAATCGCCATCGGCAGGTCCAGCGCGCCCAGCAGCTCCATCACCCCCGGCTTCAGCGCAATCCCCCCCGCCAGCCCCCGGATCGAGGCCGCTTTCCACTCCCGCTCGAACGCCCCCAGGTCCAGGCCCGGATAGGCCGCCATGATCCGCCCGGCCCCGGTCACGTCATCCACGCCCACCAGTTGCAGCAGGAACGCGGGGTCCACCGCCACGCCGCAGACGCCAAAGGCCGCGACCGCCGCCCGGTGGGTGATCGCCTCGGTGTCCAGCAGCGTGCCGTCCAGGTCGAAGATCACGGCGGCCCAGGTCATGACGCATCCCGGCAGAAGAACCGCGTGAACGCCCCCCGGCAGGTCATCGTCCGCCCCAGCCCCTCGACCGACACGCGCGTCACGAACAGCCCCTCGTCGATGCGCACCTCCAGCGCCTCGCGCACCAGCGCCACGCAGTCGGTCGGGCGCAGCTTGCACGCCGCCAGCGCCAGCGTCGGCAGCGCCTCGCCCCCGGTGCCGATGTCGGTATTGGCCACCCGGTCGCGGATCACCCGGTCCAGCATCGCGTCAAAGGCCGCAGGGCCGGGCCGCGTCACGATGGCCGCCAGCGCCACCACCACCAACAGGACCACAAGAAACCGGATCGCACGCATGGCACACCTCGCATTCGCGCCGCCTTGTGCCGCGCGCCGCCGGGTTTGTCCATGCGCCCCGGTCCTGCCCTATCCCTTCGGCACCAAGAGCTTCGCAGGCCTTATCGCCTCTGCCGCCCTGAACAGCCCGAAGGTCTGGTTGACATAGTTCACCACGCCCGAAATCTTCTCGAGGTACGCCAGCAGCTCCGGCGTCTTCTGCGCCTCGACCAGCTGCACGGGCCGCTCCGGCCCCTGCGCCTCGAACTGGCAATAGAACAGCGGCTCGCCGCGCTTCAGGATCAGGTCGCGCTCGGGCTCGTGCCACTCGAACGCCCACATCAGCGGGCGCGGCCAGACCGACACCGGGAACCGCCCGCCGAAAATGGTGCCGGGCAGGCTGTCGCGGCGGTAATGCGCGAAGGTACCAAGCTGCGTCATGTACACCGGCTCGTCCGCGATGAAGCAGTAGGGCAGCGACAGCTGCAACGTCGGGCGGTCCGGGTAACGCCATTCCACCTCGTTCACCAGCGTCAGCACCTGGTTCAGCTTGGACGACCGCACCGGGCTGGCCGCCCCGGCCCGGTTGATCAGCACGGGCTTGCCCTTGTCGTCGCGACCGTATCCGATGTGCAGGTCGAACGGGCACTTCACCACGAAGTACCGGCTTTCCATCTGGATCACCGCCGGACAGCGCGACGCCGACTTGGCATGCGCCTTGTTCGTCTGCCGGAAGATCAGGCGTTCCGGCGGGTCGTACAGCAGCGCCCCCTTGTCCTCGGTCAGGAACCACCCCACCGTCACCGGGCCGGACCCCGGCCCCTCTTCGGGGCGGTCGTAGGTCATCGTGATCTGCATGGGCCACCCCTTCGGCGTTTCAGCGCCAAGGTTGCCGCCCCGCCCCGCGCCGTCAACACCCGTTCTTGACAGCGGCCCCCGGTCCCGCGAAGGGATGGGTGCATGGATGACCGCCTGATCGTCGCACTGGATGTCCCGAACGTGGTGCAGGGCCTGGCCCTGGCCGACCGGCTGGGTGATGCCGTCGGGTTCTACAAGGTGGGCCTCGGCATGCTGACCGGCGGCGGGCTCGCGCTCGCCAACGAGTTGAAGCACGAACGCGGCAAGCGCGTGTTTCTTGACCTCAAGCTCTTCGACATCGGGGCCACCATCGAGGCGGCGGTGCGGGGCATCGCCGCGCACGGCCCCGATTTCCTGACCGTCCACGGCGACCCCCAGGTGGTCCGCGCCGCCGCGCAGGCCAGGGGCGACATGGCGATCCTGGCCGTCACCGTGCTGACCTCGCTCGACCGCGCCGATCTGGATGCCAACCTGATCCGTCCGGGCGACCTGGCCGAGATCGCGCTGGAACGCGCCGCCCGCGCGCTGGACGCCGGGGCCTCTGGCGTCATCGCCAGCCCGCAAGAGGCGGCGGCGATCCGCGCCCTGCCGCAGGCGGCGGGCAAGCTGATCGTCACCCCCGGCGTGCGCCCCGCAGGCAGCGCCATGGGCGACCAGAAGCGTACCGCGACGCCCGCGCAGGCGATCCGCAACGGGGCCGACCACATCGTGGTCGGCCGCCCCAGCTGGGCCGCCGCCGATCCGGCGGCCTCCGCGCGGGAAATCCTCGCCACTCTGCCCTGAACAGGACAGGCCGCGCCACAAGCCGGAAAACACGTGTTTTCCGCGCCCGGTTTCCGCGCGGAAACCGCCTTTGCCCCAAGGTCCCGCAAGAAATCGGGCATCGGCCCCTGCACAACCCTTGCGTGATGCCGCCGGTGATGCTGCCATGCGACCCGACCAGATCAGGTGCCGCCCATGTCCACGCCCCCCGAAGACAACAACGAACTGGTCCTCTCCTTCCTCGCCGTGCGCCGTGCGCTTGGCCTGCTGGGGTTCTTCCTGCCCCTGTCCCTGCTCGCCGTGGCCTTCCTCACGTCCGAGGACATGCGCCCCTCGATCAGCGAATTCTACTACACCCGCGGGCGCGAGCTGTTCACCGGCACGCTCTGCGCCATCGCGGTGTTCCTCTGGGCCTATGTCGGTTATCCGGCGGCCCCGGCGGATGGCTGGCTGACCGACCGGCAGGTGTCGCGCGTCGCATCGGTGGCCGCCCTCGGCGTGGCCTTCATCCCGACCGAGAACAAGTTCGGCGATGCCGTGCTGCCGGGTGCCAGTGCGAACTGCACCCTCGTGCAATGCGCCCTCGGCACCGAATGGGCGCGCACGCTGCATTACGGCGCGGCAGCGGTGTTCTTCGCCTGCCTCGCCCTGTTCTGCCTGGTCCTGTTCCGCCGTTCCGTCCCCGGCCCGCCGACACGCGGCAAGGTCGGGCGCGACCGCATCTATGCCGTCTGCGGCTGGACCATCGTCGGCTGCATCCTGGCCCTCGGGGCCTACGGCCTCGGCTATGCCCGCCAGGACCCGCCCGGACAGGACGCCTACGACGCCACCCGTGCCGTGTTCATCCTGGAAACCATCGGCGTCTTCGCCTTTGCCGTGTCCTGGCTGGTCAAGGGCGAAACCCTGAAACCCCTGCAGAAACTGGCCGAACCCAGGGCCTGATCACACGGTCAGTCGTTGATGTCGGTCTTCCACAGCTTGACCTGCCCCGGCCGCGTCCCGATGGCCAGCCGCAGCCCGCCCCAGATCACCAGCGAGGCAAAGGCAAAGATCATCAGCAGCAGCGACAGGCTTCCCCCGCCCACCAGCCCCAGACCCAGCGCCACCCCCACGATGATCGCCCCCCCGGCAAAGCCGAGGAAGATATAGCCCGGCAGCAGCACCTCGAAGATGCCCACCACGAACCCGCCCGCGATCCACACCCACCAGATCGACCAGACCATCATGCTTTCCCCTTCAGCATCCCGAACGCATTGCTGAACGCATCCAGCGCCGCCGCCGGCACGATCACCATCTGCTTGCCCGCACCCTGGCCCACCGCCGTCAGCGCCTCGACCTGTTTCAGCGCCACCTGGTACTGCGCCGCCTCCAGCCCGTTCTCCTTGATCGCCCCCGCGATCACCCCCGTCGCATAGGCCTCGGCATCGGCCAGAACGCGCCGCGCCTGCGCCTCCTGCTGCGCCGCGTACAATTCGGCATCCGCGTTCAGCTCCACCGCCCGCTTCTTGCCCTCGGCCTCGGTCACCTGCGCCCGCCGCGCCCGCTCGGCGTTCAGCTGCTGCAGCATCGCCGCCCGCGTCGCCTCGTCCAGGTTCACGTCCAAGAGCTCCGCCCGCGTCACCTCGATGCCCCAGTCATCGACCATCGCCCGCACCTGCTCGCGGATGTTCTGGGTCAGCCCGTTGCGGTTCGACTGCACCTGGTCCAGTTCCATCTTGCCGATCTCGCTGCGCACGATCCCCGCCACCGTGGTCGCAATCGCCGCGTCCACGTCCCTGATCCGGTACACCGTCTTCTCCGGCTCGGTGATCCGGTAAAAGACCGAAGTCTCCACCTTCACCAGCACGTTGTCGGTGGTGATCGCGTCCTGCTGCGCCGTCGGCAACTGCCGCTCCAGGATCGAAATCTTGTGCGCGATCCGGTCCAGGAACGGCACGACGAAGTTGATCCCCGGCCCCAGCACCGCGCGCAGCCGCCCGAACCGCTCGACCACATGCTTCTCGCTCTGCGGCACGATCCGCACGCCGAGGAAGATGCAGAGGATGACAAAGACGGCAATCGCCAGGTACACGGCGTTCCCGCCCAGAAAGTCCTGCGGTGTCATGCAAAGGCTCCATTCAAATTTTGCCTGCGCACTCTGCCCCCGAACGCGCCCCGCGCGCAAGCCGCAACGCCCCCCGCGCACCCCCTATCCTGTGGCGCAAACTGGAGGCCCCCATGCACATGACCGACCCCACCGCCGCCCGCCTGTCCGAGCCCCTGATCCTGCTCCCCCTCGACACCATCCTCGCCACCGCCCTGCCGCGCGACCGCACCACCTTCGACGACGATGCCATGGCCGCCCTCACCGCCTCGATCACCGCCACGGGCCTGCGCCAGCCCGTCGAGGTCTGGGCGCTCCACACCCCCCGCGACGGCTGCACCCACGGCCTCATCTCCGGCCACCGCCGCCTGATCGCCTTCCGCCGCATCCGCGACGCCAGGGACGGCCGCGACCACACCCACATCCCCTGCTTCGTCCGCACCCCCGCCACGGTCGCCGAGGCGATGGCGTCAATGATCGCCGAGAACGAACTCCGCGCCGACCTCTCCCCCTGGGAGAAAGGCCGCATCCTGGTCGATGCCGTCGCCGAAGGCATCTTCGACACGCTGGACGCCGCGGTGAAGGGGCTGCACCCGCACCAGACGCGCCAGTCCCAGTCCCGCCTGCGCCTGCTCGCCCATCTGGTGGAGGAGGCCCCGATGGGCCTGACCGCACCCGAAACCCTGTCGCTGCGCCAGTGCCTGCGCCTCGCCTCCGCCATGCGGCGCGGCTACGGCGCGCTGATCGACCTCACCATCCAGGAATGCCAGGGCCGAAGCCCCGCCGCGCAATGGGACCGCCTCTTGCCCATCCTGACCGAGGCCGAACGCTCCCCCGACGAAGACACCGGCCCCGAAAGATCAGGCCGCCCCCGCCGCGTGCTGCACCTGAAACAGGGCCTGACGATCAGGCGCGAAATGTCCGGCGACGGCTGGATCCTGCGCTTCTCGGGGCCGGAGGCGAAGAAGGGTGGGTTGATCGACGACGTGCTGGACGAGGTGGAGCGCTGGTTCCAGCCGGGGTTCAAGGGGTGAGGGTGCGTAAGTTCTCGTTCGTCAGAGCTTGTCCTCCGCCGCGATGGCAGACACGAAGGCGGCGAAAACATCCGTCGTGGCCTGATAGATTCTCGCAGACTTGAAATGACGTTCGACATCCGCCTGAATTGCGTCGGTGGTTTTTCCTTCAGGATTCCCGGCAGCCCAAGCACGCCCCGGATGCACGGTATCCCAAGGCGACTTGTTGTTTGCGCGCGTTGAAGACGCATCACCGTGCTTGCCTATCCCGAAGAGGATCTTGGTTTCGTTGTTCCAGACTGGCCGGAACAGCTTGATGAGATGCGCTTCTGCTGCGGCCTGATAGCCGCTCTGCACGGCCAAGGCGCGATACTCGAAATCCCTGATTTCTATTCCTTCTACCTTGTCGATATTCTTGGCGTGCTCGTTCAGTCTGTCTACCAGCTTTGTGCCTTGCTCAACCACTGTCCTCGGCTGACCATCAGGGTCGGCCTTTCCGACGTAGATCGGTGTTTCAGTGTTAGCAATCGGTTGATACAGCGGCACGTCTCCAACATAGTAAATCGCGTAGACACCCGAGCCATAGAACCTGCCAAGATCTGCAAGCGGCTTTCGTCCCTGAGCAATCAGCGCCAGTGCAACAAAGTACCCGATCAATCTCGGATCAGTCGGATCAAAGAACGCATCTGGCAAACCGACATGATCGACCGAACGTCCAATTTCGTCAATCTTGGCTTGCATGGACGAAATTGCAGCCAACAACTTTCGACGGGCAGGGCCAGTCAACTCGACTGCGGCCGCCGCAGTGCGAAGCTCTTCAAGTTTCGCGGCCGCAGCTTCTGCCGCCTGAAGAACCGGCACTTTCGCCATCATGCGGCTTTCAACTGCTCTGCGACACTTGCACCAACGCATCTGGCAAGCTCGACCGGAACAGCATTCCCAAGTTGGCGCATGCATTCGGTCCATGCGCCATGAAACTTGTAGCTGTCCGGAAAGGTCTGGAGCCTGGCACTCTCCCTGACGGTGAAGTAACGAACTGAACCATCTGGATATCGAACCATGTTCTCACCCCCGGGCACGCCATGGACGCCCGCCTTCAGGGTCTTGGCTGCTTCGTCAATGAAACTGCCCGTATGGCCAGGATAACTCCGCGCTCCCGCCTGAAAAACATGGTTCAGGCACCTGTCGCTTGTAATTACAGGATCGGCAAGTCCTTCAAGCGCATCACGCACTGTCCTCCACGGGTGACGCTCGGGACGCTCGTGTCTCGAAAGGCGCTTCGCCAACGCACGATGGCGACCGTCAAACTGCCGATCAGCAGTCCTTACCGAATGTCGGTCCCAGTATGTTCCGAATAGCTGATCCCAGACCAATGCTTCCTGCGAAAATTGACCTCGGGGAAACGACCACGCCACGCCGATATCTTGCCGGAAGCCGACAAACACTACTCTCTCGCGCTTCTGAGGCACGCCGTAGTCCGCCGAATTCAGTTGTTGGACGACAACATTGTAGCGCAATCCAGCATCACCCCCCCCGGTATGGTGCTGCTCCAACCGCGCACGATGGTCGGTCCAGTCTTCGCCCTCCCGTGCGACAAGATCGGGGTGTTCCATTTGAAGTCTGATGTAGTCACGATAGACAGCGAAGGACGCGCGCATGAGGCCCTTCACATTCTCGAACACGAACGCCTTGGGTTTGATCTCGCGAACCGCCCGAACCGCCTCTGAAAACATGTCACGGTGATCGTTGTGAGCGCGATGTTTGCCTCCGAGAGAGAAGGGTTGGCATGGCGGACCACCGGACACCAGTTCGACGGAACCTTCCAAAGGACGAAAATCAACGTGACGAATATCGCCTTCCCGGACGCGCCAAGAATTTTCTGCTTTGGATAGGGTCGCCCGATTCTCGCGCAGAGTGTCACAGCACCAACGATTGAACTCCACAACCTCACACGGTTCAAAGTCTGCTTGCGACAAACCTATACCCAAGCCCCCTGCCCCGGCAAAGAGCTCAACCGATCTGAATGGCCTGGTGTTCATGCTGAAGTCCTTCGAGTCTGACGCATACTCGCACGATGTTCCGATTTCGTTCAAGATCTATGAAGTCTGCCCGGACTCGCGTCAATCCCTAACAACCCCTTAGTCACCCCCACCTAACCCCTTGATATCCCAAACCCCACCCCCTGTCGCACGTGTGGACACACCCTGTCGCACGGGTGTATCCTTCTCCCCATGCCCGCCCTCTGCCGCGATTGCCTGACGGCGTTCGATGCCGCCCCCCGCTGCCCCGCCTGCCGGTCGCCGCGGCTGGTCCGGCATGCGGAACTCGACACCCTCTCCATCGCCCACCTCGATTGCGACGCCTTCTATGCTAGCGTGGAAAAGCGTGACAATCCCGCCCTGCTCGACCAGCCCGTCATCGTGGGGGGCGGCACGCGGGGGGTCGTCTCGACCTGCTGCTACCTCGCCCGCATCAAGGGCGTGCGGTCCGCCATGCCGATGTTCCAGGCCCTGAAACTCTGCCCCGAGGCGGTCGTGGTGAAGCCCCGGATGCAGGCCTATGTCGAAGCCAGCCGCGCGATCCGGGCGATGATGGAGGCGCTGACCCCCGCCCTCGAACCGCTCAGCCTTGACGAGGCCTTCCTCGACCTGACCGGCACCGAACGGCTGCATGGCACCCCCCCGGCGGCCACCCTTGCCGCCCTTCAACTCCGGATCGAGCGCGACCTCGGCCTGACCGCCTCGGTCGAGCTGTCCCACAACAAGTTCCTCGCCAAGATCGCCTCCGACCTCGACAAGCCGCGCGGGTTTTCGGTGATCGGGCGGGCCGAGACGGGGGCGTTCCTCGCGGGCAGGCCGGTGCGGATCATCTGGGGGGTGGGGACGGCGACGCAAGGGGCGCTGGAGAAGGCGGGGATCCGGGGGATCGCGGACCTCCTTCGCTGGGACAAGGCCGACCTCGTGGCAAGGTTCGGGTCGATGGGGGAGCGGCTGTTTCATCTGGCGCGGGGAGAGGACCACCGCCCGGTCAGCCGCGACGAGGTGCCGAAGTCGATCTCGAAAGAGACCACGTTCAACGAGGACACCGCCGACCGCGACCTCTTGGAAGGGCACCTGTGGCGGCTGGCCGAGGGGGTGGCGGACCGGGCCAAGGCGAAAGGGCTGGCGGGGCGGGTGGTGGTGCTGAAGCTGAAACGGGCGGATTTCGGGCTGATCACGCGGCGGATCAGCCTGGCCGGGCCGACGCAGACCGCCGACCGGATCTGGCGCGAGGCGGCGGCGATGCTGGCTGCGGTGCCGGAGGGGTCCGCATATCGGCTGATCGGGGTCGGGCTGGCGGAGATCGGGCCCGAGGCGGGGGCGGATGGAAATGACGACCTGCTGGATCCGGGGGCGGGGCGGCGGGCGGCGGCGGAGAAGGCGACGGATGCGATCCGGGCGCGGTTCGGGAAGGATGCGATCATCAAGGGACGGTCTTTGCGGTAACCCCCAGAGCAAGGTCTGTCCACATGTGCGACAGGGATCGTATCTAATTAAGTCAATGACTTAGTATGTCCTGATTCATCTTTTGCTAACGATTGCCGCCCGGCCTCCACGGGGCCGAGAAGCCATAACCCTGGTAGTCGCGTGCATAGGTGTCGTGCGCCGCGTCCTGGATTTCTGGGGTGACGATGGCGTCAAGGGGGCCGGTTCCTGCATCGGGCGGCAACGGCGGGCAGTCCTTTCCCAACTCGGCGGCGAGGAAGGCCAGACCCTGTTCCAGCCGATCCTCGCGAAAGGTCAGGTCGGGGCCCTGGAACTGGGCGAAGCCTTGCAGCAGGGCCGTCTGGGTGGCCACCGGCGCGGGCACGCGCAGCGCGGTCTGGCCCGACAGGTTCAGCCGGGCAAAGCGCAGGAAGGCCAGAAAGATGGCCTGGCGGTCGGCATGGGCCAGCTTGCCCACCTTGTGCGGTGGCGGCAGGTCGATCTGCATGGTGCGGGACAGTCCCGTGCGGAACTCGGGCAGGTCGCCGGTGAGGACCTGGTTGAAGCAGGTGTCGTGGGCGCGCAGCAGGGGGTGGCGCAGCACGGCGAAGCTGCGGGTCGCGGTCGCGTCCGCCCGCCACTGCTTCAGCGTCTTCTGGGTGAAGTCGCGCACCAGGGGGCCGAAGCCGCCAAGCCAGCCTTCCACCCGCGCCTCGACCCCGCTGCGCAGCGGCATGAACAGCGCGCCCCCTGAGCCCACGAAGGACGGGATGGCGGGCGCGCGGCGGGGTTCGAAATTCGGGGTGCGGGCCAGGTTGAAGCGGTCCAGTCGGGCCAGGGCCGCCGCAATCGCCCCGGGGTTCTCGACCTTGTCGGCGATGGCCTCGGGGTTCTGCTTTTTCAGCTTGGGGTCCAGCGCGTCGAGCCGCGCGGACAGCCCCAGGAACGCCGCGAGGCCGTTCAGCACGGCAAGGTCCTGCACATCGTCGTAGTCAATCCAGAAGGCGGTCTGCCCGGTGACCTGCAGGGCATGGACCAGGGTCATCTGGAACGCCTGCAGGCCCACGACATGCGCCTCGAACTCGGCCCCGTCGAACGTGGCGCGGGCCTGGCGCAGCATCTTGGGGTTGGTCAGCTTCCACTGTCCGGTCGTCTGGGCGATCTTCCAACTGACGTAGCTTTCGACGGGATTGCGCGTCAGCACGATCTTGGCACAGGCGCGGTCGGCGATCACCGCGTCGAAAACGCGGGGGTCGTGATCGTGGAAATAGCGGAAACCGGCCATCCCCGGCGTCTGGTCGCGCATCCGGGCCAGAAAGGCCAGGGGGTCGGCGTCACGGTCGGCCAGCGTCAGGCCGAACAGGTCCGACTGGTTCTGACGCCCGATGAAATGGGGGTTGAACACCTCGCCATGGCAGAGGACGCCGGGCAGGGCGTTCAGGTTGGCCTCGAGGAAGTTCGACCCCGTCCGCATCTCGGCGAACATCACGAAACTGCGGAAGTCGGTCATGGGATCACTTCACCAGATAGGGGCGCCCGCGCCGGGACGCGTTCGGCTTGGGGTCCTCGCCCACCGGGAAGTCGCCCATGAGGACAGGCTGCATCCCCTGGTTGCGCAGGGCCTGCAGGAACTGTCCATAGCCCTTGAGGTCGATCATCCGCGGTGCCTCGGTCAGGCGGCGCTGCGACCGGGGGCTGATCTCGTCGACGATGGCCTGCAGGGGTTCCATCGGGTTCTCGACGAATTCGGCCAGGTTCCAGATGCGGACGCGCGCCTTGGTCCACTGGCTGCGCAGCACGCCGACATGCTCGGTCTCGATCCGCTGCAGGCGGGCGGCCTGCACCCGGATGTCACCGAAATCGTGGTTCGACTTGAACAGCGGCACCGACCAGGCCCCGGTGATCACGCTGATCGTGGCGTTCGGATCGGTGGCCATGAACCATGACAGCTCTTGCCGGTCGCCGGGACCCATCTGGAAGCACTGCCGTTCACCCCGCGTGTTCCAGATCAGGTTTGTCAGGAAACTGCGTGGGTTGTAGTCGCGCGCGGCGGCGCTGTCGGACAGGGCCCCGTTGTACACCGCCTCGCCCCCGGCGAACTGCACCCGGTCGGGGGCGAAGAGGTGGCCGTGAACCCGCGTGCCCGTGACGCGGCCAAGCCAGCCCTCGAAATCCTGGAACAGGTCGGCGAACCCTTCGAACACCGAATAGGGCGCGGCGGTCTTGCCGTTTTCCCAGTGTTCGTTCGGGAAGCGGCTTTGCATGTACAGGCCCGCGCGACCGCTGATGCGCCGTTCGACCGCCTTCGAGAACAGCCGGTCGATCTTGCCGGGGTTGGGTTCGGCGGCGGGCTGTCCCTGCGCCTCGTTCGTGAGGAAGAAGTCGTAGAGCTTGTCGGCACGGGGCCAGGCCTTGCGCGCGACGAAACAGTCGGACCGGCGCAGAAGCTGCAGGTGGTCGTCGTAGAAGATGTGCGGCTTGCCCTGGTGGTCGAACTTGGACAGCGTCAGCGACCGGCTTTCGATCGCCTGCGACACCTGGCGCACCAGCGTCTGGAAATAGCATTCGTCGGGGATCCAGACGCGGCGGAAATAGCGGTCATGTGCGGCGCGGTCGGGGGATTGCAGGATGGCCGACAGGGTGCGGCGGGTCAGGCACCACCACTGGCTGCCCAGGTGGGGCACGATGCCGTCGGGGATGCGGCGGCGGATGCCCAGGCGGCGCTGCAGCTTGACATAGCCGTCGAACAGCCCGCGCTGCCGGCGCCACGAGAACGGAAAGCGCAGGGTGAAGCGTTCGGCGTTCAGGCCGCCCACGGTCCAGCCGACATCGGCGGTGGTGACGCTTTCGATGAAGTCGGTGGTGGGGCGTTCGTCCAGATAGGTACCGAGTTCGGCCAGCGGGCGCAGCGGCAGGCAGGACCCCGAGGCGAGGAAGACGTGCCGCACCTGGGGAAAGTCGCGCAGCAGGATCGTCGCTGCCTCTTGCGTGGCGGCGACGATGCCCCAGGTGCCCCATTCGCAGGGGTGCCGGGTGGCAAAGCGGATGTCGGGCACGCCGTCCAGGTCGCGCCGGAGCTTGTCGTAGGCCCCGCCCTTGACCCGGCGGTCGACGTGGATCACCACCGGGCAGCCGCGTTCCGCCCAGTGCCGCGCCACCTGCGCCGCGCGGTCAAAGGCGGTGTGGCACAGCATGACGAAGCCCAGGGTCATGCCCAGTTCCCCTTGGACATGAGGCCGAGGATCTCCAGCTGCCGCCAGTTGATGTACTTCTCGCTCCACTTGCACCACAGGTCAGGATGGTCTGTCAGGGCGTCACGATAGGCCCTGTACTCCTGACTGTTGGCATAATGCTGGCCGCGCCGCATCTCTTCCTCGGCCTTGGTGGTCAGGGTGTCCAGGAACTTGGCGTGCAGAAGCACGCCCGAGGCCTTTTCGCCGCCCCGTTCGTCATAGACCAGGTTGAGGCCGCGCGGCAGGATCATGTGGGTCGAGCTGATGTAGGCGAACGACCGCTGCCAGCGGACCAGGGGCACCTTGTTCAGCGCGGGCGCGGCACCGGGGTTGCCGACAAAGAACACGCGGGCGCGGGGGCCGCCCTGGATCCAGAGGTTGCCCAGCCCGGGGTTGCGGCTGATCATGTAGTTGCCGCTGTCGAACCACTGCGCGATTTCGAACGGGTCCTGGCCTTCGCGGTAGGGGTGCGCCGTGACCGGCCCCTTGGGGTACATGTCCAAGAGCATCGCCGAAAAGCTGCGGGTGGCCGAGGCATCAAGCCAGTCGGTCAGGGCGCGCAGGGGGCGGGTTTCGCAGAACGGATAGACAAAGAATTCGTCCACATCGACGGTCAGGCACCAGTGGTCGTGGCAGTAGCGCCGCTGCAGGTGGGTCAGCCAGTCCATCCCGAAGCGCGAGGCCTTGTAGCTGCCTTTCGTCGTCCAGAGCGAGATGTCGGGCTGCGGGGCCAGGTAATCGCGCGAGCCATCGGTGCTGTCGTTGTCGACGAAGAAGAAGTGATCGACCCCGAGGTCGCGATAGTAGCGCAGGAAATAGGGCAGGCGGACCCGTTCGTTGCGCAGGGTGCACAGAAGGATGATCGAATCCCCGGCGATGGTCGCCGTGCGGTCGGCGACGACGTTCATCTCGCGCCCCTTCAGCCGGGCGCGAAGGTGCGCAAGGCGGCGACGGTAGCGCAGCTTGATGGCCGCCCTGAGTTTCAGACCACACCTCCGGTGCCGATCCCCCAACCTGATCGTCGGTCTAGGCGGCAATCCTGAAGGATGCCCTGACGTTTCGACCTTTTTGGGGCGACACTGCCCATTTCCGGCGCATTAATCACGTCTCGCCGGGAAAATCAGCAGAAATCACGCGTTTGCGGGTGTTGCCGTTCGTCAAGGATGGCGGCCAGGCCACGCTCCGCGCTGGATCAGGTCGAGTGCTTCAAGCTGGGCGGCGTCCTGGTACCGCGCCGCGCCGGGATACCACAGGTCCGGGCCGGCGATCACCCCGTCGTAATAGTCGCCGTACTGATCGGGGTGGGTGAAGTGTTCGGCGCGCGCCCGCTCTTCGCGCGATTTCGGCAGGATCTCGGGCAGGAACTTGGTGTGCAGAAGTGCCCCTGTCGGCAGGTCGGGGCGCGAGAAGCCGGCGTTCAGCCGGACGGGCAGGGCGACGTGGGTCGAGGACAGGTAGGCATAGCGCCAGTGCCAGCGGATCAGCGGGGTCTTGTGCAGGTGCGGGGCGCGGTCGGGCGTATCGGCAAAGAACACCCGCGCCCGCGGCCCGCCCCGGATCGAGACATGGGCATAGCGCGCGATCTCGGTCCGGCGATAGCCGTCGGGGTCGAAGAAGGGCAAGGCTTCGACCGGGTTCTGGCCGGGCACATGGGGCACCGACCCGACCGGCCCCTGCGGATAGAGGTCCAGCATCAGCGCCGACATGAAGTCGACGCCCCGCGCCGACAGCCAGCCGGTCAGCGCCCGCAGGTCGAGCGTGTCATGGTCGGGGTAGACGAACAACTCGTCCGCATCCAGCGTCAGGCACCAGTGGCCGCACCCGTGCCGCATCAGCAGCGCATTCACCCAGTCGAGGCCGAAGCGGCTGTCGCGATAGCTGTCGGGCGTCGTCCACAGCGACACGTCGGCTTGGGCCGCCAGCCAGTCGGTGCTGCCGTCGGTGGACCCGTTGTCGACGAACAGGAAGTGGTCGACGCCCAGGCGGCGGTGGTGGTCCAGAAAGTAGGGCAGGCGGCTGGCCTCGTTGCGCAGGCAGCCGAAGGCCAGGATCGCGCCCGCAGGGATCGTGCGGCGGATGACCGGGGTCAGGCGCTGCCGCGCCCGGATCGCCCGCCACAGCAGACGCCTGCGCCGGAAGCGAAGGCGCAGCGCCTGCCACCAGTCGGCCAAGGCTACTGTGCAGCCTTCTGCGAGGCCACCATGTCGTTCAGGTAGACCGAGAATTCGTCGCGCAGGTCGGGCCGGGCCAGGCCGAAGGCGACCGTGGCCTGCAGGAACCCGGCCTTCGATCCGCAGTCATAGCGCTGCCCCCGGAACCGGAACCCGTAGACCCCGGCCCCCTTGCCCACCTCTTGCGCGATGGCGTCGGTCAGCTGGATTTCCCCCCCCGCGCCCGGACGCATCCGGTTCAGGTTGCCCAGAACACGCGGGGTCAGGATGTAGCGGCCGATCACCGCCAGATTCGAGGGCGCATCCTCGACCCGTGGCTTTTCGACCATGCCCTTGACCTTGACGATGGCCCCCATGTCCTCGGCGATGTCCAGCACGCCATAGGATTTGGTGCGTTCGGGCGGCACCTCCATGGCGGCCACCATGTTGCCGCCGGTCTGCTCGTACGCCTCGACCATCTGTTGCAGGCAGGGCTTCTGAGCGGCAATCACGTCGTCGGGCAACAGCACGGCAAAGGGTTCGGCCCCGATCAGCCGTCGCGCGCACCATACGGCGTGGCCCAGGCCCAGGGCACGGTTCTGCCGGACATAGGCGATGGCGCCCGAGTCCATGTTGGTTTCCTTGAGAACCTCCAGAAGGTCCTCCTTGCCGGATTTGCGCAGGGCGTTCTCAAGTTCGGGCGCGTGGTCGAAATAGTCCTCGAGCGCCGATTTCCCGCGCGAGGTGACAAAGATGAACTCGCGGATGCCCGCCGCCCTAGCCTCGTCGATGGCGTACTGGATCAGCGGGCGGTCGACCAGGGTCATGATCTCTTTCGGGATCGCCTTGGTTGCGGGCAGGAACCGCGTGCCCATCCCGGCGACAGGGAAGACGGCCTTGGTCACTTTCTTGATCTTCATCGGTGATCTCGTCTCTGGCTGCCTGGTTTCCGGGCCATTGTCAGAAGTACATGCCCCTCTGCCCGCGTTGGAGGACAATCGATATCAACATTGGGACCAATCTATGACGTTCGAACCGGTTCCGGCAAAAATTGGCCTGTCGTCACGCCGAAGTGCATGTTTTCCGCCGATGCGGCGATCCTAGGCCGCTCAACGGACACAGGTCAAGATTTCAGCGTGACGCCAGGCGAATGGGCGATGAAGAACGGGTTGTCCCAGCCCGGCTTGCCATAGGTCAGGGGGGTCAGGTCATCCATCCGCACCACGATGCCGCCCGCCCCGCGCAGCACCGCGTCGCCCGCCGCCGTGTCCCATTCCATGGTGCGGCCGAGGCGGGGATAGAGGTCGGCCTCGCCCGTCGCCACCAAGCAGAACTTGAGGCTGGACCCCGCGGATGTCATGTCGCGCACGGCATAGCGCGCGATCCAGGCATCGGTCGCGGCGTCGCGGTGCGACTTGGAGGCCACGACCATCAGCGCGGCGTTGTCGGGGGTTGCAACCTGCAGGGGGCGCAGCGGGCCGGGGGTGGTCTTGTCGAAGGGGCCTTCCTCTTCCACCGACCGGCCTTCGGCAGTGGTGTAGAACAGGCGGCCCTTGGCGGGCGCATAGACCACGCCGAACCGGGGCGTGCCACCTTCGACATAGGCGATGTTCACGGTGAAATCACCCAGGCGACGCACGAACTCCTTGGTGCCGTCCAGCGGGTCGACGATCAGGAAGGTGCTGGCGGTCAGGGCGTGGCTGGCCGCCTGTTCCTCGGTGATCAGGGTCACGTCGGGGTAGGCCGCGCGCAGGCCCGCCGAGATGATCGCGTCGGCCGCCTCGTCCGCCTCGGTCACCGGGCTGGCGTCGCCCTTGGACCGGACGTCGAAATCGGGGTCGGCATAGACCTGCATGATGCGGTCGCCCGCGTCGAGCGACAGGCGGCGCATCAGCGCCACCAGTGATGCAAAATCCATGGCCGTCTCCTGTTGTGACCTGCGGGGGCCGGCCCTTGTTGCCAAGCGGGGCCCGCGCCCTTATCCTTGGATGTCAAGGGAACCGCAAGATTTCCCGCCGCAGTATGGGCCGCACGACCGGCAGGCGAAGGGGCCAAGCCCGATGTTTCAGCGCCAGATGCGCAAGACCACCCTGCAGTCGGCCGTCGCCACGGCCGAGGTGATCTTTCATGCCGCCGTGCGCAACGTGCGCAAGTCGCACGGCAATGCGGTGATCGGGCTCTTGCTGAACATCCTGCAGACGCTGCTGATGATCGCCGTGTTCTACCTGATGTTCGAGCTTCTGGGCATGCGCGGGTCGGTCATCCGGGGCGACTATCTGCTGTACATCATGTCGGGCATCTTCGTGTTCATGACCCACGTCAAGACGGTGGGCGCCGTCGTCGGCTGCGAAGGTCACGCCTCGCCGATGATGAAGCATTCGCCGATGAACACCTTTGTCGCCGTGGCGGCGGCGTCGCTGGGCGCGCTGTACCAGCAGTTCCTGTCGGCGGTGGTGATCCTGTACGTCTACCACGCGGCCTTTGTCCCCATCAGCATCGAGGACCCGGTCAGCACGATGGCCATGTTCCTCTTGGCCTGGGTGCTGGGCGTGGCGCTTGGCATGGTGTTCCAGGCGGCCAAGCCGTGGTGGCCCGAGGGGGTGGGCATCATCTCGCAGGTGTACATGCGGGCCAACATGATCCTGTCGGGCAAGATGTTCGTGGCCAACATGATGCCGGGCTACATCCTGGCCTTCTTCGACTGGAACCCCCTGTTCCACATCATCGACCAGGGGCGGGGGTTCATCTTCCTGAACTACGCGCCGCATTATTCGAACTGGGTCTACCCGGTGTACTGCATGCTGGCCTTCCTGATGGTGGGGCTGATGGGCGAGTTCTACACCCGCAAGTATGCCTCGGCCAGCTGGGGGGCGGGGAAGTGAGGGCGTGGCTGGTCGCCCTGGCCCTGGCCACGCCTGCCGGGGCCGAGGGGCTGCCCGCCTTCTACAGCGTGACGGGCGTGGCCGCGAACGACGTGCTGAACGTCCGCGCGGAGCCCGACGCGGGGGCGGCGATCCTGTCGGGCCTGGCCCCGGATGCGGCGCGGATCGAGGTGGTCGGGCTGTCGCCCGATGGCGACTGGGCGCAGGTCAACGCGGGCGACATGGCGGGGTGGGTGGCGCTGCGCTTCCTGGCGCGCGATCCGGGGCCGGACTGGACGGCGCTGCAGACGCCGCTTGCGTGCTACGGCACCGAACCCTTCTGGTCGCTGCGGATTGACCCCTCGGCCGCCACAGCCACGTTCGAGACGCCGATCGAGAGCGCCCGCCCGATGTGGATCGACCGGGCCGCGATCGTCGAGGGCGGGCCCCCGGCGGCAGGCTTTCTGCTGCGCGACGGAGGTGGTGCGGGTTTTGCCACGGTGGCTGCGGGTGCCTGCAGCGACGGGATGAGCGACCGCATGATGGGCCTGACGGCCACGCTGTTCACCCCGTCCGGGACCGGCCTGTCGGGCTATTCCGGCTGCTGCCGCCTTGCGCCCTGACGCCCGGCGAAACCGTTGCATTTCGGGCACGACCGGCGCTTGCAGCGCCCTGCACCCCCCCCTATATACCGCCGGTAGCCGGGCCGGGGGCGTTTGCCCGCCACCGGACTACGAAGGGATCGGGGCGCAGGGGCCGCAGTCGGGCCTGAGCCCCACGACATCGCCATTGAGAGGATACGACACATGCCGAAAGTCATCGGGATCGACCTTGGGACGACCAACTCCTGCGTCGCCATCATGGACGGCTCGCAGCCCCGCGTGATCGAGAATTCGGAAGGCGCGCGGACCACCCCCTCCATCGTCGGCTTCACCGAAAGCGAACGCCTTGTCGGCCAGTCGGCCAAGCGCCAGGCCGTGACCAACCCGACCAACACCGTCTTTGCGGTCAAGCGCCTGATCGGCCGCCGGGTGGATGACGCCCACATCGCAAAGGACAAGAAGAACCTGCCCTATGCCGTCGTGAACGGCGGCAACGGCGACGCCTGGGTCGAGGTGCGGGGCGAGAAGTACAGCCCGAGCCAGGTCAGCGCCTTCATCCTGCAGAAGATGAAGGAAACCGCCGAAAGCTATCTGGGCGAGACGGTGACGCAGGCCGTGATCACGGTGCCCGCCTATTTCAACGACGCACAGCGCCAGGCGACCAAGGATGCGGGCAAGATCGCGGGCCTCGAGGTTCTGCGCATCATCAACGAACCGACCGCCGCTGCCCTTGCCTATGGCCTGGACAAGAAGGACAGCAAGACCATCGCGGTCTATGACCTTGGCGGCGGGACGTTCGACATCACCATCCTGGAGATCGACGACGGCCTGTTCGAAGTGAAGTCCACCAACGGCGACACGTTCCTGGGTGGCGAAGACTTCGACATGCGGATCGTCAACCACCTGGCGGACGAGTTCAAGAAGGAACATGGCGTCGACCTGACGCTGGACAAGATGGCCCTGCAGCGCCTGAAAGAGGCGGCGGAAAAGGCCAAGATCGAGCTGTCGTCCAGCCAGCAGACCGAGATCAACCAGCCCTTCATCAGCATGGACCGCAACACCGGGCAGCCGCTGCACCTGGTGGTGAAACTGACGCGGTCCAAGCTCGAATCGCTGGTGGGCGACCTGATCAAGGCCTCGATCAAGCCCTGCCAGGCGGCGCTGAAGGACGCCGGTGTCGCGATCGGCGACATCGACGAGGTGGTGCTGGTCGGCGGCATGACGCGCATGCCCAAGGTCATCGAGGAAGTGACCAAGTTCTTCGGCAAGGAACCCCACAAGGGTGTGAACCCCGATGAGGTCGTGGCGCTTGGCGCGGCCATCCAGGCGGGCGTGCTGCAGGGCGACGTCAAGGACGTGGTCCTTCTCGACGTGACGCCCCTGTCGCTGGGGATCGAGACGCTGGGCGGCGTGTTCACCCGCCTGATCGACCGCAACACCACGATCCCGACCAAGAAATCGCAGGTGTTCAGCACGGCGGAAGACAACCAGAACGCCGTGACCATCCGCTGCTTCCAGGGCGAGCGTGAAATGGCTGCCGACAACAAGATGCTGGGCCAGTTCAATCTGGAACACATCCCGCCCGCCCCGCGCGGGATGCCGCAGATCGAGGTGACCTTCGACATCGACGCCAACGGCATCGTCAGCGTCAAGGCCAAGGACAAGGGCACCGGCAAGGAACAGGCGATCACGATCCAGGCGTCGGGCGGTCTGTCCGACGACGAGATCGAGAAGATGGTCAAGGACGCCGAGGCCAATGCCGAGGGCGACAAGAAGCGCCGCGAACTGGTGGAGCTGAAGAACCAGGGCGAAAGCCTGCTGCATTCGACCCGGAAGTCGCTGGATGAACACGGCGACAAGGTGGACCCGTCCACGGTCGAGGCCATCGAATTGGCCATGCAGCCCCTGGAGGAAGCGCTGAAAGGCGAGGACGCCGGGAAAATCCGCGGCGGCATCCAGAACCTGACCGAAGCCGCGATGAAGCTGGGCGAGGCCATCTACAAGGCCAGCCAGTCCGAAGGTGGCGACAATGCCGAGGGCAACCCGCGCGGTGTCGATGACGACATCGTCGATGCCGACTTCGAGGACCTGGGCAACAGCAAGCGGAAGTAAGCCGCACGGGAACCAGAAGGGGGCGGTCCGGAAACGGGCCGCCCTCTGGGGTTCCGGGGGCAGGGGATTTGCGGCATGGCAAAACGTGACTTCTACGATATCCTGGGCGTGGCGCGGGGGGCTTCGGCGGAAGACCTGAAAAAGGCCTATCGCGCCAAGGCCAAGGAACTGCACCCCGACCGCAACAGCGACAATCCGACTGCCGAGGCCCAGTTCAAGGAGGTGAACGAGGCCTACGACATCCTCAAGGACGAGAACAAGAAGGCCGCCTACGACCGCTATGGCCACGCCGCCTTCGAGGGCGGTTCGGGGGGGCCGCGCGGCGGCGGGGCCGGGCAGGGCGATTTCGCGTCGGCCTTCTCGGACGTGTTCGAGGACCTGTTCGGCGACTTCATGGGCGGGCGCGGGGGTGGCGGCGGCCGCAACCGGGCGCAGCGCGGGTCGGACCTGCGCTACAACCTGCGCGTCAGCCTGGAAGAGGCGTTCAAGGGCGCGCAGAAGACGATCAACGTGCCCACTTCGGTCGCCTGCGAGACGTGCCGGGGCACCGGGGCCGAGGGGGGCGCGGAACCTGTCGCCTGCCCGACCTGTTCCGGCGTGGGCAAGGTGCGGGCGCAGCAGGGGTTCTTCACGGTGGAGCGCACCTGCCCGACGTGCAGTGGTGCCGGCCAGATCGTCAAGAACCCCTGCCGCACCTGCGGCGGGGCCGGGCGGACCGAAAAGGAACGCGCGCTGTCGGTGAACATCCCGGCCGGCGTCGAGACCGGCACCCGCATCCGCCTGGCGGGTGAGGGCGAGGCGGGGATGCGCGGCGGGCCGACGGGCGATCTCTACATCTTCATCGAGGTGAAGGAACACGCGATCTTCCAGCGCGACGGCGTGCACCTGTTCTGCCGCGTGCCGGTCAGCATGACCACGGCGGCGCTTGGCGGCGAGGTCGAGGTGCCGTCCATCGACGGCGGCAAGGCGCGCGTCAAGGTGCCGCCCGGCAGCCAGACCGGCAAGCAGATGCGCCTGCGCGCCAAGGGCATGCCCGCGCTGCGCGGCGGGGGCACTGGCGACATGCTGATCGAACTGGCCGTCGAGACGCCGGTGAACCTGACAGCCCGGCAGCGCGACCTCTTGCGCGAGTTCGAGAAGCTGAGCGAGGAGAACAACCCCGAGGGGACGACGTTCTTCAGCAAGGTCAAGGGCTTCTGGGACGGGATGGGGCGCGGGTAGGGCGCAATTGCGCCGCTCATCCCTCCCTTGCGGTCGGTCTTCGCTGGGGTGGTCGCAGCGAAG
>JBQTJI010000092.1:0-22221 GCA_052387255.1 Gemmobacter sp. | reverse complement strand
TCTTCCAAAAACTCAAGGAATACAGAGGCATCGCCATGCGATACTGCAAAACCGATACAAGCTACGGTGCCTTCATCGCCCTCACCGCAACCGTCATTCGATTGAAATGAACGTCAACAGGCCCTAGCCGCAGGCCACCGCACGGCATCTGGCACCGCCCGGTTCCGCCGGGCGGTGCCTTGCTGTCTGGCGATGCGGCGCGGCGAGGCTGCCGGGACAGGGATTGCGCGATGATCGCCAGTTTTTTGCGGAATAGACCCCGATGGCCTGCGTTGTCCTTGTACAGCAACCCGGCCAAGGCCGCAGATCAGAGGAAACACACCATGAAACTTTTCAAGACCCTGGTGACCGCCACCGCGCTGGTCGGCACCGTGATGGCCCCGGTCCTGGCACAGGCCGCCCATCTTCGCATCGCCCTGCCGTTCCAGCATGCGGGCCAGGTTGATGACCTGATCGAGCAGGTCGACTTCAAGGCGAAGAAGAAGGGCGGCAAGGCCGGCAAGAACAAGTGGCGCGGCGGCAGCAATTCGAACTCGAACTCGAATTCGAACTCGTCCAGCAACAGCTCGTCCAACTCGAACTCGAACTCGTCCAGCAACAGCTCGTCGAACTCCAGTTCGAACTCGTCCAGCAACAGCTCGTCCAACTCCAGCTCGAATTCGTCCAGCAACAGCTCGTCGAACTCGTCCTCGGACAACGACTGAGCCGGGGCCCCGCGAAACCGAATGAGCCGGCCCCTTCGGGGGCCGGTTTTCGTTTTGGAGACGATGGCACCGCCCGCCAACCGCGATGCAGCCACCCGCTGCGGTCGCCCCGGCCCGGTGCCGGGGCGATTGCGCGCAGTGGTGTGGCAGCGAAATGCCCTCTGGCCCGAGTGTTTGGCGCGTTCGTTCAGGCTCATCCGATGACCGGTCGCCCCGGCGCAGGCCGGGGCCCCGATGGTCTGTGCACAGGGGATCGGGGTCCCGGCCTTCGCCGGGACGGCCGGACCGGATGGCGATGCCGTGAATCACATTGGGGATGACAGGCCCTATCGCTTGGCGCGGGCCGCCGTGCGGTACCACCCTTCGGAGGCCTGGGTGTTGCGCAGCACCTTCAGCCGCACCTCGGCCTCTTCGCGGGTTTCGGCGCGGATGTCGGCGGCGATCTCGGCGCTGTCGCGGCGGAAGGGGATGACCTGCACCAGGGGCGAGCCCTTTTCGATCACATGCATCCCGTCGTCACCCGTCGCAAAGAACGGGAAGTGGATGGGCGAGCGGTAGGTGTCGGTGTCGACGATGCCCGACACCACCTCGAACACGCCGTTGGGGCGGTTGAGCGGCTGCACGAACAGGCAGCTCCACCCAGGCGGGGTGGCGATGGTCCAGTAGTTCAGGAACTTGCAGGGCGGGCGCGGGGTGAACGGGTTGCCCTTGACCTGGTGCGCGCCGTGGCTGGCGACCAGCGGGCGGTCGAAATCCCAGCCGCTGTCGACGCGCGTGCCGCCCTCGGCGATCTCCAGCCGCACGGTGGCGGGCAGGACCAGGATCCAGCCGGTGGTCATGGCGTCGAGAAAGGGCATGCAGCGTTTGACCGTCAGGCCGGTGTTGTTCAGGCCCGTCACGGCTTCGTCGACGGCGGGCAGCTTGCGGAACCAGTCGGGCAGATAGGCGCGGGCAGGGACCGGGGGGGCGATCACGCCATGGTCCGCCGGTTCGCAGGTGAAGGTGATCTTGGGGGCGGGGCGACGGCGCAGCATGGGCGTTCTCCGGGGTCTGGTCAGGATCAGAAGTAGCAGGATCGCGGGCAATGCAAACGGGGGCGCATCCTTGCGGATGCGCCCCCGGCGGTCAGGGCAGGGGCATCAGAGGAAGTCGAAGTTCGGCACGTAGTCGAACTTGAAGTCGTTGCCCGTGTCGAAGCCGCCGATGTAGCCCTGCAGCAGCACCGTCCCGGTCACGCCAGCGGCCCCGATCACGGTGCCCTGCGCGGTGGTGGTGATGATCAGGTCGGCCTCGCTCAGCGCCAGGGCGGCGGCGAAGTGGATCTGGTCGCCTTCGACACGGCTGAAGTCCATCACGCGGTCGCCCGCGCCGAAGACGAACACGTCGCCGCCCGCGCCCCCGGTCAGCCGGTCGGCCCCCGCGCCGCCGTCCAGCAGGTCGCCGCCGTCGCCGCCGAACAGGCGGTCGCCGCTGCCGGCACCCCACAAGAGGTCGTTGCCCTGCCCGCCGACCAGCGAGTCACCGCCCGCGCCGCCGTCGATGATGTCGTCGCCTTCGCCGCCGTTCACGGTGTCGTTGCCACCGAGCGAGCGGATTTCGTCATTGCCGTTCAGGCCGTTCATCGTGTTGGCGACGCCGTTGCCGGTGAGAACGTCGTTGTCGTTGGTGCCCTGCAGCTGGGGCGGGGGCGGATTGGCGGTACCGGGGGCGGGGCTGTAGCCGCCGGTCAGGTTGAAGATGGGCGAGGTGCCGGCGGTCAGCGCCACGTCGGACACCACGATCTTTTCCAGCTGCAGCCCGGCATAGGCCCCGCCGAGGCCCGCGGCCGGCGATTCCGAGATGTAGAAGAAGTCGCCGCCGTTCTTGGACTGGTCGGGATCGACGTCCAGGGGATTGGCGGTGGACACGCCGAAGGTGGTGGCAAGGCCCGCCGCCGTGGTGACGGTCAGGCCGGTCACGGCCCCGGCACCGCCGATCAGCTGGCCGGTCACGGCGTCGAAGGTGGCGGGTCCGAAGGTGATGCGCACGGTGTCGGTCGCCGCGAACCAGACAAGGCCGATCTCGACTGTGGTGGTGTTGGCGTTGCCGTCGAACTGCAGTGCTTCACCGATCTGGTTGCCGCGCAGGGTGAGAGTGGTCATGCTGGATCGCCTTTCCTGATTTCCCCTCGCGGGCCATCCGCGTCCGGGTTCACATCAGGACAACGCCGCTGCGATGCCGCTATTCCACGGCATTTTCGGAATTTTCAGCCTGGCACAGGCTGTCAAGCTGCAACAGGCCCGCACCGAACACCTCGTCGGGGCCGGGTGCGCCCAGGTCGCGGACCAATGCGGTCAGGCGCTGTGCGATCACGTCGGGGGGGGCACCGATGTCCTGCGAGGCGAGGATGGCGGCGGCGGCAGTGGCGAAGGGCACGGCAAAGGAGGTGCCCGTCTTGGGCTTGACGCCGCTGACCGACGTGGCGCTCCAGACCTCGACCCCCGGTGCGGCAAGGTCCAGATGCGCGCCGCGCTGCGCCCGGCGGTACACCTGCCCGCGCTGGTCGACGGCGGTCACCGCGATCACGCCGGGGTAGGCCGCCGGAAAGGCCGCTTCGGCCCCCGGCCCGCCGTTGCCGGCCGCCGCCAGGACGACGACCCCCTCGGGCCCCGACAGACGCGCAAGGGCGGCCTCGAGTGCTGTGTTGTGCGGACCGGCCAGCGACATGTTGATGACCTTGACCCCGCGCGTTGTCAGCAGGTCGATGGCCCGCACCAGCGAGGCGACGGTGGCGCGTTCGTCGCCCCCCGCCCGCCCGAAGATGTCGACCACCAGCAGCTTTGCCTCGGGGATCAGGCCGGGCGCACGCTCGGGCCGCTGGCCGACCAGAAGGGCGGCCACGGCGGTGCCATGCACGGCCTGCGAGGGATCGACGTCCTCGACCACCAGACGCAGCACCTCGACATCGGCCCCGGCCAGGTTGTCATGTTCCGCGTTCACGGCGGTGTCGATCACGCCGACCGGCACCGTCACCCGGCACGCGGGGGCCTCGGTGCGGGCGGCAGGCCAGCCGATCAGGTCGAAGGCGGCGCAGTTCAGATGGCTGCACCCGGTCGGCGGGGCCAGGGCCACCGGCCGGGCGACCGGGGCCGAGGCGGGGGCGAGCGTGACCTGCTCGGTGCGGTAGAAATGGTTGAAATCGCCGGTCACCCCGGTCGGCTGGGCGCGGACGCGGTCGCGCGCCTGCACCAGCGTCAGGCCCGCAGGGGGGCGCAGGCGGTGCAGCACCACGGCCACATCGACCAGGTCGAACCGTTCGAGCACCACGAACCCCTCGGCCTGCAACCGCGCGAGGTCATCAAGATCGAGATTGGTCACCACGATCTCGCCTGCGGCGAAATCGGGCCGCGGGACGGCGACAATCTCGGCGGGGCGGCGTCGTGCGGCGGGGGTGCCGGGGCTGGCGCGCCTGAGCGGATTGCGCGCCTTCACGCCGCCGTCGCGACCCCCGGCGGGACCGGAGGACGGGCCATCGTCGTCGTCGTCATCCCCTCCGGCACCGCCGTCATCATCTCCGCCGCCGTCGTCCCCGCCATCACTGTCGCCCCCGTCATCGCCCCCGTCATCGCCGCCATCGTCATCCTGCGCCTGCGCTGCGCCGACCTGCGGCCAAGGGGCGGTTTGCGGCAGACCGAACACGCACAGCAGGGCCGCCAGCGTCAGGGCCTTGGTCGTCCGTCGTGGCGTCGGGGTCTGCGTCATCGTCATGTCCACCGCTTCCGGGTTGCTGCCATCATCGTTGCGCGTAACCGCCGCACGATCAACCTGGACAACGTCGCAGGGGCCACCGTATTCCGCACAATCAGCAGATCGCGGCAGGGTGCCGCCTGGTGTTGCGCAGGGCGGCGCAGATCGGGGGGTACCTTCCCTCACAGGAAAACTTTTTGCTCATGAAGGTTGATTTCTGCCCCCGCTGACCGCAATCTGCCGACAAATCCGCTGTCCATCGGGGGGCCATGATGACCAATTCCTGGAGATTTTCGGCCCTGGGCGACCGCCACCGCGCGCTCGGCTCGGCCCTCGAAGACTGGAGCGGGATGGGCACCGCCTGGAGCTATGACGCCGACGCGCAGGCCGAATACATGGCAATCCGCACCAAGGCGGGGCTGATGGACGTGTCGGGGCTGAAGAAGGTGCACGTCACCGGTCCCGCCGCAAGCCACGTCATCGAACGCGCCACCACGCGCAACATGGAAGCGCTGATGCCGGGCCGGGCGATCTATGCCTGCATGCTGAACGACGCAGGGAAATTCGTCGATGACTGCGTCATCTACCGCATGGGGCCGAACGCATTCACCGTCGTCCATGGCTCGGGGCAGGGGCACGAGCAACTGACGATGGCCGCGACGGGCCGCGACGTGTCGGTGCGGTTCGACGACAACCTGCACGACCTGTCGCTGCAGGGGCCGGTGGCGGTCGAGTACCTGGAAAAACACGTCCCCGGAATTCGCGCCCTGCCGTACATGAGCCACATGGCGGCCTCGCTGTTCGGCAAACCCGTCACCCTGTCGCGCACCGGGTATACGGGCGAGCGGGGGTACGAGATTTTCTGCCGGGGACAGGACGCCGGGATGATCTGGGACCGCATCCTTGCGGAAGGGGCGGCGATGGGGATCATTCCCTGCCGGTTCACCACGCTGGACCTGTTGCGCACCGAAAGCTACCTGCTGTTCTATCCCTTCGACAACTCCGAGATGTATCCCTTTGCCGACGAGGGGCCGGGCGACACGCTGTGGGAACTGGGCCTCGATTTCACCGTGTCGCCGGGCAAGACGGGGTTTCGCGGGGCCGAGGAGCATTATCGGCTGAAGGGGCGGGAGCGGTTCAGGATCTGGGGGTTGAAGCTAGAGGGACGCAACGCGCCGGGCAACGGGGCCCCGGTGTTCCGGGACGGCGCGCAGGTGGGCGTCGTCACCCAGGCGATGTACTCGCCGCTGAACCAGCACACCATCGCCATCGCCCGCCTGCCGGTCGAGTGCGCCAACACCGGCACGGCGCTGACGGTCAACTGCGCGACGCATGGCGAGATACCTGCCACCACGCACCCGATGCCGTTCTACGATGCCGAGAAGAAACGGCGCACGGCCAAGGGCTAGGATGACGGCGTTCCCCCCCTCGATCCGCAGCCGCCCGGTGTACGGCGTGCTGGCCCCCCTGCCAGGCACCGCGCATCTTGTGGTCTCGGACGGTCAGGGGGGGGCTGCGGTGATCGAGATGTTCGCGCGGGCCACCGACCGGGCCGCGATGCTGGCGCGCAGCCACATCATCCATGTGCCGGGGCCGGACGGGACGGACATGTCCGCCGAGCTGCGGGCACTTGGCGCGGCGCAGTTCCATCGCAGCCCGACCTTTGCCGCGGTCCTGCCCCGGTTGCAGAAGGTGCTGGCCGATGCCCACATGGGGTTGCAGGTCTATGCGGCGGGCACGGAAGGGCTGATCGGGCAGGTGCAGCAGCAGGCGATGCTGGCGGGGCTGCCCTGGCAGGCGGTGCAGACCGAACACCGGGGGTCAACGGTGCGCCGCGTGCAGTGCGTGCATTGCAAGGGCATCACCGAGAATGTCCGCACCGACCCCTATCCCTGCAGCCACTGCGGGCTGAACCTGTTCGTGCGCGACCACTATTCGCGCCGCATCGCCGCCTTCCAGGGCGTGAACATCGACGCTGAAGATCCGGGGCAGGTGCCCCCCGCGACCCTGCGCTTCGGATGAGCGTCGGTGCCCCCAAGATCGCGGTGACGGTGGCCGAGGTGGTGCAGGTCACCCCCCTGGTGAAACGGTTCCGTTTCGTGCGCCGCGACGGCGGGCCGATGCCGCATTTCTCGGGCGGGGCGCATGTGGTGGTCGAGATGGACGACCACGGCACGCGGCGGATGAACTCCTATTCGCTGATGGGCGATCCCGGCGACACCTCGGGCTATCAGATTTCGGTCCGGCGCGACGATGCCGGGCGGGGCGGGTCGCTGTACCTGCACCGTCATGTCACGCCGGGGATGGAGATGGTGATCTCGTCGCCCGTCAACCTGTTCCCGCTGGACGCCCGGGCGCGCAAGCACCTGATGATCGCGGGGGGCATCGGCATCACCCCGTTCCTGGCCCAGATCGCGGCGCTGAAGGCGCGCGGGGGCCGGTTCGAGTTGCACTACAGCGCCCGCAGCCGCGACCTGGCGGCCTATGCCGACGACCTGATGCAGCGCCATGGCGATGCCGTGCGGCTGTATCTGGACGATCAGGGGCAGGTCATCGACCTGAACGCGCTGCTGACCGGCCAGCCGCTGGGAACGCATCTGTACGTCTGCGGTCCCCGTGGCATGATCGCCTGGGTCCGCAGCACCGCCGAAGCTTTGGGTTGGCCCAAGGCGGCGGTCCATTCCGAGGAATTCCTGGCCCCGCCCGTAGGATCGCCCTTTGCGGTGGAACTGGCGCGGTCGGGCAAGGCGTTCACCGTCGGCCCCGCGCAATCGCTGCTGGAGGCGATCGAGGCGGCGGGGGTTGTCGCCCCCTACCTGTGCCGGGGCGGGGCCTGCGGCGAATGCGAGACCGATGTTCTGACCTGCGACGGGCGCATCGCCCACAACGACCACTGGCTGACCGACGACCAGAAGGCCAGCGCGACCAAGATCATGCCGTGCGTGTCGCGGTTCGAGGGCAGAACCCTCGTCCTGGACCGATAGGGGGCCGCCATGGGGCTTGAATTCAACGACGAAACCTTTCGCGGCGACTTCACCTTCCGCAATTCGGCGAAGGCCATCGCGCGGTTCCCGTTTCCGTTCCCCGAAGACAGCTACATGTACTCGGTGAACATGGAGCCGCATGTGCCGGGCAAGCCGGGGTCGGTGTTCGAGCACATGTTCGATGTCGACGAACACTATGTGTCCGAGATGCGCGACCGGGCGCAGGTGCTGGCCGACGACCCGCTGCGCTGCCAGTCGCTGCCGCACATGACGCTTGCCGGTTGGGATCTTCTGGAACTGATCATGGTGTCCAAGGCGCGGGACTATCCGCACTGGTTCACGCTGACGCGCGATGGCAACCGCTGGCACTGGATCAACCGCCCGTTGCAGATCGAACAGCGGTTCACCTTTCTGGACGAGACCACGCTGCCCTGCGGCCCGATGGAATACATCACGCGCCAGTCGCAGGGCGACTTTACCCTGCAGGACCAGCGCGACGACAACCTGTGGCTCGAGGCGGGGATGGTGACGACGCAGGCCGACTGGAGCCTCGACTTCGACATCGGCATGTCGTTCCACGAATGGCACGCGCCGGTGCCGCTGGCGCATGAGATGCGGGTGTTCGACCGGGCGCTGAAGTTCCTTCTGAACCTGCAGCTTGGCGCGCCGGTGCGGCGGTTCAACTGGACGATGACGGTCGATCCGCTGCTGGACACCAGCCCCGAGAATTACCCGAAATGGGGGCCGACCAAGACGACGATGAACGCGGACACCATCGGACAGCGGCAGCACCTGCGGGTCGAGTTGCAGACGCTGCACCGGCTGCCCCGGTCGAACGCCATCGTGTTCCCGATCCGCTGCTACCTGATCCGGTTCGAGGAACTGGTGAGCGTGCCGAAATGGGCGCGCCGCCTGCACCGGGTGGTGCAGACGATCCCGGACGAGATCGCGACGTACAAGGGGTTCATCCGCAACAAGCCGCTGATGCTGCAGTACCTGTCGCAGTTCGACGACGGTGCGCCGACGTCGCCGGGGTTCTGGCCGGATTGAGCGGCCCCTGCGGGCGCGGCGCAAGGATCGCCCGCTGCGCAGCGCTGGCGGCCAGGAGCCGGAATTTTCAAAAATTCCGGTACGATTTCTTTGAAGAAATCGGATGTGGTGCGGCGGTTCTGCCCGTCCTTCGCGGCCCTATCCCTGCGGATAGGTGATGATCGACAGATAGCGCGCGGGCAGTTCGATGTGCACTTCCGGCCCGTGCTGGGCGTCGGCATCGAACAAGAGGCTGTCGCCCGGCCTCAGGTGGAACAGTTGGTCGCCGTGGCGGTATTCGACCTCGCCCTCCAGCATGTACAACAGCTCGATCCCGTCGTGCTGGAAGGTCGGAAACGTGTCGGACGTGTCGGTCAGCGTGATCAAGTAGGGTTCCACCACGACGCCCGAGGCGTTCGAACCGATATGGCCCAGAAGGTGGTACTGGTGGCCCGCCCTTGTCCCCCGGCGTTCGATCTCCAGATGCTCGCCCGCCTTGACGTGCTGCACCTCGCGGCGTTCCTCGAAGCCCCGGAAGAACGAGGTGATCGGGGTGGAAAAGGCATGGCTCAGGATCTGCAGCGTGGTCAGCGAGGGCGAGGTGATGCCGTTCTCGATCTTGGACAGCATGCCGATGGACAGGCCCGTCACCCCCGCAAGATCGGCCACGGTCATCGCCTGCTGGCGGCGGAAGGCGCGGACGGCGCGCCCGATGGCCATTTCAAGGTTACGTTCGGACAGGTCGCGCACGCGGTGGGGGTCCTGGTCGAAGGCGGGCTTGGATTTCGGCAGGGCGGCGTCGTCGGGTTTGCCGGTGACGGGTTTGCCGCCGTCGGGTTTGCCGCCGTCCGCTTTGTCGGGCAGGCCGTCCATCATCCCCTCCGCCCGCTGCACGCGTTGTCTGTTCACTACCGTGAAACAAGCCGCGCCTCAACCGGAAATCCCGGCGGCGTCACCCCACGGCCAGCCAGGCAATCGCCGCGAACACCGCCGCGACCCCGGCCCATTGCGCGGGGCGCATCGCTTCGGACAGGAAGGCCCAGGCCAGCAGGATGGTGATGACGCCGAACGGCGCGGCGGCCACGGCGGCGTATTCGGGATGCGCAAATCCCCCCGCCGCCAGCACGCAGGTCAGTGCCGCGACATCCAGCACCCCCATCACGACCAGCGGGCGCAGCACGGGGCGAACAACCCTGAGGCCGCGCCGTCCGCCCAGGACCATCCCGCACAGTACCGCCAGGGCCACGATCCGGGCGATCAGCGATGTCGCAAGCTCGGCCCCCGCCGCCGCCGCCGCCTGCCCAAGTGCAAAGGTCAGTCCATAGCCCGCCGAGGCGATCACCGCCCAGGCGACGGCGGGCAGGGTGACGGGCGTGCCTTCGCCCTCGCCGCTGCGGGCCACCAGGGCGATGCCGCCCACGATGGTCAGCACCGCCAGCCATTGCAGAAGGCCGACATCCTGCCCCGACAGCGCGGCCCAGCCGACCGACAGCACCGGATAGGCCCCGCTGATCGGGGCCACCACGCGCACCGGGCCCAGGGCAAAGGCGCGGTAGATGCCATAGCAGGCAAGGGCATAGACGACCCCCGACGCCATTGCCGCCACCGCGTCGCGCGCCGTCAGCCGGGGCCAGTCGCCGCTGAACGCGCTGACGGGTGCCAGGGCCAGGCATCCGGCCAGCAGCGACACGAACAGCAGGGGCGCGGCAGGCGTGTTCTGGCTGACACGGCGCACCAGAAAATCGTGCAGCCCCCAGGCGAAGGCGGCGAACAGGCCCAGAAGCAGCGATGTCATCGGGGTCTCGGTCCGGCCAGGGGTTGCAGGGGGGTTGCGGCAAGGTCTTGGCCGCGATATTCTTGCGGTTAAACATTTTTTACAGGCGCGCCGCAAGTCGGCAGGAACAGGTTCGATGCTGGACAGCCCCTATCCCCGTGTCGTTCCCGGCCCGCCGCGCCCCAGCCGGATTCTGACACCTGCCTCGGTGACGGCCCATCCGGGGCGAGAGACCTATGAGGTGCCGGGCCGTGGCGCGATCCTGTTGCCGGTGGCGGCGGGCGACCTGGTGACGGTGGTGAACACCGAGGGCGGCCAGCGGGCCGAACTGGTCGCCGCCGACGACCGGGGACGGATCGATGCTGGCCTCCTCGGCGTGGCGGCAAACAGCGACGCGGGCGGGCTGAAGGCCCTGCTGGCGGGCGGGCCGAACGCCGGGTCCGGTCTGGGCGGCCTGCGGCTGGGGCTGGAGCGGCGGGGGATCGACCTGGCCCGCGCCGGGGCGGTGGCGTTGTTCGGCGGGACGACCCCGGCGGGAACGGCGGAAACCTTTGTCGCCACGCGCGCGGGCGCCCTGGTGATTGCCGCGCCCGGTGCCACGATGGCCCCCGATGCACAGGACACCGCAACCCCGCTTGGCGTGCAGGTCCAGCGCGCGACCTTGCGCCTGGTCGGCCAGTTCGACCTGCCCGACCCCCTGGCCGACCCGGTGCTGGATCTGCGCGTCAGGTCGGCGACCGCCGAGGCCTATTTCGTCAAGGCGGGCGACTATATCCAGGTGATCGACGTCGATGGTCGCCAGTGTACCGATTTCCAGTGCTTTGCCGCCCGGAAACTCGACAAGGGCATCGAGCAGGCGCTGGACGTGACCACCACGCGCAGCCTGATGGGCCGGGCCTATGCGATGCCGGGGCTGCATTCCAAGTACTACGACCACGACATGGCTCCGCTGGTCGAGGTGGTGCAGGATACAGTGGGCCGCCACGACGCATTCGCACTGGCCTGTGCGGCGAAGTATTATGACGACATCGGCTATCCCGGCCACCCGAACTGTTCCGAGAATTTCAACGCAGCACTGGCCCCCCATGGGGTGACGGCGCGGGCCGGGTGGATGGCGGTCAACCTGTTCTTCAACACCGGGATCGACGCGCAGGGCGTGGTGATCTCGGACGAACCCTGGTCGCGGCCCGGCGACTATGTGCTGTTCCGCGCGCTGACCGACCTGATCTGCGTGAACTCGGCCTGCCCGGACGACACCAGCCCCGCCAACGGCTGGTATCTGAGCGACATCCATGTGCGGACCTATTCGGGCGCGGAAACATTCAAGCGTGCCATCGCCACGCGCACCACGCCAGATGCGGAGCCGAAGATGACGAAAGAGACCGCGTTTCACCCCCGCACTGCGGCGCTGACAAGGGCTATGGTCGAGTACAAGGGATACTGGCTACCGCAGGCCTACACCGGCGGGGTGATCGAGGAATACTGGGCCTGCCGCCAGGCCGCCGTGGTGATCGACCTGTCGCCCCTGCGCAAGGTCGAGGTGACGGGGCCGGATGCCGAGGCGCTGATGCAGTACACCCTGACGCGCGATGTCAGGCGGCTGTCCGAGGGGCAGGTGGTCTATTCCGCGATGTGCTATCCCCACGGCGGCATGATCGACGACGGCACGCTGTTCCGGTTGGGCCGCGACCGGTTCCGCTGGGTCGGTGGTGATGATTTCGGCGGGGTCTGGCTGCGCGAGCAGGCGGACAAGCTGGGGCTGAGGGTGATGGTGCGGTCTTCGACCGACCAGTTGCACAACATCGCGGTGCAGGGGCCGAACAGCCGCGAGATTCTGCGCCGGGCGATCTGGACCGCGCCCGTGCAGCCCGCCATCGCCGAGCTTGGCTGGTTCCGGTTCGCGGTGGCGCGCATCGGGGGGCCGGACGGCGCGCCGGTGGTGGTGTCGCGCACCGGCTACACGGGCGAGCTGGGCTATGAGATCTTCTGCCACCCGAAGGACGCGGTGGCGGTCTGGGATGCCGTCTGGGACCATGGCCGTGACCTGGGCTTGCGCCCGATGGGGCTGGCGGGGCTGGACATGGTGCGGATCGAGGCGGGGCTGATCTTTGCCGGGAACGACTTTTCCGACCAGACCGACCCGTTCGAGGCCGGGATCGGTTTCACCGTGCCGCTGAAATCCAAGACCGACGACTTCGTCGGACGCGAGGCGCTGATCCGCCGCAAGGAGCATCCGAGCCACCGCTTCGTGGGGCTGGAGATCGACGGACAGGTCGATGTCGGCCACGGCGACCCGGTCCACCTCGGCCGCGCGCAAGTGGGGGTTGTCACCTCGGCCACCCGGTCACCCATCCTGGGGCGCAACATCGCCCTTGCCCGGATCGATGTGGCCCATGCAGACCTTGGCACCGCGCTGGAGGTGGTCAAGCTGGACGGGCAGAAGCGCCTGCCTGCGCAGGTGGTGGCCCTGTCGCACTACGATCCGAAGAAGACCCGTCCGCAGTCGTGACCCGCACAGGGGCTGCCCAAAAGGGCGGCATGCGCGTTTCCCCGCAGGAAAATAATTTGACCTGCGCATGCCGCGCCGCTAGCGTCGGGCAAAGTGCTTTGGGGAGTGGCGGATGGGCAAGCGGGTTGCAGTCATTGGGGCAGGGCCGTCGGGGCTGGCCCAGCTTCGGGCGTTCCAGTCGGCGGCGGCAAAAGGGGCCGATATCCCCGAGGTCGTGTGCTTCGAGAAGCAGGACACCTGGGGCGGGCTGTGGAACTACACCTGGCGCACGGGCCTCGATGAACACGGCGAGCCGGTGCATTGCTCGATGTACCGCTATCTCTGGTCCAACGGCCCGAAAGAGGGGCTGGAGTTTGCCGACTACACCTTCGAGGAACATTTCGGCAAGCAGATCGGCAGCTACCCGCCCCGCGCGGTGCTGTACGACTATATCGAGGGGCGGGTCAAACGGGCGGGCGTACGCGACTGGATCCGGTTCTCGACCACCGTGCGGATGGTGAAGTACGACGCGGCGAAGGACAATTTCACTGTCACCGTGCACGACCTGAAGAACGACAGGATGTACGACGAGGTGTTCGACAACGTCGTCGTCGCCAGCGGCCATTTTAGCGTGCCGAACGTGCCCGCCTACCCCGGGTTCGACCGGTTCAACGGGCGGGTCCTGCATGCCCACGATTTCCGCGATGCGCGCGAGTTCACGGGCAAGGACCTCTTGATCATGGGCACGTCCTATTCGGCCGAGGACGTGGGGTCGCAGTGCTGGAAATACGGGGCCAGGTCGATCACCAGCACCTACCGCCGCGCGCCGATGGGGTTCGACTGGCCCGCGAACTGGGAGGAAAAGCAGGCCCTGGTGCGGGTGGACGAAAGCAATGCCTATTTCGGCGACGGCAGCAGCAAGAAGATCGACGCGATCATCCTGTGCACCGGGTACAAGCACCATTTCCCGTTCCTGCCCGACGACCTGCGGCTGAAGACGGCGAACCGGCTGGCGACGGCGGACCTGTACAAGGGCGTGGCGTGGAACCGGAACCCCCGCCTGTTCTATCTGGGCATGCAGGACCAGTGGTTCACCTTCAACATGTTCGATGCGCAGGCCTGGTGGGTGCGCGACGCGATCCTGGGGCGGATCGCCATCCCTGACGCTGCCGCCCGCGCCAAGGATGTAGCCGACCGGATTGCGGCCGAGGATGCGGGGCAGGATGCCCATGACGCGATCCACTATCAGGGCGACTATGTGAAGGAACTGATCGACGAGACCGACTATCCTTCGTTCGACGTCAACGGGGCCTGCGAGGCCTTCTATGCCTGGAAGGACCACAAGAAGAAGGACATCATGACCTTCCGCGACAACGCCTATGCCTCGGTCATGACCGGCACGATGGCCCCCCTGCACCACACGCCGTGGAAAGATGCGCTGGAGGACAGCATGGAAAGCTATCTGCGCAACTGACGCGCGACCAACCCGCTACAGCGTTGACACGAGGCCCCCCCGCCCACCACCATCCGCCAGAACAGACCGGCAAGAATGTCGGCAAGGGTCGCGGCCCGGAACACCGGGCGGGCCATCACCCCCAACAGAGGAATGACCATGACGCAGACGAAACGAATGATGTCCCTGGGCCTTGCCTTGGCGATGACCGCAGGAGCCGCCTTTGCCCAGGCGGAATCGGAGGACCCGATCAAGCTGACCCTGCACGACTGGACCGGCCAGTTCATCACCACGAACATCATGGCCGCCGTGCTGGAAGAGGCGGGTTACAACGTCGAACTGGTGCAGGCGGACTACCTGGCGCAGTTTTCGGGCCTCGAATCCGGCGACCTGCATGTCGCGATGGAGCTGTGGGCCACCACCGCCGCCGATGCGATGAACGCCTCGATCGCCACCGGCAACACCGTCAGCTTCGGCGAGACCGGCATGCAGGCGAAAGAGGAATGGTGGTATCCGCTGTACATGAAGGAAAAGTGCCCGGGCCTGCCCGACTGGAAAGCGCTGAACGACTGCGCCGAGATGTTCGCGACCGCCGAGACCGCACCCAAGGGCCGCTACCTGGGCGGCCCCGTCACCTGGGGCGGCTATGACGAGGAACGCATCGCCGCCCTGGGCCTGAACTACGAGGTGATCCACGCCGGCACCGATGCCGCCATGTTCGCCGAACTTGAGTCCGCCTATCAGCGCAAGGATCCGATCCTGATGTGGATCTATTCCCCGCACTGGGCCCCGATCAAGTACGAGGGCGAATGGGTCGAATTCCCGGCCTATACCCCTGAATGCTATACCGATCCGGCGGTCGGCGAGAACGCCGCCGCCGCCTATGACTGCGGCAAGCCCACGGGACCGGTGTACAAGGCGGGCTGGGCCGGTCTGGAAGGCAAGTGGCCGGGTGCCGCCAAGGCGATCAAGGCCTATACCATGACCAACGAGGCGATGGGCGTGATGGTCGGCAAGGTCGATGTCGATGGCGTGCCGTTGGAGGAAGTGGTGGACGAATGGATGGCCGCCAACGAGGCCGTCTGGAAGACGTGGATCGAATGATCCTGCGACAGCGGGGGCAGGGCGACCTGCCCCCCTTTCCGCCCTGTCGCACCCGGACCGGTCTCTGGCATGACTGAACGCCCCGTCAAGCTTGCCTGTCGGCATGTGTGGAAGATTTACGGCCCCCATCCCGACCGGCTGCTGGCGGGCGGCAAGGTGCCGTCGCTGGACGACATCCGCGGCTCGGGCCATGTGGGGGCCGTGCGCGACGTGACGCTGGACGTGCGGCAGGGCGAGATTTTCGTCATCATGGGCCTGTCGGGATCGGGCAAGTCCACGCTGGTGCGCTGCCTGTCGCGGCTGGTCGAGCCGTCGGGCGGCGAGATCCTGTTCGACGGGCAGGATCTGTTGAAATCCAGTGCTGCCGAGATGATTGAAATCCGGCGCCACCGGATGGGCATGGTGTTCCAGCATTTCGCCCTGCTGCCGCACCTGACGGTGTTGCAGAACGTGGCCTTTCCGCTGGAAATTCAGGGCATTGCGAAGGACGCCCGCGAGGCCCGCGCGCGCGAGGTGACGGCGCTGGTGGGCCTGAAGGGGCGCGAGGATTATTTCCCGCGCCAGTTGTCGGGCGGCCAGCAGCAGCGCGTGGGCATCGCCCGGTCGCTGGCGGTCGAGCCGGAACTGTGGTTCCTGGACGAGCCCTTTTCGGCGCTCGACCCCCTGATCCGGCGCGAGATGCAGGACGAATTCCTGCGCATCCAGAACCAGCTGCACAAGACCATCGTGTTCATCACCCATGATTTCGACGAGGCGATCCGCCTGGCCGACCGCATCGCCATCATGAAGGACGGCGCGGTGGTGCAGATCGCGACGCCCGAGGAACTGGTGCTGGCTCCGGCGGACGACTATGTGGCGGCCTTTACCGCCCATGTGCCGCGCGCCAAGGTGGTGACGCTGGGGCGCATCATGTCGCCCGTGGCGGTCGGGGCGGTGGCGGGCAGCCTGCCGTCATCGGCGCGGGTCGAGGATGTGGCCGACCGGATCGAAGCCGCGGCCCAACCCCATGCGGTGACCGATGCCGGGGGCCGCGTCATCGGCCATGTCACCGCGCAGGCGGTGGTCGACGTGCTGGTCGGGCGCGGCAGGTGATGCGCCGCGCGCTTTGGCCGGGGCTGTTTCTGGCCAGCCTTGTGCTGGCCTTCCTTGCCGCGCACCTGCCCCCGGCGCTGCTGCTGCCGCCGCCGTCGGTCCAGATCGACCTGGCGGGGGCGACCAGCGCCGCGATGCGCTGGCTGGTCGAGGATGCGACCTTCGGGCTGTTCACCGTCAAGGAGGCGACCCGCGCCGTCGCCGCCGCCGTCGAGGTGCCCTACAACGCCGCCCGCGTCCTGATCGTGGACGGCATCACCGAGGGGCGGGGCCGCCGCGCCACCACCATCGTCCCGCCGATTTCGTGGATCGCCGTGATTGCCGCGATGGTGGCGCTGGGCGTCTATGCGCGGGGCTGGAAGCTGGGCCTTCTGGTGGGCGGGCTGTTCCTGTACCTGGCGGTCTTCGGCCAGTGGGAAAGTGCGATGACGACGCTGGCATCGATCCTGATCGCGGTGCCGATGGGGGTGGCGGGGGGGCTTGCCCTGGGCATCGGGGCGTTCCTGTCGAAACCTTTCGACCGGGTCCTCTCGCCCGTGCTGGACCTGATGCAGACGGTGCCGACATTCGCCTATCTGGTGCCGATCCTGTTCCTGTTCGGCTTCGGCCCCGTCGCCGCCCTGATCGCCACCGTCATCTACGCGATGCCCCCCATGGTGCGGATCACCACGCTGGCGCTGCGGTCCATACCCCCTGAATTGCAGGAGTTCGGCCGCATGGTCGGCTGCACCCCGGCGCAGCAGATGCGCAAGGTCCTGCTGCCGGTGGCCCTGCCCGACCTGATGGTCGGGGTGAACCAGGTGATCATGCTGTCGCTGAACATGGTTATCATCGCATCCATGATCGGGGCGGGGGGCTTGGGGTTCGACGTGCTGAACGCGCTGCGCAACCTGAAGATCGGCGCAGGGATCGAGGCCGGGCTGGCGATCACCGCCCTGGCCGTGGCGCTGGACCGGCTGTCGCAGGCCCTGGCGGAGCGGTCAGGTCAGGGGGACGTGACCCATGGGCCCTGGCTGAAACGCCACCCCAAGACGGTGCTGGTGCTGGGGCTGATCGTGGCCACGGGGCTGGCCGGGCTGGTGCTGCCCTGGGTGCAGACCTACCCCAAGGGCGCGACCCTGTCGACCAGCACGTTCTGGTCCGACCTGGTGGAATACATCAACATCAACTACTTCGACCAGATCGAGGCGTTCAAGAACGCGATCCTGCTGAACGTCCTGCTGCCGGTGAAGCGGTTCATGCTGGCGTTGCCCTGGCCCTGGGTGGTGGCGCTGGTCACGCTGGCCGGATGGCAACTGGGGCGGGGCAGGCTGGCGGCGCTGTGCCTGGCGCTGATGCTGTTCATCGCGGTCACGGGGCTGTGGGAACAGGCGATCACCACGGTCTACCTCTGCGGCATCTCGGTGATCATCGCGGCGCTGATCGGGATGCCTCTGGGCATCTGGGCGGCGGCCAGCGACACGGCGGGCCGCGTGATCGGCACCTTCATCGACACGCTGCAGACGCTGCCGAGTTTCGTCTACCTGATCCCGGTCATCATGCTGTTCCGCGTGGGCGACTTTGCGGCGATGATCGCGGTCGTGCTCTACGCGCTGGCCCCCGCCGTGCGCTATACCGCGCATGGCCTGCGGTCGGTGCCGTCCGAACTGGTCGAGGCGGGGCTGGTCTGCGGCTGCACCCGCTGGCAGGTCCTGACGCGCATCCGCCTGCCGATGGCGCTGCCCGACATCATGCTGGGGGTGAACCAGACGATCATGCTGGCGCTGTCGATGCTGGTCATCACCGCCCTGGTCGGCACGCGCGACCTGGGGCAAGAGGTGTATGCGGCCCTGGCCACCGCCGATGTGGGCCGCGGCGTGATCGCGGGGCTTGCCGTCGCGGCCATCGCCATCGTCGCCGACCGCCTGATCGCCGCTGCCACCGCCCGCGCACGCGCCCGGCTGGGCCTGGGCGAGGATTAGGTCGCCGTCACCTGCCGCAGGACGGCAAGCGCCGCATCCGCCTTGCCCTGTTCCAGAAACCCGCGCGCCCGGCGCAGCGCCTCGGGCGTGCAGAACGGATCGAACACCTGCGCGTCGCGGACCCGGCGCGAGACCTTCACATTGAACACCCGCGCATCGACCGCCCCGAAGGTGTACTTGTAGGGTTCGTCCCCGTGGCCGAAATCATAGGTGGCAAAGCCGTTCTCGATGGCCCACCGGATCGCATGGGCATGCAGCAACAGCCCGATCGCCGGATCGTTGCCGGTCATGTCGCGGCCCGACACCGCGAACACCAGATTGCCGCGCTTGGCGTCGGCAATGCCGCCCATCACGCCCAGAGGCTGATCGCCGCGCCACAGCACGGGCATGAACAGCGCGTCCAGGGCAAGCGCGTCGGCCATCATCTGGCGATAGTTGCGTTCCAGCCCGTCCAGGTTGGCGGGATCCTTCAGCGGGGCCCATTTCGCGCGCCAGAAGCCCATCATGATATCCAGATCGCGGGCAAAGCTCGCGGCATCGGTGCGCGTCAGGTGCAGCTCGCCCGTGTCGATGAACTTGCGCGTGAAGCGGCGGATCTTCTGGCGGGTGTTGCTGCCGGGGCCGGTTTCCAGCCAGGTTTCATAGGCGTCGGGCAGGGCGATGCCGGGGCAGACCAGATTGTCAGTCTCGCCACCGTTGATGCGATAGGGTTGCCAGACCACGCGGAAATGCTCGGGCGGAAAGGCATTCGCGAAAATCTCGGACCGCCGCCCGGTGGGTTCATAGCGCAGTTCCAGATCGCTCCACCCGGTCTGGGCCAAGTGGCGGGCGAGGGCGGGCAGGGCGCGGTCCTCTTCGACCGGGTCGCAGAGGAACCCGGTGTATTCGCTGAACCCCAGGCGTCCGCCGGGGTCGAGCTGCGTCTGCAACAGCCCCTCGGACCGGCTCCAGTGCAGGCGTAGCTTCAGCGGCAGGAAGCACAGGTAGCGGCCTTGCCGCGCCCCTTCGCGCACCGCCAGCACCTTCCACCGGCCGGGACTGCGCACGAACGCCTCGGCCAGCCAGGGCCAGGACAGGAACAGCCCGGAATCGGGATCGCGCGCCGACAGGTCGGTCCAGGCCCCCTGAAGTTGGGCAAAGGCGGTGAAACTGTCGATCACCTCGACGCGAAGGCCCGGTTCGACATCAATGGCCGTGGCGTGCCAGAGGGGGTGGGACTGGTCCTGCATCGGGTCCTCTCAGGCGCGCTTGCGGGCGGCGAGATCAGCCTCTGTCTGATCGACCATGGCGCGGAAATGGGCTGCGGTCGCCTCGAAATTGCGCACCAGGGGGGCCGTCGCGGGGGCGCGGTCGGCAAAGAACGCGGCGACCCCGGCGACATGGGCCAGAAACGCCGGGTGCTTGCCCGCATCGTCATGGCGGCGCACACGGTCCATCGACCGCCAGCCGTGCTTGGCGGCCTCGTTCACCACCAGCTTGATGCGCTGCACGCAGTGCAGTGCGACATAGGCCGCCAGGAATTCGAGGTAGGCGTCGCGCTCGTGGCCGCAACCGGGATCGAAGTTGTCGGTCACCAGGGCCAGCATCGTCGGGCCGTCCAGCGGCCAGGCCTCGTCGCCGATCAGCCAAGCGAAATCCTCGGCTCCGTGGCGCAGGCCTGCGTATTCGAAGTCGAACCAGCGCAGCCGCCCGTCCGCATCCAGCGCGGCATTCCCCGACCGGCAGTCCCATTTCACGAACTGCACCCCTTCCGAGGCGATGCGGTTGGCCGCCGCCCTGCGGTCATAGCTGCGCGACACGCCGGGGCCGTAGGGTTCCAGCACCGAGGCCACGTTGACCAGGCTGGAAATCCAGTCGCGGTTGGTGCCGAGGTGCGGCATGATGGCGTTGAGGTCGGTCTTCCGGGCCGCCGCATGGATGCGAAAGATCGCGGCCACCGCATCGTCGGCCATGTCGATGCGGGCGCGGGTTTTCGCCTGTGCGATCTCGATGTTCAGGCGGCGGTCGCCCACGTCCGACTGGAACAGGATTTCGCCGACCACGCCCAGGCAGCGGGGCAGGTCGTCGCAATGCTGCCCCAGTTCCGTCAGCACATGCGCCTCGAGGTGCGTGCGGCGGAAGTTCGGGCGCAGGGTGCCGATGACGTCGCGGCTTTCCATGTGCAGCCGCAGGCTGGCCCGGCCCTCGCCGCCCGGGGCGGTGATCCGGGTGACCTTTTCGCCCAGAAGCGCCTCGGCAGCCGCCGCGATACGGGCGAAACGGTCGTCGTTCGACGTGCTGGACATGGCGGCTCCGGGTGGATGGCAGGTCAGGCAGACAGCGAACCGCAGCCTTGCGGTTTTTTTGCGGAATCCTCGCGGCGATTCGGGGACGGGGCGCAGTGTGATTCGCTCTGGCGTCTGGCGGGCCGTCGCTGCGCGTTGGACAGTGCGTTTTGCGCAATCACGATTGTTTCTGCCAACCCCGGCGTGATCGGCCAAATTTACGGTGAATTCAATTAAAGCTTCTGTCTTGCCACGGTTCTGTCGCATTTTCCACGGTGGGGGTGCCGAAAAGACAGCCGTGATTGACGAACCTGGATTTTTCCAGGTCTGCGCAGCCGTTGGGCCAAGCGCATTGGTCACTGTTGCCTTTTCAAGAACTGAGGATTTCAGGGATGATGAAGGGTTTGGGCCTGTTCGGAAAGTCAGGCGGCAATACTGCGGGGAAATTGGCGAGCACCTCCAATTCCTATCACAACGGCGGGGTCGAGGGGTCGTCCCTCTCGAACTGGTACAAGGCCAACGAAGGCGTGTTCGGCAAGTCGTTCGGCAAGATCGCCGAACCGGTCAAGCCGCAGCCGCCCGCGCCCCCGCCTGCGCCGCCGCCGGAGCCGGTCGGTGGCACGAAGGGATCGAAGGGGTCCAAGGGCAGCAAGGGTTCCAAGGGGTCCGGCGGCAGCAAGGGCAGCAAGGGCAGCAAGGGGTCCGGCAGCAGCAAGGGATCGAAAGGTTCCAAAGGCAGCAAGGGCACCAAGGGGACCAAGGGGTCCGGCGGAAGCAAGGGCACCAAGGGCTCGGGCGGTGGCAAGGGGTCCAAGGGCAGCAAAGGGTCCAAAGGGTCCGGTGGCAGCAAGGGCACCAAGGGGTCCGGCGGCAGCAAGGGTTCGGGCGGCTCGAAAGGCACCAAGGGCTCGGGCGGGACGAAGGGCACCAAGGGGTCGGGCGGGACGAAGGGCACCAAGGGGTCCGGCGGCACCAAGGGCACGAAAGGGACGGGCGGCACCAAGGGGGAGGGCGGCACCAAGGGTGGCGGAACCTCGGGCGGCGGCGGCGGCGGCGGTGGCAGACCGTACCCCTATCCCCCGATTCCCGACAGCACGACCGGCATCACCTTCTTCATCGACTCGGACGAGAGTGGCAGCAGCGACATCAACCTGTTCATCGGTCACGTCGTGGGTTTCGACCCGGCGGTCGAGACCCTGAATGCCTATGCCGACGAACTGGTCCGCCAGATGGGCGAGTCCTATCCCGAGCTTGACCCGGCCAAGGTGGTGATCAAGGCCACGATCTATTCGGCCGAGGGCGAGCAGTACTATTACTTCACGGGCGAGGAATTTGCTGACGACGAAACGGGCGACAGCGAAGGGTCGGACGGGAGCAAGGGTTCAGGCGGCAGCAAGGGCTCGGGCGACGACAACGGTTCCGGCGGCACCAAGGGCTCGGGCGACAGCGAGGGGTCGGACGGGACCAAGGGCTCCGGCGGCAGCAAGGGCTCGGGCGACGACAACGGTTCCGGCGGCACCAAGGGCTCGGGCGACGGTGAGGGGTCGGACGGGACCAACGGCTCCGGCGGCACCAAGGGTTCCGGCGGCAGCAAGGGGTCGGGCGGCAACAAGGGCTCCGGCGACGACAACGGCTCGGGCGG
>JBQTJI010000091.1:0-6102 GCA_052387255.1 Gemmobacter sp. | reverse complement strand
GCCTCCCCCCCCCCCCCCCGGGGGCGGGGGGGGGCCCCCCGCCCCCCCCCCCCCGGGGGGGGGGGGGGGGGGGGGCGGGCGGGCAGCAGCGGTCTGGACGGAGGCGGGATCGATGGCGGCAATGTGGTGCCCCCTCACCCCATCCCTCTCCCCCGAGGGGAGAGGGGGGCGCTTCACGGTCGCAGGTCACGCGTGATCGGACCATCCCCTAGTCCCCGGCGGCCAGGTCGATCACCATGCCGTCATGGGCGGGGGTGATGTGGCCGGGCGTCTCGGCGTCCAGCGTCGCGTGGTCCAGATCGACGTGCATGTTGGTGATGACGGCGCGCCGGGGCGCGGCGCGGGCGATCCAGTCCAGCGTCATGGCCAGGTGGGCGTGGGTCGGATGCGGGCGGCGGCGCAGGGCATCGACGATCCAGACCTCCAAGCCGTCCAGCAGGGGCCAGGTCGCCTCGGGGATGCCCACGGCGTCGGGCAGATAGGCCAGATCGCCGATGCGGAACCCCAGGGCGTCGATCGACCCGTGCTCGACCGTGAAGGGGGTCAGCGTCACGCGGCCCCCCGGGCCCGCGATGGTGACGGGGCCGTCGATGGTGAAAAGGTCCAGGATCGGCGGATAGGGCGATCCCTGCGGCTGGACAAAGGCATAGCCGAAGCGCGACAGGAGCGCTTCTTGCGTCGGGCCGTCGGCCCAGACGGGCAGGCGGGCGCGCATGTTGAACACGATCTGGCGCAGGTCGTCCAGCCCGTGGACGTGGTCGGCATGGGCATGGGTGTAGACGACCGCATCCAGCGTGCCGACGCCGGCATCCAAGAGCTGCTCGCGCATGTCGGGCGCGGTGTCGATCAGCACGCGGGTGATCCCCTGCGCCCCGATCCGTTCCACCAGCAGCGAACAGCGGCGGCGGCGGTTCTTCGGGTTCGTGGGGTCGCAGTCGCCCCAGTCGTTGCCGAGGCGCGGCACGCCCCCGGACGACCCGCAGCCCAGGATGGTAAAGCGCATCCGGTCCATCAGGCGGCCTTGGTGAACAGGCGGTCGAAGTTGGCGCTGGTCACGCGCGCGAATTCGGGCAGGGACAGGCCGAACAGCGCCGCCCCCACGGCGGCGGTGTGCGCGGTATAGGCCGGTTCGTTGCGGCGGCCCCGGTGGGGCGGGGGGGCCAGATAGGGGCTGTCGGTTTCCAGCAGGATACGGTCCAGGGGTGCGGCGCGGAAGATCGCGCGCAGGTCGTCCGATTTCGGAAAGGCCGCGATGCCCGACATCGACAGATAGAACCCCAGCGACAAGGCGGTTTCGGCCAGGGCCGCGCCCGACGAAAAGCAGTGCATGACGCAACCGTAGGGACCGGCCCGGTACTCCTCCGACAAGATGCGCGCCATGTCGTCATCGGCTGCGCGGGCGTGGATGATCAGCGGCAGGCCGGTCTGGCGGGCAGCCTCGATATGGATGCGCAGCGAGGCCTGCTGCAACGCGGCGGTGTCGGCGGTGTAGTGGTAGTCGAGGCCGGTCTCGCCGATCCCCACCATGCGGGGATGCCGGGCGAGGGCGACCAGCCACTCCACTGTCGCAGGCGGCTCCTTGTCGACGTGCATCGGGTGGATGCCGGCCGCATAGAACACGCCGGGCAGGGTTTCGGCCATGGCGCGGATGCGGGGCTCGGCGGCCACGCGGGTGCAGATCGTGACCATCCGGGTGACGCCCGCCGCATGGGCGCGGGCGACGATGTCGGGCAGTTCGCCCTCGAAATCGGGAAAATCAAGGTGACAGTGGCTGTCCACGATCTGGGGCAGGCTATCTGCGATCATTCCCGCCACCTTCGAACGCGCGACTGCCCGGCCCGGATTCCAGCTTCAGCAGCATATCCAGCAGAAGCGCGGAAGGGTCAAGGTTGACCGCCCGGCCGGCCCTTGCCCGCGCGCCCAGGGTATGCGCCAGGTCGGCCCAGCCGCGCGCCGACGCGGCATCGGGGCACAGGCGCGCGAACAGCGCAGCCTCGCCCGGGGCCGCCTCGGGGGCGGGCGTGGCGGTGGTGCCCTGCCGCGCCAGCCGCGCAAGCATCAGGTCCACCAGCGTGACGGTCAGGTCGAACACCGCCTCGGCCCCGCGTTTGCCCGCCGCCTCGGCCAGGGCCAGGGCGCGCGGGCGGTCGAGGCGGGGCAGGGTGGCGGCCAGCGACAGCAGGCTGCGGTAGAGCGCGAGGCCGTCATGCCGTGCCAGCCGGATCGCCGCCCCGACCGAGCCGCCCGCCAGAGCCGCAAGCTGGTCGGGGGCGTCGGTCGCGACCCCCGCCTGATCCAGCGCGGCGGCCATGTCGGGGGGCGACAGCGGCGACAGGCGCAGGGCGCGGCAGCGCGACCGGATCGTCGGCAACAGGCGCGCGGGCTGGTGCGCCACGATCAGGAAAATGGCGTCCTTGGGCGGTTCCTCGAGGATCTTCAGCAGGGCATTGGCGGCAGCGGGGTTCAGGTCGTCCGCCGCATCGACGATGGCCACCCGGCGGCCCCCGTCGGCGGCGGACAGGGTGAAGAACTTCTTCATCGCCCTGACCTCGTCGACCGAGATCACCGACATCAGGTCGGTCCGCTTGTCGTTCGGCCCCCGCCGCAGCAGGGACAGGCGCGGTTCGGACAGGGCGGTGATCCGGCGGTGGACCGGATCGCTTGCGTCCACGTCCAGCGTCGCGGGTGGGGGCGGCGCGCCGAACATCCCCCCGTCGTCGGCAGGGGCGGCCAGCAGGAACCGCGCGATGCGCCAGGCGAGGGTCGCCTTGCCCAGCCCCTCGGCCCCGGTCAGAAGCCAGGCATGGTGCATCCGGCCCGCGTTGAAGGCGGCCAGGAACGCAGCCTCGGCGTCCCTTTGGCCGTACAGCCGCGCCGTCTCGCGCGGGTGGGGGGCACCCTCTACGCGGTCGGGCTCCGGCAGGGGTACGGCGTCTTCGTCCACCCTCGGCGCGCGGGCCATCACGCCCCCGCGTCATGGGCGGCCAGCACCCGCGCGGCCACCTGCGGCGGCGTGCCCGCCCCGTCGATCACGCGGAACCGGGCGGGGTGGGCGCGGGCCAGGTCCAGGAACCCCGCGCGCATGCGGGCCTGCAGTGCCTGACCCATCGCCTCGAACCGCAGCTCGTGGCCGGGGCGCGTCTCGGCGCGGGTCAGGCCCAGGGCGGGGTCGATGTCGATCAGGAAGGTCAGGTCGGGCTCGACCCCGATCACCCGCGCGTGCAGGTCATCGACCATCGCCCGCAACGGGCCGCCGTCGCCGCGTGCGATGCCCTGGTACATCCGCGTCGAATCCGCGAAACGGTCGGTGATCACCACCCCGCCCCGCGCAAGCGCGGGCTGGATCGTGCGTTCCAGATGGTCGCGGCGGGCGGCGGTGAACAAGAGGATCTCGGTCTCGGGCGACCAGCGGTCGGGGTCGCCGGTCAGCACCAGACGGCGGATTTCCTCGGCCCCCGGACTGCCGCCGGGTTCGCGGGTCAGCGTCACCGCCAGCCCCCGCGCCCGCAGCGCCTCGGCCAGCAGGCGGGCCTGGGTGGACTTGCCCGACCCGTCGATCCCCTCGAAGCTGAGGAACATCAGCTTGCCGGGGCGGCATCGCCCATGACCTGCGCACGCAGGGCACCCGCCGCAGCCCCCAGCCGCGTGAGGAACCCGCCCTTGGGCACGTCGGCCTCGGCCAGCAGGGGGAAGCGCAGGTCGGGCATCCCCGGCACATGCACGATCAGTTCGGCCACCGCCGTCCCGGCCTTGATCGGCGCGATCAGGGGGCCGTTGTAGACCACCTCGGCGGTCACGGCGTCCTGCACCTGCGCGGGCAGCAGGGCGGTCACGTCCGACGCCGGGACCAGTCCCACCGTGGCGGCGGCCCCCATGTAGACCTCGGCCTCGGCCACCCGCGTGCCCTCCCTAGCCAGCGTCTTGCTGACGAACTGGCGGAAGGCCCAGTTGACGACGGCCTGGCTTTCCTCGGCCCGCGCGGCTTCGCTGTCGAGGCCTGTGACGACGAAAATCACCCGCCGGTCACCGCGCTTGGCCGACCCGACCAGACCAAATCCCGCCTCGGAGGTGTGCCCGGTCTTCAGCCCGTCCGCCACCCAGTCGCCGCCCGAGATGCGCAGCAGGGGGTTGCGGTTCTGGCTGTTGGCCGGGGCGCGGTCCTTGTAGTTGAACTCGGTCTCGGCAAAGTACGGATAGTACTCGGGGAAATCGACGATCAGCCGCCGGGCGATGATGCCGAGGTCGCGCATGCTCATCACGTGGCCTTCGGCGGGCCAGCCCGAAGAATTCTTGAAGGTCGAGTTCGTCATGCCCAGGGCGCGCCCGCGTTCGGTCATCTGCGCGGCAAAGGTATCCTCGCTGCCCGCCAGCCCTTCGGCCACGACGACGCAGGCATCGTTGCCCGAGTTGATGATGATGCCCTTGATCAGGTCCATCACCGTTGGATTGTCCAGTTCGCTCAGGAACATGGTCGATCCGCCCATGGCATGCGCGCGGGCCGAGACGGGAAAGGTCGTCTCCATCGTCACGCGTCCGTCGCGCAGTGCCTCGAACAGCATGTTCAGGGTCATCAGCTTTGACATCGAGGCAGGCGGCAGCGGCTGGTCCGCGTTCTTGTCCATCAGCACGGTGCCGCTGGTCACGTCATAGACCCAGGCCGCCGTCGCGCGCGTTTCAAAGGCGTGGGCGACCGAGGCGGCGATCAGGAACGGGACAAGCAGCAGCGCCTTCAGCATGGGACCTCTCGTCTCTAGCGGGACACGGGGTAGGCATCGGCAAAGCCTGCCGCCTTGACGCTTGCCAGCGTGGCGTTGCCGTCGGGGGCATCGGCCACGACGCGCCAGAAGGTCTTGCCCTGGCTCGTCTCGGTCAGCTTGCGGGCGGCCACGCCCTTGGCCGTCAGCATCTTGACCGCCCGGTCGGCATTGGCATCGACCGAGAAGATGCCGATCTGGATCAGCGCCGCGCGGCCCGCAGGCTTCGCGGCGGCGGCAATCGGGGCGGCGGCGACTGCGGCGACCGGCGCAGGGCCGGCGGCAGCCGCCGTCAGCGCCGTCGTCTCGATCCCTGCCGAGGCCTCCAGCGCCGCCGTTTCGACCTGCGCCTCGGACCCTGTCGCCTTGCGCTTGCCGAACAGCCCGGCCCGCTTGCGCCTGGGTTTCGGTTCGACCACCGGCTCGGCAGCGGCAAGGTCGGTGGTCGCGACAGAGCCCGCGCCGGCATCCGCCCCGGAGTCCGCAACGACATCCGACCCGGCGTCCGGGGCAATGCCGGTCGCCGCAGGGACGGCGGCAATGGCCGTCTGGGACGGATCGGTCTCGCCCTCGGCGCGGTCGATGGCGGCCAGGGCGGTCGTCTCGACCGACTCGTTCGCATCGAGAATGGGCTTGGTCGCATCCGGGGCCGGGGTTTCCTCGGCCTCTTCGCGGCGCAGCGCGGTCACGTCGATCTTCGACGGCTGCCCCGCCAGAATGCCCAGGGCCGCCGCCGCATCGGACGAGATCTGCAGGGTCGGGCCGGGGTTCAGCCGCTCGCGCCGGAACAGCGCGCCGATCACGAACTTGCCGTTGGCGGGGTTGCGCAGGATCACGCGCTCGGGGTCGACCGCATCGGGCGAGGCCACCCAGACGCCGCCCAGCGAGGGCCGCCCGTCCCACAGCGCCTGGTCCGACACCTGGAACACCTGCGGTGCCTCGACATCGCGGTCCACCAGACGGACCGACGTGGCCGCCCGCGCGACCGGCGCATCCTCGACCGACCCTGCGTCGTCGACAGCCTTTTCGCATCCCAGAAGGGCCGCTGCCGCCACCGAGGCGAAGAGAACTGCCCTGATCCTTGCCCGTTTCATGCCCGAAATCCCCAACTGCCCCGCGCATTCTGTGGCGCGTTTTGCCTTGCTCGTCGCACGTATCCCGCGCGTTCCGGGCAGGATACCGGGAATGGCTGCGCAGGGGAAGTGGCCGCCCCACGTTCGGCGGAAATCGGCAGCGAAGCCACAATCCCCGCCCGCCCCCGCGCCCCCCCCCCCGCTTCGGCCCCCCCCCCCCGCGGGGAACCCCGATCCCCCCCCGCCACCCATTCCCGAACAACGCCCCCCACGCA
>JBQTJI010000090.1:0-56153 GCA_052387255.1 Gemmobacter sp. | reverse complement strand
GACCCTGATCCCCGGCATGCCGGTCGAGGCCTTCATCCGCACCGACGAACGCACGCCGCTGGCCTATCTGGTCAAGCCCTTCACCGACTACTTCACTCGCGCCTTCCGCGAAAGCTGACGGGCGGCGGCGATCAGGCCGCGCGCCCCGACGCGCCGAGGTTGCGCAGGATGACGCGCGTCGCCTCCATCACGGGGCCGTGGGTGTCGGCCAGCAGGGCGATGCGGTCGAACCGCGCGGGCATCCGGTTGACGGCCTCGCGCAGGGCCGTTCCAAAGACCATGCGCAACTCGGTGCCGATGTTGAACTTGACGACGCGCGAGGTGGCGGCCAGCCGCGCGCGTTGGTCCACGGGCACGCCCGATCCGCCATGGATGACCAACGCGACCCCGGTCACCGCCTCGATGGCGCGCAGATGCGCCTCGTCCAGCCCCTGGCCCGGCCCCTGCTGCAGATGCGTGTTGCCGACCGAGACGGCCATGGCATCGATGCCCGTTTCGCGGGCAAAGCGGGCGGCCTCGGCCGGGTCGGTCCCGGCCGAGGCGACATCCCCGGCATAGCCCACGAACCCGATCTCGCCCTCGCAGGACGCGCCCTGCGCATGGGCGAGGGCGGCCACCGCCGCCGTCGCGTCGATGTTCTGCGCCAGCGGCAGGCGCGAGCCGTCGAACATCACCGAGGTGAACCCTGCGTCCAGCGCGGCGCGGCAATCGTCCAGCGTGTGCCCATGATCCAGATGGGCGACCACCGGCACCGAAGCCGCCTCGGCCAGATGGCGGAACATCGCGCCCAGCACCGGCAGGGGCGTGTGCGCGCGGCAGGCGGGACCGGCCTGCAGGATCACCGGGGCGCGTTCGGCCTCGGCGGCGGCGACGAAGGCGCGCATGTCCTCCCACCCCAGGCAGACCAGGCCCGGCACGGCATAGCCGCCTTGCAGCGCCGGTTGCAGCACCTCGGTCAGGGTGGCAACGGTCATTTGAACTTGGCCACCATGTCCATGATGCCGGGGATTGTGGCCACCTGGTCGGCGTGGGTCGGCTGGAAGAACTGGCGCAGGCTGCGCTGCGTCAGACCGCCGAGGATGGTGAAGTAATACATCTCGTACCCCGGCAGCGCGCAGCAGGGGTGATAGCCCTTGTCGATCAGCACGGTCGAGCGGTCCATGATGTGATAGGCGTCGCCCGGTTCGTTGTCGGTCCGCTGCAGCATCTGCAGGCCCGAGCCGTGGCGGGGGCGGAAGCGGAAGTTGTAGCATTCGTCGTGGCGCGTCTCGTCCGGCAGGCGGTCGGTGTCGTGCTTGTGGCTGGGAAAGCCCGACCAGCCGCCCGCGCCCACGGTGAACAGCTCGCTCACCAGCAGGCGTCCAACCCGGTCGTGGTACCTGGTGCCCAGGATGTGCTTGATCTTGCGGTGGGTCTTGGTGTCGTCGGACCCGTATTGCACGCTGTCGATGTCGCCCGCGCGCACGGCAAAGGGGCGCAGCGTTTCGGCGAACCGGGCGCCCGCGACAAAGACCTCGGCCTCGGTCAGGGCGGTGATGCGCGCGCCGCTGTCGGTCGGCACATAGACACCCTCGGGCTCTCCGTCCCAGACGTCCGCGCCCCGGTTGCCGATCCGGGCGAAGGTCTTGCCCATGGTGTCCACCGTCACCGTCCCGGTGGCGGGCACCACGCAGGTTTCATAGCCCGCGATGCGGTAGTCGAAGGTCTCGCCCGCCCGCAGGCGCAGGATGTTGAAGTAGACCAGCGGCACGCGCGGGTCGGCGACATCGACGATGGGAGAGTTGCGGTTGTTGTGGGGGGGGATGTGCATGGGGGTCTTTCAGTTGGTCGGGCCGGGATGGCGGGCCAGGAATGCGTCCAGTTCGGCGCGGGTCGGCATCGCCGGGGCGCAGCCGACGCGGGCCACGACCATCGCGGCGGCGGCCGAGCCGCGCAGCACGGCGTCACGCAGGGGCCGCCCGTCGGACAGACCGGCGATGAAGGACCCGAGGAAGGCGTCGCCCGCCCCGGTGGGTTTCAGCGCGTCGGTCCGGTAGATGCCGGTGGCGAACGCGCCGTCGGGGGTGATCGTCACCGCGCCCTTTTCGCCCATCTTGTGGACGGCGATCTGCGCGCCCCGCCCGACCAGACGGCGCGCGGCGTCAAGGCTGCGGTCGGGATGCCCGGCCAGCAGGGCGAATTCGGCATCGTTGCCGACGACGACATCGCACAGCCCGGCCGCGCGGGTGCAGGTGTCGGTGGCGATCTGGGATGACGGCCAGGAGTAGGGGCGGTGGTCGATGTCCAGCACCAGGGGCAGCCCCGCCGCGCGGGCCAGGTCGAGCGCGCGAAACACCGCCCCGCGCGACGGCTCTGCCGCAAGCGCTGTGCCGGTGACGATCAGCGCCGAGAAGGCGGCATAGTCCACGCCCTCGACATCCGCGACGGTCAGCGCGAAATCGGCAGCCCCGTTGCGGTAGATCACCGACTGCGTGTCAGCCAGGCGCGTCTCGACCACGGCGAGCGAGGTGCGCACCTCGCCCGCTTCGGCGTGGACATGGGCGCGGTTCACGCCGTACCGGTCAAGCTGGTTCAGGCAGAACCGCCCGACCGCATCGTCCGACAGGCGGGTCAGCAGGGCGGCGCGGCAGTCCTGCCGGACCAGCGCGACCGCAGTGTTGGCCGCCGAACCGCCCAGGGCCGTGGTGAACTGCGCGGCCTCTTCGGTCCGGGTTCCGGGCGGATCGGCGTACAGGTCCATGCCGGCCCGGCCGATGACCAGAAGGTTCCGACCGGCCAGCCGCGACAGGTCGGCCATCAGACGATCCGCCTTGCGCTGACGGATCGGGTGCCTATCACTGTTCCCACCATCGGACCCCCACTCTGGCCTCGCAGGGCCTTGCGCGGCCCGTGAAGGGACGATACACCGATTGCAACCGGTTGCAACAGTTGCTGCGAACAGGGGGACGTCGATGCGCGACATCGGGATCGGGCTGGTTGGCGGCGGCTACATGGGCAAGGCCCATGCCGTGGCCCTGTCGGCGGTCGGCGCGGTCTTTGACACGGCGCTGCGGCCCCGGCTGGAGGTGATCGCGGCCACGTCGCAGGCCTCGGCGGAACGCTATGCCCGCGCCTACGGCTTTGCCCGCGCGGCGACCGACTGGCGCGATCTGGTCGCCGATCCGCGCGTGCAGGCTGTCGTCATCGCCTCGCCCCAGGCCACCCACCGCGCGATCGCCGAGGCCGCCTTTGCCGCCGGAAAGCCCGTGTTCTGCGAGAAACCGCTGGGTGTCTCGGTCGAGGATGCCCGCGCCATGGTTGCCGCCGCCGAAGGTGCGCGCCTGCCGAACATGATCGGCTTCAACTATGTGCGCACGCCCGCCACGCGGTTCGTGCGCGACCTGCTGGCGGAGGGCGTGATCGGCACGCCGACATGGTTCCGCGCCGAGCATTCCGAGGATTTCCTGGCCGACCCGGACCTGCCCGCCAACTGGCGCACGACGGGCCGCGCGAACGGGGCGATGGGCGATCTGTCCCCCCATATCCTGAACTGCGCGCTGGCGCTGATGGGGCCGGTGGCCGAAGTGTCGGCGCGGATCGAGACGGTCCATACCACCCGGCCCGGTCCAGCGGGGCCTGTCGCCGTGGGCAACGACGACCAGGGCCAGATGATGCTGCGCTTTGCCTCGGGCGTGATGGGGCACATCTGGGTCAGCCGCGTCGCGTCGGGCCGGAAGATGGGCTATGCCTATGACATCTATGGCACCCGGGGCGCGATCCGGTTCGACCAGGAAGACCAGAACTCGGTCTGGCTGTACCGCGCCGAGGGACCCGAGGCGCAGCGCGGGTTCACCCGCATCCTGACCGGACCCGCCCATCCCGACTATGCCGCCTTCTGCCAGGGGCCGGGGCATGGCACCGGCTATCAGGACCAGATCATCATCGAGGCGCGGGATTTCCTGCAGGCCATCGCCACCGGCACCCCGGTCTGGCCGACGTTCCGCGACGGCCTGGCCGTCTCGCTGATCATCGACACCGCCTTCCGGTCATCCGCAGATGGCCGCTGGCACCCTGTTCCCGACGCATGAGGACGCCATGACCATCCGCCTCGGCAACGCGCCCTGTTCCTGGGGGGTCGAATTCCCGGACGACCCGCGCAATCCCCCTTGGGGCCAAGTGCTGCGCGATTGCGCCGGGGCCGGGTATCGCGGCATCGAGCTGGGTCCCATCGGCTACATGCCCGAGGACCCTGCGATCCTGGCCGAGGCTTTGGCCGAGAACGGGCTGGACCTGATCGGCGGCGTCGTGTTCCAGCCGTTCCACGATCCGGGTCAGTGGGGCGCTGTGATGGATGCGGCGATGCGCACCTGCAAGTCGCTGGTGGCGCATGGCGCGCGGCATCTGGTGCTGATCGATTCCATCTCGCCCCGCCGCGCAGGCACGGCGGGCCGCGCCGATGTGGCCGAAGCGATGGATGCCGCCGAATGGGCGGGCTTCCGCGACCGCATCGCACAGGTGGCGCGGCTGGGGGCCGAGGACCATGGCCTCACGGTCGGCATCCACGCCCATGCGGCGGGGTTCATGGATTTCGAGCCGGAACTGGAGCGGCTGCTGGACGAGGTGGATGGCAGCATCCTGAAAATCTGCTTCGACACCGGCCACCATTCCTATGCGGGCTACGATCCCGTGGCCTTCATGCGCCGCCACATCGGGCGCATTTCCTACATGCACTTCAAGGACATCGACCCCGTGGTAAAGGCCCGCGCCGTCGCCGAGGGCACCGATTTCTACAAGGCCTGCGGGCAGGGCATCTTTTGCAACCTCGGCCAGGGCGACGTGGACTTTGCGGCAGTGCGCCAAATCCTGCTCGACGCCGGGTTCCAGGGCTGGTGCACGGTCGAACAGGACTGCGACCCCACGCTGGGGGGCAGCCCGGTCGACGATGCGCGGGCGAACCGCGCCTATCTGGAACGGATCGGATTCGCATGATGGCACGGCTGAACTGGGGCATGATCGGTGGCGGCGAAGGCAGCCAGATCGGCCCGGCCCACCGGCTGGGCGCGCTGGCCGACGGGCATTTCGCCCTGGTCGCAGGCGCACTGGACCACCGCCCCGAGGCCGGGCGCGCCTTTGCGGACCGGCTGGGCATCGCCCCCGACCGCGCCTATGGCGACTGGCGCGAGATGCTGGCGGGCGAACGCGACCGCCCCGACCGGCCCGACCTAGTCACCGTGGCCACCCCGAACGCGACCCATTTCGAGATCACCAAGTCTTTCCTTCAGGCCGGGTTCAACGTTCTGTGCGAAAAGCCGATGACGACGACGGTGGACGAGGGCGAAGAGATCGTCCGCATCGCCGAACGGACCGGCAAGGTCTGCGCCGTCAACTACTGCTATTCGGCCTATCCGATGGTGCGCCAGGCCCGCGCCATGGTGCGGGCGGGCGAGATCGGGCAGGTGCGGCTGGTCGTGACGAACTTCAGCCACGGCCACCATGGCGATGCGCGCGATGCCGACAATCCGCGCGTCCGCTGGCGCTATGATCCGGCAATGGCCGGGGTCTCGGGCCAGTTCGCCGACTGCGGCATCCATGCGCTGCACATGGCCAGCTTCATCTGCGACGACGAGGTGCAGGCGCTGTCCGCCGACTTTGCCTCGACCATCCCGTCGCGGGTGCTGGAGGATGACGCGATGGTCAACTTCCGCATGGGGCGGGGCACGGTCGGGCGGCTGTGGACCTCGTCGGTCGCCATCGGGCGGCAGCATGGCTTCGACATCCAGGTCTTCGGCGAAACCGGCGGGTTCCGCTGGGCCTCGGAACAGCCGAACCAGCTGATCCACACCCCGGTCGGGGGCCGCACCCAGATCATCGAAAAGGGCGAAGCGGGCCTGTGCGACGACGCCCGGCGGCTGTCGCGGGTGGCCATCGCCCATCCCGAGGGGTTTCCGATGGCCGTGGCCAACATCTATTGCGACCTGGCCGACACCATCCGGGGCACGCCCCGCGACGGCCTGCCGACGGCGGCAAGCGGGCTGAGGTCGATGGCGGCAGTGCATGCGGCGGTCGCCTCGGCCAGGGCGGGCGGGGCCTGGACCGACGCCCGCCCGCCGATGTTCCGCTAAAGCAAGGCGCGTTCATTCGGGTTCATCACAGCACCGGTCGCCCCGGCGCAGGCCTGGGCCCCGATGGTCGGCGCACAAGGGATCGAGGTCCCGGCCTGCGCCGGGACGACTCGTACGGCTGGCGTCGTCGTGAATCCGGTCGGCAGCGCCTGGCTCTCAGGCGTCGGGCACCACGGCCGTCGCCTCGATCTCGACCAAGGCGCGGTCCTCGACCAGGGCCACCACCTGCACCAGCGCCATCGCCGGATAGTGCGGGCCGATCACCGTGCGATAGGCCTGGCCCAGGTCGCGCAGGGACGCCAAGTATTCGGCCTTGTCGGTGACATACCACGTCAGCCGCACCAGATGCTGCGGCCCTGCGCCCGCTTCGGCCAGCACCGCCACGATGTTGCGCAGGGCCTGCGCCGCCTGCCCGGCAAAATCGTCGGTCTCGAACACCTGCTCGCCCGTCCAGCCCACCATGCCGCCGGTGAACACCATCCGCCCGCGCGCCGCGATGCCGTTGGCATAGCCGCGCGCCGGTTTCCATCCGGCGGGATGCAGGACGTCGTGCGCCATCAGTCGTTGGCCTCGGGCGGCAGGAAATCGACGTCGTGCGCCGCAGATGCCGCGATCACGGCAGGCACGTCGGTCATGTCGTGCAGGACCTCGAACAGCGCCTCCAGCCTGCCTGCGGGCGGCACCCAGAACAGCGCGCGGCAGGGCCTGTCCGACTTGTTGAAGTACCCGTGCGGCACGCCGCGCGGCATCCGCACCAGATCGCCCGCGCGGGCGGTGTGCCAGACGCCGTCCAGCTTCAGCTCCAGCTGCCCCTCCTGCACCAGGATGAACTCGTCCTGATGGGGGTGGACATGCACCGGCACGAACTGGCCGGGGTCCGAGTTGGTCTCGAAGGCGAAGCTAGCCTCGCAACTGGCTTTGGGAAAGTACCGCTGCCCCAGGATGTTCAGCGTGCGCCCGTGGTACGCCGTCCCGCCTTGTGTGATCCCGCCGTCGAGTTCCATGTTCATCCCCCCTTGTCAGCCGCCCAGCACCGCGCGGGCGATCACGATCCGTTGCACGTCGCTGGCCCCTTCATAGATGCGCAGCGCCCTGATGTCGCGGTACAGCCGTTCGACCGCCGACCCCGACCGCACGCCGTCGCCGCCGTGCAGCTGCACGGCCATGTCGATGACCTCTTGCGCGGCCTCGGTCGCGTACAGCTTGGCCATCGCCGCCTCGCGCGTCACGCGGGGCGCGCCCATGTCCTTGGCCCAGGCGGCGCGATAGACCAGCAGGGCGCTCGCGTCGATCTTCACGCCCATGTCGGCGATGTGGCCCTGCACCATCTGCATCTCGGCCAGCGCCGCCCCTCCGATGCGGCGCGCCTTGACCCGCGCGCAAGCCTCGTCCAGCGCGCGCCGCGCGAACCCCAGCGCCGCTGCGCCCACCGTGGGGCGGAACACGTCCAGCGTGGCCATCGCCACCTTGAACCCCTCGCCCGCCCTGCCGATCAGCGCGCCCTCGGGCAGCACCATGTCCACCATCCGCAGCGTGGCCAGCGGATGCGGCGCGATGGTGTCCAGCCTCTCGGCGATGGTCAGCCCCGGCGTGTCGGCGGGCATCAGGAAGGCCGACAGGCCACGCGCGCCGGGGGCCTCGCCGGTGCGGGCGAACAGGACATGGACGTCGGCGATGCCGCCGTTCGAGATCCAGGTCTTGGTCCCGTCGATGCGCCAGCCGTCTGCCACCCGTTCGGCGCGTGTCGCGGTCGCCGCCACGTCCGACCCCGATCCGGGCTCGGTCAAGGCGAATGCCGCAATCGCCGTCCCCGCGCGCGTCCGGTCCAGCCACGCGCGCTGATCGGGCGTCCCGAACAGTGACACCGGCCCCATCCCCAGGCCCTGCATGGCAAAGGCGAAATCGGCCAGCCCGTCATGGCGCGCCAGCGTCTCGCGGATCAGGCACAGCGTGCGCACGTCCAGCGCCGCACCCCCGGTATGGCGCAGCCAGCCGCCTGCCCCAAGGTCCGCCACCAGCCCCCGGCAGGCGGCGTCGACATCATGGTGATCCACCGGCAGATGCGCCGCACACCACGCCTCCAGCGCTACGGCCAGTTCGCGGTGGCGATCCTCGAAGAACGGCCAGGTCAGGAATGTTCTGTCGGTCATGCTTTCGGCTTTGTCCAAGTATCCTCGGGGGGTCCGGGGGGCGAAGCGCCCCCGGCTTTCGCGCTCAGTCGCCGTGGAACACCGGCCGTTCCCTGGCGACGAACGCCGCATAGGCCCGTTCGAAATCGCGCGTCTGCATGCAGATCGCCTGCGCCTGCGCTTCCGCCTCGATGGCCTGGTCGAGGCCCATGTTCCATTCCTGGTTCAGCTGGGTCTTGGTCATCGAATGCGCGAACACAGGCCCCGCCGCCAGCCGCCCGGCCAGCGCCATCGCCTCGGCCTCCAGCACCTCGGGCGGATGCAGGGCGTTCCAGAAGCCCCAGGCGTGGCCCTCGTCCGCGCCCATCGTGCGGCCCGTGTACAGCAGGTCCGCCGCCCGGCCCTGGCCGATGATCCGGGGCAGCATGGCGCAGGCCCCCATGTCGCAGCCCGCCAGGCCCACGCGGGTGAACAGGAAGGCGCATTTGGCGGCAGGTGTCGCAATCCGCAGGTCGGAGGCCATGGCGATGATCGCGCCCGCGCCGACGGCCACGCCGTCCACTGCCGCGATGACCGGCTTGCCGCAGCCGATCATCGCCTTCACCAGATCGCCCGTCATCCGCGTGAAGGCCAGCAGGTCCTTCATCGGCAACCCGATCAGCGGCCCGATGATGTCATGCACATCCCCCCCCGAACAGAAGTTGCCGCCGTTCGAGGCGAAGACCACCACGTCCACATCCGCCGCATAGGGCAGCGCGCGGAAGGTGTCGCGCAACTCGGCATAGCTGTCGAAGGTCAGGGGGTTCTTGCGGTCGGGCCGGTCCAGGCGGATCGTGGCCACACGGTCCGCGACCGACCACAGGAAGTGTTCGGGCCGCAGCCCCGAAAGGTCCGTCATGTCGGGGCCCCCATGCGTTTCAGGATGTCGGTCAGGCTGTCGAGGTCGGCCTCGCTCAGGGCCGCGAACATGCGGTTCACCTCTGCCTCGTGTTCCGCCGCCTGGCCTTCGAAGGTCGAACATCCGGCGGGCGTCAGCGCCACGAAGACGGTCCTCCGGTCGGTGTCCGAGGCCGCGCGCGCCACCAGGCCGTCGGCCTCCAGCCGGTCGACGACCGCCGTCGCATTGCCGTTCGACACCAGCAGCATCCGCGACAGCTCGCCCATCGTCACGCCCTGCTGTCGGCGGTACAGCGCCGCCATCACGTCGAACCGGGGCAGCGTGCTGCGGTGGTGGACGCGCAGGTGTTCGCGCAAGGTCCCCTCGGCCCGCCGCGTCACCCCCAGCATCCGCACCCAGACCTTCAGCCGCCGCTTCGACAGGGGGTCGGTCATATCTCGCCCCCCGAGACGGCAAGCGCGTGGCCGTTGACCTGGGACGCGGCGGCAGAGGCCAGGAACAGCGCCGCCGCCGCCACCTCGCCCGGTGTGATCAGCCGCCCAGTGGGATTGCCGGCCGCAAGCCTGCGCCGCGCCTCGGCCCCGTCGACGCCCAGCCGGGCCGCGACGCCTGCCGCGGCCTGATCGGCCAGCGGCGTGTCGACAAAGCCGGGGCAGATCGCGTTGCAGGTGATGCCGCGCTTGGCCACCTCGATCGCGACCGACCGCACCAGGCCCAGCACGCCGTGCTTGGCCGCGACATAGGGGGCCAGGCCCGCCCCGCCCTGCAGGCTGGCGGTCGAGGCCATGGCGATCAGCCGCCCGCCGACACCCATGCCCGGCAGGGCGGCGCGGAAGGTCAGGAAGGTGCCGGTCAGGTTGACGGCCAGCGTGCGGTTCCATTCGTGCAGCGTGACCTGTTCCAGCTTCGCCGACCCCGCTGCCCCGGCATTGGCCACCACCACGTCGAACGGCGCGTCGAACAGGGCTGCCACCTGCGCCTCGTCGGTCACATCGGCCACCCGGCAGGTCATGTCATGGCCTCGCGCAGTCTCCTCCAGCGCGTCGATCCGGCGGCCCGCGATGGTGACCGCGTCGCCCGCCGCCGCAAAGGCCTGCGCGATGGCGCGCCCGATGCCCGATCCGCCCCCCGTGACCAGAACGCGCCTCATGCCCGGATCACCTCGGTCGCCCGCGCCCGCAACCGCCGCATCTGGTCGCGCCCCGCCAGGTAGGGCAGCGGCCAGCCGGTGCCCTCGTCCCCCGCCGCGACGGCGGCATGAAGCGTCCAGTAGGGGTTGGCCAGGTGCGGCCGGGCCAGGCAGACCAGGTCGGCCCGGCCCGCCAGCAGGATGGAATTGACCTGATCGGCCTCGGTGATGTTGCCCACGGCCATCGTGGCCAGCCCGGCCTCGTTGCGGATGCGGTCGGAAAACGGGGTCTGGAACATCCGCCCGTAGACCGGCCTTGCCTGCACAGAGGTCTGGCCTGCCGACACGTCGATGATGTCGGCCCCGGCAGCGTGGAACATCCGCGCGATGTCCACGGCCTCGGCCGGCGTCACCCCGTCGTCGCCGGTCCAGTCGGTGGCCGAGATGCGCACTGACAGGGGCTTGTCCGCACCCCACTCCGCCCGCATCGCGCGCAGAACCTCCAGCGGCCAGCGCATCCGGTTCTCCAGCGATCCGCCACAGGTATCGGTCCGGCGGTTCGACCGGGGCGAGATGAAGGACGACACGAGGTATCCGTGCGCCGCGTGCAGTTCCACCATGTCGAACCCCGCCCGCCGCGCCATCGCGGTGGCCTGCGCGAACTGGTCGGTCACCGCCTGCATGTCGGCGCGCGTCATTTCGCGCGGGGTCGCGTTCGCGGGCGACCAGGGGACGGGGGAGGGACCGACGACGGGCCAGTTGCCGGTGGGCAGGGGGCTGTCCGCCTCTTCCCACCCCAGTTGCGTGCTGGCTTTGCGCCCCGCGTGACCGATCTGGCAGCAGACCTTTGCCGCCGTCTCGGCATGGACAAAATCCGTCAGCCGCGTCCACGCCGCCTCATGCGCGGGGGCGTACAGACCCGGGCAGCCGGGAGTGATCCGACCCTCGGGCGACACGCAGGTCATTTCGGTATAGACAAGGCCCGCGCCCCCCTTGGCACGTTCCGCGTAATGCGCGAAATGCCAGTCCGTGGGGCAGCCGTCGACCGCCCTGTACTGCGCCATGGGTGACACGACGATGCGGTTCGCCAGCGTCATGTCGCGCAAGGCAAAGGGCGCGAACATCGGCTGACGCCCGCGCTGGCCACCGGCGCGGTCCTGGAACCAGTCCTCGACCCCCGCAAGCCAGCCCGGATCGCGCAGGCGCAGGTTTTCGTGGCTGATCCGCTGGCTGCGGGTCAGCAGGGAATAGGCGAACTGCGGCGGCGGCAGGGGAAGATAGCGCTCGACCTCCTCGAACCATTCCAGGCTGTTGCGCGCGGCGGACTGCAGGCGCAGCACCTCGATGCGGCGCTCGTCCTGATAGCGCTGGAAGGCCGCCTGCATCGTCGCTTCGCTGTGCAGGTAGTCGGCCAGTGCGATGGCCGATTCGAAGGCCAGCTTGGTGCCCGACCCGATGGAAAAGTGCCCCGTCGCCGCCGCGTCGCCCATCAGCACGACGTTCTGGTGGAACCAGCGTTCGCAGATCACGCGGGGAAACTGCATCCACACCGCCGACCCGCGCAGGTGCGCCGCGTTCGACATCAGGTCATGCCCGCCCAGATGGGCGGCAAAGATGGCGCGGCAGGTCTCGACCGTGTCCTCCTTGGTCATGTCGGCGAAACCCCAGGCGTCCCAGGTCTGGGGCAGGCATTCGACGATGAAGGTCGCGGTGTCGGCATCGAACTGGTAGACATGCGCCCAGACCCAGCCGTGGGGCGTCTTCTCGAAGATGAAGGTGAAGGCGTCGTCGAACTTGGCGTGCGTCCCCAGCCAGACGAACTTGCAGCGGCGGGTGTCGATGTCGGGCTGGAAGACATCGGCATAGTCGCGCCGGACGGCCGAGTTGATGCCGTCGCAGGCCACCACCAGATCAAATTCGGCACGGTAGTCCTCGGCGGACCGGAACTCGGTCTCGAACCGCAGGTCCACCCCCAGGTCGCGCGCCCGCGCCTGCAGCAGGACCAGCATCGTCTTGCGCCCGATGCCCGCAAACCCGTGCCCGCCCGACACGGTGCGGTGACCGGCATGGACGACGGCAATATCATCCCAATAGGCGAACCTGTCGCGGATCGCCTGCGCCGACACGGGATCGTTCGCCGTCATCCGGTCGAGCGAATCGTCCGACAGCACGACGCCCCAGCCGAAGGTATCGTTGGCGCGGTTGCGTTCCAGCACGGTCACCTGGTGCGCGGGGTCGCGCAGCTTCATCGAGATGGCAAAGTAGAGGCCCGCCGGACCGCCCCCCAGGCAGAGAATCTTCATGCGCCCATCCCCTCCGACTGCCCGGACAGGCTGCCACCGGCCAGGAACAATTTCAAGTTTGAAATTTTCAGGCTTGAAATTCTTCGGGTGGCGGCGATGATGCACGCAGGTTGGGCGGAGCGGCGGATGGCCATCGCGGTGGTGGGACTGGGGGCCATGGGCCTGGGAATCGCACAGGTCTTTGCCCAGGCGGGGCAAGAGGTGCGGGCAACCGATTCCCTGCCGGGTGCCCGTGACAGCGCGATGGACCGGCTTGCGGCGGCGCTGGACCAGAGGGTCGCCAGGGGGGCCATGACCGGCCCCGCGCGCGACGCGGCGCTTGGGCGGATGCAGGTGGTCAGCGCCGCCGAGGACCTGTCGCCCGCCGCGCTGGTGATCGAGGCGGTCATCGAGGAGGCGGGGGCAAAGCGTGCCCTCCTGACCCGTCTTGCGCAGGGACTGCCGCAGGCGGTGCTGGCCACCAACACCTCTTCGCTGTCAGTCGCAGCACTGGCGGACGGATTGCCCGATCCGGCCCGCCTGATCGGGCTGCATTTCTTCAACCCCGCCCCGGCGATGAAGCTGGTCGAACTGGTAGCCCATGCGGGCAGCGACCCCGCTGCCCTGGACCTGGCCCGCAGCCTGACCGAAGCTGCGGGCAAGACCGTTATCGCCGCCCCCGACCGCCCCGGATTCATCGTCAACCGCTGCGCCCGGCCCTTCTATGGCGAGGCCCTGGCCCTGCTGGAAGAGGGCCATCCCGCCGCCGCGATCGACGGGGCGATGCTGGCGGCGGGGTACCGGATCGGGCCGCTGGCCCTGATCGACCTGATCGGGGCCGACATCAACCTGGCCGCGACCGAAGGCTTGTCGGCGGCGATGGGGGGCAACCCGCGCTATCATGTCTTTGCCGCGCTGCGGGATCAGGTGGCGGCGGGCAGGCTGGGGCGGAAGTCGGGGCTGGGGTTCATCCATCCCGGCACAGCCACGCCCGTTGCCGACGACCGGATCGCCCACAGGATCGAGGCCGCGCTGGTGAACGAGGCCGCCTGGCTGCTGCACGACGGCGGCGTGACGCGGGACGGCATCGACACCGCGCTGAAGCTGGGGCTGAACTTTCCGCGCGGGCCGTTCGAGATGCTGGCGGCGCGGGGAGCGGACACCATCCGTGCCACGCTGGCCGCCTGCGAAGATGCGGCACCGGCCCATCTGAAGGGCCGCTACCGGCCCGCCCCCGGTGTACTGTCATGACCGAGGTGTACCTGTGTGCGCAGCGCCGCACCCCCATCGGCCGCCACGGCGGTGCCCTGGCGATGGTCCGGCCCGACGACATGGCGGCGCATGTGATCGACGGCCTGCTCGACCTGCACCCCGGCCTGATCCCCGACGAGGTCATCCTTGGCTGTGCCAACCAGGCGGGCGAGGACAACCGCAATGTCGCGCGCATGGCCGTCCTGCTGTCGCGCCTGCCCGACACGGTGCCCGCGCTGACGGTGAACCGGCTGTGCGCCAGCGGGCTTGACGCCGTGATCCTGGCAGCGCGGGCGGTGCGCGACGGGGCGGATGTGGTGATCGCGGGGGGCGTCGAAAGCATGACGCGCGCGCCCTTCGTGCTGGGCAAGGGCGAGACGCCCTTTGCCCGCGATGCCCGGATGTATGACACCACCATCGGCTGGCGGTTCGTGAATGACCGCATCGCGCAGGCCTATGGCACCCAGTCCATGCCCGAAACCGCCGAGAACGTGGCGGCGGAGTACGGCATTTCCCGCGCCGATCAGGACGCCTGGGCGCTGCGGTCGCAGACCCGCTACGATCCCGCCTGGCATGCCGCCGACATCGTTCCGGTCGCGATCCGGGGCCGCAAGGGCGATACCGTCGTCACCACCGACGAACACCCCCGCGCGACCGATCTGGAACGGCTGGCGTCCCTGCCCACCCCGTTCCGCGACGGCGGCACGGTGACGGCGGGCAATGCGGCGGGGATCAACGACGGCGCGGCGGCGGTGCTGGTGGCGTCGGCTGCGGCGGTCAGGAAGCACGGCCTGATCCCCCTTGCCCGGATCGGCAGGTCGGCGACGGCAGGCGTTCCACCGCGCATCATGGGGATCGGTCCCGTCGCCGCCACCGCACGACTGGCCGCTGTCAGCGGGCGGGTGCCCTGGGACCACGACGTCATCGAACTGAACGAGGCTTTTGCCGCGCAGGTGCTGGCCTGCACGCGGGCCTGGGGGCTGGCCGACGACGACCCGCGCGTCAACGCCCGGGGCGGGGGCATCGCCATGGGCCATCCCCTGGGCATGTCGGGCGCGCGCATCGCCGGAACCGCCGCGCGCAGGCTGGCCGAGGGTGGCGGACGCTCGGCGCTGGTCACGCTGTGCGTCGGCGTGGGTCAGGGCGTGGCGCTGGAACTGCTGGCGGTGTAGCGGCGCAGGGCAAGGCGGCCCGTCAGCAGGGCGACGGCGACGATGACCAGCGTCGCGACCAGGAACAACCCAAGTGCCGCGGGCCCGGCGGGCAGTCCCGCCAGGGCGGGCAGTGCCGCCAGCACCGGCGCAGGCAGCGCGCCGAAGGCCAGCACCGCCCCCAGCGTTCCCCCAAAGGCCAGCGCCACCGTCAGCGCGGCCAATGCCACCACCCGCCGCATCCGCGCCATCCCCGCATGGCCCCCCCGGATCGCGCGCCGGAACGCCCGGCGCTGGCGCTGCCAATCGGCCTGGATGCCCAGGATCGCGGGCACGAGGAACAGCACCAGGAACATGCCCAGGCCCAGCCCGTAGACCAGCGTGATCACCGTGGGCTTGAGGAACAGCGCCTGAGAGCTGCGCTCGAACAGCATCGGCACCAGACCCAGGACGGTGATCGACGTGGTCATGAAGATCGGGCGCAGGCGGTCGCCCACGGCGTCGATGACGGCCGGGATCAGGCCGCGCCTTTCGGCGTATTCATCGACGGTGGACACCAGCACGATGGAATCGTTCACGACGATGCCGACCATCCCGATCAGCCCGACGATGGAGAACATCGACATCGGCACACCCCAGACATAGTGACCCCAGACCGCCCCGGTCAGGGCAAAGGGGATGACCGACATCACCACCAGGGGCCGCGCCCAGCTGGCAAAGGCCCAGGCCAGCGTCAGGTAGATGCCGACCAGCGCCATCAGGAACCCGAGCCAGGCATCGCCCAGAAACGCGCGCTCCTGTTCGGCCTGGCCCGACGAGCGGACACCGACGCCGAAGTCCGCCGCGATCTGCGGCAGGATGACCTCGCGCAGGTCGGCCTGCACGGCATTGGCGCGCACCGGGTCGTCGCCCTGCACATCGCCCGACACGGTGACGATGCGCAGCCCGTTTTCGCGCCGGATGGTGGAAAAGCCGGCCCGCGTCTCGACCGCGACGATGTCGGACAGCGGCACATAGATGCCGGGGCCCGCCCGCATCAGCGTGCGGTCCAGGAAATCGGCGGTCAGTTCATCCTCGGGCAGTTCGACGCGGATCGACGCGGTGCGCGTGCCCTGCGGAAAGGTCGCGGCCTCGATCCCGTTCAGCCGGTCGCGCAGGGCGCGGCCCAGGTCGCCGATCTGGAACCCCAGCGACTGGCCCTGCGGCGTTAGGGTCAGGATCATCTCTTCCTTGTCGTAGGCCAGCGTGTCCTCCAGCGCCGACACCTCGGGATAGGCGGACAGGGCGGTCTTCAACGCCTCGGCGGCGGACTTGAGCGTTTCGGCCTCGGCCCCCGACAGATCGACCGACAGCGCGTCGCCGCCGGGGCCGAACCGCCCGCCGCGAAAGCTGAGTTCCTCGAGCAGCGGGTGGTTGCGCACCTCTTCCTGCAGGGCCGACACGAAGGCAAAGCTGGAATAGGGCCGGAAATCCGGGTCGATCAGTTCGATGGAGATGCCGCCCAGGAGGTCCGGCTCTTTCGCCTCGGCCCCCGCCAGGCCGCGCCCGGTGGTGCCGCCCACCTCGGCCAGCACATAGGTCACCGGGTTGCGGCCATGCTCGGCCTCGAAGGACGCCGCTGTGGCATCCACGGCGCGCTGCACCTCGCGCATCATGGCCAGGGCGTCGCTGCTTTCGGCACCGGGCAGCATGCTAAAGTTGCCGGTGATGCTGGATTGTTCGGGCGCGTCGAAGAACCGGAACTGCACGTCGCCCCGGATCAGCAGCGAGACCTGCGACACCAGGAGGAACACTACACCGGCGACGACGGCATAGCGGGCGCGCAGCACCAGCGCCGTCAGGGGCCGCATGACGCGCGCCACGAACCAGCCGAAACCCCGGTTCACCAGGCGCGAGGGCGCGTCGTACCAGGCCTGGCGCGGGCTGTGGGCCAGGGCATGGGCGATGTGGTTCGGCAGGACCAGGAAGCACTCGACGAAACTGGTGACCAGAACGGCGATCACCGTCAGGGGAATGTCCCGGATCAACTCACCGAATCGCCCGCCGATGATGACCAGTGCGGCAAAGGCGATGACCATGGTGATCATCGACGCCATCACCGGCAGGGCCATCCCCTGCGCCGCGCGTTCGGCGGCGATGACCGGCGGTTCGCCCAGCACGCGGTGGCGGTATTCGGCGTGTTCGCTGACGACGATGGCGTCATCGACGATCACCCCCAGCGTCAGGATCAGCGCGAACAGCGAAATCATGTTCAGCGTCATGCCGGTGACGTACATCACGGCCAGCGTCGCCAGGATCGCCGCCGGGATGCCCGAGGCGACCCAGAACGCCAGCCGGGCATTCAGGAACAGGAACAAGAGCACCAGCACGATGGCCAGCCCCTGTACCGCGTTGTCCACGACCAGCGTCAGCCGCTGCGAGATCTGGTCGGCGCGGGCGCGGATCAGGTCGACCTGCACGCCGGGGGGCAGGTTCGGCTGCATCTCGGCCACCACCGCCTCGACCGCCGCCTGGATGCGGATCGCATCGCCGCCGTCGCTGCGGTCCACGCGCATCGTGACGGCGGGGTTTTCGCCCACATAGGTTGCACGCCCCCGGTTCACCGGCTCGGCGCGCACCTCGGCCACATCGGCGACGGTCAGACTGGTGCCCTCGGACCCCGACCGCAGCACCACCGCGCCGATATCCTCGACCGTGCGCCGCTCCTCGCCCATCCGCACCCGTGCCGCACCCGAGGCGACCTCGCCCGCCGGGGCGCTGCCCGTTTCGGCGGCGACGGCGGCGGCGATGTCGGCCATGGTCAGGTCGTGGCGTATCAGGTTGACCGTCGGCACCTCGATCACGATGCGGGGATCGGCGATGCCCCGGATCGTGGTGCGCGTGACACCTTCCGCGAACAGCCGCGTCACCAGTTCGTCGGCAAAGCGCGCCAGCTGCTCGACCGCGACGGGCCCCGAGATGACCACATCCGTGACCTGGTCGCGCCAGGCGTCCTGGCGCACCTGCGGGGAATCTACATCGTCGGGCAGGGTGGTGACCGCATCGACCACGGCCTTGACGTCTTCGGTCGCGCGCGCCAGATCCAAGCCCGGCTCGAACTCCAGCCCGATGACCGCGCGCCCTTCGGTGGCGCGCGAGGTGACATCGGCCACCCCGTCGATGGTCAGGAGCGACGGTTCAAGCACCGACACGATGGCGCGGTCCACGTCCTCGGGGCCGGCACCGTCCCACCGCACCGTCACCGAGACCTCGGACACCACGACGTCGGGAAAGTACTGCGCCCGCAGCCGCATCGCCGCCGCCAGCCCGGCGATCAGCATCACTGCCAGCACCAGATTTGCCAGCGTCCGGTGCCGGGCGAAGTATGACAGGATGCCGCGTGCCCCTTGTGCGTCCATCGCCTAGCCCCCGCTGCGCGATTCCAGCCGCGCGACGACGCGGGCCGGAACGCGGTCTTCGGCCAGCTGGGCCAGGACCCGTGCCTTGGCTTCGGGCGGCATGCGGCCGTTGGCCTCGACCAGGGCGATCAGTTCGGCGCGGCGCGCGGGGGTCAGGTCGATCATGTCGGCCGCAGGCGGCACATCGACGGCCGCCAGCGTGGCGGGCCGGACCGGACGCGCCTTGATCCCGGCCCCGAGATAGGGCGAGCGTTCCTGCACCACTTCGCGCCCGTCCAGGCCGGGGGCCGTCAGCACCACCTGGTCGCCCATCCGGCGCAACAGCGTGACCGGCAGCACCTGCAGCCGGTCCTCCGGCCCCAGGACCAGCACCGTGCCATCCGCGCCATAGGCCGTGGCGGGCAGGACGACGGCATCGTCCAGCGGCGGCTCGGCCACCGTCAGCGTGACGAAATCGCCGGGCCGGAACCCGCCCGCCGCGTCTAGGCTGGCAAAGACCTGCCGACCCGACTGCCCCTCGCCCACCGCCGCCGCCGCCCGCGTCAGGCGGCCCGTCGCGGTGATGGGCGTGCCCGCAACGTCCAGGTTGATCTCGACCGGTGCAGGCAGCAGCGTGCCGCCGGCATCCACCAGCCGCCCGAACTGTGCCGTGGACAGCCGCACCGACACCTCGAGCGAGGTCGGATCGACCAGATCGGCAACCTTCTCGTTCGCCTGGACGATCCGCCCCGGCACGACAGTCACGGCACCCAGAATGCCGTCGAAGGCCGCGAAGAGCTCGGTTTCGCGCAGCGCGCGCTCGGCCTCGGCCACGGTGATCCGCTGGCGGTCAAGGGCGGTCGCCGCCTGATCCACCCGTGCCTCGGCCTGCGCCAGGGCGGACCGGCGCGACAGAACCGCCTGGTCGGCGGACGACAGCGCCAAGGCCGCCGTCTCGACCGCCGCATCGCTGCCCGCGCCGCGCGCGCGGATGTCCTCTTGCCGGGCCAGCGACTGTGCCCGCAGGGTCACCTGCGCCCGGGCCGCCGTCAGGTCATCCCGCGCCAGCACCAGGGCCGCCGCCGCCTCGCGCCCCTCGGCCTCGGCCTGGGCCAGGTCGGACCGCGCGATGGCCAGGGCCGCCGTCGCATCCGCCGCGTCCAGCCGCATCAGACGCTGGCCTTGGGTGACCGCCGCGCCATCCTCGAAGTTGGCGGCAACCTCGGTCACCGTGCCGCCGCGCGGGCTGCGCAGTTCCAGCGTGCGGCGCGCCCGCACCTCGCCATAGACGGTCATGACCGGGGTCACCGGCCCGGCCACCGCCACCGCGACATTGGCCGAAAACACCCGCTCGCGGTCGGCACCCGAGGGGGCGTCGGGCGCGTTGCGGGCGGCGATGGCCTCGCGCAGCGTGTGCGCCGCCAGGGCCAGAAAGCCCAGCGTCGTGGCCACCAACATCAGCCCGATCAGCGATCGTCTGAAGAACCGCATGCCTGCGCCCCCCCGGCCCTTACGGCCATTCCGATTATGGGATGCAAATCCGCAGTTTGCATCCCCGTCACGGCATCAACGCGCCGGGGCGGCGTTTCCGTCGGATCAGCCGTTCACAGTCATCTGATAGGACGCGGGGACATAGCGGAACCCGTCGCCCTGCGCCTCGACGAACCCCAGCGACGGGAACGGCATGTGATAGCCGATGAAGGGCACGCGGTCGGCGGCCAGCATGCCGAACACCGCCCGCCGCGTCGCCGCCGCCGCCGCCTTGTCCATGTCGAAGGACACTTCCCAGTCAGGGTACCCCAGCGACCAGACGAAATGGTTGGCCGTGTCGGCGGTCACCACCACGCGGGCCCCGTTGCTTTCGATCTGGTACGCCATGTGCCCCGGCGAATGGCCGAAGGCCGCCATCGCGGTGATCCCGCCCGCCACGCTGCCGCCGTCCTCCAGGAAGGTGATCTTGTCGTTCAACGGGCGCACCTTGGCATCGAACCCTTCGTTCCCCGCGCCCATCCAGTGGTTGTGCTCGACTGCGCCGGTCACGATGCGGGCATTCGGAAAGGTCGCCCCGCCATCGCCCGCCAGCCCGCCGATATGATCGCCGTGCATGTGGGTCAGCACCACGACATCCACCTGGTCGGGCGCATAGCCCGCCGCAGCCAGCGAGGCGGTGATCCCCTCGGGGTTCAGGCCGGTGTCGAACAGCACCAGTTCCGCGCCGGTGTTCACCACCGTGGGCGCGAAATAGAACTGCGCCTTGTCAGTCGGGATAAAGTTCGCCGCCGCCGCCGCCGCGAATTCCTCGGGCGTCACGTTCAGACCGAAGATTTCCTGCGGGTTCTCGACCGTGCGGGTGCCGCCGAGCAGCGTCGTCACCTCGAACGACCCCAGCTTGAAGCGGTTGAACCCGGCAGAGGATGCGCCCAGCATCTCGGCCTTGGCAAAGGCCATGCGCGGCAGGGCGGTGGCCAGCGGCAGCGCGGCGGCGGCCATCAGGGCGTGGCGGCGTGACAGTTGGGGCATCTGCATCGGGGGCTCTCCTGTCCGGTCGTTGCGTTGCGGCTAGAATAGCGCAACACGACCCGCCGGACAGCCCGCGATGACGGGGACGTGATCCGGCCCTATTCCCACCACGGATCGACGGCGGCGATATCGTCGTCCGACCAGCCGAAGTGATGCGCCAGCTCGTGCACAAGGACATGGGCCACCAGTTCGGCCAGCGTGACGTTGCCGCGTTCGGCCCATTCGTCCAGGATCGGTCGACGGAACAGCCAGATCGCATCGGGCCGGTCGGGCTGGTCCATCACCGACCGCTCGGTCAGGGGAATGCCGTCGTACAGGCCGGTCAGATCGAAGGCATCCTCGATGCCCAGCCCCTCGAGCATCTCGTCGGTCGGAAAGTCCGTGACGCGCAGCGCGATGGCTTCTGCGGCGTTGCGATAGGCCTCGGGCAGGGCGGCGATGGCGGTCAGCGCCAGCGCCTCGATCAGGGCCGCGTCCGGGGCGATGGCATCGGGATCGGGGTGGACCATGGCGCGTGGTGGCATGGCGCGGGACGACAGGCAAGGTGCCCCGTCGCGCCGTGGCGTGACCCGACGCCGGTTTCCTGCGCCGCCCTTTTGCCCTATCATGTGGGCCAACGTGGCGGGCGCGGGGGAACGGGGTGGCCCAGGCGAAAACGACCGAAGGCGGCGATGTCGCGGCCTTTCTGGCCGCCGTGCAACCCCCCGACCGGCGCGACGAGGCGCTGGTCCTCGACGCGCTGTTCCGCCGCGTGACCGGTTTTGCGCCCCGCCTCTGGGGCGGTTCGATGGTCGGCTACGGGCGCTATGCCTACCGCTATGACAGCGGCCATTCGGGCGTCAGCCTGGCCACCGGGTTCGCTCCGCGCAAGGCCGAGATGGTGGTCTACATCCTGCCGGGATACCTCGACCTTTCCGATCACCTGACCCGCCTTGGCCCGCATCGCCTGGGCAGGTCGTGCCTCTACCTGCGCCGCCTGGGGGGCATCGACCTGGACGTCTTGGCCGAGATGATCCGTGCAGGCCTGGCCGACCTTGGCCGCCGCTGGCCCATCGAGCCCTCCTGACCGCGCGCAAACTGGACAAGACCCGGTCGGTATGACAGTCAGGCCCGCACCCTGTGCGAGGTTCCCGCCCATGTCCACCGTCACCCGTTTCGCCCCTTCGCCCACCGGCTGGATCCACGTGGGCAACCTGCGCACCGCGCTGATGAACTGGATGATCGCGCGCAAGGCGGGCGGCACCTTCATCCTGCGGCTGGACGATACCGACCAGGAACGCTCGAAGGCGGAGTTTGCCGAGGGGATCAAGGAAGACCTGGCCTGGCTCGGCCTGCACTGGGACCGCGTCGAACGCCAGTCCGACCGCTTTGACCGCTACCGTGCGGCGGCGGACGACCTGCGCGCCGCAGGGCGGTTCTACGAGTGTTTCGAGACGCCGGTGGAACTGGACCTCAAGCGCAAGAAACTGCTGAACATGGGCCGCCCCCCGGTCTATGACCGGACCAGCCTGGGCCTGTCGGACGCCGACAGGGCGCGCCTGCGGAGCGAGGGTCGCGAAGGGTACTGGCGGTTCCTGCTGGACCAGACCCGCATCGAGTGGCCCGACGGCATCCTCGGCCCGATCTCGATTGACGCGGCCTCGGTGTCGGACCCCGTGCTGATCCGCGCCGACGGGCAGATCCTGTACACCTTCGCCAGTTCGGTCGACGACATCGACATGGGCGTGACCCACATCGTGCGGGGGGCCGACCATGTGACGAACACGGCGACCCAGATCCAGATCATGCAGGCGCTGGGTGGCACGCCCCCGGCCTTTGCCCACCATTCCCTGCTGACCGGCCCGCATGGCGAGGCGCTGTCCAAGCGGCTGGGCACCCTGTCGCTGCGCGACCTGCGCGCGCAGGGGGTGGAACCGATGGCGCTCTTGTCGCTGATGGCGCGGCTGGGGTCGTCGCAGCCGGTCGAACTGGCGTCCAGCCACGACGACCTGATCGCCGGGTTCGACCTGTCATCCTTTGGCGCGGCACCGACCAAGTTCGACGCCGACGACCTGTTCCCCCTGACCCGCGCCCATGTCCGCGCGCTGCCCCTGTCCGCCGTCGCCGACCGCATCCGGTCGTTGGGTGTACCGCCGGAAAAGGTCTCGGGATTCTGGGAGGTCACCCGCGAAAGCATCACCGTCCGGGCCGATCTTGGTGCCTGGTGGACGGTGATGTCCGAGGGTGCCCTGGCGCAGGTCGACCCCGAGGACGAGGCCTTTGTCGCACAGGCCCTGGCGCTGCTGCCCGACGGGCCGTGGTCGCCCGCCACCTGGGGCACCTGGACCGAGGCGGTCAAGCAGGCGACGGGCCGCAAGGGCCGCGCCCTGTTCCGCCCCCTGCGCCGCGCGATGACGGGGCGCGAGGACGGCCCGGACATGGCCACCCTGATGCCCCACCTCCGCCCGCCCCGCCGCAACTGACCCCGTTTGCCCCTTGAATTGCGCCCGCCCGCGCGTATAGACACCCCCCGACGGAGCGGTGGCCGAGTGGTCGAAGGCGCACGCCTGGAAAGTGTGTAGGCGGGGAACCGTCTCGAGGGTTCGAATCCCTCTCGCTCCGCCACTTGCCCCCCCGAAAGCGCGCTCTCGGGGTCCGGCCACGACCGGGAACTCCCCTTGACCTTGCGGGTTGGGCGGCAGGGGCGGCCTGCAGGCTCGGTCACCGAAGGCAACGCACGACGTTTCCGCGGCTCGGTCCTGTCCGAAACCGATGATGGTCCGGTTCCGACACAAGGCGCACAAGCTTTTGGTTTCGCATGCGTTCTTGCCTATCGTGCCGGTCGGCCATGGTCCTGCACGGCCAGGCGCGCCAGCCCCAGCTTGAGCGGCATGGCCGAGGCGGGCATCGTCGGGGGCGGCACCACCGGATAGGGATCGGGGACGTTCGCCACGAAATCCGCACCGGCCAACTTCAGCATCGGCCCGGCGACGCCCGCCGCCATCTGCCGCAAGAGATCAAGCGCGACAATCCGGGTCGCCTCGCCCGTGGCAAAGCTGGTGCCCTGCAGCACCGCCGCCGATCCGCTGCGCCCCCCGGCGGCCAGGCGGCCGATCCGCCAGACGCCGTCATCGCTGGCGCAGGCAAAGTCGGGGTGCGGGTCTTCGCCGTTCATGGTCTGGCCGGCACTCGAATATTCGGCGGGCATCCCGTCGGACCGCCGGTAACCGCCGATGGTCAGCGCACCGGCGCTGCCCGCGATGGCATTGATCGTGTTGCGCCGCTTGACCGGGCCGGCCGAGAAGTTGGGAGTCACCACGTCGGTCACATAGTCGCGGAAGTAGGTGTCGTTCAGCCGTCCAGCGGCATCGTGGGTGGCATAGTCCGGGTGTTCGAACCGCGACATCAGGCCCGTGCCGTTGCCGGGTGTCAGGTCCTGGTCCGACTGGACATGCAGGCGGGCCGTGACCGCCGTGTCGCCCGAGGCAACCGTCAGGCGGATCGTCCAGGCCCCCGAGGGCGCGGGGTGGCCGACGGCGCGCCACGACGGGGCGGCGCAGATGACGTAGGACAAACGGTGGCTGGTGGCCGGCGCGGGCGGCATCGCGTTGTCGTTCTGGCGGCAGTAGATGCGCGCGACGACCTCGGACACGCCGCCGACGGTCCGGGTCAGGTCGCAGACCTGGCCCGCCGCACCGGCGGTGCCAGGGCCTTCGGGGCCGTCGGGGGGGAACACGCGGATGGCCAGCGGGTGTACCGCGCCCGGCACGGGCGGGCCCGCATAGGCCTGGGTCCAGACCTCGGCGTAGTTCGAGGTGCGGTCCTCGGGGCTGATGCGCCAGCTGATCGACCGCCCGCTGACCAGTGTCGGTACCGTCAGGGTGGCGGTGCCCTGTTCCAGGTTGTCGTTCCCGGCAGGCAGCACCATCGCCAGCGGCGGACGGCCCGGACGCCCCGCGTTGAGGCCCGCCATGTACTTCTGGATCGCCATGGTGCCGTCCTTGGGGCCCGCCAAGAGGCCGTAGGACAGGTTGATGACGATCGGAAAGCCGCCCTGGCCCTGCGGATCGTCGGCCCCGAACACGGCATCCCAGATCGCGTCGGCGGTGGTGGCGATGTGCCGGATCGCCCACATCACGTAGGATTCGAGGAAACTGCCCGAGGGGCCGATGGCGATGCGCGGGGCCAGGTCGACCACGATCATGGGCAGGCTGTCGCGCGCGGTGCCCGCCGCATCGGGGTCGAACCCGGCGGCCAGGTCGGCCACATGCGTGCCGTGGGGGGCAGCGGTGTCGACCCAGCGCTCGCTGGCCGGATCGGCATAGTCGACCAGCCCGGCCCGGCGGTTGAACGCGCCCTCGTCCACGCCGAGGGCGGTCGTGCAGGCGGTCATGTGGCCGTCGATGTCGGCCTGCATCAGCTCGCGCCCGAACGGCAGGTGCGCCTGCCCCGCCCAGACGCCACCCTGCAACCAGGCCGACAGGATGCGCGTCCCGCCGCCCGGTCGGCGGAACCGGTCGTGCGCCAGCGCGACCCCTGCGTCGATCACGCCGACGACCACGCTGTGACGCGTCAGGGGGCCGGTCAGGCCGGGGATCACGCTGGGGCGCGGGCCGGGGGGGTTGATGACGCCGCCGGGCGGCAACGCGCGGTGCGGCAGGGTGATCCGGGGCAGCGCGACCTGCGGAAACGCTGCGGCGGCCCCCGCCTGCGAACAGGTCTGAAAGTCGTCCGGAAAGGGCACCACCTGATGTTCGACCGCCTCGTACCAGTCGCCATAGGGCGTGGCATAGGTCGCCGCACTGGACGGATCGGCCGAGGGATCGGCGCGCCAGGGCCCCCAGGTCAGGGTCATGGTGCAGGCCCCGCACCGGCGGGATCGACCCATTCGTCGGCCGCCCGCTGCCACAGGGTGCCGATCACGCCGACCGGTGCGCCCGCAGTGCCGGTGTCGGGCGGACAGGCCGCGTTCAGCACCTCCAGCGTGAAATCGTCCAGCGCCCGATAGTCCTGCCCGCCTGCCGTCATCGTGTCGGTCGTCCCGGCCTTGGGGCCCAGCGACAGCGGGCTGCCGGTCGCCGCCAGCCCGTGCGCCATGCGCCAGACGGCCTCGCCGATGCGGCACCCGACCAGGGCACCGGCCAGCGAATCGACCGGAAAATGCACGCCCGCCACGGTGCGGTTCGAGGCGATGCGGTACGCGATCTGATAGGGCAGGGTCCGTCGCCCGTCCGCGTCCCAGGCCTTGCCCCGTGCCAGCCGGTCAAGGACCGTCGCCGCTGCAAAGGCCTCCATCGAATGGCCCGAGGGAAAGGTCGAGTGGTCCGGGGTCTGCACCACGGGATGCACCATCGGCGACATGTCGATGGGGCGGATCGAGCGGCACAGGTGCTTGACCGGCATTTCGACATGCACCGCCAGCCGGATCACCGCCGCCAGAAGTTCCAGCGTGTTCTTGCGACGGGCATCGTCCAGCATGCAGGCCAGACCGAAGAACGACAGCATGTCGTCGATCTGCACGTCGATCTCGCCGATGCGGTCGGCACGCAGGTCGGCATAGCTGCGCAGGAACACCATCTGCGCCTGGAAGAAGGCGCGGCCCGGCACGGCCAGGCTGGCCGTCGGCACGCCGCCCACCGACAGCGTCGCGCTGCCATAGGTGCCGCTGACCGAGAATGTCTGCGCCAGCAGCGAATCGACCAGGTTCCCGCGCGTCTCGGCCGTCAGATAGCGGGTGTCGCCGTCGTCGGTCGTGCCCAGACGGGTCGGCGCGGTGGTCAGGTGGTTGCGCCCGGTCCACTGGAACCCCAGGCCGTCGTGCACGGCGGCCAGCGCATCGCTGAGGCCGGCCGACGATTCGCCGCCCGCATGATCGGTCCCCTGCCCGCGTCCCTGGCCGCGCCCCTGACCCCGGCCCTGGCCGCGCCCCTGGCCCCTGCCCTGTCCGCGACCCTGCCCGCGCCCTTGTCCCCGCCCGTACTCTGCCATGCCCGTACCCCCCATTGCCCGATCCGAAGGTCCGTTCGACGGCGCGTGAGGGTCAAGCACCAACCGGCACCGGGTGCGGCGGCTGATGATTTTTTGACGCTACGTCAGGTTGAAGACGAAATCGCGATTGGTCCGGCGCGCAACTTGTGGTGTCATCGCGGAAGACATCCGTCCCGAACATCAGGAACCCGCCCCCGTGTCCCCTGTACAGAAAGGCCAGTCGGCGGACCTGCGCATCGTCCTGACCGGGCGCTTTTCGGCGATTGCCGAGGGCACCCGCAATGTCACGCCGGTCGGGGCCAAGTCGCAGGCACTGCTGGCACTTCTGGCCAGCGCCCCGGACCGTACCCGCACCCGCCGCTGGCTGGCCGAAAAGCTGTGGAGCGACCGCGCCCCCGAACAGGCCAGCGGCAGCCTGCGCCAGGCGCTGACCGACATCCGGGCGGCACTTGGGCTGCACAGCGACGTGCTGGGGGCCGACCGCCAGAAGGTCTGGCTGGACGGTGCCCGTGTCGCGGTCGAGACGACCGAGGCCCCCTCGCCCGAGTTCCTGGAAGGGATCGACGTGCGCGACCCCGAGTTCAGCATCTGGTTGCGGCTGGAGCGCCTGCGCCGCCAGACGCCGCGGATGCCCGATGCCGCAGGTTTTGCCGATGGCCAGACTGCCTTCAGCCCGGCCCTGCGGCGCAGCATCGTGTCGCGGCCCCAGGTGATCATGCTGCGCTCGCAGCCCGCGTCGGATGCGCTGGCGCTGCTCGAGGACCTGCTGATCGACTGCGTTGCGCTGTCCTTGCGCGAAACGCTGGGGATGCATGTCTTTGCCAAGCGGCCGTCGCAGATGCCGCCGCACTGGATCGAGGTGTCGGTGCAGGCCTTTGTCACCGGCACGGGCAAGCGCGGTCTGCGCGTGCGGGCAAGCGAGGGCGAGACGGGGCGGTTGTTGTGGACGGGCGGGTCGGCCCCGCTGCCTGCCTCGGGGCCCATCGCGGATGACCTTGAGACCATCCTGTTCGCCAACCAGGTGGTCGAGGCCCTGGGCGACGCGCTGACGCTGACGCCGTCCTCGGGCGTGCCGAACGACGCGCTGGCGGTGCAGCGGCTGGCGATGCGCAAGATGTGGACGATGCAGGCCGGCCGCATGGCCGAGGCGGAAGAGCTGTTCGCCCTGGCCGACCAGATGGAATCGCGCGGCCTGATCAAGGCCTGGCAGGCGCAATTGCGGGTCTTCCGCATGATCGAGCGGCACGACGGCACCGACCCCTCGATGCGCGAAGAGGCGCTCGACCTCTGCGCCCAGGCGATGGAGCGCGAGCCGAACAACTCGATGGTGCTGGCGGTGGTCGCCTATGCCCGCAACGCGCTGGATCGCGATCCGCTGGCCAGTGTCGAACTGGCCAAGCGCAGCGTGCGGATCAACCCGGTCAATCCCGTGGCCTGGGACAGCCTGTCGATTGCCAAGCTGTATTCGGGCCACGTCGCCGAGGCACACGAGATCGCGCAGCGCGTGCAGAAGATGGGGGCGATGCGGCCCAACCGGTTCTGGTGGGACATGGGCCTGTGCGTGACGGCGGCGCTGACCGGCAACGAATCGCTGGCGCTGCAGATGGCGCGATCAGCCTCGGCCCAGGCACCCGATTTCCGCGCGGCACTGCGCTATCTGGTGGCGCTGTCGGCCGGGCGGGGCGCGCCCGAGGTGGCGCTGGCCGCCGCCGAGCGGCTGAAACAGCTTGAGCCGACGTTCAGCTTCGACGCCCTTGCGCATGACCCGGCCTATCCGGTGGGCGCGCTCCGCCGCAGCGGGCTGCTGCGGGCCGACCGCATCCGCGCCATCGGCCCATGACCTGCCCGCCGTGACCGATCTGCAATGCCCCGCCTGACCCTGATAGGCTTCGATGCCGACGACACGCTGTGGCAGAACGAGGCGTTCTTTCGCCTGACCCAAGATCGCTTTGCCGCGCTGCTGTCCGACCACGCCGCCCCCGACCACCTGCACGACCGCCTGCTGGCTGCCGAGCGGCGCAACCTGGGGCACTATGGCTTTGGCGTCAAAGGCTTCGTGCTGTCGATGATCGAGACGGCCATCGAGGTGACCGAGGGCCGCGTGCCCGCGCAGGTCATCGCCGAGATCATGGCGGCGGGGCGCGAGATGCTGGCGCACCCCATCGAACTGCTGCCCCACGCGGCGCAGGCGGTGGCGACGGCGGCCGGGCGGCACCGCGTGGTGCTGATCACCAAGGGCGACCTTCTGGACCAGGAACGCAAGCTGGCGCAGTCGGGCCTGGGCGATGCCTTCCACGCGGTCGAGATCGTGTCGGACAAGACGGCGGCGGTCTATTCGCGCCTGTTCGCGCGGCACGGGGTTGCGCCTGATTCGGCGATGATGGTGGGCAATTCGCTGAAGTCCGACGTGCTGCCGGCCATCGCGGCGGGCGGCTATGGCGTGCATGTGCCCCATCCGCTGACCTGGGCGCTGGAACACGCCGACCCGCCCACCGGCCACGCGCGCTTTGCCGCGCTGCCCGATCTGGGGGCATTGGCAGAACATCTGCAGGCGTTCGACTAGCCTTGGTGTCGGGCGCGGATGCGCCCCCCAGATGTTCCGCTGCGGCATGAAGGACACACAAAGGCGATTCGCGAAGACCTTGAAAATCGGTCGTTTTCCGGAGGAGAACCCTGTGCTAGCCTCCGCCTTGGCAGAAAGTCCGCGACCCCAAAAAACAAAACCGGGGCACGGCGATACAGGCAGAAGGAACCGGCGACGTGGCAACGCTTCGGGGGCAGTTCGCCCGCATTTTCCTGTTTTTGTTGATCGCGACGATGTTCGCGGGGCTGTCCGCCCTGCCGACGCGCGCCGCCCCCTTTGCGGCGCATGTCATGGACGCCCGCACCGGCGAGACGCTGTATTCCAAGAATGCCGACACCCGGCTGCACCCCGCGTCGCTGACCAAGATGCTGACGCTGTACATCGTGTTCGACGCGATCCAGCGCGGCGAGATTTCGCTGGATACGATGGTCACGGTATCGAAGAACGCCGCCGGCAAGCCGCCCTCGCGCCTGGGGCTAAAGGCCGGGCAGCGCATCGCGCTGCGCCACTTGATCCGCGCGGCCGCGATCAAGTCGGCCAACGACGCGGCATCGGCCATCGGCGACGCCCTGTCGGGGTCGGAAGAGAAATTCGCCAAGCGGATGAACCGCACGGCGAAATCGCTGGGGATGAAAAGCTCGACCTTCAAGAATGCGAACGGGCTGACGCAGGCGGGGCATCTGTCGACCGCGCGCGACATGTCGGTGCTGGGGCGGCGGCTGTTCTATGATTTCCCGCAGTATTACAACATCTTCTCGCGGCGCGAGACGGACGCGGGCATCGCCGACGTGGCCAACACCAACCGCCGTTTCCTGGACGGCTACAATGGCGCGGACGGCATCAAGACGGGCTATACCGTGGCCGCCGGGTTCAACCTGACCGCCAGTGCCGAGCGCGGCGGCGTGCGCGTCATCGCCACGGTGTTCGGCGGCAGTTCGACCGCCGCGCGCAACGCCAAGGTGGCCGAGCTTCTGGACCTCGGGTTTTCCAAGGCCCCGTCCGATGCCCGCACGAAAAAGCCGGCACCGGTCGACCTGCCTGCCGACGACCCGGCGCTGGTCGCCGAGGCCACCCTGCCGGACGAGGGCGAGGGCGTAGGTCCGGGCAAGACGATCCGCCTGGTGACCAACGTGACCAAGTCGCCGCGTCCCCTGCCCAGGCCCGCCGCACCTGCCGATGTGGCGGCGGCGGCGGCGGTGGTGACGTCGCTGCAGGACACGATCAACGATGCCGTCGCATCGGCTGCCGCGCCCGAACCCCTGCCCTTTGCCGTGGTCGGCCCCGACGGCCAGCCGCTGCCCGCCGAGGACGGCGCTGCGGTGGTGCTGCCCGCGCCGCCGCCCGGTTCCCCTGAGGCTGCGATAGTGGCCGAGACCGCACCCGACGCCACTCCGGCACAGCCGCCCGCCCCGGCGATGGCCTCGGTCCTGCCTGCGCTGCCCTTCGCCCTGATCGACCCGGCGGATGAGGCAACCCTGCCGCCCCAGGACCAACCGCGCGACATGGTGGCCCTGTCTGCCCCGGCACAGGCCGCACCCGATCAGATGGCGGCGCTGGTCCAGCCGGTGCTGCGCCCCTTGCCGCAACCCGCCGCAGACGACCAGGCCGAACCGGAGGTGATCGTGCGCATGTCCACGTCCGGCGGGCGGAACTGGGGTGTGGTGCTGGGTCAGCACGCCTCGCGCGCGCAGGCGCTGCGGGTGCTGATGAAGGCCGGCCTGTCCGAAAGCGTGGCCCTGGGCGACGGCCTGCGCAAGGTCGTCCAGCGCGGCGGCGGCTATGAGGCGACGGTGCTGGGGCTGACGCAGGAACAGGCCGACCTGGCCTGCCGCCGCATGCAGGCCCGCGCGCAGGACTGCATCACCCTCGGGCCGTAACGCAACGCCGCAGCAAGGCGGTTTCCACGTGGAAACCGGCCCCGGAAAACAGGTGTCTTCCGGCGTGCCTCAGGCAGGCAGCGGATAGATCCGCCGCGCATTGCCGTCGGCGATCAGGCCGATGATCTCGTCGGCATCCGCAGCGTCGCAATAGTCATCGGCAATCCAGCGGTCCAGCACGCCTGCAATGGCGCGGCGGAACTGCACCGCGCCCAGATAGAACAGCTCGGACAGGCCGAACGCATCCGACGAATACAGCATCTTGGTGAACTTCCCCATCTCCAGCGCCTCGGCCAGGATCGCCTGCGCCTGGGGCGCGGCGAAGTTGAGGGTGAACCCCACGTCGTAATAGACGTTGCGGAACACCTCGGACAGCCAGCCACATTCCCGCATGAAGGGAAAGCTGTGCAAAAGCGTCACGGGCACGCCCCAGTCGTCCATGGCCGCGATGAACGGGGTGAAATGCGTGGGGTCGCAGGCGTGCATCAGGATGTCGGCGTCGCCCACGCCGACATGCACCTGCAACGGAAACCTGCGCTCGCGGCAGACCTCGCCCGCCTGCCACAGCAGGTGGCGGATGACCGTGGCATCGGCCAGCCGCCAGCGGCCCGACTCGGCAGCAGACGCCATCCAGCGACCCGCCGCCCGGGCCACGTCGGCAGGCGAAGGGCGGCTGTAGTCGATGGCAAAGGTCGTGCGGTAGGCGACGATGGTCTTCAGCCCGACCGCCCCTGCGGCGCGGTCCCGCAAGGCGCTGTCATAGGCCGCCGCAAAACCGTCGGCCGTGACTCCCGATTGCGCCACCTCTTCCGCCAGGGCCTCGATCCGCACGACCTCGAACGCGGGCACCGCCGCCGACGCGGCCATCCCCGGCACGTCCAAGATCATGCCTGCCCGGTGCCCGGTGTCGATCAGCATCGCCGACAGCCCGCAGGCGCGCAGGAAGCGGCGGTTGACCTCGGTGGCACCCAGGGCCTGCCGCCGCGCCACGTAGTCCTGCCCCGAGACCCCCTTTGGCAGGTCGAGCAGCGGCGCGCACTGGCGGCGGATGGCCAGCCCCACCGGCTTTTGAAACTCTGTGGTCCCCTCGGGCGGGGGGCGATAGCTTTCCGAGATCAGGCGCTGGAAGGCGGCAAAGTCGAGGTCGTCGCCCGTCACCCCATGGCAATGATGGTCGATCAGCGGGATGGTGGCGGCCAGGTCAATAGGCATCGAGATACCGCGCGCAGATGTCGTCGGGCGACAGCCCCGCCATCATCGCCAGTTCCTTGCGCCTGACGGCAATGTAGGACGACAGGAACGTGGGCGACATCCAGGCCCTGGCCACCGCGCTGCGCTCCAGCCGGTCAAGCGCCTCGTCCAGGGCGGACGGCAGGGCCACGATGCCCATCTCGGCCATCCTTGCGGGCGACAGTTCGCTCGGGTCGCAATCGACGGCGGGGGGCAGGGGCAGCTTCGCGCGGATGCCCTCCAGCCCCGCCCGCAGGATTGCGCCCACCACCATGTAGGGGCTGGCCGTGGCATCGGGGGCCCGCAGTTCCATGTTGAAGCCCGTGCGCTGCCGGTCCGGGTCGGGGTCGGGCGCGGGGCAGATGCGCACCGCCGCCTCGCGGTTCTGGATGCCGAAACTGGCATAGCCGCAAGACCAGTGGTGCGGGCCAAGGCGGTAATAGGACACCGGCGATCCTGCAAAGAGGGCACAGATTTCGGGCAGGTACCGCACCAGCCCGGCGATGAAATGCTGTGCGGTGGCCGAGGCTCCGGCGGGACCCTGGGGATCGAAGGCCGCATTGAGGCCATCCTCTTGCACAAAGCTGAAATGCACATGCGCGCCGTTGCCCACGGCATTCGGCGCAGGCTTGGGCGTGAAGGACGCGCGGTAGCCGTGGCGTCGCGCCACCTCGCGGATCACCTCGCGCGTCAGCACCGCCCGGTCCCCGGCCATCAGGCCCTCCGCCGGGGCGGTCGACACCTCGTACTGGTTGATGCCGTACTCGGGTTCCACCGTCTGCGGCTCGACCCCCGCCGCCAGCAGGGCTTGGCCCAAGCCCCCGGTGAACCCCGCCACCACGCGCATCGCCTCCAGCGAAAACGGCGTGGCGCGGGGCAGGCCGGGGCCGGTCAGCAGGAACTCATGCTCGAACGCGGCGGTGAAGCCGAACCCGGTTTCGGCCCGGAAATCGGCCAGGGCCTCCTTCATGAACCCCCGTGTGCAGCATTCCCAGTTGGCACCGTCGTTGGTGTTCGAATCGCACATCAGGATGTGGAACGGCGGCGTGCCCGGCCACAGGTCCAGCCGCACCGCCGCCTCCGGCTGCGGGGTCTGGCGCACCTCCATCATCGGCCCCCAGGGGTTGTCGGCGATGTCGTCGAACGGCGTCAGCGCCTGCCCCGCCACGGCCCAGCCCAGCCCCTTGGCCATCCGCCCCGGCAGCTCCGACACCGGCACCCCCCGGCACCGGGTAAGGCCGACGTAGTCGCTCCAGCACAGATAGGCGATCTCGGTCGGATCTTGGGTCAAGGCGTCCCCCTGCGTGTCATTCCCGCCCCGACCCTAGGCAGGTCGCGATGGGGGATCAACCGGCCGCGACGCCGGTCGATGCTGGGCCGGTGCCCCTGCGCCCGTCCTGCGGGCGATCCCTCTATTTCCATGCTTGCGGAAATATAGATTGACCCTGTCTGCGACCTGCCACACAAGACCGCATGGACATCGAACAGACGGCAGCGCGCCTCGAGGCGCTTGGCAACCCGACCCGGCTGCGCCTGTACCGGCTGCTGGTGCGGGCGGGCGAGGGCGGGCTGACCATGGGGCAGATCCAGGACAGGCTGGGCATCCCCGGCTCGACCCTGTCGCACCATTGCCGTTCGCTCGTGCTGGTCGGCCTCGTGCAGCAGGAACGCGCGGGGACCACGCTGATCTGCCGGACGAACTATCCGGTCATGCGCGGCCTGATCGATGACCTTGTGGCGGAATGCTGCGCCGACAGCGTCGGCATCGGCAGGCAGGCGTGACGAACGTGCCCCGAACTTCCACCTTGCAGTCAGTCAGGCCGGACGTGCCCGCACTGAAAGCTGCCGACCGCCGCCTCTGCACCAGCGACGCGGCAACAATGGCTCAGGGTAGCACAGGCCCGGGCTGCGCCGACGACCGCCTTCCCATGGCCGCATCGTGCCGCTGAAGGCATGGGGCACGGGGGCCGGGCCGGTGATCGCGGCACTGGGGGTGACGCAGATCGTGGGTTATGGCGCGCTCTACTATGCCTATGCCGTGCTGGCCCCCTTTGTCGCGGCAGACCTCGACGTGTCGCAGGCGGCCCTGTTCGCGGCGCTGTCGGCGGGGTTGCTGCTGGGCGCGCTGACGGCACCGGTGTTCGGGCGCAAGCTTGACCGGCACGGCGCGGCGGCGGTGATGGCGGCGGGCAGTGCTGCGGTGTCGGTGCTGCTGGTGCTGCTGGCCATCGCTCCGGGGTTCGGGACTTTTGCCGCGCTGATCGTGCTGATCGAGGTGATCGGTTTCACCGTCCTCTACGATGCGGCCTTTGCCGTGCTGGCGCGGCACGCCCCGGCCAACCCGCGCGCCGCCATCACCCGGCTGACGCTGATCGCGGGCTTTGCCTCGACGCTGTTCTGGCCGCTGACAGGGTGGCTGGCCGAGGTGGCGGGATGGCGCGCCACCTATGCGATCTTTGCGGCGCTGACCTTGGGCCTTGCGCTGCCGCTGCACCTGTGGATCGCGCGACGCCCGGTTCCCGCCCCCACCACCGCGCCGCAGGCCGAGACCGACCGGCAGGCGCGATTCCGCGTCAGCGGCACGCTGGCGCAGCGCGCCTTCTGGCAGGTCGGCATCGGCTTTGCGCTCAGCGGTATGGCCCTGGTCGCCATGGGCGTCCACATGGTGCCGATCCTGCTGGCACGGGGCCTTGGCGATGCGGCCTATGCCGTCGGCATGGCCATGGGCCCGGCGCAGGTGCTGATCCGCATCGTCGATGCAACCCTGTGGCGGCGGCTGCATCCGGTCACGGTGGCGCTGATTGCGTCCGGGGCAGTGCCGCTGGCGATGGCCTGCCTGCTGCTGCCCGCGTCCCCGACGGTGCTTGGCCTGATGTTCGCGGTACTGCTGGGCACCGGAGGCGGGCTGTCCAGCATCGTGCGCGGGTCGGTTCCGGTATCGCTGTTCGGCGTGGACGGCCTGGGCGAACGGCTGGGTCGGCTGGCCGCCCTGCGCAGCCTGCTCGGGGCGTCGGCCCCGTTCCTGTTCGCGGCGGCAACTGCGGCCATCGGCATGGACCGGACGCTGTGGCTGACGATCGGCATCGCGGCGGCAGGCTTTGCCGTCATCGGCTGGCTCTGGCGCGACCTGCGCCGCGACGCCCGTCTCTCTACCCCTGCCGCAGCCGCCGCGCCGCCCACCAGCCGAGCATGGCCATGACCCCTGCGGTGGCGAGGCATGATGGCAGGCCGCCGAACTGGTAACTGAGGCCGGACAGCAGCGTGCCGATCAGCCGACCCGCCGCATTGGCCATGTAGTAGAACCCGACATCGCGGGTGATCCGCTCGGCCGCGCCGAAGGCCAGGATCAGATAGGAATGGACCGAGGAGTTGATCGCGAACACGAAGCCGAACAGCAGAAGCCCGCCCACCAGCGTCACCGTCAGCCACGTCGCAGGCCCCCCTGCCACCAGCGCCGCCGCCGCCAGCGCGAACGGGATCGGCACCAGCAGGCCCGCCCAGAGAACGGCCTTGCGCGTGGTCTCGGCCTCGGGCTGCTTCCTGCCACCCAGCAGACGCGGGGCCAGCGCCTGCACCGCGCCATAGGCGATGATCCACAGCGCCATGAATCCGCCGACGAGAAAGAACGCCTCGCGCCGCCCCTCGGCGGTGCCGTCCGACAGGATGCCCTGGAAATAGATCGGGATGCCGACGACGAACCACACGTCGCGCGCGCCGAACAGGAACATCCGCGCCAGCGACAGCCGGTTCACCCGGACGTCCTTGGATCGCCAGCCGCCCCAGCTTTCGTCGGACTTCATCCGCCCCGGCAGGCCCGGCGGCAGGAACAGCACCACCGCCGCCAGGATGACCGTCAGCACCGCCGCCATGCCCAAGACCGCTGTCTGAAACCCCGCCAGCCCCAGCAGCGCCGCCCCCAGAAAGAAGCCCATGCCCTTCACCGCGTTCTTCGACCCCGTCAGATAGGCCACCCAGCGGAACAGCCCGCCGTCTTCCCGGGGGGCCAACAGTTTGACCGCCGACTTCGAGGACATCTTGGCCAGGTCCTTGGCCACGCCCGAGACCCCCTGCACCGCCATGACAAATCCGACCGAGGCGGCAATGCCCCAGCCCGGATCAAGCTGTGCCAGCGCCACCAGCGCGCCCACCTGCAGCGCCAGCCCCGCATGCAGCGTCGCCGCCAGCCCGAACCGCGCGGCCAGCCAGCCGGCGGCAAGGTTGGTCGCGATGCCCGCCACCTCGTACAGCAGGAACAACCAGGCCAGCTGCACCGGGGTGAAGCCCAGGCTGTTGAAGTGCAAGAGCACCAGCATCCGCAGCGCGCCGTCCGACAGCATGAAGGCCCAGTAGGCCGCCGTGACGGCGGCGTAGGCGCGCAACGGGTTCGGCGTCACATCGCCCCCGCGACCATGCGCGCGATGTCGGCCAGCCGACAGGCATAGCCCCATTCGTTGTCGTACCAGGCAAAGATCTTCACCTGCGTGCCGTTCACCACCATGGTCGACGGCGCGTCGATGATCGCGGACCGGGGATCGTTCACGAAGTCCGACGACACCAGCGGGCGCACCTCGTACCCCAGGATGCCCTTGAGCGGACCATCTGCTGCGGCCCTGAACAGCGCGTTCACCTCTTCGACTGACGTTGCCCGCTCAACCTCGAACACGCAGTCGGTGATCGAGGCGTTCAGCAGCGGCACCCGGATGGCGTGGCCGTTCAGCCGCCCGGCCAGTTCGGGGTAGATCAGCGTGATCGCCGTGGCGCTGCCGGTGGTGGTGGGGATCAGGTTCATCAGGGCCGACCGGGCGCGGCGCATGTCCTTGGCCGGGCGGTCCACGATGGTCTGGGTGTTGGTCACGTCGTGGATCGTGGTAATCGACCCGTGCCGGATGCCGATGCCGTCGTGGATCACCTTGACCACTGGGGCCAGGCAGTTCGTCGTGCAGGACGCGGCGGTGACCAGGGCCTGCGACCCGTCATAGAGGTGGTGGTTCACCCCGTAGACCAGGTTCAGAGCCCCACCGTCCTTGAGCGGCGCGCTGACCACGACCTTCCTGACCCCGGCGGCATAGTAGGGCGCGATCTTTGCACCGGTCTTGAACACGCCGGTGCAGTCGATCACCAGATCGACGCCCAGGTCGGCCAGCGGCAGCGCCTCGATGGTCTTGGCATGGGTCAGGCGGATCGTCCGCCCGCCAAGGACAAGCGCCCCGTCTTCCGCCGCGACCGGGGTCGCCCAGCGGCCATGCACCGAATCGAACTCCATCAGCAGCGCGTGCTGCGCGGCATCGCCCTCGGGATCGTTCAGCAGCACGATTTCGGCATCCTGCCCCGCGTCGATCAGGTTCCGCAGGACCAGTTTGCCGATCCGGCCCAGGCCGTTCAGTGCGATGCGCGGCATCGGCTCAGGCCCGTTCCGGGGCACCGGTGCCGATGGCATCGATCCGGGTCTGCAGGGCGATCCGGCTCAGGCTTTCGAACGGCAGTGCCACAAACGCCATGATCCGGCGGCGCAGCGCGGCATAGGTCTGGGCAAAGACCAGCGCCCTTTCGGCATCGGTGCCGGTGGCCTTCACCGGGTCGGGCAGGCCCCAGTGGCCGGTGATCGGCTGGCCGGGCCAGGGCGGGCACTCCTCGGCCGCCGCCGTATCGCAGACGGTAAAGACGAAATCCATGGCGACGGCACCGGGGACCTGGAACTCGGACATGTGCTTGGACCGCAGGCCCGTGACGTCGTGGCCATTGCGCCGCAGGATGTCCAGCGCGAAGGGGTTCAGGGCGCTGCCCGGCCGCGTGCCCGCCGAAAACGCCTGGAACTTGCCGCGACCCAGATCGCGCAAGAGCGCCTCGGCAAAGATCGACCGGGCCGAGTTGCCCGAGCAGATGAAAAGTACGTCGAAGTCGGTGTCGCGCATGGCGGGCTCCTTCCGGGGGATCAACAGGGGGGCAAGCAGATCGGGCCGCGCACGGCCCACATCCAGGGCGAGGTAGCCGATCAGCGCTTCGGTCGTGTCCAGATCGGTCCTGTAGAACAGCGACCGCCCCTGCCGTTCGACCTGCACCAGACCGGATGCGATCAGGTCGGCCAGATGGTGCGACAGCGTGTTCGGCTTCAGCCGCAGCGCCCCCGCAATCTCGGTCGGCCGCACGCCCTGCGGCGCGAACCGCATCAGCAGGCGAAACACGGCCAACCGACCGGGATGGCCAAGCGTGGCAAAGGCATGGGCGGCGCGATTCTGTTCCATATTTCCTGAATGCTGGAATTAAAATCGTTTGTCCAGAAAAAGATTCGATGACGCTGAACCCTGACGCGTTCCTTCAGGCTCATCCCGTGACCGGTCGCCCCGGCGCCGGCCGGGGCCCCGATACCGTTGGCGCCATGGGGGGAGGCCCCCGCCAGCGCCGGGGCGATTGCGGATGGCGTCCGCGACATCGGCAGCCGTCAGCACCCGCCCCTCGTTGGCACATGGCCACCGCCAAGCGGATCGCTGCAGGTGCCGCCTAGTACTTCTGCGGCACGTACAGTTCCGGCGGCAGCACGGCGCGCTCGTAGTCGGGGTTGAACACGCGGTCGGGCAGGCTGATCTCGTCGTGCGGCACGGGCTCATAGGGGATCAGCGACAGGAAATGCGCGATGCAGTTCAGCCGTGCGCGCTTCTTGTCGTTGCCTTCCACGATGTGCCAGGGGGCCTCGGGGATCGAGGTGCGCAGCAGCATCTCTTCCTTGGCCTTGGTGTACTGCTCCCACCGGACACGCGCCTGAAGATCCATCGGCGACAGCTTCCACTGCTTCATCGGGTCGTGGATGCGCATCAGGAAGCGCAGCTGCTGTTCCTGGTCGGTGATCGAGAACCAGTACTTCACCACCCGGATGCCCGACCGCTGCAGCATGCGCTCGAACTCGGGCGCGTCGCGGAAGAACTCCTCGACCTGGTCCTCGGTCGCGAAACCCATCACCCGCTCCACCCCGGCGCGGTTGTACCACGACCGGTCGAACAGCACGATCTCGCCCCCCGCGGGCAGGTGCGGCACGTAGCGCTGGAAATACCACTGGCTGCGTTCGCGGTCGCTTGGCGCGGGCAGGGCCACGGTGCGCGCGACGCGGGGGTTCAGGCGCTGCGTGATGCGCTTGATCACGCCGCCCTTGCCCGCGCTGTCGCGCCCCTCGAAGATGACGACGACCTTTTCCTTGTGGTGGACCACCCAGGACTGCAGCCGGATCAGTTCGGCCTGCAGGCGGATCAGTTCGGTCAGATAGGTGCGCCGGTCCATCTGGTCGGGGCGGCGTTCCTTGTAGATGCGCGCGATTTCCTCGCTCAGCGCGACATCCTCAAGCTCCAGCTCGAAATCCTCGTCCGCCACGTCGGCCAGTTCCGCCGCCAGCCAGTCCGCCGCCCCGTCCATCGTCATGCCCGTCACTCCTTCATGTCGCCCCTGCATGGCCGAACTGCATGACAGTTTTGCGTCACCCCCCGGCCCCCGCAAGGACCGGGGGGGATGACAGCCGGTCAGGTCGCCTGTGGTGCGACCGTCCGGCTTTTCCACAGGCTGTAGGCCACGCCCGCGCCAAGGATCGCAAAGGTGATCGACAGCGACCACGCCGCCGGGAACTTCTGCCAGCCCAACAGGTCGGCGACAAAGATCTTCGACCCGATGAACACCAAGAGGATCGCCAGCGCATACTTGAGATAGTGGAAGCGGTGGATGATCGCGGCCAGCGCAAAGTACAGCGCCCGCAGGCCCAGGATGGCAAAGATGTTCGAGGTGTAGACGATGAACGGATCGGACGTGATCGCGAAGACCGCAGGCACGCTGTCCACCGCGAACACGAGATCCGCAATCTCGATCAGCACCAGCGCCAGGAACAGCGGCGTCGCATGGCGCACCAGCCTGCCGGTTCCGGCGTCGGGCAGCTTCACGAAGAATGCGTTGCCGTGCAGGCCATCGGTCACCCGCATCCGCCGCCTGAGGAAGCGCAGGACGGGATTGTTGGCGATGTCCATGGGCTTGTCGGACGCGAACAGCATCTTGATGCCGGTCAGGATCAGGAACACGGCAAAGATGTACAGCACCCAGGCATAGTTCTGCACCAGCGTGGCCCCCACGCCGATCATCACGGCGCGCAGCACGATGACGCCCAGGATGCCCCAGAACAGCACCCGGTGCTGATATTCGCGGGGCACGGCAAAATAGGTGAAGATCATCGCGATGACGAACACATTGTCCATCGCCAGCGTCTTTTCGACAACGAAAGCCGTCAGGTACAGCGCCGTCGCGCCGGGCAGCCCCGGCTCGACGTGCCACCAGATGAAGCCGGAAAAGGCCAGCCCGAGGCCGATGTACAGCGCCGACAGGCGCAGGCTTTCGCCGACGCCGATCTCGTGGTCGCCCTTGTTCAGGACGCCCAGGTCCAGCACCAGCAGGGCCAGAACGATGGCGATGAAGGCAAGCCACATCCAGACGGGCGTGCCGAGGAAAAGGGTGGTGATGATGTCCATGTCGCGGTGTCCCTGACCGTCGTTGCGCATGATCGGCGACAGCGTCGCGAAAGACGGGGCCGCAAACGTGCGGTTTCCGGGCTGACACCGAGGTTCACTCGATGCGATCCGACATCACGGCAGAAGACTGCCGTCAGAGGGGCCCGGTTCGCAGATGGCGATGTAGACAGGCCGCGCGGGCGTTCAAGGGGGGCAGGGCGTCAGAACGCGTTCAGCATCAGGAACAGCGTCGATTTCACCAGCGCATAGGCCAGCGCCCCCACCCACAGGAACGCCGCCGCCGCCACCACCACGCCCGACAGCACCCAGAAGCCGTCCCGCTCCAGCAACCCCAGCGACAGGACCGAGATGGCCAGCGCCGGCATCAGGTTGCCGAAGGGCACGGGCAGCATCAGCACCAGCGCCAGGATCAGGCACAGCGCCCCGATGGCGCGCTGGCCCAGGCCCCCGGTCAGCGGCAGCAGGCGGTGCCGCAGCAGGCGCTCGGCGCGCTTGATCCAGGGGATGGCGCGGTCGACCATGGTGCGGAAGGTGGCGGTGGTCAGCCCGCGCCGGGCGATGAACCGGGGCAGCCAGGGCGCGTGGCCCGTCATCAAGAGCGCCGACAGCACGACCAGCGGCAGCCCCAGCACGGCGGCCAGGCCGGGCGGCGAAGGCAGCATGTTGGGAAAGGCAAAGACCAGGATCATCGCGCCATAGGCCCGCTCGCGCAGCGCGGCCAGAAGGTCGCCCAGCGTGATCCGCTCGCCCTCCGCCTCGCGCGCGATGCGGGCGAGGGCGCGCGACAGCCGTTCGTGGCGCGGCTTCTTCGCGATCGCCACGTCGGCCTTGATCGTGTCGGTCATGTCCACCCTGTCCCCCAGCGCGCAAGATGGGCATCCGGGCGGCGGGCGCAAGCCCGAATGGATCATTCAGCCCGCGCTGAAGTGATCGCTGATCGTGCGCGCCAGCGCCTCCGAGATGCCGGGCACCGCCATCAGGTCGGCCACCCCCGCCCGCGCCACCGCCTTGGCGCTGCCGAAGTGGGCAAGAAGCGCCTTCTTCCGCCCCGCCCCCACGCCCGCGATGTCATCGAGCGGCGTCTTGCTGATGCCCTTGGCGCGTTTCGCCCGGTGCGCCCCGATGGCCCAGCGGTGCGCCTCGTCGCGCAGGCGCTGGACGAAGTACAGCACGGGGTCGTTCATCCGCAGCGCGAACGGCGGCTCGCCAGGGCGGTGGAACTCTTCCTTCCCGGCGTCGCGGTCGATGCCCTTGGCCACGCCCACCATGGCGATGTCCTCGACCCCCATCTCGGCCATGATCCCCGCCACCGCCGACACCTGCCCGGCACCCCCGTCGATCAGCAGAAGGTCGGGCCAGGCGTCCGACTTGCGCTCGGGGTCTTCCTTGATCAAGCGCTCGAACCGGCGGCTCAGAACTTCCTTCATCATCCCGAAGTCGTCCGAATTCGCCCCCGCCGCAGACTTGATGTTGAACTTGCGGTACTGGGATTTCACGAACCCCTCGGGTCCCGCCACGATCATTCCCCCCACGGCATCGCTGCCCTGGATGTGGCTGTTGTCGTAGACCTCGATCCGCCGGGGTGGCCCCTCCAGCTCGAACGCCTCGGCCAGGCCGTCCAGCAGCCGGTTCTGCGTCGATGTCTCGGCCATCTTGCGCGCCAGGCTTTCGCGGGCGTTGCGCGCGGCGTTCTCGACCAGTTCGGCCTTTTCCCCGCGCTGCGGCACGGCCAACTCGACGCGCCGCCCGGCCCGGTCGGCCAGAAGCTGCGCCACAAGGTCGGGATTCTCGACCCCGTGCGACAGCAGGATCAGGCGCGGCGGGTCCTTGTCGTCATAGAACTGCGCCAGGAACGCCTCCATGATCTCGGGTTCCTCGGCCCCCGCGCCGGTGCGCGGATAGAAGTCGCGGTTGCCCCAGCTTTGGTTGGCGCGGATGAAGAACACCTGCACGCAGGCCTGCCCCTGGTCCAGATGCAGCGCCACGACATCGGCCTCGGCCACGCCGCGCGGGTTGATGCCTTGGGTCTGCTGCACCGCCGTCAGCGCACGGATGCGGTCGCGCAGCGCCGCCGCCCGTTCGAACTCCATCGCCTCCGACGCCAGCGCCATGTCGCGGGCAAGGTCGGCCTGCACGGATGTGCTTTTCCCCTCCAGGAACCGCCGCGCATCGGCCACCAGACTGGCATAGCCCGCCTCGTCGATCCGGCCCGTGCAGGGGGCCGAACAGCGCTTGATCTGGTGCAGCAGGCAGGGGCGCGTGCGGGCGGAAAACATCGCGTCCGAACAGTTGCGCAGCAGGAACACCTTCTGCAGCTGGTTCAACGTGCGGTTCACCGCCCCGGCACTGGCGAAGGGGCCGAAATAGGTGCCCTTCTCGGACTTCTTGCCCCGGTGCTTTTTCAGTTGCGGAAACGCGTGCTCGCCCGAGATCAGGATGTTCGGGAACGACTTGTCGTCGCGCAGCAGAACATTGTAGCGCGGCTTCAGCTGCTTGATCAGGTTCTGCTCCAGCAGCAGCGCCTCGGTCTCGGTGCGCGTCGTCAGGAACATCATCGAGGCGGTTTCGTGGATCATCCGGGCGATGCGCCCCGAATGGCCGCTGGGCCGCGCATAGTTCGACACCCGCGCCCGCAGGTTGCGCGCCTTGCCGACATACAGAACCTCGGACGCGGCATTCAGCATCCGGTAGACGCCGGGCGATCCGTCCAGCGTGCGCAGATATTGCGCGATCACCGCAGACCCCGAGGCTGCGGCAACAGGCGCATCGGCAAGGCTTTCGGGCTGGGTCGGGTCGTCGGTCATCGCTTGATTCTGGCCTGTCGCTGCAATGTCCGCAAGGCGGCGGCAAGGGCAAAGCTGTCCCCGTTTTCTGTGGACAAGTCTGTGCGGAAGGTTCCCGCTTGGCCAGATTTCCCTTGTTTCCGGGCCGCTTCCCTGCGCTGCCTGTTTTTTGTGCAGTTTGTCAACGCGCTGTAATCACAGGAAAGATTTTCACGCTCTCGAAAAGGTGTAGGGAAATCAGGGGCTTTGTGAACGTTCTGCAAATGTTGTGCGTCAAGGTGGACAACTGTGCGGTCCAGGCTGACGCCGCGTCATTCAACCCCCAGGATATCGGGCGTCTTCCACGCCAGGTGCTGCCCGCCATCGACGCACAGAAGCTGTCCGGTGACCGCGCGCGCCTCCAGCAGATAGGACAGCGCGGCGCAGATGTCGTCGGCATCCGCGCCGCGTTCCAGGATCGTCGCGGCCCGCTGCCGGGCGAAATGGTCGTCGCGCTGGCGCGCGGCGCGCAGCGTCGGACCGGGGCCGATGGCGTTGACGCGGATCGCCGGGGCCAGCGCCTGCGCCGCCGTGCGGGTGAACGCCCAGAGCGCCATCTTGGCGATGGTATAGGTCATGAACTCGGGCGTGGGCTTGAGCACGCGCTGGTCTATGATGTTGACGACCAGGCCCGTGGCGAAAGGCTCGCCCCCGGCCAGGCCCGCCGGGGCCGCCTGTTCGGCGAACGCTTGTGTCAGCACGAAGGGCGCGCGCAGGTTCGATCCGATATGGCGGTCCCATGACGCCTTGGAGGCACTGCGCAGGCTGTCGTGTTCAAAGATCGAGGCGTTGTTGACCAGCACGGTCAGCGGCCCGCCCAATGCCTTGGCCGCGCGCGGCACCAGCGCGGCCATGTCATCCTCATCCAGAAGATCGGCCTGCAGTGCTACGGCCTGCGGCCCCATGGCGCGGATCAGGCCTGCGACTTCGGTCGCCTCGGCCGCCGAGCGGTCGTAGTGCACGGCCACGTCATAGCCACGCATCGCCAGATGCAGGGCCATCGCCCGCCCCAGCCGCCGCGCCCCGCCCGTGACCAGCGCCTTGCCCATGCGATCCCCCCTGTGGACTGGCCGTGAAGATAGGCCGCTGCCGGACCGGTCAACCCTTGCCGGGCCTTGCCGCGCCGCAGGGGCAGTTGCCAGGACCGGGGATCGGCGTGCCGCAGCGGATGCAGACGACAGGCGCGGCCATCCTGGGCGCGGCGCGGCGCTTGTCCGGAGGCAGCCGGAACCAGCCCAGCCGCAACCGGCCGAAAAAGGCCAGCACCGCCATGGCCACCAGAAACAGGGCGACGATCTTGATCAGCATGTCACAGACCGTAGCGCGCCCAGAGCGCCCTGTCTTCCACCATCGCAAGGGTGGCCGCCACCGCAGCCTCGCCCGCCGCCGCCCCCGCACTGGACAGGCCCAGCCGCTGCATCGCCGACCGCCGCTGCCCGATGGGTGCGAGGCGCACCTTGTCGCCGTAAAGCGCCTTCATCGTGGGCACCAGATGCGCGATGCCGTCGGCCAGCCCCAGGTCGACCGCCGCCTGTCCGACCCAGACATCGGCGTTGAAGAGGTCCGCCGTCGCATCCAGCCGCGCGCCCCGGCGGTCCTTCACATGGGCGATGAAGGTCTCGTGCAGCGGGGCCTGCAGGGCGCGCAACCGCTCCACATCCTCGGGCTTCTGCGGCAGGAACGGGTCGGCCAGGCTTTTCGACCGCCCCGCCGTGATCACCCGCCGCTCGATCCCCTGCCGCGCCATCAGGTCGGGAAACCCGAAGCTGGCAAAGATCACGCCGATCGACCCCACGATGCTGGTCGTATCGAGCCAGATGTGATCGGCGGCGCAGGCCAGCCAGTACCCGCCCGAGGCCGCGACATCCTCGACAAAGGCATGCACGGGCACGCCCTTTTCCTCCGCCAGGCGGCGGACGCGCGCGGCGATCAGACTGGACTGCGCCGCCGACCCGCCGGGCGAGTTGATCACCAGCGCCACCGCCGCAGGCTTGCCCCGGGTGAAAGCACGCTCGATCAGCGGACCTGTCGCCTGGTCCGACAGCGACGCCCCGAACCGCCCGCCGGTACCGATGGCCCCCTGCAGGCGGATCACGGGCACAAGCGGGGCGCGGCTGCGGAAGGGATTGAGACTGACCATGCCAGGGGATGTAGAGGCTCGCAGCGCCGTTGCCAAGGCGGCGAGCCTCAGAAGTCGATGGCCAGCCCCTTGCGTTCCCAGTCGCCGTAGCGCACCGGCTCGGGCCCGTCGCGGCCCCCGCGTTCGGGCGGCAGCACCGGGGCGGCGGCGGCACGGCGACGCTCTTCGGCCTCGGCCAGGGCGCGCAGGGCGGCAGGGGGCAGGTCGGGGACAGGCGCGGTCATCGGGGGCAGCTTCCTTGCCGGGGCCGTGCCCTTGGTATAGGGCCACGGCCCTGGGGCGACAAGGCGGGGTGCGCAGGGCATGGCAGTGGCAGGTCTGGCGGCACGGGCGGGGGCGGTTGCGATCCTGGCAGCCGTGCTGGACGACGGGCTTTTGCCCGACATGGGCACCACGGCCCTCGACCCTGCCGACCGCGCACGGGCGCAGCGGCTGGCCGCACTGGTGCTGCGGCATCTGGACCGCTGCGACCGCGTGCTGGCCCCGCACCTGCGCAAGACGCCCCCGCCCTTCGTCCGCCATGTGCTGCGCCTGGCGGTGGCCGAGATGGCGCTTGGCGGGGCGGCGGCGCATGGTGCGGTGAACGCAGGCGTCGAACTGGTGCGCCAGGCCCCGCGCGGCGCGCCCTTTGCCGGGCTGGTCAATGCCGTGCTGCGCAAGGTGGCCGGGCCTCGGTTTGACGGAATGCCGGTGCAGAAGATGCCGCAATGGCTGCGCCAGCCGCTGGTCCATGCCTGGGGCCGCCCCGCCGTCGCGGCGATGGAGGCGGTCCAGGCCGCCGAGCCGCCGCTGGACCTGACCCTGCGACCGGGGGCCGAGGTGGACATCCCCGGCGCGGTCCGCCTGCCGACCGGGTCGCTGCGCCTGGCCGCAGGCCAGCATGTCTCGGCCCTGCCGGGCTATGCGCAGGGCCTGTGGTGGGTGCAGGACGCGGGGGCCGCCCTGGCCGCGCAGGTGCTGGATGCCCAGCCCGGCGAGCGGGTGATCGACCTCTGCGTCGCGCCGGGCGGCAAGACGATGCAGATGGCAGCCGCCGGGGCGGCGGTGACGGCGGTCGACATCTCGGGCCCGCGCCTGACCCGGCTGCGCGACAATCTGGCGCGCACCGGGCTGGAGGCGCAGGTGGTCACCGCCGACGTGCTGCACTGGATGCCGGACATCCCGGCCGAGGCCGTGCTGCTGGACGCGCCCTGCTCGGCGACCGGCACGATCCGCCGTCACCCCGAACTGCCGCACCTGCGCGACGGGTCCGACCTGCCCGCGCTGGTGGCGCTGCAGGCGGCGCTGATCGACCGGGCGGTCGGCATGCTGGCCCCCGGCGGGCGGCTGGTGTTCTGCACCTGTTCAGTCTTGCCGGACGAGGGCGAAGTGCTGCTTGCCGCCGCGCTGGACCGGCACCCCGGCCTGCGCGTCGACCCGGTCCTGCCCGCCGGGGCCGATCCGGCCTGGGCCACGGCGGAGGGCGCGCTGCGCCTGCGGCCCGACCACTGGGCCGACCGGGGCGGCATCGACGGCTTCTTCATCGCCCGGCTGCGCAAGGCGGACGCCTGAACCCCTTCGGATAAGGACCGGCGGCTTTCCTTGGCCGGACCGATGGGCTAGCGTCTTGCAGGGCCGTACTGGAGAAACGCCATGTCCGACATCGAAACCCGCCTGGCCGAACTGGGCGTCACCCTGCCCGACGCCCCCGCCCCGGCGGCCAATTATGTGCCCTTCGTGGTGGTGGGATCGCTGGCCCACATCTCGGGCCAGATCAGCCAGGCAAACGGCGCGCTGATCAAGGGGCGGCTCGGCGACGGCATGACCATCGAGGAGGGTGCCGCGGCGGCCCGAACCTGCGCGATCAGCCTTCTGGCCCAGGTCGGGCGCGCCTGCGGCGGTGACTGGTCGCGGCTGGTCCGGGCGGTCAAGCTGACCGGTTTCGTGAACTCCACCGCCGATTTCACCGACCAGCCCAAGGTGATCAACGGCGCGTCCGATTTCCTGGTGGCGGTTCTGGGCGACGCCGGTCGGCACGCCCGTTCCGCCGTGTCGGCGGCCAGCCTGCCCCTGGGCGTGGCCGTCGAGATCGAGGGCATCTTCGAAATCCGGCCCTGACGCCCCATGCAACGCCCCCCCTTGCCCCCCGCCTTCCTGCGCGCCCCCCTCGCGCATCGCGGCTATCACGGCCCCGGACGGCCCGAGAACAGCCGCGCCGCCTTTCGCGCGGCCATCGCGGCGGGCTATGGCATCGAACTGGACGTGCAGGTCAGCCGCGACGGGCAGGCGATGGTGTTCCATGACGAGCGGCTTTCGCGCCTGACCGGAGCCGAGGGGGCGGTGGCCGACCGCGACGCGGCGGACCTCGGCCGCATCACGCTTCTGGGCGGGGACGAGGGCATTCCGACCCTGCCCGAGGTGCTGGCGCTGGTCGCGGGCCGCGTGCCCCTGCTGATCGAGATCAAGGACCGGCACGGCACGCTTGCCTCCACCGACGGCGTGCTGGAGGCGGCGGTCGTGCGTGCGCTGCAAGGCTACGCCGGGCCGGTGGCGGTGATGTCCTTCAACCCGGCCGCCATCGCCGAGATTGCCCGCATCGCCCCCCAACTGCCGCGCGGGCTGACGACCGACCCCTTCGACCCGGCGGACTGGTCCCCCCTGCCCCCGGCCACCTGCGGCCGGCTGCGCGCCATTCCCGATTACGATGCCGTCGGGGCCTCGTTCCTGTCGCACTACGCCGCTGACCTGGCATCGGCGCGGGTGGGCGAGCTGCGCGCGCAGGGCGCGGGCCTGCTGTGCTGGACGATCCGCAGCCCCGAAGCGGAAGCGCAGGCGCGCCGCCTTGCCGACAACGTGACCTTCGAGGGCTATGCAGCGGCGATCCCCGCTTGACGCCGCACGGCAGTGGGCCATGTCTGACGCAGGCAACCCGACCGGCAGACGACTGACATGACCGAACCCGCCCTCGAGGTGACGATCCACCCCCGCCTGGCCGACATTCCCGCCGCCGACTGGGACGCACTGGCCTGCCCCGAACCGGGTCGCCCGCACGACCCCTTCACCACGCACCGCTTCCTGTCGGCGCTGGAATCTTCGGGGTCGGTCGGCACCGGCACCGGATGGTCGCCCCGCCACATCGTGGTGCGGCAGGACGGACAGCTGATCGCCGCCGCGCCGATGTATGCGAAATCGCACAGCCAGGGCGAATACATCTTCGACCATTCCTGGGCCCATGCCTATGAACGCGCGGGCGGGCGGTACTATCCCAAACTGCAGATCGCGGTGCCCTTCACCCCCGCCACCGGGCGGCGGTTCCTGTGCGCGCCGGGGCGTGAGGCGACAGGCCGCGCAGCCATCGCGGCGGCGGCAGTACAGGTCGCGTCGCAGGGCCGCATGTCGTCGGTGCATGTGACCTTCTGCACGGAAGACGAGGCGGCGGCGGGCGACGCCCTCGGCCTGATGGTACGCACCACGCAGCAGTTCCACTGGATGAACTGCGATTATGCGACCTACGACGACTTCCTGGCCACGCTGGCCAGCCGCAAGCGCAAGGCCCTGCGCCGCGAACGCGAACAGGCGCAGGGGTTCGGCGGCACCATCCTCGCCCTGACCGGGGATGACCTGCGGCCGCACCATTGGGATGCCTTCTGGCGGTTCTACCAGGACACCGGCAGCCGCAAATGGGGGTCACCCTACCTGACCCGCGCCTTCTTTGACGCCGTGCAGGAAAGGATGCGCGACGACGTGTTGCTGGTCCTGGCCGAACGCGACGGCCGCCCGGTCGCGGGCGCGCTGAACTTCATCGGGCGCGAGGCGCTCTACGGTCGTTACTGGGGCTGCACGGAACATCATCCCTTCCTGCATTTTGAGCTGTGCTACCATCAGGCCATCGACTGGGCCATCGCGAACGGCCTGCAACGGGTCGAGGCCGGGGCGCAGGGCGAGCACAAGCTGGCGCGCGGTTACCTGCCGGTGGCCACGCATTCCCTGCACTGGATGGCCGATCCGGGGCTGGCCCGCGCCGTGGGCCAGTACCTGCAGCAGGAACGGCGCGCGGTCGGCGAAGAGATCGAGGTGCTGACCGCCTACGGCCCGTTCCGGCGCGGCCCCGGTCCGGGCGACGTCTGGGAAGAGGGGGCAGGGGCGTGACAGGGCACACCGGGCATGTCAGGGTCGGGCGAAAGGCAAAAGGAGCCGGGTCGTGGCCGAGATGACCTTCTACACCAACCCCATGTCGCGAGGCCGCATCGCGCGCTGGATGCTGGAAGAGGTGGGGCAGCCCTACGACACCGTGCTGCTGGACTACGGCGCGGCGATGAAGGCCCCCGACTACCGTGCGGTGAACCCGATGGGCAAGGTTCCGGCGCTGGTGCATGGCGGCCAGACCATCACCGAAGTGGCGGCCATCTGCACCTACCTCGCCGACGCCTATCCCCAGACGGGCCTGATGCCGACCGACCGGGCGGCGTTCTATCGCTGGATGTTCTTCGGCGCGGGGCCGGTCGAGCAGGCGGTGGTCAATACGTCCTTCGGCTGGAAACCGCAGACGCCGCACGAAAAGGGCCGCGCCGGGTACGGCAGCCTCGAGCGGGTGGTGCAGACGCTGACCGACCATCTGGCGCGGTCGGCCTATTTCTGCGGCGATGCCTTCAGCGCGGTCGATGTCTATCTCGGCAGCCAGATCGGCTGGGGGCTCAAGTTCGGCACCATGCCCGCCAACGACACCCTGCGCGCCTATTGGGACCGCCTCGCCAGCCGCCCCGCACTGGCCGCCGCGAACGCCCGCGACGACGCCCTGATGCAGAAAGGTGAATGATGGCAGCCCTCCTGTCCGCCGATGACCGCACCACCCACCTGCCGCCGCTGGGCGATACCGGCTGGGCCGCCGTGCCCGACCGCGACGCGATCCGCAAGATCTGGAAGTTCCGCAACTTTTCCGACGCCTGGGGCTTCATGGCCCGCGCCGCGCTGCAGGCCGAGAAACTGGACCACCACCCCGAATGGCGCAACGCCTACAACGTGGTGGACGTGACGCTGACCACCCACGACGCCCATGGCCTGACGCAATTGGACATCGACCTCGCCCGCGCGATGGACCGCCTGACCGGCAGTGCCGAGGTGCAACGCGACCACGGACAGGCGATCCAGTGCCTGTGCGAACTGCGCGCGGCGGCCCAGGCGTAGGGCCACCTTTTCCGCAGCTGTGGTGGGCAGATTGCCCACCCTACATGCGGCGATCATGGCGCATACACCGAAGCGCAGGATGTCGGGTCGGCAAGGACAGGGGGAGATAGGGATGTTCCGTGCGCTGCTGCTTGAAAAGGACGCCGAAGGCCAGGCCCGCGCCCGCCTGGCCGAGCTTGACGACACCGCCCTGCCCCCCGGCGAGGTCATGGTGGCGGTCGAGTATTCGACGCTGAACTACAAGGACGGCCTCTGCCTGTCCGCCACCGGCGGCGGCCTGGTGCGGGCCTGGCCGCATGTCGCGGGCGTCGATTTCGCGGGCACCGTCGCCGCGTCGGACGACGCGCGCTATGCCCCCGGCGACCGCGTGGTGCTGACCGGCTGGCGCGTGGGCGAAACGCACTGGGGCGGGTATGCCGCAAGGGCGCGGGTCAGGGCGGACTGGCTGGTGAAACTGCCCGACGGCATCAGCACCCGCGCCGCGATGGCGGTCGGGACCGCAGGCTTCACCGCGATGCTCGCCGTGATGGCGCTTGAGGATCACGGCCTGACGCCCGCGAAGGGCGAGGTTCTGGTCACTGGTGCGGCAGGCGGCGTGGGGTCGGTCGCAGTCGCGATCCTTGCCAACCTCGGCTACGCCGTCGCCGCCGTCACCGGGCGGCCCGAGACAGAAGGCTACCTGCGCGACCTGGGGGCCGCGCGCCTGATCCCCCGCAGCGAGATTGCCGAAACCGTCAAGCGCCCGCTCGAGACGGAAATCTGGGCCGGCTGCATCGACGCGGTCGGCGGCGCGATGCTGGCGCGCATCCTGGGACAGATGAAATACCAGGCCTCGGTCGCCGCCGTGGGGCTGGCAGGCGGCGCGGCGCTGCCCGCCAGCGTGATCCCGTTCCTGCTGCGCGGCGTCAACCTGTTGGGCATCGACAGCGTCATGCGCCACCACGCCGACCGCGTGCGCGCCTGGGACCGGATCGCCAGCGACCTTCCGCTGGACAAGCTGGAGGCGATGATCCGCCCTGCCACGCTGGCCGACCTGTCGATACTGGGCGAGGCGATCCTGAAGGGGCAGGTCCGGGGGCGCGTCGTGGTGGACGTCAACGCCTGAACCCGCCGTTGCAGGGGGGCGCTGCCCCCCGCCTGGCGGCTCCCCCCGGGATACTTGGGGACAGAAAAAGCCGGGAGATCGTCAGATCGCCCGCAGCATCGCCTCGCCGCCCGAGATGTCGCAGGTGCCGGGGCTTTCCTCGGGGTGCAGCACTTTGACCACGCCATCCTCGGCATAGAGGGCATAGCGTTTCGAGCGGTTGATGAACCCCAGCGGCGGCACGCTGAAGGCCATGCCGATGGCCAGCGTGAAGGCCGCATCGGCATCGCCCAGCATCGTGATGCCCGCCGCCGTCGCCCCGGTGCTGTCGCCCCAGGCCTTCATCACGAAGGGGTCGTTGACCGACAGGCAGATGATCTCGTCCACCCCCTTGGCGTCGAAGCCGTTCTTGGTGCGGATGAAGCTGGGGACATGGGCCATCGTGCAGGTCCCGGTGTAGGCCCCCGGCAGCCCGAACAGCACCACCTTGCGGCCCTTGAGCCGGTCGTGCAGCGACACGCCTTCGGGTCCGCTTGCGCCGATGCGCAGCAGGGTGGCGTCGGGCAGGGTGTCGCCGGAAGAGATTGCCATGGTCGGGGCCTCGTGCATGTTTGCGTTTGCGTCAGCCCCGGTTATAGGGTCCGCGCCGGAGAAGGCCAGCGGGGGATGGATGCAATGCCGATCGTGGTGGTGGGGGGCGGTCAGGCGGGGGCGTCCGCCGTGGCGAAACTGCGTGCCCTGGGGCATGACGGCCCGCTCACGCTGGTGGGGGCCGAACCCGTGCCGCCCTACCAGCGCCCGCCCCTGTCCAAGGCCTATCTGACCGGCGAGATGGAGGAGGAGCGCCTGTTCCTGCGACCCGCGTCGTTCTACGCCGACCAGCGGATCGACCTCGTGACCGGCGCACGGGTGGCGGGCATCGACCGGGCGGCGCAGGCGGTCGATCTGGGCGACCGGACGCTGCCCTACGACGCGCTGATCCTGGCCACGGGAGCCGTGCCCCGCCGTCTGCCCGCCGCCACCGGAGGCGACCTGGGCGGAGTCCATGTGCTGCGCGACCTGGCCGATGTCGATGCGATGCGCCCGGCCTTCGTGCCCGGCGCGCGTCTGCTGGTGGTCGGCGGCGGCTACATCGGGCTCGAGGCGGCGGCGGTGGCGCGCAAGCTGGGCGTCGCGGTGACGCTGATCGAGATGGCCCCGCGCATCCTGCAGCGGGTGGCCTGCCCCGAAACCAGCGACTACTTCCGCGCGCTGCATCGGGGCCAGGGGGTCGAGGTGCTGGAAGGGATCGGTCTGACGCGCCTGACGGGAACCGGCCGGGTGGCCGGGGCAGTCCTGTCGGACGGGCGCGAGGTGCCGTGCGACTTTGTCATCGCGGGCGTGGGCGTGGTGCCGGACACGGGCCTTGCCGCCGCTGCCGGCCTCGCCATCGACAACGGCATCGCCACGGACGAATTCGGTCGCACCTCGGACCCGGCCATCTGGGCGGCGGGCGACTGCGCGTCGTTCCTGTGGCGGGGGGGCCGCGCGCGCCTGGAATCGGTGCAGAACGCCATCGACATGGCCGAGGCCGTGGCGGCCAACGTGCTGGGGGCCGGGGTGCCCTATGATCCGAAGCCCTGGTTCTGGTCGGACCAGTACGACTGCAAGCTGCAGATCGCGGGGCTGAACACCGGCTACCGCGACATCGTCACCCGCCGCATGGGCGAGGGCACGTCGTTCTGGTACTACGCGGGCGACCGGCTGCTGGCGGTCGACGCGATGAACGATCCGCGCGCCTACATGGTGGGCAAGCGGCTGATCGAACTGGGGAAATCCCCCGACCGGGGGGTCATCGCGAACCCCACGACCGAACTGAAGGCGCTGCTCAAGGCATGAGGATCATCGGCGGCGCGCTGCGGGGCACGCATCTGGCCCCCGTGGGCGACGGCGACCCCGCCGCCCACCTGCGCCCCACCTCCGACCGCGTGCGCGAGGCGGTGTTCAACCTGCTGTTGAACAGCCAGCACTTCCCCATCGAAGGTGCCCGCGTGCTGGACCTGTTCGCGGGCACCGGCGCGCTCGGGCTCGAGGCGCTCAGCCGGGGGGCCGCACGCGCAACCTTTGTCGATGACGGCAAGGCGGCGCTGGCCCTGTTGCGGCGGAATGTCGGGATTTGCCGGGCCGGAGAGGCCACCGACATCCTGCGCCTGGACGCCACGCGGCTGGGGGCCAATCGGGGGGCGGCACATGACCTGATCTTCCTCGACCCGCCCTATGGCAGGTCGCTGGGCGAGGCGGCACTGGCCTCGGCCATGGCGGGGGGCTGGCTGGCACCCGGTGCCGTCGTCGTCTGGGAAGAGGGCAGCCCGCCCCCCCTGCCGACAGGGTTTGCGATGCTGGACCTGCGGCGCTATGGGGACACCTGGGTGACGCTGCTGAGGGCCGGGACATGACCGTGAAAGCCGTTCTGTTCGACTGCGACGGGGTGCTGGTCGACAGCGAACCCCCCACGTTCGAGATGCTGGCCGAGGATTTCAACCGGTTCGGGCTGACCGTGACGGCGGTGGCGGTGGCCGAGCGGTTCCTGGGCGGCACCATCCACGACGTCGCGGCACGGGCCAAGGGCATGGGGGCCGACCTGCCCGACGGCTGGGCCAACGACTTCTACGACCGGCTGTTCGTGCGGCTGGCCAAAGGTGTGCCGGTCATTCCGGGGGTCGAGGATGTGCTCGACCGGCTGGATGCGGCGGGCATCCCCTATGCCGTGGGGTCGAACGGCATCGGGCGCAAGATGGCGATCACGCTCGGGCCCTATCCGCGCCTGTGGAACCGGCTGCACGGCCGGCTGTTCTCGGGGCAGGAACTGGGCATGCCCAAGCCCCAGCCGGGCCTCTGGCTACACTGCGCGGCCTTCCTGGGCGTTCCCCCCGCCGACTGCGTGGCGGTGGACGACAGCGCCGTCGGCTGCCGGGGCGCGCGGGCGGCGGGCATCCGGGCCATGGGCTTTGCCGCGCACGGCGATGGTGCCGGGCTGGCGGCGGAAGGGGCCACGGTGTTTGGCCGGATGGCCGACCTGCCGGGCCTGCTGGGGCTGTAGGCCGCGACAGGCCCCTATCAATGTGCCGCGTCTGCCCCAAGCTGGAATTTTCGAAAATTCCGGTCCGGTTTCTTGCAGGAAATCGGTGCTTCGGCACCGTTCGCGCCACGCTTGCGGGGCACGGGCCTGCGACCCGCCTACAGCCCGCGCGCCGCAAGCCAGGCCTTCATCTGGGCGATCTCGGCCTCTTGCGCCGCGATCACCGCTTCCGCCAGCTTGCGGATCTCGGGGTCGGTCCCGTGTTCCAGCTGGATCTGCGCCATGACCACCGCCGCCTCGTGGTGCGGGATCATGCCCCGCACGAAATCCACATCGGCATCCCCGGTAGAGGGGATCATCATGTCGGCCATCATCTTGTCCATGGCGGCGGCATAGGCCTGCGCCGCCGGATCGTCGGCCAGTTCCGGCGGGATCAGCGAGGTATGGCTCATCATGCCCGCGTGTCCCATCCCGTCCATGCCCGAATGGTCCATCCCGTCCATGGTCTGGGCAAAGGCCAGGCCGCCCACGACCGCAAGCGCCGCAGCGGACAACATCAGGGTGCGCTTCTTCATGGTCCGGTTTCCTTCATCACGGGGATTTCGTCAGGCGGGCGCGTAGCCGACCTCGGTCAGGGCCGCCGCCAGCCGCTCGCGCGGGGCCGCCGTCCTGACCTCGACCTTGTGGGTGCCGGGATCGGCGGTGACCTCGGCGTCCGGATCGACCGACTGGATGGCCTTGGTCACGCTGCGCACGCAGCCGCCGCAGGTCATGTTCTCGATGTGGAACTGCATGAGTGCCTCCTTCAGGTTTTGCCTCATGCAACACCAGATGGGGCTTCCCACGGTTGTAAGGTCAAGCCCACAAATCCGTGATGACAAAATGGATGTTACCC
>JBQTJI010000089.1:0-6084 GCA_052387255.1 Gemmobacter sp. | reverse complement strand
TGCTGCGCCTGCGCCCGCGCCCCTGGGTGCGCAGGTCGGTGCGCTGGGCGTCGCAACTGCTCCGCGATTAGGGCGCGCTGTCGGTCAGCAGGCGGGCTGCGACGTAGCCTTCGGCCCCGTCGCCCTCGATCCGCACCAGGACCCAGCCGTCGCCCGCATCGCCGACCACGCTGACCGCCTCGTTCCGGCGCAGCTTGCCGATGACGGGATGACCCGTCGAGGGGCCGTCGCGCAGGTTGATCGACCCGGCATCGACATAGCGGACGGGCAGGACGGGCGGGGTTTCCGTCACGGGTTCGGGCACCGCGTCCGCCACGGGCGCAACGGCAGCCTCGACCACCGGGGCCGATTCGGGCAGGGGCGCGGCAGCGACAGGTACGGTGACGGGTTCGGCAAGGGCGGGCGGCGCGACCGGCACGAAGGTGGCCAGTTCGACCGGCGCTTCGGCAGGCTCGATCTTGTCGGGATCAAAGGCCGCAGCCGTGACGGCCGGGGCCGTTTCGGCCACGTCCATCAGGCCCTCGCGGACCTGCCCGCCATCGCGCCCCCCGATCAGCATCGTCAGGAACATGACCAGACCCAGAAGGGTCAACAACTTCCACATCAGCAGCACCGAATCCCGTAGGCCCCTCGCGCACCATAGACAAATTTCACGACCGCGTGCGGGGAAAACGCATGGCTTGTCGTCAACAATCGCGCTGGACCGGCGCGCGGGCTGGCCTTACATCCGGGCGGGACATGTCCGACAGCCCCGACGACACGCCTGCCCTGACCAGCGAACCCCTGCGCCGCGCCATCGGCGAGCGGTACCTGACCTATGCGCTGTCGACGATCATGCACCGTGCGCTGCCCGATGCGCGCGACGGGCTGAAACCCGTGCACCGGCGCATCCTGTATGCGATGCGCGAGTTGCGGCTGTCGCCGGGCGGGGCGTTCCGCAAGTCGGCCAAGATCAGCGGCGACGTGATGGGCAATTACCACCCGCACGGCGATGTCGCGATCTATGACGCGATGGCGCGGCTGGCGCAGGATTTCAACCTGCGCTACCCGCTGGTCGACGGGCAGGGCAATTTCGGCAACATCGACGGCGACAATCCGGCGGCCAGCCGGTACACCGAGGCCCGCCTGACGGCGGCGGCCGAGGCGCTGATGGACGGGCTGGCCGAGGACGCGGTCGATTTCCGCCCCAACTACGACGGCACGCTGACCGAACCCGTGGTGATGCCGGCGGCGTTCCCGAACCTCTTGGCGAACGGGTCGTCGGGGATTGCGGTGGGAATGGCCACCAACATCCCGCCGCACAACCTGCACGAGCTGATCGACGCCTGTCTGGCGCTGATCCGCGACGCGGACGCCGACCTGACCGCGCTGCTGCCCGGCCCCGATTTCCCCACGGGCGGCGTGATCGTCGAGCCGCCGCAGGCGATTGCCGAGGCGTATGGCACGGGGCGGGGGTCGATCCGCCTGCGCGCGCGGTGGGAGCGCGAGGATCTGGGGCGCGGCAACTGGCAGGTCGTGGTCACCGAGATTCCCTATCAGGTGCCGAAATCCCGGCTGATCGAGCGGCTGGCAGAGATCGTGACGACCAAGAAGATCCCCCTCCTGGCCGACGTGCGGGACGAAAGCACCGACGTGGTGCGCATCGTGCTGGAACCGCGCGCGCGGACGGTCGAGCCGGACATGCTGATGGCGGCGCTGTTCCGCGCCAGCGATCTGGAGATCCGCTTTTCGCTGAACATGAACGTGCTGATCGACGGGCGCGTGCCCCGCGTCTGTTCGCTGCGCGAGGTGCTGCGGGCGTTCCTGGACCACCGCCGTGACGTTCTGCAGCGCCGGTCGCGGCACCGGTTGCAGAAGATCGACCACCGGCTTGAAATCCTTGAGGGGTTTCTGGTCACCTACCTGAACCTCGACCGGGTGATCGACATCATCCGCTATGACGACGACCCCAAGGCCGCGCTGATGCGCGAGGTCTGGGGCGAGCGCCACCTGCGGGCCACGTCCGAGCGGGACTATCGCCCGCCCGGCCCCGGCGAGGGCGAGCTGACCGAGGTGCAGGCCGAGGCGATCCTGAACATGCGGCTGCGCAGTCTGCGGCGGCTGGAAGAGATGGAGCTGCGGGCCGAACGCGACGCGCTGCTGAAGGAACGCGCGGGGCTGGAGGATTTGCTGGCATCCGACCGGGCGCAGTGGACGAAGATCGCGCAGGAACTGGCCGAGGTGCAGAAGACCTTCGGCCACACCGCCCCCGGCGGCGCGCGGCGGACGACCTTTGCCACGGCCGCCGAGGCGGAAGAGGTGACGCCCGAGGCGATGATCGAGCGCGAACCGATCACCGTGATCCTGTCGCGCATGGGCTGGGTGCGGGCGATGAAGGGGCACACCCCGGTGGACGCCGAGCAGAAGTACAAGGACGGCGACGCGGGGCGGTTCATCTTCCACGCCGAGACCACCGACCGCATCCTTGTCCTGGGGTCGAACGGGCGGTTCTACACGCTTCTTGGCGCGAACCTGCCCGGCGGGCGCGGCATGGGCGAGCCCGTGCGCCTGATGGTGGACCTGCCGAACGAGGCCGAGATCGTCGACCTGATGATCTGGCGCGCGGGCGAGCGGCTATTGGTGGCCTCGACCGACGGCGACGGGTTCGTCGTGCCCTCGGACGAGGTGGTGGCGCAGACGCGGGCGGGCAAGGCGGTGCTGACGCTGCGCGAGGGCGCGCGCACGGCGCTGTGCCGCCGGGTGGCGGGCGACCATGTGGCGGTGGTGGGCGACAATCGGAAAATGCTGGTTTTTCCCCTCTCCGACCTGCCCGAAATGGCCCGTGGCAAGGGCGTCCGGTTGCAGAAGTACAAGGACGGCGGGCTGTCGGATGCGACGACATTTGTCCTGGCACAGGGCTTGTCGTGGAAGGATCCCGCAGGCCGCACCCGCACCGAACCCGACCTGACCGAATGGCTGGGCGCGCGCGCCACCGCCGGCCGCATGGCCCCGCGCGGGTTCCCGAGGGACAACCGGTTCAGCTGAGGGTCAGCCCACCAGCATTTCGGCCAGGCCGCGTTCGCAGGCCAGCCGGTCCACCGCGCCCAGTCGACCCAAGGACCGCAGGATGAGTTCGTTGGGCAGGGTGGTGAGCCGCATGCGCAGGATGCAGGCCGTGGGCAATCCCGCCGCCGCCAGATCGGTCAGTGGGATGTCGCTGGCCCAGGTTGTGGCCTTTGCTGTCGTCACCATCGCAACCAGCACCGCACTGTTCGCCTCGTTGAAGGCCCGCGACGACACGACGACGACCGGTCTCCTCTTGATGACGGGCTGCTCGGCAAAGGGGAAGGGGACGACGACCGTCTCGAAGCGGTCACAGATCACGGAAAGCCTCGTCGTCTTCCGGGGTGTTCCACTCGGAGAACAGAAGTGCCGTGGCCGCCAGATAGTCATCGGCCCGGTTCAGCAGGCGAACCGGAACGACGTCGCCGCGACGCGAGCGAAACCAGTCGTTCCAGACATCCTTCATTCCGCCGGTCGGGATGATCGCTTCGGGAAGTCTGCCATCTTTGCCCCGTTTCATCCGCCGCCAGACCCCGGTCACGCCGTCGACTTCGACCATGACTTCGCCTTCGGGGGGAAGGTCCCCCAGACGGTCGAGCAGGTCGCGCCCAGGCAGATGCTTGAACCAGATCGCGTGGTCCTGAATTGTCGTGTGGCTTTCCATAGGGGGTCCTCCCGCTTACTTGTTGACCCCGTATAGACCCCCTCAAATGGGGGTGTCAATATGAATCTTTTGGACCCCCCATAGACCCCCGTGTTCACGCCCGCTCCACCATCAGCCACACGCCCCCCTCGGGCCGCAGGGTCAGGATCATCACCGGCTTCGGTTCCTTTCCGGGCACGGGGGCGAAGCGGAACCGGGCCAGCATGGTGGCCAGGATGATCACGGCCTCTTGCACGGCAAAGTTGGCCCCGATGCAGATGCGGGGGCCGTCGCCGAAGGGCAGCCAGGCGAAGCGGTCGATGGCCTTGGGGTCGGCGAAGCGGGTCGGATCGAACCGGTCAGGGTCGGGCCAGAGCGCGTGGTGGCGGTGCAGCGCATAGATCGGCAGGATGACGGTGTCGCCCTTGGCGATGTCGCGGCCGAGCAGCGTGTCGGGACCTTGTGCGGTGCGCGACAGGAAGGCGGCGGGGGGATAGAGGCGCAGCGTCTCGTCCACGATGCGGCGGACCAGGGGCAGGGCGGGGACGTCGGCGGCGGTGGCGGCGCGGTCACCCAGCACGCCCTGCGCCTCGGCCCGTGCCTGCGCCTGCACCTCGGCGTCGAAGGCGCAGAGATAGAGCGCCCAGGACAGGGTCAGCGCGGTCGTCTCGTGCCCCGCGACGATGAAGGTCAAGAGGTTGTCGCGCAGTTCCGCCGTGGTCATGCGGCGGCCCGACTTGGGGTCCTCGCCCGCCAGCAGCAGGTCCAGAAGGTCGGGCACCGGACGCGCGCCGTCGCTGCGGCGGCGGTCGATGCTGGCATCGGCCACGCGCTTCATCTCGCCCATGGCGCGGCCGGCGATCATCCGGCCCGGACGCGGCACCCAAGGAGGGGCCCCGATGATGTCGAGCACCGACACCTTGGCAGTCTGGCCGATGTAGGATTCGATGGCGCGGTGGACGGACGCGCGGTCGAACCCGCCCCCTTGACCATCTGGGCCCCCCGAGAACGTGACGTCCGAGATGACGTCGAAGGTCGTCGTCACCATCTCGTCGAACAGGTCGGCGGCGCGGCCGGTCGCGGCGGCGATGCGGTCGCAGGCCCGTTCGGCGGCGGCGGTCATCACCGGGCCCAGGGCCGCCACGTTGCGGTGGCTGAACACGGGCGCGGCGGTGCGGCGCTGCCACATCCATTCCGCGCCTTCGGCGACGAACAGGCTGTCGCCGATGGCGGGTTCCAGGATCAGCTTGGTCACCACCGACTTGGGGTAGTTCTCGACGTTTTCCCGCAGGATGCGGCGCAGCCCCTCGGGCGACATCACCATGTGCCAGCGTTTGCCCCCGGTGCGGCCACTGATGATCGGCGCGCGGGTCGCAATCTCGGGGATCAGGAGCAGCACATTTTCGCGCCCGGCTCGCAACGACCCCCAGATGCCAAGCGGGGTGTTCGTCAGCGGCACGCGGGCGGGCAGCGGCGCAAGGGTGGCGGTCGGCATCGCGGATCCTCGACGGGTTTGCCCCGATATAGCGCAGATGGCCGCCGGTCCAAACGGCGCCACCGTTGCAGTGGGCGGTCAAGGTCGCTATGCCGCAGGGAACAGCCCCTGTCGGAAACCCGTCATGATCCCTCGCCGCCTTGTCCTTGTCCTGGGCCTTGCCGTTCTGGCCGCCTGCGCCAAGAAGGACCTGACCGATCCGCCCGCCGCCCTGGGCAACTTTCAGCTGGGCTTTGCCGTGGTCATCGCCGACAACATGAAGAAGGTGCCGATCAGCCGCGATGCCACGGTCGAAGAGTGGGAGGCGGCGCTGCAGAAGGCGCTGGATGCCCGGTTCGGTCGCTACCAGGACGGCACCAAGCTGTACAACATCGGGGTCGCGGTCGACGGCTATGCGCTGGCCCCGCCCGGCATTCCGCTGGTCGCCTCGCCGAAGTCGATCCTGGTCACCTCGGCCACGGTGTTCGACGATGCGGCGCAGACCATGCTGAACCCCGAGGGCAAGGGCAAGCAGATCACGGCGTTCGAACGCGGAGGGGACGGATCCGGGATTGTGGGAACGGGCTACACGCGCACCAAGCAGGAACAGATCGACGAGCTGGCCTTTGTCACCGCGCTGCGGGTCGAGGAATGGCTGGCCGACAACCCCGAATGGTTCGGCCTTCCGCCCAAGCGCGCCGGGATCGCCGCGCCCACGCGCTGAGGCTTGATTTTCCGCAAGCCTGCCGCTAAGTCGCGCCCCGCGATGGCCGCCAGCCGCGACCTGGACCTGAATGTGGAGTGACCCGAGATGGGCAAGGCAAAGTTCGAACGGAACAAACCGCACGTCAACATTGGCACGATTGGCCATGTCGACCACGGCAAGACGACGCTGACGGCGGCGATCACGAAGTATTTCGGCGAG
>JBQTJI010000088.1:0-42954 GCA_052387255.1 Gemmobacter sp. | reverse complement strand
TAGCGCCCGACCCCGCCCGACGAACACGCCTCGGCGGCGCGGGCCATCTGGCCGACCGACCGCGACTTGAGCCGCAGGTCCGCCGCCTGCCCCTTCATGTGCAGCGAATCGCGCGCCACGCCGCGCGACCGGGCCCGCAGCATCGCGTTGGTGGCCGGGCTGCGATAGCCCGACAGCATCATGTAGGGTTCGGTCACATCCATCAGCCGGTGCGAAGCAGCCAGGATATCCACGTTGCGCGGGTCGATGTTGATCGCGTCGCCCGATCGCCAGTCGCGCATGAAGTGGTTGATTTCCTTCATCACTTCCTTGATGTACTCGCCCTCGATCCAGTAGATCGTGTCGATTTGCTCGCCCGTCCGGCCCGAGTACATGCGGATGCGCCGGATGTCGCCCGCGCCACGCAGGACGCCGAAGGCATTGGACATCGTCGGTGCCGCGGTGACCATGGTTGCCGCGAACACGCCAAGAAGGCCGCGCCGCGTCACGCTGGAACAACTGTTGTCGATCATGCTTGCCTGTCCGTCCCGTCGCTTGCCCTGGCCACCTGTACCGGCAGCTTCCTTGCACTCATCCCCTAGCGCCCGTCGGTTATGGCACAGGTCGAATCGCAACAGAAGCCGGGATTGGCCAGACCGTGGCAGTACAAGGGCGATCGGCAAAAAATTGCTGAAAATCCCGGCTGGGATCGGCGGCTGTGGCAAAAATAATCCATCCGCCGGGAATGCGTGCCAGGGTCCCGAAAAGGCTGTGGCAGGCCATGGACACAAGATCGGCGATGACCGACCATCCTGCCGATATTACGAGGATTTCGAGGGCGAAATGAGGATTGATCCGGCACACGGTTCACGGCTGGTGGCGACCCTGGCCCTGCTTCTGCTGGGTGTGGCCGTGCCGCCGCTGGCGGCGCAGCAGGTGCTGCCGCTGACGACGCAGGCCACCCCCACCGAACAGGCCCGCGCCTTTGCCACGGCGATTGCCGAGGCGGCGGCCGAGGATGAGGCCATCGCCGGGTTCTACCGCGACCGCGGCTATGCCCCGCTGTGGACGACGCCTGCCGACGCCCCGCGCCGGGCGGCCCTCTTGCAGGCGCTGGCGGGGGCCGGGGCACATGGGCTGCCGAGCGCGCGCTATGCGCCGGCCGACCTGATCGCCGCCGTGCGCGCCGCGCGGACCGAGGGCGACCGGGGCCGGGTCGAGGTGGCGATGACGCGGGGACTGCTCGACTATGCCCGCGACGTGCAGACGGGTGCGCTGGTGCCCGCGACCGTCAACCCCGCGATCAAGCGCGAGGTGCCGGTGCGCGACCGCCGCGCCAACCTGAACGCCTTTGCCGCCGCCCCCTCGCCCGTGACGTTTCTTGCAGCACTCCCGCCCGCCTCGCAGGAATATGCGCAACTGATGAAGGCGCATTTCGCCCTGCAGCGTGCCGTGGCGACCGGGGCTTGGGGGGCCGAGGTGCCGGCCACGCGGCTGGAACCCGGTGCGACCGGCCCGGCGTTCCTGGCGCTGCGCGACCGGCTGGTGGCGATGGGCTACCTCGCCCCGAACGCGCTGGCCACCTACGACGCCCGCGTGGGCCGCGCAGTGCGGGCGTTCCAGGCGGACCACGGGCTGAATGCCGACGGCGTCGCGGGCGAATCGACGATCCGCGAGCTGAACGTCGGCCCCGGGATGCGCCTGCGCGCCGTGCTGGTCGCGATGGAGCGGGAACGCTGGTCGAACATCGACCGGGGGCGGCGGCACATCTGGGTGAACCTCGCGGACTTCACCGCCAAGATCATCGACGACGGGCGCGTGACCTTCAGCACCCGCGCCATCGTCGGCGAGCGCGGGGACGAAAAGAGCACGCCCGAGTTCAGCCACATGATGACCTACATGGAACTGAACCCCGACTGGACCGTCCCCCCCGGCATCATCCGGCGCGACTACCTGCCCCGGCTGCAGGCCAACCCGAACGCCCTGAGCCACCTGACCATCACCGACAGGCGAGGCCGCGTGGTGAAACGCGGGTCGGTCGATTTCAGCGCCTATTCGGCGTCGAACTTTCCCTTCTCGATCCGCCAGTCGCCGGGCGACGGCAACGCGCTGGGCAAGGTCAAGTTCATGTTCCCGAACCCCTATGCGATCTACCTGCACGACACGCCGCAGAAAGAGCTGTTCGTCAAGGAGACGCGCGACATCTCGAACGGCTGCGTGCGGCTGGCCGAGCCGTTCGATTTCGCCTACGAACTGTTGTCGCGGCAAGCGGCCGATCCGAAAAAGGCGTTCAACGACGTGCTGGACAGCGGACGGCAGGAACGCATGGCGCTGACGCCGCCGGTTCCCGTGCATCTGGATTACCGGACGGCCTTCCCCGACTCGAAGGGCCGCATGCAGTACCGCCGCGACAGCTATGGCCGCGACGCGCAGATCCATGCGGCCCTGATCAAGGCCGGGGTGGCGGGAACCGGGGAAGAGGGATAAGTCCCCCGCGAGGTTCGCGGGAGACGGCCGATGCCCCATACGATTGCCCAGATCGCCGCCGCCATCGGGGCCGAGGCCGTGGGCGAGGTGTCGCTGGCGGTGACCGGGGCCGCCGAACCGGCGGCGGCGGGGCCGCACCAGATCGCCCTGGCGATGGACCCGCGCTATGCCTCCGGGATCGCTCAGGGCAAGGCACAGGCCGCGGTGCTGTGGCCCGGTGCCGACTGGCGGTCGATGGGATTGAAGGCCGCCATCTTTGCCCCCCGCGCACGTCTGGCCATGGCCGGGATCACGCGGGCGCTGGACCCGGGGCCGGGCATCGCGCCGGGCATCCACCCCATGACGGTGATCGATCCTTCGGCGCAGATCGGCGACGGGGCCGCCATCGGCCCCTTCGTCACCATCGGCGCGGGTGCGGTGATCGGCCCGCGCGCCCGCATCGCCGCCCATGTGTCCATCGGGGACGGCGCGCGGATCGGTGCCGACGCCCTGATCCTGCAGGGCGCCCGGATCGGCGCGCGCGTCACCATCGGCAACCGCTTCATCTGCCAGCCCGGCGCGGTGATCGGCGCGGACGGGTTCAGTTTCGTCACGCCCGAGGCATCGGGGGTTGAGGAAATCCGCCAAACCCTCGGGAAACGCAGCGAAATCCACGAACAACGCTGGACCCGGATTCACTCGCTCGGGGCCGTCACCATCGGCGATGATGTGGAAATCGGGGCCAATGCCTGCATCGACCGGGGCACCATCCGCGACACCGTCATCGGTGACGGCACGAAACTGGACAACCTGGTGCACGTCGGCCACAACGTGACCGTGGGCCGCGACTGCCTGCTCTGCGGACAGGTGGGCATCGCCGGGTCGGCGCGCATCGGTGACCGGGTGGTGCTGGGCGGGCAATGCGGCGTCAACGACAACATCTTTGTCGGCGACGACGTGATTGCCGGGGGCGCGACCAAGATCTTCACCAACGCCCCCGCCGGCCGCGTCCTGCTGGGATATCCGGCGGTGAAGATGGACACGCATGTCGAGATGCAGAAGGCGCTGCGCCGCCTGCCGCGCCTGATGGACCGCCTCAAGAAAGCGGTTCCCAACACCGACGGGACCGACTAAACCACGCCCCGAGACGGCCACAGGAGCGGACCGATGACGCAAGACGTAGCGCACAAGGTGATCGCGATCATTGCCGAACTGGCGGTGCTGGATGTGGCCGACGTGAAACCCGAGGCGACGCTGGAGGAACTGGGCATCGACAGCCTGGGCCTGGTCGAATCGATCTTCGCCATCGAAGAGGCCTTCGACATCCAGGTGCCGTTCAACGCCAACGACCCGGCGCAAAGCGATTTCGACATCTCGTCGGTGGGGGCCGTGATCGCGGCGGTCGAGGGGCTGGTGGCGGCAAAGGGCGCATGAGGCGCGTCGTCATCACCGGGGCGGGCACGATCAACGCCCTGGCGCAGGATGTGCCCGGCACCTACGCCGCGCTGGCAGAGGGGCGCTGCGGCATCACGCCGCTGGATTTCCGCGACAAGGAACGGCTGTCCATCGCCATCGGCGGCCAGGTGCATGGCTGGGACCCCGAGGCGCATTTCAACCGCCAGCAGATCGTGCTCTACGACAAGTTCACGCAGTTCACGCTTCTGGCCGCGCGCCAGGCCATCACCCAGTCCGGCCTGGATTTCACCGGGCGGCTCGGCCTCGAATCGGGCGTGGTCCTTGGCACCGCCGGGGGCGGCGTGAACACCTGGGACGAGAACTATCGCGCCGTCTACGAAGAGGGCAAGAACCGCGTCCACCCCTTCGTCATCCCGCGCCTGATGAACAATGCCGCCGCCAGCCACGTCAGCATGGAGTGGCACCTGAGGGGGCCGACCTTCAGCGTCTCGACCGCCTGCGCCAGTTCGAACCACGCCATGGGTCTGGCCTTCCAGATGGTGCGCGCCGGGGCCGCCAAGGTGATGATCACCGGCGGGTCCGAGGCGATGCTGTGCTTCGGCGGCATCAAGGCGTGGGAAGGGTTGCGCGTCATGTCCAAGGACGCCTGTCGGCCTTTCAGTCTGAACCGCAACGGCATGGTGCAGGGCGAGGGCGCGGGCGTCTTTGTCTTCGAGGACTACGACCACGCCCGCGCGCGTGGGGCGCAGGTCCTGGCCGAGGTGATCGGGTTCGCCATGTCGTCCGACGCCGCCGACATCGTGATGCCCTCGGCCCAGGGGGCGGAACGCGCGATCACCGGGGCCTTGCGCGACGCGCAGGTGAACCCCGAGGATGTGGGCTACATCAACGCCCACGGCACCGGCACGGCGGCCAACGACAAGACCGAATGCGCCGCCGTGGCCCATGCCTTCGGCCACCACGCCGACCGGCTGATGATCAGTTCCACGAAATCCATGCACGGGCACCTGATCGGCGGCACCGGGGCGGTCGAGCTTCTGGCCTGCCTGATGGCCTTGACCGAAGGGGTGATCGCCCCCACCATCGGCTACGAGGAACCCGACCCCGAATGCGCGCTCGACGTGGTGCCGAACGTGGCGCGACGGGCCCGCGTCGACGTCGTGCTGTCCAACGCCTTTGCCTTCGGCGGCCTCAATGCGGTGATCGCGCTTCGGCGGGTGTAGGGAAAAGAGTCGGGGCAAGCCCCGACCTACACCCCGCACAACCTGTAGGTCGGGGCTTGCCCCGACTCGTCCCTCAGTTCGCGTTGGCCGCGTTCACCGCGTCATATCCCGCCGTGAACCCCTTGAGCGAGATCGACACCGTCACCTTCTGGTCCGGGGCCTGCACCGGCACGATGGTCAGCGTGGCCACGTTGCCCTTCTTCAGGGCGGCCAGCTCGTCACCGGTAAAGCCGATGCGCGACACGCAGCCGATCGGGCTGCACCAGGAATAGGGGTACTTCTTGGCCGCCCCGCCATCGACCTGCAACGTCACCTCGGCCGTCAGCAGGGTTTCCAGCGGCACCACGGCCGTCGCCCCGGCCACCGCCTGCCCGCCCGGCGGCAGGCCGAACACGCTGAACTCGGCCACCGGGTTCTGTGTTGCGTCCAGCAGCAGCTGGTACAGCTGGCACGGGTTCGACCCGTCCTCGGTGCGCACGCAGCGCTGGTCCCAGTCGCCGTGCTTGGCCTCGACATAGGTGCTGCCGATGCCGTCCTCCTCGGTCACGGGGGTGCCAAGCGCCAGGTCGTCGGTCGTCGGTGTGGTCGCAGGAGCCTCGGTCGCGGGCGCTTCGGTTGCGGGGGCCTCGGTCGCGGGCACCTCGGTCGCGGGTGCGACCGGGGGCGTCGCTTCCTGCGCGAAAACCGTCGGGGACATCGTCAGCACAAGCAGGGTCGCGGTCAGCAAGGTGGTTCTGGTCATGGGCGGTTCCGGGCAAAGGGGCAGCGAATTGCGGTTGCCGGGGCGTTTAGCACGGACGCCGGCACCTGTCAGGCCCGAAAAAGCCGGCGTACCGACCCGCCGCCATCACGCCCGCGCGACGGCCTGCCGCCAATCTCGCGCATGAACCGGTCCGCAAAAGGGCCAGAGATGCGAAAGGGCCGGCGAACCGGCCCTTTGTCTGTTGTTTTTGCTCCCTGTCGGACTGGCCGACGTCATGGACCGGGACGCTACGCTTTTTGGGCGGCGTCCGTCAACCGGGATTCCGGGGCTGTTAACGCAACCATCCATGAAAAAAAACCGCGCCTTTTCAAGGCGCGGTCAGTTCGACAGGGAGGAAACACGCCCCGGCTGCAAGCCACTGCGGGCCGGGACAGATGCACTCTGGCACAATGGGGTTAACAATGTATTTTCCCTGAAGGCGGATGATTGGTGGAGACAGGCGCGTGGAATCCCAGACGCAGATTTTCGTGGGCGGCGGCGGTGAGGGTTATGGCGCGGCGCAGAACCTGCTCCTGGGTTACGGCAACCGCCACGGCCTGATCGCCGGGGCCACCGGCACCGGCAAGACGATCACCCTGCAGATCCTGGCCGAGGGGTTTTCCGCCGCCGGCGTTCCGGTCTTCCTGTCCGACGTGAAGGGCGACCTGTCGGGCCTCGCGGTCACCGGATCACCCACCCACAAGCTGCACGACCCCTTCACCAAGCGGTCCGCCACCATCGGGCTTAACCTGCAGTACCAGGCCTTCCCCGTCACCTTCTGGGACCTGTTCGGCCAGCAGGGCCATCCGGTGCGCACGACGGTGGCCGAGATGGGGCCCTTGCTGCTGTCGCGCCTCCTGGAACTGACCGAGCCGCAAGAGGGTGTGATGAACGTGGCCTTCGCCCTGGCCGACGACGAAGGCCTGCCGCTTCTGGACATGAAGGACCTGCAGGCGATGCTGACCTTCATCGCCGAGAACGCCCAGGCCATCGGGGCGCGCTACGGGTTGGTCTCAAGTACCTCGGTCGGGGCGATCCAGCGCCGTCTTCTGGTGCTGGAAAACCAGGGCGGCACGGCGCTGTTCGGCGAACCCGCGCTCGATCTGGCCGACATGATGATGCTGGCCCCCGATGGCCGGGGCCGCATCAACATCCTGGCCGCCGACCGTCTGATGCAGTCGCCGCGCCTCTACGCCACCTTCCTGCTGTGGCTGCTGTCGGAACTGTTCGAAGTGCTGCCCGAGGTGGGCGATCCCGACAAGCCGAAACTCGTGTTCTTCTTCGACGAGGCGCATCTGTTGTTCACCGACGCGCCGAAAGCGCTGGTGCAGAAGGTCGAACAGGTCGCCCGGCTGATCCGGTCCAAGGGCATCGGCATCTATTTCATCAGCCAGCGCCCGGCGGATGTGCCCGACGACATCCTGGCGCAACTGGGCAACCGTGTGCAGCACGCGCTGCGCGCATTCACCCCCAAGGACCAGAAGGACCTGGAAAAGGCCGCCACCACCTACCGCGCCAACCCCCGCTTCGACACCGCCGCCGCCATCCGCGAGGTCGGCACGGGCGAGGCGGTGACCTCGTTCCTCGAGGCCAAGGGCATTCCCGGCATCGTCGAGCGCACCCTGGTCCGCCCCCCGTCGTCGCAGGTCGGCCCCATCGACCCCGCGACGCGCGCCCGACTGATCGCAGCCTCGCCCTTGCGCGGCAAGTACGAGGCCGTCGTCGACCGCGACAGCGCCTTCGAGAAACTGCGCGCGCGGGCCGAGGCGGCGGCCGGCGAGGCGGCAAAGGCCGAGGCGGATGAGGCCCAGGCCGAGGATGCCGACCGCGAGTTCCGGAACGCCCGCCGCTATGACCCCAAGATGCCGCGCAAGACCACGACCACCCGCGCGGGCCGGTCGGACAGCATCGGCGAGACCTTTGCCAAGTCCTTCGCCCGGCAGTTGGGCACCCGCTCGGGCCAGGCCATCGTGCGCGGCGTTCTGGGCACGCTGTTCGGCAAGCGGCGCTAGGCACCAGGGCGACTCTGCCGCAGGCCGTTGCGTCCCTTCTGCAACGCAGCGGCACGATCCGGTGGCCCGTCGCATCAGCGACATCCCATGTCGAAAACCGGCCTTGCCTGTCGCAAACGGGCGCTAGAACCACGGCCAGGACAACAAGGGGAATCAGCGGTGCCCGAGGTCACGGTGGTCTACTGGCGCGACATCCCGGCCCAGGTGATCGTGGGCAAGGGGCGGCGCGCCTCGAAGGTGCAACTGCCCGAACGGTTCGAGCAGGCCATCGACCGCTGCGCCATGAAGGTTGGTGCCAAGGGCGACGATGCCTATCTCGCCGAATGGCGCAAAGCGCCGCCCTACGAGGTGGACGGCGAACCCGACGCCGTGGCGACCGCCGAGGCGGCCCGCCTGGAAGCGGAACATGACACGGCGCGGATCAAGGCGCTGATCGACAATGATGGATGGGCCACCAGGCCTTGAGCGATATCTGGAGAAAAGTGATGGCCCTGTTCAATTTCCGCCGCAAACCCGAACCCGAAGTCATCGACACCGCCCCCGTCGAGGCCTTCCTGCAAGGCTACTCGATGGAGGTGATGCCCCGCACCGCCGAGAAGGTGACGGATTTCCGGCACCTGATGCCCGCAGGCACCCGCGTCTACATCGCCCATATCGAGGGCACGCCGATCACCGACATGGTCGCCACCGCCGCGCGCCTGCGCCGCGAAGGGTACGAACCCATGCCGCACTTCCCGGCCCGCATCATCGACAGCCGCGCCACGCTGGCCGACTGGCTGGCGCGCTACAAGGGCGAGGCGGGGGTCGAACAGGCACTGCTTCTGGGCGGCGGCGTCAACACCCCGGCGGGCGAATTCAACGCCGCGATGCAACTGGTCGAAACCGGCCTCTTCGACGGGTTCAAGCGGCTGCACGTCGCGGGCCACCCCGAGGGCAACAAGGACATCGACAAGGGCGGCGGCGATGCCATCGTCATGCAGGCGCTGAAGTGGAAGCAGGACTTCTCGGAACGCAGCGACGCACAGATGGCCATCGTCACGCAATTCTGCTTCGAGGCTGCCCCCGTCATCGCCTGGGCCGACCGCCTGGCCGCCGAAGGGATCAAGCTGCCGATCCACATCGGCGTCGCGGGCCCCGCGAAACTGCAGACCCTGATCAAGTTCGCCATCGCCTGCGGCGTCGGCCCGTCCTTGCGCGTGCTGCAGAAGCGGGCGATGGACGTGACCAAGCTGCTGTTGCCCTACGAGCCCGATGATTTCGTCGAAGCACTTGCCGCGCACAAGGCGGCAAACCCCGGCTTCGGCATCGAATCGGTGCATTTCTTCCCGCTTGGCGGCATCAAGACCAACGCCGACTGGGCCATCAAGACCGGCGGCCCTGCGGCCACCCCCGCCGCCCACGCCTGAGAGATTGGATGAAGAATGACCCGTACCGTCATTGAGTCGAAAACGAAAACCGTCGTCATCGGCTTTGACGAACCGTTCTGCGTGATCGGAGAGCGGATCAACCCCACGGGCCGCAAGAAGCTGGCCGCCGAACTGGAAGCGGGCGACTTCACCACGGTGGAGCGGGATGCGCTGGAACAGGTCGCCTGCGGGGCGATGGTGCTGGACGTGAACTCGGGCGCAGTCTTCACCAACAAGATGGCGACCGACCCGCGCTATGCCGACAACAACTTTGTCGAGCCGCCCCTGATGCGCGAACTGATCCTGCGCATCCAGGCCGTGGTCGATGTCCCCTTGTGCATCGATTCATCGGTGCCCGGTGCCCTGGAAGAGGGCCTGCGCGCCTGCGAAGGCCGCCCCCTTCTGAACTCGGTCACGGGCGAGGAGGAGCGGCTGGAACTGGTCCTGCCGCTGGTCAAGAAATACAACGTGCCCGTCGTCGCCATCTCGAACGACGACACCGGCATCAGCCAGGACCCCGACGTGCGCTTCGCGGTGGCCAAGAAGATCGTCGAACGCGCGGCCGACCACGGCATTCCGGCGCATGACATCGTCGTCGACCCGCTGGTGATGCCGGTCGGTGCCATGGCCACCGCCGGGCGGCAGGTCTTTGCGCTGGTCGAACGCCTGCGCCGCGAACTGGGTGTCAACACCACCTGCGGGGCGTCCAACATCTCGTTCGGCCTGCCCCACCGCCACGGCATCAACGCGGCCTTCCTTCCCATGGCCATCGGTGCCGGCATGACCAGCGCCATCATGAACCCGGTCCGCCAGGTCGAGATGGAGGCGATCCGCGCCGCGAACTTCCTGATGGACCATGACGCCAACGGCGGCGAATGGATCCGCTTCGCCAAGGTGCTCGAGGCGGTCGAGGCGGGGGCCACCTTTGCCGAGGCCAGTGCCGCCGCGTCACAGGCGACCAGTGGCCGCCGGGGCGGCCGCCGCGCCAGGGGCTGAGGCGTCACTCGACGCGCAGCGCCGCCGACAGGGGGGCCAGGGCGACCGTTCCCGCCCGCCCCTCGACCGCCCATTCCAGAAGGGCCGCCACCGTGTCGGCCCTGGTCTCGCCCGCCACGATGACGCGCCCGTCCTGCGCCGCCTTGAAGGCCGCGCGGTCCAGATAGCGGCGGATCTGGTCCTTGGGTTCGCCCTCGCCGTCCAGGCGGCGGAAGATCACGCCGCTGCGGACCCCCTCGCGCCGGGCCACCTGATCCGCCGCGTTCAGGCCCCGGTCCCAGGACAACAGCCCCCGCCCCTGCCCCGCCACCACCGGCACGACCAGCGTCGACAGCGGTCGATCCGACTGGAACCCCCCGGCCTCGATGTCCAGCACCGCCACCGCCTCGGGCAGGGCCGCCTCGTGCGCGCCGAACGACACCTCGACATCCGCAGCCGTGGCCCCTGCGGGCAGGCCGGTCGCCAGCATCGCCACCTCTTGCCCGCCGCCGCGATAGATCGTGGCGGCAAGGGCGGATTCGGGGGCCGAAGGGTCAAGCGCGAAGGTGACGGGAAAGGGCATCGCCGCCAGGGCGGCGCGGTCGATCTGCGGATCGCCGGTGTCGATCAGCACGATGGCGAACAACGGCTTTCCGGCGGCATTCTCGAACGGCCGGGCAAAACGGTCGATGGGGGCTGCGTCGGCATCGACGGCCGGCAAGGTCACCACCGCTTCGGGCGCAGCGGCGGCCGCCGGGTCGGCGGAGGGGGCGGTAGCTGTCTGGGGCAGCCGCTCGGCCGCCGGAAGCTGGCCCTTGGCGGCCAGCGACGGCACCGGGGCCAGGGGCGCGGGCTTTTTCAGCACCTTGGGCGCAGGTGGCGCATCCGCCTCGGTCAGCACGATGACCTCGGGCAGCACGACCGCTTCGGGCAGCGCCGGGTCGGCGGGGGCGGTGCCCTCGTCGGCCAGGATCGCCATTTCCTCGGGCGTCAGGGGCGGCGGCGGGGGCAAGGCACCGCTGGCAGGCGGCGGATCGGCGACCACGGGCGACGGCGCAGGCCCCAGCAGCCCCGGCTCGAACCCCGCCCGCGCCGTCGCCACCGGGACCACCACCTGATCCGGCCCCGGCAAGGGCAGCGCGGCAGGGGGGGCCTCGGTCACCACGGTCACGGGTCCGGGCCAGCCGGGGCGGGCCGGGGGACCGGACGGCGGGGCCACGGCGGCCAGGGCGACGGCGGGGCGCGGCGCAGGCACGGGGGACGCCATCACGGCAGGCAGGGTCGGACGCGCCGGTGCGCGGGGGGCCGCCGTCGCCACCGGGGCCTCGGCCACAATGCGCGGCGGTGCAACAGGGGCGACCGGGACGGCCGCCGGCGGTGACGGGGCCTTGGGCAGGTCGGGCGCGGCGGCCAGCGCCGGGCTTGGGTCCGGTGCCACCTGCGGTGCGGCGGCCACCGCCCCGTCGCGCGCGACCAGCGGCGGCGTGACCGGCAGCGGCGCAGGCTTGCGCAGGATCGACGGGCCGGGCGGCGCGGCCCCGACCGCCGGCGCCGCAGCCACATCGACAGCAGCCACGTCGACCGATGGGGCCGGGGCGGTCACGGCATCCTCCGCCGCCACGGCGGGCGACGAGGGCACATCCGGGACTGCCGCCGCGACGGCAGGCGGTGTCGGAACCGGCGGGGGGGGTGCCTTGGCGACCTCGGGAACCGGACCTTGCGCGGCGGCCTGCACGGGCCGCTGGGCGGCAGGTGTTTCGGGGGACCGGGCCGCCAACGCGGGCTGTGCCGGGCTTTCCGCCACCTCCGGTATCGCCGCTGCGACCGGATCGGGCCGCGCAGGCGGTGCGGCGACCTGCGACACGACCGCCAGACCAAAGCTCGCCGCCAGCGTCCCCCACAGCACGCCCCCGATCACCCCCTTGACCATCGTCCGTCTCCTTGCGCGAGGGCGGGTTTTCCCGCCTTGTCCTGCCGTTGCCCCCCGCCATTGTGCCAGAGCCTGCGCCGCCAGACCAGACCAGACTGCACCCGCCTTACACCCTATCGTGGAATGTTGCCCAAGCGACCGCAAGATGCTGCTGGTGACAGCGCTCGTCCTGCGGCAATCCCTCGACCAGGACGACATGCGCGGTGCAGGCCCCGTCGCGCAGCGCCCGCGCGCGGGCATATTCGTCCGACCCGTAGCAGGCCCGCGCCGCCTGCATCGAGGGAAAGGCGATCACGACATGGCGGTCCAGTGCCGGGCCCTCCAGCACCTCTGCCGCGCCGCCCCGTGCCAGGAACCGCGCCCCGTGGGCGGCAAAGGCCGCCGGTGCCAGTGCCTGGTACCCGGCATAGGCCACGGGATCGGTGACGGTGACATGGGCGATCCAGTAGGCGGTCATGGGGCAGGCTCCAGCAGGCGCTGCGCGATCAGGGCGGCATCGCGCAGGTGGTCGCGCACGGCCCGCGTCGCCGCCTGCGGGTCGTTCGCGCGGATGGCGGCGGCGATCCGCGCCATGTGGACAGGCCCCGCGACGCGCCGGTCCGTCGTGGCCAGCGTCAAGGCCCGCAGGCGCGAGATGCGGCCGTTCAGGCGCTGCACGATGTCCCAGGCCAGGGGGTGGCCAGCCGCGTTGAAGATCACCTCGTAAAACCCTGTCGTGGCGTCATAAAGCTGCGCCGGATCGGGCCCGGCAAAGGCCTGCTGCAAGGCCGCCAGCGCCGCCGCCAGCCGGTCCTTCACCGCCGCATCGGCACGGCGGGCACATTCCGCCGCCGCCGCCCCTTCAAGCAGGCGGCGGATGTCGTAGACCTGCCGCGCCCCGTCCCAGTCCAGCGTGGCCACCTCCGGGCCGCTGCGGCCTTGGCTCTGCACCAGCCCTTCAGCCTCAAGCGTGCGGATCGCCTCGCGCACCACCGACCGCGACACGCCCAGCTGGTCGCACAGCGTGCGCTCGACCAGCCGCTCGCCGCCCTTGAAGCGCCCCGCGACGATGGCCTGCCGCAGGCGGTCCACCACCAGCGACCGCAGGGTCGCGGGGACGCGGTCGATGCGCAGGTCGGAGGCTGGCGGCTGGTCCATGCGCGCAGAATAGGGCGCGGTGCCCGTCGAGGCAAGACCTTCTTGACATTCTGTCCGATGGTATACCAACATACGCGCCAATCAGACCTGGGAGGACCGTCGATTGGCCGCAACGATTCGCAAGACCTGGCTTACCATCGAGACCACCCTTATCGAGGGCGGGCGCGACGCGCCCAAACCCCTGAAACTGATCGCCGCCGCCGCCGTGGTGGCAAACCCCTGGGCCGGGCGCGGGTTTGTCGAAGACCTGCGGCCCGAGATTCACGCCGTGGCCCCGGAACTGGGCGCGCTGCTGACCGCGATGATCCTGGACGCGGCGGGCGGGGCTGCGGCGGTCGAAGGGTACGGCAAGGCCGCCGTCGTCGGGCTGAATGGCGAGATGGAACACGCCAACGCGCTGATCCACACCCTGCGCTTCGGCAACCACTATCGCCAGGCGCTCGGGGCCAGGACCTATCTCGCCTTCACCAGCTTGCGGGGTCCTGCCAACACGCCGGTGATGATCCCCCTGATGGACAAGCACGACGAGGGGCGGCGGTCGCATTATCAGACCATCCACTTCGCCATCCCCGACGCCCCCGGCCCCGACGAGATCGTCGTGGCCCTGGGCGCTTCGCTGGGTGGCCGCCCGCACCACCGCATCGGCGACCGCTATCAGGACCTCAAGGACCTGGGCCATGATGTCGCGAACCCTGCGTCTGTCTGACGGGTCGCTTGCGCGCGCGCTCGAGGCGGGGCGGGGCGAGCCCCTTCTGCTGCTGCACGGCGTTGGCCTGCGGGCCGAGGCCTGGGGGCCACAGATCGGCGCGCTGTCCACCCTGGCCCGCGTCGCCGCGGTGGACCTGCCGGGCCATGGCGACACCGACCACCTGGCCCCGCCAGCGGCGGTCCCTGCCTTGTCCGACGCCGTTGCAGCGTCCGGGGCCGGGGACCGCCCGCACCGCCGCGCCCCCTCTCCCCTCGGGGGAGAGGGTCGGGGTGAGGGGGGATCAGCGCCCGCAACAGGGCCCGTCCCCCGCCTGCCCGATTTCGTCGCCTGGGCCGCGCGCGTGGTTGCGGCGCTCGACCTGGGCCCGGTCAACCTGGCCGGCCATTCGATGGGCGCGCTGATCGCCCTGGGCCTCGCGGTCGAGTACCCCGACCTGGTGCGCCGCGTGGCCCTCTTGAACGGGGTCCACCGGCGCGACGCGGCCAGTCGCGCCGCCGTGCTGGCGCGCGCCGACGACATCGCGGCTGGCCGGGGCGGGGCCGAGGGGCCGCTGTCCCGCTGGTTCGGCCCCGGTGACGCCGCCCCCCGCGCGCAGGTCGCCGGCTGGCTGGCACAGGTTGCGCCCCAGGGCTATGCCACCGCCTACCGCGCCTTTGCCGAAGGGGATGGCGTCTATGCCGACCGTCTGGGCGACATCGCCTGCCCGTTCCTGGCGCTGACCGGCGACGGCGATGCCAATTCGACGCCCGCGATGGCCCGCGCGATGGCCGCACTTGCCCCGCAGGGCCGCGCCGTGGTGATCGCGGGCCATCGCCATATGGTCAACCTGACCGCAGCGGATAAGGTGACGCACGCCCTGAAGGACTGGCTGGCCACGCAAGGAGCCCCGGCATGATTCCCGCCATCGACCCCCGCGCCCTGCGCGATGCCTTCGGCTGTTTCATGACCGGCGTCACCGTGGTGACGACCATGGATGCCAGCGGCCACCCGCGCGGGTTCACCGCCAATTCCTTCACCTCGGTGTCGCTGGACCCGCCCCTGCTTCTGGTGTCGATCGCCAACAACTCGACGAACCTCGCGGCCTTTGCCGGGGGCATCGGGTTTGCCGTCAACGTCCTGTCCGAAGGGCAGAAAGAGGTCAGCGCCACCTTTGCCCGCCCCGTTCCCGACCGTTTCGCCAGCGTGGCCTGGCGGCGCGGGCCGGTGGGGTCGCCCCTGATCTCGGGCGTCTCGGCCTGGTTCGACTGTCGGCTGGACCGCGCCGTCGAGGCGGGCGACCATACCCTTCTGATCGGGCGCGTTGGCGCGTTCGAGGCCACGCAGGCCCCCGGCCTCGGCTATCACCGGGGGGCCTATTTCACCCCGGCCAAGACCGCCGTGCAACTGCCGACCGGCCCCGATGTGGTGATCAGCGCCATCGTCGAATGCAGCGGTCAGGTGCTGCTCATGGACGACGGCCACGGCGGGCTGACCCTGCCCATGGCGCGGGTCGGGCGCGAAGGCGTGCAGGCGGCGCTGGACGGCCTGATCGCGGCCACGGGGATGCAGGCCGAACCGGGGTCGATCTATGCCGTCTACGACGACCTGGTGCAGGGCCGCCAGCACATCGCCTTCCGCTGTGCGGCGCTGACGGGCACGCCCGCCAAGGGTGCGCTGGTGGACCTGACGGCGGACGGGGTGGCCGACGTTGCCGACCCCGCGACCCGCATCATGCTGGAACGTCTGGCCGAGGAATCGCGCATGGGGAACTACGGGCTGTACCTGGGCACCCACCGGGCGGGGCGCGTCACGCGGGGGGGGCCTGCCACATGAAATTCTCGCTCTTCGTCCACATGGAGCGGGTGACCCCCGACGAGGACCAGCGCCAGCTCTACGCCGAGATGCTGGAATTGTGCCGCATCGCCGACGAGGGCGGCCTGCACGCGATCTGGACGGGCGAGCATCACGGGATGGACTTCACCATCGCGCCCAATCCGCTGCTGAACCTGGTCGACCTCGCCCGGCGGACGCGGAATGTCCGCCTTGGCACCGGCAGTGTCATCGCCCCCTTCTGGCACCCGATCCGCCTGGCGGGCGAGGCGGCGATGGCCGACCTGATCATGGACGGCAGGCTCGACCTTGGCATCGCGCGGGGGGCCTATTCGTTCGAATACGAACGCCTGATGCCCGGCCTCGATGCCTGGAACGCCGGGGGCCGGATGCGGGAACTGATCCCGGCGGTGCGGGCGCTGTGGCTGGGCGACCATGCCCACGACGGCCAGTACTGGCAGTTCCCGAAAACCTCGTCCTCGCCCAAGCCGGTGCAGCCCGGCGGACCGCCGATCTGGGTCGCCGCGCGCGACCCGAACAGCCACGACTTTGCCGTGTCGCAGGGCTGCAACGTACAGGTGACGCCCCTGCACCTGGGCGACGACGAGGTGGTCAGCCTGATGGACCGCTTCAACGCCGCCTGCGCCGCGCACCCTGACGTTCCGCGCCCGAAGATCATGGTCCTGCGCCACGCCTATGTCGCCTCGGACGAGGCCGATGCCGAGGTGGCGGCGGAAGAGATCAACCGGTTCTATTGCTACTTCGGCGCATGGTTCAAGAATGAGCGTCCGATCTCGCAGGGCCTGATCCAGCCCCTGACCGAGGCCGAGATTGCCGCCCATCCGTTCTATTCCGCCGCCGCCATGCGCAAGAACCAGATCATCGGAGAGCCTGCGGAAGTCATCGCCCGCCTGAAAGGGTACCAGGCGCTCGGCTATGACGAGTTTTCCTTCTGGATCGACACCGGCATGCCCTTTGCCCGCAAGAAGGCCTCGCTCGAACGCCTGATCCGCGACGTCATGCCCGCCTTTGCCTGAGGGACCGATGGACCGCTTCCAGCACTGCATCGACGGGGCTTTCGAGGATGGGACCGCCACCTTCGACAGCCTCGACCCCGCCACCGGCTCCCCCTGGGCCACGATCCCGCTGGCCGGGGCGGCGGATGTGGACCGGGCGGTGCGGGCGGCCCACCGGGCCTTTGCGCCTTGGGCCGCCACGACCGCAACAGCGCGCGGCAAGTTGTTGTATCGCCTGGCAGATCTGGTGCAGGCCGCCGCGCCCCGGCTGGCGGCCCTCGAAACCCGCGACACGGGAAAGATCATCCGCGAGACATCGGCCCAGATCGCCTATGTCGCCGACTACTACCGCTACTACGCCGGCCTCGCCGACAAGATCGAAGGCGCGCACCTGCCCATCGACAAGCCCGACATCGAGGTCTGGACCCGCCGCGAACCCGTGGGCGTCGTGGCCGCCATCGTGCCCTGGAACAGCCAGCTGTTCCTCTCGGCGGTGAAACTGGGGCCGGCCCTCGCCGCCGGCTGCACCGTGGTGCTGAAGGCCAGCGAGGACGGCCCTGCCCCCCTGCTCGACTTTGCAAGGCTGGTCCAGGCGGCAGGCTTTCCCCCCGGCGTCGTCAACATCCTGACCGGCGGACCCGATGCCGGGCAGGCCCTGACCGCGCACCCCCTGGTCGCCCACATCGCATTCACCGGCGGCCCCGACACCGCCCGCCACATCGTCCGGGCCAGTGCCGACAACCTGGCCAAGACCTCGCTTGAACTCGGCGGCAAGTCGCCCTTCATCGTCTTTGCCGATGCCGATCTCGACAGTGCCGTGAACGCCCAGGTCTCGGGCATCTTCGCCGCCACGGGGCAGTCCTGTGTCGCGGGATCGCGGCTTCTGGTGCAGCGCGGGGTCAAGGACGACATGCTGGCCCGGCTTGTGGCACGCGCCGAATCGGTCAGGATCGGCCCGCCCGGCGACATGGCGACCGAGGTCGGCCCCCTCTGCACCCTGCGCCAGCGCGACCGGATCGCCCGCATCGTGGCCGAATCGCGGACGGCCGGCGCACGGCTGGTGACGGGGGGCATCATCCCCGACGGCCCCGGCTTCTTCTATCCCCCGACCATCCTCGACTGCACCGACGCGCCCGACGCCCCTTGCGTCGCCCAGGAACTCTTCGGCCCGGTCCTGTCGGTCGTCCCCTTCGACACCGAGGAGGACGCGCTGCGCCTGGCCAACGGCACGCCCTATGGCCTGGCCGCGGGCGTCTTCACCCGGCAACTGACCCGCGCCCACCGCATGATCCGGGGGCTGCGGACGGGCATCGTCTGGGTCAACACCTACCGCGCCGTGTCCCCCATCGCGCCTTTCGGCGGGCACGGCCTCTCGGGCCACGGGCGCGAGGGCGGCCTTGCGGCGGCGCTCGACTACACCACCGTCAAGACGGTCTGGCTGCGCACCAGCGACGACCCGATCCCCGACCCGTTCGTGATGCGTTAGGTCATGCCGCGATCCGCAGGACCGGCCCCGCCATGACGCGCCCCCCTCTCCCCTCGGTGGAGAGGGATGGGGTGAGGGGGGATCGCCCAGCCCCCCATGCCGCGATGCCGGGCGGGGATGTCGGGTTTCGGCCACCGCCGCCCGCCGTCCCGTGGCAGGATGCAGGCGCGGCGCTTCCCCCAGAAGGGTGGATTGACCCCAGCGTCCGCTGATGAACAGAGTTGCGGCGACACACGGCGACCGACAGTGAAGGCAGCGATGGCATTCGACGAACAGGACGGCATCTGGAAATCCGGCAAGGGGCGCGGGCGGGGAACGCCCAAGGGGCGGCAGCTTGACGACGCCGCCCTGGCCGAGGTGCGGCGGCTTCTGGCCGACCGCCCCCGCCGCCGCGACCTGTTGATCGAATTCCTGCACCTGATCCAGGACGCCCACGGCCACCTCTCCGCCGCCCACCTGCGCGCCCTTGCCGAAGAGATGCGCCTGTCGATGGCCGAGGTGTGGGAGGTTGCCACCTTCTACGCCCATTTCGACCCGGTCCGCGAAGGCGACACCCCGCCCCCCGCCCTGACCATCCGCGTCTGCGATTCGCTGTCCTGCGAACTGGCGGGGTCGCAGGCCCTGTTCGACGCGCTGTCGGCGGGCCACGACCCGGCCAGCGTCCGCGTGCTGCGCGCGCCCTGCATGGGCCGCTGCGACACCGCCCCGGTGCTGGAGATCGGTCACCTGCACATCGACCACGCGACCCCGGCGCTGGTGGACGCCGCCATCGCGCAGGGCGACTTTCATGCCGTGATCCCGGCCTACGAAACCCTCGACGCCTATCGCGCGGCGGGCGGCTACGCCGTGCTGGAAACCTTGCGCCGGGGGAGCGACTGGCAGGCGGTACAGGCCACCGTCGCCGCCTCGGGCCTGCGCGGCCTTGGTGGCGCGGGGTTTCCGTCGGGCAAGAAGTGGGGCTTCGTGCGCGCCAACCCCGGCCCGCGCTATCTGGCGGTGAACGGGGACGAGGGCGAACCGGGCACCTTCAAGGACCGCTTCTATCTCGAGCGCACGCCCCACCTGATGCTCGAAGGGCTGCTGATCGCCGCCTGGGCGGTCGAAGCCGAGACGGCCTTTCTCTACATGCGCGACGAATACCCGGCGGTGCTGCACATCCTCGCGACCGAGATCGCGGCACTGGAAGCTGCCGGTCTGGTCCCTGCGGGCTTCATCGACCTGCGGCGCGGTGCCGGGGCCTACATCTGCGGCGAAGAATCCGCGATGATCGAATCGATCGAGGGCAAGCGCGGCATCCCCCGCCTGCGGCCCCCCTACGTCGCGCAGGTCGGCGTCTTCGACCGCCCGACGCTGGTCCACAACATCGAGACGCTGCACTGGATCGCAAGGGTCCTGCGCGAGGGGCCAGAGGTGCTGTCGGGCACGGAACTCAACGGCCGCAAGGGGTTGCGCAGCTATTCCGTCTCGGGCCGGGTGGCCGCCCCCGGCGTGTACCTTCTGCCCGCCGGGTCCACCATCACCGACATCATCGCCGCCGCAGGGGGCATGGCCCCCGGCCACGTCTTCAAGGCCTACCAGCCCGGCGGCCCGTCCTCGGGCCTCCTGCCTGCGTCCATCGCCGACGTGCCGCTTGACTTCGACACCCTGCAACCCTTGGGCACCTTCATCGGCTCGGCCGCCGTCGTCGTCCTGTCCGACCACGACAGCGCCCGCGACGCCGCCCTGAACATGCTGCGCTTCTTCGAGTCCGAAAGCTGCGGCCAATGCACCCCCTGCCGCGTCGGCTGCGGCAAGGCCGTGCAACTGATGCAGGCCCCGAAGTGGGACAGGGCGCTGCTGTCGGACCTGTGCGACGTGATGGCCGACGCATCCATCTGCGGCCTGGGACAAGCGGCCCCGAACCCGATCCGCCTGACGATGAAGCATTTCCCGGACGAGGTGTAACCGGTGAAACAGTCCGACATTAGACCTTTGTTCGAACGATACTTTATTGATTGGTGGGCCAAGAATCGGCCAACCTTCAGGAACTCCGGTGACATTGCTTGTGCGGATTTAGTTTGCGTTTCCGATTTTCTCCGCGACTACCCCACCGCTTCACAATTAAGGAACCATCAACGAGTGTTGGAACTTTGGGCCGACCATTTGCGGCGCGACAAGATATACAGTGAAAACTTGCAGAGGGCGAAGCCATGACCACCCCCATCCCCTTCACTCTCGACGGCTCTCTCGTGGTCGCCAACGAAGGCGAAACCCTGTGGGACGTGGCCAAGCGCCACGGCACCACAATCCCCCACCTCTGCCACAAGGACCAGCAGGGTTATCGCCCCGATGGCAATTGCCGCGCCTGTGTGGTCGAGGTTGAGGGGGAGCGGGTGCTGGCGGCGTCGTGCTGCCGCAATCCCACGCCGGGGATGGTTGTGAAGACCGACAGCGAACGTGCGGTCAAATCACGGAAATTCGTGATGGAGCTTCTGCTGGCCGACCAGCCCGCGCAAGAGGTCGCGCATGACAAATCCGCGCCGATCTGGGACATGGCCGACCGCCAAGGGATCACCGACAGCCGCTTTGCCCCGAAACAGAAAATCCCCCTTCTGGACGACAGCCACGTCGCCATGCGCGTCAACCTCGATGCCTGCATCCAGTGCGGCCTTTGCGTGCGGGCCTGCCGCGAGGTGCAGGTGAACGACGTGATCGGCATGGGCGGAAGGGGCCACGAGAGCTACCCGACCTTCGATTTCGCCGACCCGATGGGCGACTCAACCTGCGTCGCCTGCGGCGAATGCGTGCAGGCCTGCCCGACGGGCGCGCTGATGCCCGCGTCCATCCTCGACGACCGGCAGCAAGGCGACCGCAAGGCCATCGATGCCGAAGTGAAATCCGTCTGCCCCTTCTGCGGCGACGGCTGCCAGGTGGCGATCAAGGTCAAGGATGGCAAGGTCGCCGTCGTAGAAGGCATCAACGGCACGGCCAACGAGGGGCGGCTCTGCGTCAAGGGCCGCTTCGGCTACGACTACATCCAGCATCCCCACCGCCTGACCGTGCCCCTGATCCGGCGCGACGACGCCCCCGCCAAGGGCCTGAACGTCGACCCCGCCAACCCCTGGACCCACTTCCGCGAGGCGACCTGGGACGAGGCGCTGGACCTGGCCGCCGACGGCCTGAAGGACCTGCGCAGCTTCTGGGGGGGCAAGGCCGTGGCCGGTTTCGGCAGCGCCAAATGCACCAACGAAGAGGCCTACCTGTTCCAGAAGCTGATCCGCCAGGCCTTCAAGCACAACAACGTCGACCACTGCACGCGCCTCTGCCACGCCTCATCGGTCGCGGCCCTGATGGAGAATGTGGGCAGCGCCGCCGTCACCGCCACCTTCAACGAGATCGAGAACGCCGACTGCGCCATCGTCATCGGCTCGAACCCCACCGAAAACCACCCCGTCGCCGCGACCTTCTTCAAGCAGTTCGTGAAACGGGGGGGCGAGCTGATCGTCATGGATCCGCGCGGCATGGGCCTGAAACGCCACGCGACCCACATGCTGCAGTTCCGCCCCGGCACCGACGTGGCGCTTCTGAACGCCATCATGCACGTCATCGTCGAGGAAAAGCTGTACGACCGGCAGTACATCGAGGGCTTCACCGAAGGCTTCTTCGAATTCCGCGACCACATCCGCGCCTTCCCGCCCGAGCGGATGGCCGAGTTGTGCGGCATCGAGGCTGCCACCATTCGCACCGTCGCGCGCACCTTCGCGCGGTCGCGTGCGGGCATGATCTTCTGGGGCATGGGCGTCAGCCAGCACATCCACGGCACCGACAACGCGCGCTGCCTGATCAGCCTCGCCCTTCTGTGCGGCCATGTCGGCAGGCCCGGCACCGGCCTGCACCCACTGCGCGGCCAGAACAACGTGCAAGGCGCGTCCGATGCCGGCCTGATCCCGCAGGCCCTGCCCGACTATCACCTGGTGGTCGATCCCGACACGCGCGACCTCTTCAAGCACATCTGGCGGGGGACGGAGATCGAGGCGAAGCCGGGCCTGACGGTGGTCGAGATCATGGACGCGATCTATCGCGGCGAGATCCGGGGCATGTACATCATGGGCGAAAACCCCGCGATGTCCGACCCCGACGTCGAACACGCCCGCGCGGCCCTGGCCAAGCTGGAACACCTGGTCGTGCAGGACGTGTTCCTGACCGAAACCGCGAATTACGCCGACGTGATCCTGCCTGCCAGCACCTTCCCGGAAAAGACCGGCACCGTCACCAACACCAACCGCCAGGTGCAGATGGGCCGCAAGGCCGTGGAACCGCCCGGAAGCGCGCGCGAGGACTGGCGCATCACGGTGGACCTCGCCAACCGTCTCGGCCTCGACTGGGACTATGACAGCCCGCGCGAGGTCTTTGCCGAGATGAAGATGTCGATGCGGTCCCTGCACCACATCACCTGGGAACGGCTGGAGAACGAGGGCGCGGTGACCTACCCCAGCCTCAGCCAGACCGACCCCGGCCAGTCGGTCGTCTTCGGCGACGGCTTTCCCCGCCGCGCGGGCCGCGCCAAGTTCACGCCTGCCCGCGTGACGCCCCCTGCGGAAATCCCCGACCGCAACTTCCCCTTCATCCTGATCACGGGGCGGCTGCTGGAACACTGGCACACCGGGTCGATGACGCGGCGCGCGGGCGTTCTGGACACGCTCGAACCCGAGGCTTTCGTCGCCTTGCACCCCGCCACCCTGCGCAAGATGGGCGTCGCCCCCGGCGGCATGGTGCGCCTGACCACCCGGCGCGGGTCGCTCAGCTTGCGCGCGCGCGCCGACCGCGCGGTGTCCGAGGATTGCGCCTTCATGCCCTTCGCCTTTGTCGAGGCGGCGGCCAACGTGCTGACCAACCCGCAGCTTGACCCCTTCGGCAAGATCCCCGAGTTCAAGTTCGCCGCCGTCCGCGTCGAACCCGACACGCTGGCCGCCGAATGACAGGGGCTCGCCTATGACCCTGGCCGCCTTTGCCACCGCCTGGTTCCTGCACCTGCTGGCCGCCGCATCGCCCGGCCCGGCGGTCCTGATGACCGCCCGCACCGGCGTGACCGAAGGGTTCCGCACCGCCGCCCTTCTGGCCGTCGGCATCGGCGCGGGCGCGGTGGTCTGGGCGGTCGCGGCGCTGTTCGGCCTGGCGGTCCTGTTCAAAGTCGCCCCTGCAGCCCTCTGGGCCTTCAAGCTGGCAGGGGCGCTGTTCCTGTTCTGGCTGGCCTTCGGCATGTGGCGGCACGCGACCGACCCGCTGGGCGGCCCCGCCGAAGGTGCCCCGCCCCGCAGCCCGGGTTCTGCCCTGCGCCTTGGCCTCTACACCCAATTGGCCAACCCGAAACCCGCCGTCTTTTTCGGCGCCGTCTTCATCGGCACGGTCCCCCCCGGCACCACCTGGCCCTGGCTCGGGGCGCTGCTGGTCGCGGTCTTCCTCAACGAACTTGGCTGCAACCTGATCGTTGCCCGCGCCTTTTCGGTGGCCCGCGTCCGCACCGCCTATACAAGGCTGAAGACCGCCATCGACCGCAGCTTTGCGGGCATCCTCGGGGTTCTCGGGATCAAGGTCGCACTCGGCTGATCGCGGTCCTGCGCAAAAGGCGGCACCCTCGCCTGTCGCGCCCCCTCTCCCCTCGGGGGAGAGGGCCGGGGTGAGGGGGGACAAGCTATGTCACCGGCGGTTCCCTTCCTTGCCAGCCGCCCGTCCGGGGCTTAGAAGGGCCGCGTCACGCCCTGCCGAGGAGCCGCACGATGAACGACCGCCTGCCCCACGAACGCGGCTTCCACGTCAGCTGGGACCAGATCCACCGCGATGCCCGTGCGCTGGCCTGGCGGTTGCAGGGGCGCGGTCCGAACGGCGGGGCCTGGCGGGCCGTGGTCGGAATCACGCGCGGCGGCCTGGTGCCCGCGATGATCGTCTCGCGCGAACTGGACATCCGCATCGTCGACACGATCAGCGTCAGGTCCTACAACCACCAGGCGCAGATGGCCCCGGTCGTGACCAAGTCCCCGCAGGCCGACCTGATGGGCGACGGCACCGGCATCCTGATCGTCGACGACCTGGTCGATACCGGCAAGACGCTGGAACTGGTCCGCCGCCTGTACCCCGCCGCCCATTTCGCCACCGTCTACGCCAAGCCCTCGGGCAAGCCCCAGGTCGATACCTGGATCACCGAGGTCAGCCAGGACACCTGGATTTTCTTCCCCTGGGACATGGCGCTGCAATACGTCCAGCCGATGCGCGGCAACGACTGACGGGCGGCATGACGTCTCCACGCAAGGAAGACGTAAGGAAGACGGAAAGAAGACGCGCAAACATGACGCTCCACCCCCTCAACCCCGCCATGGCCGCGACCGAAGCCCCCCCGGTGATGGAGGCGCGGCGCTGGCTCGACGGGCTGACCTTCCCGCCCGACCGGCCCCTGATCAACGTCAGCCAGGCCGCCCCGGTCGATCCGCCCCCCCTGGCCCTGCGCCAAGCCATCGCCGAGGCCGCGCTGAACGACCCGGCGGCGCATCTTTACGGCCCGGTCCTCGGCCTGCCCGCCCTGCGCGCCGAGATTGCGTCGCAATGGTCGGCGGCCTATGGCGGGCAGATCGCGCCCGATCAGGTCGCCATCACCCAGGGCTGCAACCAGGCCTTCACCGCCATCCTCGCGACGCTGGCCGGGGCGGGGGATGAGGTGATCCTGCCAACCCCTTGGTATTTCAACCACAAGATGTGGCTCGACATGGCGGGCGTCACCGCCGTGCCCTTGCCCACGGGCGATGGCCTTTTGCCCGATCCGGATGACGCTGCTTCGCGCATCACTTCAAGAACACGCGCCATCGTTCTGGTTTCGCCGAACAATCCCGGAGGCGTCGAATACCCCGACACGCTGGTCGCGGCGTTCCGCGACCTCGCCCGGCAACACCGCCTGGCGCTGATCGTCGATGAAACCTACCGCGATTTCGACGCGCGCCCCGGCCGCCCGCACGACCTGTTCGCCGATCCCGGTTGGCCCGACACGTTCATCCACCTCTACAGCTTTTCCAAGGCCTACCGGCTGACCGGCCACCGCGTGGGGGCCGTCGTCGCCGCGCAGGCCCGCCTGGCCGAGGTCGAGAAGTTCCTCGACACCGTCGCCATCTGCCCGGGCCAGCTGGGCCAGATCGCGGCGCTGTGGGGGATGCGGAACCTGGGCCAGTGGGTCGCGGGCGAACGCGCCGAAATCCTGTCGCGCCGCGCGGCGATTGCGCAAGGATTCCAGTCGCTTGACGGCTGGACCCTGCGCGGTTGCGGGGCCTATTTCGCCTATGCCGAACACCCCTTCGCGCTGGACAGCGCGGCCCTGTCCAAGCGCCTGGTGCGCGAGGCGGGCCTGCTGATGCTGCCCGGCACGATGTTCCAGCCCGCCGCCCACCCCGAAGGCGCGCGCCAGCTGCGCATCGCCTTCGCCAATGCCGACCGCGCCGGGATCACGGAAATGTTCAACCGGCTCAAGGCCTTCCGCCCCTGACCGGACATCCCCTTGCCGCCGCGCCCGAAGGCCACTAGACAGGCGCGGCCCCGCCAGAAGGAACCGCCATGCCCGCCGACGAAGCCGAAGACCGCCCGAGAAAGCGCCGGGGTGCCAGCGTCCTCGTCTGGGTCATGCTGGCGATGCTGATTGTCGGCCTCGGCGGATTCAGCATCACGAACTTCGGCGGACGGCTGACCGCCATCGGCCGGGTCGGCGACCGCGACATCAGCGCGCAGGACTATGCCAACGCCTTCCGCGCCGAGGTCAACGCCTTTGCCGCCCAGGTCGGCCAGCCCGTCACCGGCGCACAGGCGCTGCAGTTCGGGCTGGACAGCAAGGTGCGCCAGGACCTGGTGGATGCGGCGGCGCTGGACAACGAGGCGGCACGTCTGGGAATTTCCGTGGGCGACGCACGGGTTGCGCGCGAGATCACCGGCATTGCCGCGTTTCAGGGCGTGGGCGGCACCTTCGACCGCGAGACCTATCGCTTCACGCTGGAGCGCAACAATCTGACCGAGGCGCGGTTCGAGGCGCGGATGCGCGACGACCTCGCGCGCACGCTGCTGACCGGGGCGGTCTCGGGCGGGTTCGCCGCCCCCGACGTGCTGACCGACACCCTGTTAGCCTATGTCGGCGAGCGGCGCGGCTTCACCCTGCTGCGGCTGACCGAGGCCGATCTGCCCGCGCCTGTTCCAGCGCCGACTCCCGACGAAATCGCCAGGCATTACAACGACAACATCGCCGCCTTCACCCGTCCCGAGGGCCGCCGCGTGACCTATGTGGCGCTCTTGCCCGCCGACGTCGCGACCACGACCGAGATCGACGAAGCGGCGATCCGCGACCTCTACGACAGCCGCATCGCCGAATTCGTCCAGCCCGAGCGTCGCCTGGTCGAGCGGCTGGTCTTCCCCGACCAGGCCGCCGCCGATGCCGCCAAGGCGCGCCTTGGCGCGGGCGAGGCCTTTGACCAACTGGTGATCGACCGGGGCCTGACGCTGGCCGACGTGGACCTGGGCGATGTCGCCAGGGATGAGCTCGGTGCGGCGGGCGAGGCCATTTTTGCCCTGGCCGAGCCGGGGGTCGTCGGCCCCTTGGCGTCGGACATCGGGCCTGCGGTCTACCGCATGAACGGCATCCTCGCCGCCCAGGAGACGCCGTTCGAGGAGGTGCGCGAGGACCTCAAGGCCGAGCTTGCCGCCGACGCCGCGCGGCGCGCCATCGCCGACCGGCGCGAGGCCATCGACGACGACCTGGCCGGGGGTGCCACGCTGGAGGATCTGGCGCGCGATCAGGGCATGACCCTTGGAACCATTGACCTTTTCCCGGACAGCGACGCCGACATCGCCGGTTATCCCGCGTTCCGCGAAGCTGCCGCCGCGGCGGGCGAAGGCGACTTTCCCGACCTGATCGACCTTGACGACGGCGGCCTTGCCGCGCTGCGGCTGGACGAAATCCTGCCCCCCGCGCCGATCCCCCTGGCCGAGGCCGAGCCGCAGGTCGCGCAGGCCTGGCGCGCCGCCGCCCTGGCCCGCGCGCTGTCCGACCGGGCCATCACGATCAAGTCCGAGGTCGAGGGCGGCGCGAACCTGGGCACCTACGGCATCCTGGACGTGACCCCCCGCATCGCCCGTGACGGCTTTGTCGACGGCGCGCCCGACAGCCTTCTGCCCGCCGTGTTCGAGATGCAGCCGGGTCAGGTGAGGGTGATCGAAGGGCCGGACTTCACCGCCCTCGTGCGCCTCGACACGGTCCTGCCCGCCGACCCCGCCGACCCCGACCGCGCGCCCCTGCGCGACGGCATCGCCGCCCAGGCCGAGGCCGCGCTGTCGGCCGATGCCCTGGCGCTGTTCACCGCCGCGCAGACCCGCGCCGGCGGCATCGCGCTGGACGAGGCCGCCATCGCCGCGATCCATGCGCAGATGCAGCAATAGCCATGGCGGCGCTGACCCCCGACTTCGCGACGTTCGAGCGCGCCTGGGGTCAGGGTCGCAACCAGCTGGTCTTTGCCCGCCTGGCCGCCGACCTGGATACGCCGGTCAGCCTGATGCTGAAACTGGGCGAGGCGCGCACCGATACCTTCATGCTGGAAAGCGTTACCGGGGGCGAGGTGCGGGGCCGCTATTCGGTCGTCGGCATGAAGCCCGACCTGATCTGGCGCTGCCGGGGCACCTCCGTCGAGGTGAACCGCGAGGCCCGCTTTGATCCCGAGGCGTTCCGCCCCGATCCCGCCGCGCCGCTGGACAGCTTGCGCGCGCTGATCGCGGAAAGCGCCGTCACCATGCCCGAGGGGCTGCCCTCCATCGCGGCGGGGCTGTTCGGCTATCTCGGCTATGACATGATCCGGCTGGTCGAACACCTGCCGGACGTGAACCCCGACCCCCTGGGCCTGCCCGACGCGGTGCTCTTGCGCCCTTCGGTCGTGGCGGTGCTGGACGGGGTGAAGGGCGAGGTCACGGTGGTGGCCCCGGCCTGGGTGGCATCCGGCCTGTCGGCGCGGGCGGCCTATGCGCAGGCGGCCGAGAGGGTGATGGACGCGCTGCGCGACCTCGACCGCGCGCCCGCCGTGGCGCGCGACCTGGGCGATGCCGCGCCGGTCGGCGCGGCGCGGTCGAATTTCTCGCACGACGGCTACAAGGCGGCGGTCGAGCGCGCCAAGGACTATATCCGCGCGGGTGACATCTTTCAGGTCGTCCCCTCGCAGCGCTGGAGCCAGGCCTTCGCCGCGCCGCCCTTTGCGTTCTACCGGTCCTTGCGCCGCACCAACCCCTCGCCCTTCATGTTCTTCTTCAACTTCGGCGGGTTCCAGGTGGTGGGGGCGTCCCCCGAAATCCTGGTCCGCCTGCGCGACGGCGAGGTCACGATCCGCCCCATTGCCGGCACGCGGAAACGGGGGGCCACCCCCGAGGAGGACCGCGCCAACGAGGCCGACCTTCTGGCCGACGCCAAGGAACGGGCCGAACACCTGATGCTGCTGGATCTGGGGCGCAACGACGTGGGCCGCGTGGCGCGCATCGGCACCGTGCACCCGACCGAGCAGTTCATCGTCGAACGCTACAGCCATGTCATGCACATCGTCTCGAACGTGGTGGGCGAGATTGCCGAGGGCCAGGACGCGCTGTCCGCCCTGCTTGCAGGCATGCCCGCAGGCACCGTATCGGGCGCGCCCAAGGTGCGGGCGATGCAGATCATCGACGAACTCGAGCCCGAAAAGCGCGGCGTCTACGGCGGCGGCGTAGGGTACTTCGCGGCCAATGGCGAGATGGACTTCTGCATCGCGCTGCGCACGGCGGTGCTGAAGGACGGGCAGTTGCACATCCAGGCGGGCGGCGGCGTGGTCTATGACAGCGACCCCGAGGCCGAGTACCAGGAGACGGTGAACAAGAGCCGCGCCCTGCGCGCCGCCGCCGAGGGCGCGGGCCTGTTCGCCGGGCGCGGCAACGGCTGACCCCTGACCTGCGGCTTCTTCTGTCCAGAAATATCCCGGGGGTCCGGGGGCCGGCCCCCGGTCCTGCCTTGCAGGCAGGCGCACCGCTGCCTAACTCTGGGGCCATGGACAACGGCGATGTCGCACGGCTGATCTACCTGGGCCTGCTGCTGGTCGCCGTCGGCGGCTGGGTGCTGGTCGAATATCGCGGGCGGCTGGGCTTTGCCTTGCGCACGGCCATGGCCTGGGGGCTGATCTTCGTCGGCGTGATGGCGGGCTATGGCTTGTGGAACGACATCCGCCAGTCGGACGCGCCGCAGCAGATGATGGCCGAGGGCGGCGCGGTCGTGTTGCCGCGGGCACCGGACGGGCACTATTACCTGACCCTGACCATCGACGGCACGCCCCTGGAGTTTCTGGTCGATACCGGGGCGACCAGCGTGGTTCTCAGCCGGGACGACGCGCGCAAGCTGGGCATCGACCCCGCGACGCTGGCCTACCTGGGTGAGGCGAACACGGCCAACGGCCCCGTGCGCACCGCGCGCGTGACGCTGTCCGACGTGACCCTCGGCGATGTGGTGGACGCCCGTCTGCCCGCCTATGTGAACGACGGCGCGATGGACGGCTCGCTTCTGGGGATGGAGTATCTCGGCCGCTTCCGCATCGAGATCGACGGCGACCGCATGGTGCTGACGCGGTAGGGGCGGACCGCAGCCCGCCCCCGCGCGTCAGAAGAACGCCATGGTCCTGATTTCCACGCTCTGCCGTTTCTTGGCATCGGGCGGCGTGTTCGGGTCCTCGAAGGCGGTGTGCCCCATGAACCGTGCCCGGCCATCGGCTTCGCTGTCATAGGTCTTGAGCAGCAGCGCCTGGTCCGGTGTCATCCGCGGGAAGTACCACCAGCGGTGATCGGGGTTGTGGCGCAGCACATAGATCTCGCCGGTGCGCTCGCGGTACTTGAGTTCCATCACCATCAGGTCGCCGTCGGCCTGGCTTTGGGCGTCGCAGCAGGCCAGCGGCAGTTCCTCGACCACGTCGAACAGCGGCTTCCACACGTTGAAGAAGGCCACGCGCCCCTGCAACAGCGCGTCCGCCTCGTCGGGCAGGATGTCGCGCACCCGCTGCACCCCCGATTTCGGCGTATAGTCGCTGTGGACCAGCAGCACCGCCGGTCGGCTGGTGGTTGTCTGTGCCGCCAGGTCCGTCGGCAGCCGTCGCCGCAGGGTATGGTCGAACACCACCACCCGCTTCGCCCCGGTCTGCGCCTTCACAAAGGCGATGGCCTGGTCGTAGAACGCCGACCTGATCGCCACCTCGTCATCGAACGCATCGAACGTGTTCGGAAAGTCGGCGATGCAGAACCCTTCGCGGTCCGCGTGGAACGACGCCGCCTGCGCCCAGCCGTCGCGGATCTCGACCTCCTGCACGTCGGTTCCGGGCGGGTTCAGCTCCAGCGACGGGTCGGGGTCATAGAAGTAGTAGTCGATGGCCCGCCCGTTGTCGGCCGAGTAGTTGATCTTCGCGCGCACATCGGCGCGCGGGCTGGCCACATTCATTCGGCAGCCTCCTTTCGGTCGGTGGTGAAGCCTTCGAACACCGCCGTGTCGCGCCAGGCCGGCAATTGCTCGACCAGTTCGGTCATCCAGGCGCGCAGCGGGCGGTGGCTGTTCAGGGGCAGCTGCTGCCAGCCGTGCAGGTGCATGGGGGCGGCAATCGCGATGTCGGCGATGGTGGGTGTGTCGCCGCACAGCCAGGGCTGCCTGGCCAGGCGCTGGTCCAGGATCGCCGCATACTTGTGGAACACCGGTTCCGCCTCTGCCAGCACCGCCGGGTCGGGCGCGCCGCCCAGCAAAGGCTTGACGCAGTTCTCGACGATGTAGGTATAGCAGGCCGGAAACCAGTGCGCGCTTTCCCAGAACAGCCAGCGGTTGACATCCGCGCGGCCGGCAGGATCGGTCGGATAGAAGGCCGACCTGCCATGCTTGTCGGCCGCATAGGCCAGGATCGAGTTCGATTCCCACAGCGTCAGGTCGCCGTCCCGCATCGCGGGCAGCGCGGCATTGGGGTTGATCGCCATGTAGGCGTCGGATTTCTGCTCGGCCTTGAAATAGTCGACCTTGGATACCGAATAGTCGATGCCCATCAGTTTCAGTCCGGCCATCACCTTGCGGCAGTTGATCGTGATCGGGTCGGCGTAGAGTTCCATGGTTTCCCCTCCCTGGCGTGCCATGTGTGGTCGTGCTTGGTCGGCGCGCCCGTCGTGATGCGAACGTCGCGTTGACCGAAGATGCCGTCGCGGTGCAGCCTCTGGCCAACAGATAATGGGGGTGCCGGTCATCGCACGCCGCGATATCAATGCCCTGGGCCTGCGGGTGCTGCGCGCCTTCGACGCGCTGATGACGACGCGTCACGTCACGCGCGCGGCGCGGCGGCTGGGGATGACGCAGCAGGGCCTGAGCGGACAGATCGCGCGGGCGCGCGATTTCTTCGGCGATCCGCTGTTCCAGCGCGGGTCGGAGGGGATGGTGCCCAGCCCGCTGGCCGAATCGCTGTGGCCGCAGGTCAGGCAGGCGCTCGACGCGCTGGACCGGCTCGAGACATCGGAAGTCTTCGATCCGGCGCGACTGGACCGTGCGGTGACGCTGGCCACGTCCGACTATGCGATGGCGCTCTTGCTTCCGCAATTGCTGGCGCAGTTGCGCGCGGCGGCCCCGCGCCTGCGCGTGGCGGTCCAGGCGGCGCGGTCCGACCGGCTGGCGACCGCCCTGCAGGACCGCCAGGTCGACCTTGCGCTGACCGTCCCGCAGTTCACCCCGCCGGGCCTGTCGGGGCTGGTCCTGCTGTCGGATCACTATCTCGGGGCGGTCCGTGACGGCCATCCCCTGACGCAGGGGCCCGTCGACCTTGCGGCCTTCTGCGCCTGGCCGCATCTTCTGGTCTCGCCCGACAAGGGTGATTTCCGCGGCCCGGTGGATGACGCCCTGGCCGCCCTTGGCCTGCAGCGCGAGGTGGCGCTGGTGGTGCCGGGGTTTTCGGTGGTGGCCTCGATCCTGGCCGCGACCGACCTTGTCGCGGTGCTGCCCGCGCGGCTCTTGTCACGCGTGGCGCGTCCCCTGCATGTGTTCGACCCGCCGGTCGCGGTGCCGGGGTTCGACCTCTGTGCCTTCTGGCCCGCGCGCCTGGACGACGATCCGACCAGCCGGTGGCTGCGCACCACCTGTGCCGCCGTGGCGCAGGACGCCCGCTAATCCCCCGGTCAGCCGGGCCGCTTTTCGGTCTTCATCACCCAGCGGCCGCCCTCGTCCGACCAGTACTGCGCCGCAACCCCCGCCCCCGTCAGCCGCCGCCATTCGCCACGTGCGGCCTCGACCGCGCCTGCATCCGCACCCTCGAACAGCAGCCAGACCCGCTCCAGCGTGGCCGCCTCGGTCTCCGATGCGACCGCCCCGTCCACCAGCATCAGCGCCCGCGCGCCGTTGACCGCCGCACCCGTGCCGATCAGCACCGGCTGGTCGGCGTCATGCGCGCCCCCCGCCCGCCCGTGCGGCAGGAACCCGTCGGGCGGGTCGGTCCACAGCCGCGCGTCCAGACGGTCCAGCCGCCCCGCGTCGGTGCCGCGCAGCATCACGCGCCAGCCCTGGCCCAGGGCGCGGGTCAGAAGGGTGGCCACGGTGTCCTCGACCGTGCCGTGCAGGTGGTGGTAGAACAGGACCATCGCCATCGTCCCGGCCCCCGGCGGTGATCAGCGCGTCTCGTAGCGGTCGGCGATCAGCCGGTTCAGCGCCATCACGCCCCAGCCAGTGGCCCCCTTCGGTGCCAGCGTGCTGTCGGCCTTCAACAGCGCCGTGCCCGCGATGTCCAGATGCACCCAGGGCACCCCCGCCTTGACGAACCGCGCCAGGAACTGCGCCGCCGTGATGGCACCCCCGTCGCGCCCGCCGATGTTCTGCATGTCGGCGATGCGCGATTTCAGCTTGTCGTCATAGGCCTGCCCCATCGGCATGCGCCAGGCCCCTTCGCCCTCGGCCTTTGCCGCCTTCAGGAACGCATCGGCCAGCCCGTCGTCGTTCGAGAAGACGCCCGCATTCTCGTGGCCGAGCGCCACGATGATCGCCCCGGTCAGGGTTGCCAGATCGACGATGCCGGTGGGGTTGAACCGTTCCTGCGCGTACCACAGCACGTCGGCCAGCACCAAGCGCCCCTCGGCGTCGGTGTTGTTGATCTCGACCGTGTCGCCCTTCATGCTGCGGATCACGTCGCCCGGACGCGTCGCCTTGCCGTCGGGCATGTTCTCGACCAGCCCGACCAGCCCCACGACGTTCGCCTTTGCCTTGCGCAGCGCCAGCGTGCGCATGACACCGGCGACGACACCTGCGCCGCCCATGTCCATCGTCATCTCTTCCATGCCCGCCGCAGGCTTGATCGAGATGCCGCCGGTGTCGAACACCACGCCCTTGCCGACCAGGGCAAAGGGGGCCTCGTCGCCGCCGCCGCGCCAGTGCATGACCACCACCTTCGACGGGCTGTCCGACCCCTGCCCCACCGCCAGCAGCGTGCGCATGCCCAGCTTGGCGAGTTCCTCTTCCTCGATGATCTCGACATCCAGGCCCAGTTCCTGCATCGCCGCAAGGCGCGCGGCAAAGTCGTTCGTGGTCAGCACGTTGGCCGGTTCGTTCACCAGATCGCGGGTGAAGAACACGCCCTCGGCCAGGGCCGCCAGCGGGCCCGCCTCTGCCGCCACCGCCTCGGGGCGGGCGACCATCAGGCGCACCGGACCCTTCGCCTCGACCTCGGCGGTCTTGTGCGCGGTGAAGTCGTAGGCGCGCAGCGCCAGGCCAAGGGACAGTTCCGCCGCCGCGCGCACCCGCTCGGCCAGCACCAGAACGCCGCCCTTGCCCACGGCGCGCCCGATCGCGGCCCCGGCCTTGCGCGCCACCGATGCCTCGGCGCGGGCGTCCAGCTTGACCACCTGCACGGCTTCGGCGGCCAGCCCGGCGGGCCAGCCGATGTCGGCGGCCTCGCCCGGCTTGACCTTGCCCCAGGCGTCCGCGGTCAGGAACCGGGCAAGCGCCCCGCGCATCGCCTTGTCCAGCGCCCGCGCCGCCCCCGACGGCGGCACCTTGGCATCCGCGCCGATGCAGACCGCAATGCGGCCCGTCTGTGCGGCCAGGCCCGCAAGATCGACGGCCTCGAACTGGATCGGCAGGGGATGGGGCATCGCGGGCAGACCTTTGACAGGGGGGTGTGACGGGCGGACCATAGGGGCTGCCCGCGTCCTTGGCCACCCCCCTGCGGGCCTTGGCCCATGCGCCGCCAAGGGCGTTTTCCTTGGCTTGGAAAGCGTCTAGGGTCGGCCCCAGGTCCACCCCACGGATGCACGCCCCGGTGTCGAGATTCGACCGCTATCTTCTGTCGCAGTTCCTGACGCTGTTCGGGTTCTTTGCGCTTGTCCTGGTGCTGGTCTACTGGATCAACCGCGCCGTGGGCCTGTTCGACCGGCTCATCGGCGACGGCCAGTCGGCGCTGGTGTTCCTGGAATTTTCGCTGCTGACGCTGCCCAACGTGATCCGCATCGTGCTGCCCGTGGCGGCCTTTGCCGCCACGGTGCAGGTGGCGAACCGCCTGACGCAGGATGGCGAGCTGGTGGTGATGCAGGCGACCGGGTTCTCGGCCTTCCGGCTGGCGCGGCCTGCGGTGCTGTTCGGTCTGATCGTGGCGGCCATGATGCTGGCGCTGACCCATTTCGCGGTGCCCGCCAGCCGCGCGATCCTGGCCGACCGCCAGGCCGAGATCGAGGCCAACGTCACCGCGCGGCTGTTGACCGACGGGCAGTTCATGCACCCCGCCGACGGCGTGACCTTCTACATCCGCGAGATCACGCAGAATGGCGAACTGCGCGACGTGTTCCTGACGGACGAGCGGTCGGCGGCCAGCCGGACCACCTATTCGGCCAAGCGCGCCCTTCTGGTGCGCGGCGACACCGGGCCGAAACTGGTGATGATCGACGGCATGACCCAGACGCTGACACGGGCCAGCGGGCGGCTGTCGGTCACCCATTTCTCGGACTTCACGCGCGATCTGTCGGGCATGGTCGGCGACGGGCTGCGCGATGCGCGCACGGTGGACGAGTTGTCGACCGCCGACCTCTTGGCCGCCGAACCTGCGCTGCTGGCCGAGACCGGTGCCAGCCGCGCCGCGTTCCTGTCCGAGGCGCACGGCCGTTTCGCCCAGCCGTTCCTGTCGGTCGCGGCGGCGCTGATCGGGTTTTCGGCCCTGCTTCTGGGCGCGTTCAGCCGGTTCGGCCTGTGGCGGCAGATCCTGGTCGCGATCCTGATGCTGATCCTGGTGCAGCTGGTCGCCAATGCCGCCACCGGCGCGTCGCTGCGCAACCCCGACCTCTGGCCTATGGTCTATGCCGCCCCGCTGATGGGCGTCGCCCTGGGGGCCGCGACGCTGGCCCTGTCGCAGCGCCCGCGCCGCCTGCGCCGCCTGCCACCCGAGGCCCCGGCATGACGCTGAACCTCTATGTCATGCGGCGCTTCGCCAAGGTGGTGACGCAGGTGTTCCTGATCTTCTTCGGGATCATGATGCTGATCGACATGGTGGACCAATTGCGCCGCTTTTCGGCGCAGGGCCTGGGTCTGGCGCAGGCCGCGCAGCTGGCCGCGCTGAACGCGCCGTCCAGCCTGTACACCATCCTGCCGCTGATCGTCATCCTGGCCTCGGTCGCGATGTTCGTGGGCCTTGCGCGCACGTCGGAACTGGTGGTGGTGCGGGCGGCAGGTCGGTCGGGGCTGGCGTTCCTGCTGGCCCCCTTCACGGCGGCGCTGCTGCTGGGCGTTCTGGCCGTGGCGGTGATGAACCCGGTCGTGGCCGGGCTGTCGAAGGAATACGAGACCGCCTATGCCCGCCTGGCGCGCGGATCGGAAAGTGTCTTGTCGATCAGTTCTTCAGGCCTGTGGCTGCGCCAGGGGGGTGCGGCAGGGCAGACCGTGATCCAGGCCGCGCGCAGCGATCTGGACGGCACGCGGCTCTATGCTGTGTCGTTCCTGACCTTTTCGCCCGACGGGGCCCCCCTGGCGCGGACCGAGGCGGAAGAGGCCGTGCTCGAACCCGGGGCCTGGGTGCTGACCGGGGCCAAGACCTGGGACCTGAAGGCCGCCAACCCCGAGGTCACGGCGCGCCGCGCGGACCTGATGCGGCTGCCCTCGGACCTGACGCGCGAACGCATCCGCGACAGTTTCGGCAAGCCTTCGGCGATCCCGATCTGGGACCTGCCGGCCTATATCGCCCGGATCGAGGCCGCCGGGTTCTCGGCCCGCGCGCACCGGGTGTGGTTCCAGATGGAACTGGCGCTGCCCCTGCTGCTGGGGGCGATGGTGCTTCTGGCCGCCGGGTTCACCATGCGGCACGCGCGCTTTGGCCGGACCGGGCAGATGGTGCTTCTGGCCATCCTGTGCGGGTTTGCGGTGTTCTTCCTGCGCAACTTCGGCCAGGTGCTGGGCGAGAACGGCCAGATCCCCGTGGCCCTGGCCGCCTGGAGCCCGCCGGTCGCGGCGGGGCTTCTGGCGCTGGGGCTTCTTCTGCATGTCGAGGACGGCTGATGGTGCGCCTGCTGGCCCTTGTCCTGCTCCTGTTCTGGCCGCTGTCCCTGGCGGCGCAGGAAGAGGCCGCACTTGTCGCCGACCGGGTGGCCATCGCCGGCAACGACGTGCTGGTGGCCGAGGGCAATGTCGAGGTGCTGTACCAGGGCCGCCGCCTGACGGCGAAACGCATCACCTATGACCGTGCCGCCGACCGGCTCGTGATCGAGGGGCCGATCGTGCTGGCCGACACCAGCGGCACCTTCGTGCTGGCCGACCAGGCCGACCTGTCCGCCGACCTGGCCGACGGCATCCTGACCTCGGCCCGGCTGGTGCTGAACCGGCAGTTGCAGATGGCTTCATCGGAACTGATGCGCATCGGCGGGCGCTATACGCGGCTGGGGCCCACGGTGGCCTCGTCGTGCAAGGTCTGCGCCGGTAGCCCGACACCGCTGTGGGAGATTCGCGCCCGGCGGGTGATCCACGATTCGGTGGAAAAGCAGATCTACTTCGACAGCGCGCAACTGCGCTTTGGCGGGGTGCCGGTGTTCTGGATTCCCCGCCTGCGCTTGCCCGACCCCACGCTGGACCGCGCAACAGGATTCCTCATCCCCGAAATCCGGTCGAACTCGGAACTCGGCACCGGGCTGCGGCTGCCCTATTTCATCCGTCTGGGCGACAACCGCGACCTGACCGTCACGCCCTTTGTCGCCTCCAAGAACGCCCGCACGCTGGAACTGCGCTATCGCCAGGCCTTTGCCACGGGCGACATCGACCTGACCGGGGCCTGGTCGCGCGACCGCATCCTGCCCGGCGAGGATCGCGGCTATGCCGAGGCGAAGGGCAGCTTCCGCCTGCCGCGCGGGTTCACGCTGGACCTGTCGGGCCAGGTGGTCAGCGATCCGGCCTATCTGCTGGACTACGACCTTTCCGAGATCGACCGGCTGGAAGGGCGGATCGAGCTGTCGCGGACGCGGGCCGACGAATACATCGGCGCGCGGCTGATCCACTACCACTCGATCCGCGAGGGCGAGGTCAACTCGCGCCTGCCCTCGCTGGTGGGCGACCTCACCTGGGAACGCCGGTTCCGCCCCGGCCTGATCGGCGGGATCGGCACGCTGGCCTTCGAAAGCCACAGCCACCGGCGGTCCTCGACCGTGGCGACCGACAGCGACGGCGACGGCATCTCGGACGGGCGCGACGCGGCGCGGGCCACGGTGCGCGCAGGCTGGCGGCGCGACGCGGTGTTCGGCCCCGGCATCCTGGGGGCCGTGCTGGCCGAGGGGCAGGTCGACCTCTACGACATCGGCCAGGACGATGCCGTGCAGGGCACCAAGACCCGCGCCACTGGGGCCATCGCCGCCGAACTGCGCTGGCCCTTGACGCGGACCACGCCGGGCGGGGCGCGGCAGGTCATCGAACCTGTCGCCCAACTGGTCTGGGCCCCGAAGGACAGCGACGACGGCATCCCGAACGAGGATTCGGTCCTGCCCGAGTTCGACGAGGCCAGCCTGTTCGCGCTGGACCGCCTGCCCGGCAACGACGCCATCGAAAGCGGCGCGCGCCTGAACATCGGCATAGGCTTTACCCACATCGCGCCCGAAGGCTGGTCGCTGGGGGTGTCGCTGGGCCGCGTGTTCCGGGCCGAGGATGACGGCAGCTTCGGCACCGGATCGGGCCTGGGCGGGCGGTCGTCGGACTGGCTGGCGACGTTCCGGCTGCAAGGCCTGCACGGCGTCAGCATGACCAACCGCTTCGTGCTGGACAATGACCTGTCGCTGACCCGCGGAGAGATGCGCCTGGCGGTCGAGCGCGAGCGGTTCTCGGTGGCCTCCAGCCTGATCTGGCTTGAGGCCGACGCCGCCGAACAGCGGCCCGACCGGGTGGCGGAACTGGAATTCGACGGCCGCTATGACCTGACGCCCAACTGGACCGGCCGGCTGACCACCCGCTACGACGTGCTGGACGACCGCGCCGCCTCGGCCGGCCTCAGCATGGCCTGGCGCAACGAATGCCTGAAGGTCGATCTTTCCCTCTCGCGCCGCTTCACGTCATCGACTAGTGTGCAGGCGGCCACGAACGTCGGCCTCTCGGTCGAGCTTCTGGGCTTCGGCGGCCAGGCCAAGGCGGGCCCCGCGCGGGCGTGCCGAGGCTAATGGTTGACGGGGCAATTCCTGACGGTACCATATCTATCGCATCCCTGCCCCACGGCACCCCCCTGACGAGACCTGACAGATGACGCGTATTCTGCCCCTGATCGCCCTGTGCCTTGCCCTGCTGGTGCAGGCCCTGCCCGCCCCGGCACAGCAAGGTGGCCTTTTCGCGCCGCGCGTGTCGATCAACGGCAAGGTCGTGACGAACTTCGAGGTCGAGCAGCGCCTGCGCATGCTGACGCTGTTCGGCACCCAAGGCGACGTCGAGGCCGAGGCGATGCAAGGCCTGATCGACGACCGCCTCCGCATGTTCGCCGCCGCGCAGATCGGCCTGCAAGTCACGCCCGAGGCACTGGAAGCGGGCATGACCGAGTTTGCCGGCCGCGCGAACCTGCCGCTGGAAGAGTTCCTGGCCGCGCTGCAGCAGGGCGGGGTCGAGCCCGAGGCTCTGCGCGATTTCGTCGAGGCGGGGCTGTTGTGGCGCGAGGTGGTGCGCGCGCGCTTTGTGGGCCGCATCGCCATCACCGAGACCGAGGTCGACCGCGCCCTTGCCGCCGACACGCGCCGCGCCGCCGTGCGCCTGCTGCTGTCGGAACTGGTGCTGACCGCTGCCCCCGGCAACGAATCGCAGGCCCGCGCCCTGGCCAACCGCCTGCGCCGCGAGATCAGGACCGAGGAAGATTTTGCTGCCGCCGCGCGCGAATATTCGTCGGCCGGAACGGCGGGCAGCGGCGGGCGGCTGGACTGGCGGCTCTTGACCGCCCTGCCGCCCGAGGCCGCTGCGGCGCTGTCGAACCTGGGGCCGGGCCGCATCTCGGAACCCGTGACGCAGCCCGGAACGGTGACGATCTATTTCGTGCGCGACCTGCAGCAGGGCAATCCGACCGAGGCGGCCATCGCCGTCGACTACGCGCGCTTTGCCCTGCCGCCCGGCGACCCGGCGACCGAGGCCGCCCGCCTGCGGGCCAAGGTGGACACCTGCGACGATCTTTACGCCCTGGCCCTGGGCAACCCGCCCGAGCAACTGGTGCGCGAGACGCAGAATGTGTCGCAGCTGTCGGGTGACCTGGCGGGCGAACTGGCACGGCTGGACGATGGCGAAGGCACGCTGATCGTGCGGGGCGGCGTGGCGCAGTACCTGATGCTGTGCCGCCGCGCGCCGGTCGAGGACGGGTCGCTGTCGCGTGACGGGGTGCGCGAAGTGCTGCTGAACCGCCGTCTGGGTGCCCTGGCCGACGGCTATCTGGAAAGCCTGCGGTCCGACGCGATCATCCGCGAATACTGATGCCGGTGCCCGACACGGATCTGCCCGTCGCGGTCAGTTGCGGCGAACCGGCGGGCATCGGCCCCGAACTGGCCCTGCGCGCGCGGGCGCGGCTGGGGGCGGCGCTGCCCTTCGTCTGGATCGGCGACCCGCGCCACCTGCCCCCCGGCAGCCCGCTGCGCGAGGTCGACAGCCCCGAGGCCGCCCTGTCGGTGCCCGCGACCCACCTGCCCGTGCTGCCCATCGACATCGGCCCCGCCCCCCGCCCCGGCCGGCCCGACCCGGCCTTGGCGGCCGGCGTCGTCCGGGCCATCGCGCGGGCGGTGGAACTGGTGCAGGCGGGCCGGGCATCCGCGCTGACCACCCTGCCGATCCACAAGAAGGTGCTGCAGGACGGCGCGGGGTTCGCCTTTCCGGGCCATACCGAGTACCTCGCATCGCTGGCAGGCGTCGCGCATGTCGCCATGATGCTGGCCTGCGACGCCCTGCGCGTGGTGCCCGCGACCATCCACATCGCCCTGGCCCGGGTGCCCGCCGCGCTGACCGACGCGCTGATCGAAACCACGATCCGCCTGACCGTCGCGGGCCTGCAACGCGACTTCGGCATCCCCGCCCCCCGCATCGCCGTGGCGGGCCTCAACCCCCACGCGGGCGAGGGCGGCGCCTTCGGCACCGAAGAGGTCACCCGCATCGGCCCGCTGCTCGACCGGCTGCGCGCCCAGGGGCTGACCCTGGCCGGGCCGCTGTCGGCGGACACGATGTTCCACCCCGCCGCCCGCGCCACCTATGACGCTGCCGTCTGCATGTACCACGACCAGGCGCTGATCCCGATCAAGACGCTGGACTTTGCGGGCGGCGTGAACGTGACGCTCGGCCTGCCGTTCGTGCGCACCTCGCCCGACCATGGCACGGCCTTCGACATCGCCGGGCGCGGGATTGCGGACGAGACCAGCACCGTGGCCGCCCTGCGCCTGGCCGCCCGGCTGGCGGCGCGGCGCAAGGGCCAGGGCTGATGGCCACGATCGACGGACTGCCCCCCCTTCGCGAGGTGATTGCCGCCCACGGGCTGGCCGCGAAGAAAAGCCTCGGCCAGAACTTCCTGCTGGACCTGAACCTGACCGCCAAGATCGCGCGCCTGGCGGGCGATCTGACCGGTGCCGACGTGCTCGAGGTCGGCCCAGGTCCGGGGGGCCTGACGCGGGGCCTTCTGGCGGAAGGGGCGCGGCGGGTGCTGGCGGTGGAAAAGGACGCGCGCTGCCTGCCCGCCCTGGCCGCGATCGCCGCCGCCTATCCGGGGCGGCTGGACATCCTGCAGGGCGATGCGCTGTCGCTGGACCTCGTCAGCCGGCTGGTGCCGCCGATCAAGGTGGTCGCGAACCTGCCCTACAACGTGGGCACCGAACTCTTGATCCGCTGGCTGACGCCGCCCGCCTGGCCGCCGTTCTGGTCAAGCCTGACGCTGATGTTCCAGAAAGAGGTCGCGATGCGCATCACCGCCCGCCCCGGCAGCGGGGCCTATGGCCGCCTGGCGATCCTCGCGCAGTGGCGGGCCGAGGCGAAGATCGCGATGACCCTGCCGCCCGAGGCCTTCATCCCCGCGCCGTCGGTGCATTCGGCGGTGGTCCACCTGACCGCCCTGCCCGAGCCCCGCTTTCCCGCCGATGCCGCGATGCTGTCGCGCGTCACCCAAGCCGGGTTCGGCCAGCGGCGCAAGATGCTGCGCGCCAGCCTGCGCTCGCTCCACCCCGGCATCGAGGCGCTGCTGGACAGCATCGGCATCGCCCCCACGGCGCGCGCGGAAGAGATTTCGCTGGAAGGCTTCTGCGCCATCGCCCGCGCCCTGGCGGGACGATAGAGCCGCTCGCGTTCACACTGGTTCATCCCATGACCGGTCGCCCCGGCGATGGCCGGGGTCCCGATGATCGGCGCGCAAGGGATCGAAGTCCCGGCGCGGGTGCTGTGTTTCGTCTGATTGCAGAGAGCGTCGAGCGGCGCCCTGTTGGCGATGCATCGGAGCCTGGTGCGGTTGTCGGCGTCTGCGAATGCGGCGATGAAGCGGGCGCGGTCGGCGTGGGTTTCGAACCTGTTCTTTCCGGCGTTGGTGGCGGGGTTCGGTTGCTGGCGGATCGCCTCGGCCGGGCGGCGGTTGAAGCGTTCGGCCATGCCGCTGGCTTGTGGCGAGACGGGTCTGGTGCGCCGGTGCTCGATGCCATGGGCGGCGCAGACCCGGTCGAAGGGGTGCTTGCCGGTGCCGGTTGCGCGCCTGCGCCGGCGCGCGTCTCCGAAGCGGTCGGTGAACGCCGACCCGTTGTCCGTCAGGATGACCCGTACGGGCCAGGGATGGGCGGCGAGAAAGCGCGCGAGGCAGGCCGCGACGGTTGGGCCGGCGCGTCCGGGGGGGGCCGCAGCCGACATGCCGTGCCGCCTGGGGCAGCGGTCGACCGCGCTGCGTGACAGGCCGGGGTTCACGCAGCGCTGCATCGCCGGGGCGAGGTCGTCGGGCGAGAGCCCAAGGTCACGGCGCAGCACCGCGATCAGGGCCTCTTCGGCACGCGTGGTGCTCTGCCCCAGGTTGTGACGGGTGTGCGGACGGTCGTGCACCTCCGTCCGCCCGCGCCAGCGCCGGACCGAGGTTTCGGTGATCCCGACCTGCCGCGCGAGGTCCGCCCCCGAGGCCGTGCCGGCCCGGATCAAGGCGCGCGTCCGGGGCGTCGTCG
>JBQTJI010000087.1:0-46436 GCA_052387255.1 Gemmobacter sp. | reverse complement strand
GGGCCTGTGGCCCGGGGGCGGGCCGGGGGGGGGCGGCCCGGGGCCCACCGGGCGGAAGGTGGCCCGGCCTTGCCCCGGGGCGACCGTGCCTGTGGGAGTGCTGCGTGATGGACCGCCTTCCCCGCTGGGCCGATGTCGCATTGGTGCCCCTGGTCAGCCTGACGCTGGCCGCGATCATCTCGGCGCTGGTGCTATTGTCCATCGGGCAGAGCCCGGTCGAGGCGATCAGCGTCATGGTCGAGGGGGCGCTGGGGTCGGCCTATGGCTGGGGCTTTACCCTCTACTACACCACCAGTTTCATCTTCACCGGGCTGGCGGTGACGGTAGCCTTCCATGCCGGGCTGTTCAACATCGGGGGCGAGGGGCAGGCGCAACTGGGGGGGCTGGGCGTCGCCCTGGCTTGTCTGATGATCCCCTGGCCGCACTGGACCATCGCGCTGCTGGCTGCCGCTGCGTCTGCCGCGGTGTTCGGCGCGGCTTGGGCGGCGATTCCGGCCTACCTGCAGGCGAAGCGCGGCAGCCACATCGTGATCACCACGATCATGTTCAACTACATCGCGGCCTCGTTCCTGGTGTTCATGCTGGTCGATGTGCTGCGGCCCGAGGGGCAGATGGACCCGGCGACGGCCACCTTCCCCGAGGCGGTGCGCCTGCCCACGCTGAACATGATCCCCGGCCTGAACCTGATCTTCGCCAAGGCAGTCCCTGCCAACGTCACGCTGTTCATCGCCCTTGCCATGGCGGTGGTGGTCTGGGCGCTGTTGTGGCGCACGCGGCTCGGCTACCAGATCCGCGCCTTCGGCAAGTCCGAGGCGGCGGCGCGCTACGCCGGGATCAGCGCGGTTCGCATCACCATGGTCGCCATGCTGATCTCGGGCGGGCTGGCGGGCATGATGGCCATCAACAACGTGATGGGCGAGGCGGAACGCCTGCTGGTCAACTCGGCCAGCGGCGCAGGGTTCATCGGCATCGCCGTGGCGCTGATGGGGCGCAACCATCCGGTGGGGGTGGTGCTGGCGGCCCTTCTGTTCGGGTTCCTGTTCCAGGGCGGGGCGGAACTGGGGCTGTGGACGAAGATTCCCATCGAAATGCGCACCGTGGTGCAGGGGCTGGTCATCCTGTTCACCGGCGCGCTGGACGTGATGGTGCGGATGCTGCTGACCTGGGTGTTCAACCTGTTCCGGGCGCGCAGGGCGGGGGTGGCGTGATGGATTATGCGACGCTGCTGCAAATCCTCGATTCGACGCTGCGGCTGGCGACGCCGCTGCTGCTGGCCTGTCTGGCGGGGCTGTATTCGGAACGCGCCGGCGTGTTCGACATCGGGCTTGAGGGCAAGATGCTGATGGCGGCGATGGCATCGGCGGCGGTCGCGTTCCTGACCGGATCGGTCTGGCTGGGGATGTTTGCCGGGATCGGCGCCTCGATGGTGTTGGCGGGCATCCACGGGCTGGCTTCGATCACGTTCCGGGGCAACCAGCTGATTTCGGGGGTGGCGCTGAATTTCCTGGCCTCGGGGATCACCGTGCTGGTGGCGCAGCGCCTGTTCGGCCAGGGCGGCCGCACGCCGCCCCTGACCGGCGATGCCCGGTTCAATCCCATCACCCTGCCCTTCGCCGAAAGCCTGCAGGGCGTGCCGGTGATCGGGCCATTGTACTACGAGGTGATCTCGGGCCATTCGGTGCTGGTCTATGCCGCGCTGGCGCTGGTGCCCATGTCCTGGTGGGTGCTGTACCGCACGCGGTTCGGCCTGCGCCTGCGGGCGGTCGGCGAAAACCCGGCGGCGGTGGATACGGCGGGCGTGTCGGTGGTCGGCCTGCGCTTTGCCGCACTGGCAATCACGGGGATGCTGTGCGGCCTGGCCGGGGCCTACATGGCGACCGCGCTGCAGGCGGGCTTCGGGCGCGAGATGACGGCGGGACGCGGCTACATTGCCCTGGCCGCGCTGATCTTTGCCAAGTGGCGCCCCGTCGCCGCGCTGTGGGCGTGCCTGCTGTTCGGGTTCTTCCAGGCCCTGGCGCTGCGGCCCGACGTGGTCGAGGCGGTGGTGCGGGTGAAGGTGCCGGTGACGTTCCTCGAGGCCCTGCCTTACGTCCTGACGGTGCTGGTGCTGGCCGGGTTCGTGGGCAAGGCCATCCCGCCGCGTGCCGGAGGAGAACCTTATGTCAAGGAACGATAGGCGGCCACGCCCGGCGGGGCCGTCGGCAGCGGGGGGTTTCACACCCCCCGCACCCCCCCGTGGGATATTTGCGAACAGATGAAGGGACAAGGACAGCAGGATGGGGGCAGCGCGATGGCGGATGATCCGGTCCATCTGATCCGCGCCCGCGCGGGCGACGCGCCGGTGCGGATGGCGATGATCCTCGGCTCGGGCCTCGGCCATCTGGCGGCGGCGGTGGACGGTGTGGCGATCCCCTATGGCGACCTGCCCGGTTTTCCCCATGCGGGCGTCAGCGGGCACAATCCCACTCTGGTGATCGGCGATCTCGAGGGGGTCCGCGTCGCCATCCTGGGCGCGCGCGAACATTACTACGAGAACGGCAATCCGGCGGCGATGCGCCCCGCACTGGAGACGCTGGCGACGCTTGGCGTGACCGACCTGATCCTGACCAACGCCGCCGGGTCGCTTCGGCCCGACATCAGGCCCGGCGATCTGATGCTGTTGTCGGACCACATCAATTTCTCGGGCCTCAATCCCCTGATCGGCGAGCGCACCGACCGCCGGTTCGTGCCGATGGGAGACGCCCACGACCCCGGCCTGCGGGCGGCGCTGCGGGCGGCGGCGCAGGCCTGCGGCGTGGTCCTGCCCGAGGGCGTCTATGCCTGGTACTCCGGCCCGTCGTTCGAGACGCCGGCCGAAATCCGGGCGATCCGCGCGCTGGGGGCCGATGCCGTGGGCATGTCGACGGTGCCCGAGGTGATCCTGGCGCGGTTCCTGGGCCTGCGCGTGGCCGCCGTCAGCGTCATCACCAACATGGCCGCCGGCCTGTCGGACGAGGCGATCAGCCACGAGCACACCAAGGCGATGGCCCCTTTGGGTGCGGCCAAGCTGGAACGTGTCCTGCGCGCCATGCTGCGCGCGCGGTCGCGGCGCGATTTCGAGGAACCCCCTGTCGGCGTTTGACTTTGCAGGGACAGGGGTGCAGATTCGACGTGCTGCCCTCGCCCTGTCCGCGCCGCCGCAAGGCCGCTCATCCTCGCCCCTCGTGACTGTCGCCCGATGCAGCTGTACCTTCCCGTCGCCGAAATGTCGGTCAACGCCCTTGTCCTTCTGGGCCTTGGCGGCATGGTGGGCCTTCTGTCGGGCATGTTCGGGGTCGGCGGGGGGTTCCTGATCACGCCCTTGCTGTTCTTCCTGGGCGTGCCGCCGGCCGTCGCCGTCGCCACGGGGGCGAACCAGGTCGTCGCCTCGTCCGTTTCGGGGGTACTGGCGCAGCTGCGCCGCCGCGCGGTGGACATTCCCATGGGCTGCGTGCTGCTGGCGGGCGGCATGATCGGGTCGGGGGCGGGCATCTGGGTGTTCGCCTGGCTGACGGCACTGGGGCAGGTCGACCTGTTCGTGCAGCTGTCCTACGTGCTGTTCCTGGGCGTCATCGGCGCGATGATGCTGCGCGAAAGCCTGGGCGCGATGGCGCGCGCGCGGTCGGGCGCGCCGGTGCGGCGGGCGCATGTGCACACCTGGGTCCACCGCCTGCCGTTCAAGGTCAAGTTCCGCGCCTCGGGGCTGTACATCAGCGTGCTGCCGCCGATGATGGTGGGGGCGGTGGTCGGGTTCCTCGCGGCCATCATGGGGGTGGGCGGCGGGTTCATCATGGTGCCCGCGATGATCTATCTGCTGGGGATGCCCACGAAGGTGGTCGTCGGCACCTCGCTGTTCCAGATCATCTTTGTCACCGCCTTCACCACCATCATGCATGCCGTGACCAGCCAGACGGTGGACCTGGTGCTGGCCATGGTGCTGATCGTGGGCGGGGTCGTGGGCGCGCAGGTGGGGGCGCGGATCGGCGTCATGCTGCGCGCCGAGCAGTTGCGCATCCTGCTGGCGCTGCTGGTCCTGGGGGTATCGCTGAAGATCGCGGTGGACCTGCTGATCATGCCGTCGGAACTCTACTCGCTGGCACCGGGGGTTCTGCCGTGATCCGCGCGATGCTGCTGGCCTTGTTCTGCGCGGCCCCCGCCCCCGTCCTGGCCCAGGAAACCATCGTCGCGGGCCTCAGCCATGCCAGCGTTTCGATCACCGCTGGCTTCACCGGCGAAGAGATCCTGATCTACGGGGCCGTCCGGCGCGAGGCCCCGCCCCCGCCCGGCCCGCCCCTGCAGGTGATCGTCACGGTCGAAGGGCCCGCAGCCCCGGTCATCGTGCGCAAGAAGGCGCGCCGCGCAGGCATCTGGGTGAACACCGATGCCGTTCTGGTCGACAGTGCCCCCAGCTTTTACGCCGTCGCCTCGACCGCGCCGCTGGACGACGTCCTGTCCCCCGTCGATGACCTGCGCCACCGCATCACCATTCCCCGCGCGATCCGCGCCGTGGGCATCACCAGCGAGGCCGAGAACGCCCCCGCCTTTGTCACTGCAATGGTCCGCCTGCGCGAGGCGGCGGGCAGCTATCGGCTGACCGAGGGGGACGTGTCGTTCGCCGAGGCCACGCTGTTCCGCACCGACGTGGCGCTGCCCGCCAATCTGGTCGAGGGCGACTATCGCGTGCGGCTGTTCCTGACGCGGGGCGGGGCCGTGGTGGACTGGCAGGAACAGGTCATCCCGGTGCGCAAGGCGGGCCTCGAACGGGCGATCTTTGCGCTGTCGCGGGAAAAACCGCTGGCCTACGGCCTGTTGTCGGTGTCGCTGGCGATCCTGGCGGGTTGGGCGGCGGCGGCGGTGTTCCGGCTCCTGCGGGCGTGATCAGGCAGCCTCGGCCAGCAGCGCCTTGAGGTCGAGCCGCGCATTCACCATCCGCAGGTTGCCGCCCTCGTCGCGCGGCCATTCCGCCGCCGGCCGGTCGCGGTAGAGTTCCACGCCATTGCCGTCGGGATCGCGCAGGTAGATCGCTTCGCTGACGCCATGGTCGGCGGCCCCGTCCAGCGGAATGCCCGCCTCGACCACGCGCTTCATCGCGGCCCCCAGGCTGGCGCGGTCGGGGAACAGAAAGGCCGTGTGATACAGCCCGGTATGGCCGGGCGGGGGCGGCGTGCCCCCGGCGCTTTCCCAGGTGTTCAGCCCGATGTGGTGGTGATAGCCCCCCGCCGACAGGAACGCCGCCTGCGTGCCGTAGCGCTGCTGCACCTCGAACCCCAGCACGCCGACATAGAAGGCGATGGCACGGTCAAGGTCGGCAACCTTGAGATGGACGTGGCCGACACAGGTGACGGCGGGCAGGACGGACATGGCGGCGCTCTCCTTGGCGACGGGCTTGCGGCAGCATAGCAGCACCGCAGCCCGCCCGGAAACCGCCCAGGGCGCACAGCCCCCGTGCAAAGACGCGCCCCCGGCGGGGCTTGGGGACAGGCCGGGGGCGCGAGGTAACGGGCCGAAGGTGTCAGGCCGGGGAAGGCGCAGGACACCGGGGGACGGGACAGGACCGGCCCGATTCGGGCGGCGACACCACCCTGGCCGAAGCCTAGACTGCGGGATGAATCGTTCCCGTGACATCCGGTGTGGCGCGGGTAGTCCGGCGTTCGAAAGTGCAGGGCCGGCCGGTCACGCCGCCGCCCGCTGCAGCGCCCGCAGGACCAGGGCCTGCAACCATCCGCCGACAAGCATCGCCAGCGACATCATCAACCCGACCAGCCCCGAAATCGCCGCCCAGGCCACGTTGCCGATACGCTGGGTGGCGCGAAACAGCCGCGCCTTGCCCAGCACCTCGGCGCGGGCGACGACGCGCGGACCCAGGGCCTCGGCGGCGCGGGCCAGGCGGCGCGCGTCGTCGGCCCCATCGACCAGCGGCAAGAGGTGCAGTGCGCCCGTGGTGCCGACGGCGCGGCGCAGCCGGTCAAGGTCCGTGACGGTGGCGGCCAAGGGCGCAAAGGCCGCCGGGCGCACCGCCCGCGCCAGATCGCCCGTGGACCGCACGCCCGGCAGGGCGGCCCAGTCGATGCCGTGACGGACGGCGTCGCCGGCCATGGCCATCAGGCGCGGCGAGGCCAGGTCCATCCGCCGCGCCGTGCGCAACAAGGACGCCCCCGCCTTGACCGTGGCCGAACTGCCGCCCGAGGCCAGCACCAGCGCCGTCGCCCCCAGGCCCACCACCGACAGCCCCAGGTCGATGCCGTCGACCGCGTCGCCCGTGGCATAGGCAACCCCGGCACGGGCGATCCCTGCCAGGTCCCCCACCGGCGTCAACGCCACCGGGGCCTGGCACACCAGCACATTCGACGGCGAACAGGTGGCGGGGTCCCATGCGCAGGCCGCGCAGTCGCCCGCCCGCGCCAGAACGCCGGTGTCCGCGTCATGCGCCGCCTGGTAGCGGTCGCGCAGCACCGGGGGCAGGTCCAGGCCGCGCTCGCGGGCCAGGTCATCCAGGGCGGTCAACGCAATCCAGTTGCGCGGCTCTTCCACAAGCCGCGCCTCGATCAGCAGGGTCAGACGTTCGGGCGTCGCGTGCAGGGCGACCAGCCGGTCCGTCGCGGCGACAATCTCGTCCGATGTCCGCTCGACCATCGGACGCAGCAGCGGGTCGCGGGCGATCTGCGCCGCCGACCACAGCGTGGCGGCAAGGCTGGCGGTCAGGGCCAGCGTCAGCAGCGCCCGCGCCAGCCCCCGGATCATCGCCCGCGCGAGCGGATCATGCCCGTGATGTCATAGACCCGGTCCAGCACGGGCCGCGCCAGGGTCTCGGCACGGTCGGCCCCCTGGCCCAGGATGCGGTCGATCTCGGCCGGGTCCTGCATCAGGCGGGTCATCGCGGTGGTGATCGGCGACAGCCGCGCCACGGCCAGGTCGGCCAGCGCGGGCTTGAACGTGCTGAACGTGGCCCCGGCATGGGCCGCAACCACCGCCTCGGGCGTCATGTCGGCCAGGGCGGCGTAGATGTTCACCAGATTGCGCGCCTCGGGCCGGTCGCGCAGGCCGTCAAGGGTTTCGGGCAGGGGGTCGGGGTCGGTCTTGGCCTTGCGGATCTTCTTGGCGATGGTGTCGGCGTCATCGGTCAGGTTGATGCGGCTCTGGTCGCTGGGGTCGGACTTCGACATCTTCTTGGTGCCGTCGCGCAGCGACATCACGCGGGTGGCGGCCCCTTCGATCACCGGTTCGACCACCGGAAAGAAATCAACCTTGTAGTCGTTGTTGAACTTGATCGCGATGTCGCGGCACAGTTCCAGGTGCTGCTTCTGGTCCTCGCCCACGGGCACGTGCGTCGCCTTGTAGGCCAGGATGTCGGCGGCCATCAGCGCCGGATAGGCGTAAAGGCCAAGCGACACGTTCTCGCTGTTCTTGCCCGCCTTGTCCTTGAACTGGGTCATCCGGCTCATCCAGCCCAGGCGCGCCACGCAGTTGAAGATCCAGCCCAGTTCGGCATGGGCGCTGACCTGGCTCTGGTTGAACAGGATCGACCGCGCGGGGTCGATGCCCGCCGCGATGAACCCGGCGGCGGCCTCGCGCGTGGCGTGGCGCAGTTTGGCCGGGTCCTGCCAGACGGTGATCGCGTGCATGTCGACCAGGCAGTAGATCGTCTCGATCCCCTCGTCCTGCTTTTCGACAAAGCGTTTCAACGCACCGAGGTAGTTGCCAAGCGTGAGGCCACCCGAAGGCTGGATGCCCGAGAAGATGCGGGCAGGAAAAGCACCGGGGGTGGAGACCGGGTCGGCCATGGGATCATGCTCCGTCTGGAAGTTTGCGCCCATGGGGCTTATCCCTGCCGCCGGGGTGCGTCAATCGGACCACCCCAAGGGAGCCCCCGATGCAGGACATGAACGCCCCGCCGCTGAACCCGCTGCCCCCCGTGGTGTGGCTGCTGGCGCTGCCGGTGATCGCGATGGAGGTGGTGCTGTCGCTGGGGGCGTCGGGGTTCGTGGGCGGGCAGGCGGGCATCGGCTGGCGGCTGGACGCGGTGCAGAGGTTCGCCTTTTCGCCCGAGTACCTGCGCCGGATGTATGACGCGGGGTTATGGCCGTGGGACGGGCTGATGCGGCTGGTCAGCTATCCCTTGGTGCATGTGACGACGACGCAGGCGCTGTTCGCCGTGGTGTTCCTGCTGGCGCTCGGCAAGTTCGTGGGCGAAGTGTTCCGCTGGTGGGCCGTCTTGGCCGTGGTGTTCGGGGCGGCCATCGCGGCCGCGCTGGTCTATGCCGCAGTGCCATTCACCAGTGGCGCGCTGGTTGGAGGTTTCCCGCCGGTCTATGGTCTGATCGGGGCCTTCACCTTCATCCTGTGGACCAACCTTGGCCGCAGCGGGGGCAACCGGATGCGGGCCTTCACGCTGATCGGGATGCTTCTGCTGCTGCAACTGCTGTTCGGCCTCTTGTTCGGCGGCGGGACCGAGTGGATCGCCGACCTGGCAGGGTTCGCGGCGGGGTTCCTTCTGTCCTTCGTGGTCAGCCCAGGCGGCTGGGCGCGGGTCATGGCGAAACTGCGGGCGCGGTAAGGTCAACCTTGCGCCGCCATCGCCGCCCGCAGCGCGCGGTCCAGCCGGTCGAGAAAGCGCGACCGGTCGGCGGCGCTGAAGGCGCGCCCGCCGCCCTGCCTGAACGGGTCGGCGGACCGCAGGTCGGACATCAGGTCGCGCGTGGCCAGGCGTTCGCCGATGTTGCGGGGCGTCAGTTCCTCGCCGTCGTGCTTGACCACGCGCGCGCCCTGCGCCACGCATTTCGCCGCCAGCGGCATGTCGCCCGTCACCACCACATCGGCGGGGCCTGCGCGGTCGGCAATCCACATGTCGGCGGCATCGGGGCCTTCGGGCACATAGACGCTTTCGATCAGGGGATGGGGCCGGGGCCGGATCCCGCCGTTCGACACCACCAGCATCCGCACGCCCAACCGCAGCGCCACCCGTTCCGCCTCGGCCTTCACCGGGCAGGCGTCGGCGTCGATGAAGAGGCGCGTCTTGGGCCCAGTTTCTGGCCGCGTCTCAGGCATAGAGCGCCTCGGCATGAAACCCGACATGATCGCGCATGAAGGAGGCCACGAAGAAATAGCTGTGGTCGTACCCCTTCTGCATCCGGAACACGCCCTGCTGCCGCCGCGCCGCCACCGCCTCGGCCAGCGCCTCGGGACGCAGAAGGTCGATGAACTGGTCCTTGGCCCCCTGGTCGATCAGCACCGGCCCGTCAAAGCCGCGCCTGCGCATCAGCAGCGTCGCGTCATGCGCCGCCCATTTGCCCTCGTCCGGGCCGAGATAGGCCGCGAACTGCTTGCGGCCCCAGTCCGTGGTGGTGGGGTTGGAGATGGGGGCAAAGGCCGACACGCTGCGGAACCGCCCCGGCATCGACATCGCCAGCGTCAGCGCGCCATGCCCGCCCATCGAATGCCCGGTGATGCCCTGCCGCGCGTCGTCCAGCGGAAAGGCCGGGAACAGGACCGACGGCAGGTCTTCGGCGATGTAGTCCCACATGCGGAAATGCGGCGACCAGGGGCTTTCCGTGGCGTTCACATAGAACCCCGCCCCCTGCCCAAGGTCAAACGCGGCATCGTCGGCCACCCCCGGCCCGCGAGGGCTGGTGTCGGGAAACACCAGCGCCACGCCCATTTCCGCCGCATGGGCCTGCGCCCCTGCCTTGACCATGGCATTCTCGTGCGTGCAGGTCAGCCCCGACAGGAACCACAGCACCGGCACCGCCCCATCCTCGGCCTGTTCGGGCAGGAACAGCCCGAACGTCATCTCGGTGCCGGTGGCGCTGCTGGCATGGGAATAGACGCCCTGCACGCCGCCGAAGGCGCGGCTTTCCGATACGGTCTTCATTTAGAGAACCCCCTGCACCCAGGCAATGACGATGGACACGGTCACGATGCTGACCGCCGTGGAGATCAGGATGGAGGCCGAAACGCGCTGCGGCGCAACCCCGTAATGCTGCGCCAGGATATAGACGTTGCCCGCCACCGGCAGGGCGGCGGCCGCAACCATGACGCCCGCACGGTCGGGGTCGACCGCAAAAAGGCCGAAGGCCGCGATGCCGACCGCCGCCGGATGCAGGACCAGCTTGCAGAACGACAGCCACAGCGCCACGCCCATCCGTTCCGTGGTCTTGGTGGCCAGCGAAGCGCCGATGGCGAACAGCGCGCCGGGCGTGGCGGCAGCCCCCAGGATGGCGAGAAACTCGTTCGCGGGTTCCGGCACGGGCCAGCCGGTCGCCGACCAGCCGAAGCCAAGGCTCATCGACAGGATCATCGGATTCTTCACCAGCCCCATGGCCAGCGTGCCGATGGTGCCGCGCGACACGCCGCCTTCGCGCCGTGCCGTCATGATCAGGGTGATCACGGACGAGAACACGATCAGGTCGATGGCCAGCATCAGAAGGACCGAGGCCGCAGCACCCTGCCCCATCAGCACCACCAGCATCGGCACGCCCAGAAACCCGGTGTTGCCGATGACCGCGCATTGCGCCTCGACCGCCGCCTCTTCGACCGTGGTGCGGCGCCAGAAGGCCACCGCCATGGCCAGGGCATAAACGGCCAGGCACCCGGTCAGATAGGCCGCGGCAAAGCGGTTGTCCCAGATGTCATGGAGGCTGAGATTGGCCGAAAAGCGGAACAGCATCGCCGACAGGGCGAAGTAGAAGACGAACTTGGTCAGATAGGCCGTCGCCTCGGGCGAGAAGAAGCGCACGCGTCCGGCCCACCAGCCGACCCCGATCAGGGCAAAGAACGGCAGGGTTTTCAGGAAGATGGGCAGCATGGGGTGGTTTCCTGCGGGACGGGCAAGGGTTTCACGCATGGCCGCAGGTTGCAAGGGCGGGCCGGACGGCGGGCCAGTGTCCTGCGCGCATCCCCCCTCACCCCGGCCCTCTCCCCCGGGGGGAGAGGGGGCGCGGGCGGCACCGGCATCGCGCCGCTTCTGCTGCGGTCCGTGGGGGTCGGGCATTGAATTCGCCCGCCCGCGCGGTATGACAGGGGACTGATCCCATTTGGGTGCCCCATGAACCGGCTGTATCACTTCCCGCTGTCGCCCTTCTGCCGGAAGGTGCGGCTGACGCTGGCCGAAAAGCGGCAGGAGGTGGAACTGATCGAAGAGCGCTACTGGGAGCCCTCGCCCGACTTCCTGCGCCGCAACCCGGCGGGCAAGGTGCCGGTCCTGCGCATGGACACCCTGCTGCTGAGCGAAAGCCAGGCCATCTGCGAATACCTGGACGAGACCATCCCCGAGCCCCGCCTGATGCCCCGCGACCCCGAGGCGCGCTACGAGGTGCGCCGCCTCTGCGCCTGGTTCGACGACAAGTTCCACCACGAGGTCACGTCCAAGCTGCTGTACGAGCGGGTCAACAAGAAGATCATGGGCCACGGCTATCCGGATTCGAAGGCGGTCAAGGCCGGGGCGGGCCGCATCAAGTACCACCTCGACTATATGGGCTGGCTTCTGGACCAGCGCCGCTGGCTGGCGGGCGACGCCATGACGCTGGCCGATTTCACCGCCGCCGCCCAGCTGAGCTGCCTCGACTACAACGCCGACGTGGACTGGAACCGGTCGTCGAACGTCAAGGACTGGTACGCCAAGATCAAGTCGCGGCCCTCGTTCCGCCCCCTCTTGGCCGATCAGGTGCCGGGCTTTCCGCCGCCCGCGCATTATGCCGACCTGGATTTCTGACGGCGCGGGAGCCGGGGGGTTTCACACCCCCCGGACCCCCCGTGGGATATTTGGGGACAGAAAAAGGGGCAGGCCGTGACCGAGGCCGTCAAGGCGCGGCTGGTCGCGCGGGCGCTGGACGAGGGCTTTGCGGCAGCGCGGGTCTGCCGCCCCGATGCGGTGCCGGACATGGCAGGTCGGCTGGCGGCATGGCTGGCGGCGGGGCATCATGGGCAGATGGGGTGGATGGCGGACCGGGCCGCCTGGCGGGGGAACCCCTGCGCGCTGTGGCCCGAGGTGCGGTCGGTCGTCATGCTGGCCGAGGTCTATACCCCGCCGGGCGATCCGCTGGCCGTCCTGGACATGCCCGACCGGGGGGCGGTCAGCGTCTATGCACAGGGGCGCGACTATCACGACCTGGTCAAGCGGCGGCTGAAACGGGTGGGGCGGTGGCTGATCGACGAAGGGGGCGGCGAGATCAAGGTGTTCGTGGACACCGCGCCGGTGATGGAAAAGCCCTTGGCGCAGGCGGCGGGTCTGGGGTGGCAGGGCAAGCACACGAACCTTCTGTCGCGGACCCTGGGCAACTGGTTCTTCCTGGGGGCCATCTTCACCACGCTGGACCTGCCCCCCGATCCGCCCGAGGCCGGCCATTGCGGCAGCTGCACGGCCTGCCTCGACATCTGCCCGACGCGGGCGTTTCCGGCCCCCTATGTGCTGGATGCCCGGCGCTGCATCTCGTACCTGACGATCGAGCATCACGGGCCGGTGGACGAAGGATTGCGTCCGCTGATGGGCAACCGCATCTACGGCTGCGACGACTGTCTGGCGGTCTGCCCGTGGAACAAGTTCGCCGCCGCCGCCCGCGACACGGGCTATGCCCACAGGATCGGCGCGCCACCGCTGGCGGAACTGGCGGCGCTGGACGACGCGAGGTTCCGGGCGCGGTTCGCGGGCAGCCCGGTCAAGCGGATCGGGCGCGACCGGTTCCTGCGCAATGTGATGTATGCCGTGGGCAATTCGGGCGATCCGGCCCTGGTCCCGGTCGCGCGGATGCGACTAAAGGACAATGATCCGGTGGTGGCCGAGGCTGCGGCCTGGGCGCTTGGGCGGTTGTTGGCCCTGCCCGAATCGGCCTAAGGTCGGCGCGATCTGTTCAACGGGAGGCGAACATGGCAGTTGACGTGAAATACACGACCGGCGCGCAGGCGACGGGCGGGGGCCGGAACGGCGTGGCCAAACTGGACAGCGGCATGCTGACCGTGACCATGACCAGCCCCAAGGAACTGGGCGGGTCGGGTGCGGGCCACAACCCCGAAGAGCTGTTCGCCGTCGGCTATGCCGCCTGCTATCTGGGGGCCATGCGCTTTGCCGCCGGAGCGGAAAAGCTGGGCACCGTGCCGCCCGATGCCACCGTGGCCTCGACCGTGGGGATCGGGCCGCGCGACGACGGCGGGTTCGGCCTGACGGTCAAGCTGGTGGTGACCATGCCGGGCGTGGACCGCGCCGTGGCCGAGAAGATCGCCGAGCGCGGCCACCACATCTGCCCCTATTCGACCGCGACCAAGGGCAACATCAAGGTCGAGACGGTGGTCGCCTGACCGCCCCGTGAAGGGGGGCGGCCGACCGCCGCCCCCCCGTTCAGGCCCATCCCGTTTCTGTCCAGGTTGTGGTAGTGTCAGGCCACAGCATCCAGGGAGGACATCATGACCCGACATCTGGCCGACCACCGCACGCCGTCGCAGGGCGCGCGCCTGATGCATTTCCTGCGCATCGCGCGGGCCGAGGCGGGGGGAATGTGGCGGCTGTTCGCACGGCGTCCGCAGGCAGACGGGGCGGGCAACCGCCGCGTGGTCGAGTTTGCAAGGATCGCGCGGGGGCGCGAAACCTGACGCGACGGGGACTTGCCCCGCGACCGGCAATCGCGGCAGGGTCGCAAAGGTTGACCCTGCCGCGAGAACACCCGTGCCGATCCCCGCCATCCTGACCGACACCGCCGCCCGCAGCCGCGCGGCACAGGCCCGCCTTGCGGATCATGTCCTGACAACGCCGCTGCTGCCCTCGGCCACCACGCCGGGCCTGTGGTACAAGTGCGAGAACTTCCAGCGCACGGGATCGTTCAAGATCCGGGGTGCGCTGTCCAAGCTGACGACCCTGCCGCGCGACCGCCCGGTGATCACCGCATCCTCGGGAAACCACGGCATCGCCTGTTCGCAGGCGGCGGCGCTGACCGGGCATGACCTGACGGTGGTGCTGCCGGAAAATGTTTCGCGCGCGAAACTGGCCACGATCCGCAGCTATGGCACCAAGGTGGTGCTGCATGGCGCGGATTCGGGGCTGGCCGAGGCACATGCGCAGCGGCTGGCGCAGGACGGGCCGGTCTATGTCTCGCCCTACAACGATCCGCAGGTGATTGCCGGGCAGGGCACCGTTGCGCTGGAACTGCTGGACCAGCTGGACCGGATCGACACCGTGTTCGTCGCGATGGGGGGGGGCGGGCTGATCTCGGGGATCGGGGCGGTGCTGAAGGACGCAAGGCCCGAAGTCCGGGTCATCGGGGTCAGCGCCACCGCCTCGGCGGCGCTGGCCGCGTCGATGGCGGCAGGGCGGGTGGTCGAGACCGAGCATCACGACACGCTGGCCGATGGCGTGGCGGGCAGCATGGACGACGGCGCAATCACCCTGCCGCTGGCCATGGCCTGCGTGGACCGCGTTCTGCACTGCACCGAGGACGAGATCGCCGCCGCCCTCCGCCACCTGGCCTGGAACGAACACATGCTGGTCGAAGGGGCCGCGGCGCTGGCACTGGCGGGGTTCACGCAGATCGCGGATGACGTCGCGGGGGGCGTATCGGTGGTGGTGCTGTGCGGGGCGAATTTCGACCGGACGAAGGTCCTGGCGGTGCTGGCCGACTGACGGGGGCGCGGTCAAGCGCCCCCGTCGCATCGCTCAGGCCGCCTTGCGGGCCGTCAGCGACGCATAGGCCGCAGCCTCCATGTCGAGATATCCCACCACCGACGTCGCGTCGGCGAAGGGAAGGATCTGCGTGGCCCAGAAGCCGCCGATGCCGTTCTGGCGGTCGATCCAGTAGTAGAGGTTGGCAAGGCCGGCCCAGGCCAGGGCCCCGGCGGGACGTCCCGTGGGTGCCTGTTCGTCGTTGATCATGAAGGTCAGGCCCCAGGATTTGGGCATGCCGGGAAAGAACTCGGCCTGATTGGACAGCCACGGGATCACCCCCGGCAGGCCCTTGACCTTCAGCTTGCCCAGCCCGTTCTCGGCGGCCATCCGCACCGTCTCGGCCCTGAGCACCCGCCCGCCCGGCCCCATCCCGTCATTCAGCCACATGCGGATGAACTTGGCATAGTCGAGCGCGTGCGAGTACAGGCCATGCCCGCCCATGTGCACCTCGGGGTCCTGCGGGAGTTCCAGTTCGAGATGCGGCTTCAGCGACCCATCCGCCTCGCGCTGGTGGATCCGCGACAGGCGCGTGCGCATGTCCGGCGTCATGGTGAAGGCGGTCTGGTCCATGCCGAGGGGCGCAAAGATGCGCTCGGCGAAAACCTCGCCCAGCCGCTTGCCCGCGATGCCCTCGACCACCTGCCCCGCCCAGTCGATGTTCGACCCGTATTCCCACTGGTCACCCGGATCGAACAGCAGCGGCGTGTTGAGGCAGGCGTGGCTGGCGGTGATGACGGACGGCTGACCATGCTTCTCGGCCAGCCGGTTGTAGGTTTCGTTGAAGAAGTCATAGCCGAACCCTGCGGTGTGCAGCAGCAGCATGCGCGTGGTGATGTCGCGTTTCGGGGCGCGCAGCCGGGGGTTTCCGGCGTCGTCAAAGCCCTCGATCACCTGCAGCTTGCCGATGGCGGGGGCATAGCGGCTGGCGGGGGCGTCAAGGTCCAGCGTGCCGTCCTCCACCAGTTGCAGGCAGGCTGTGCCGGTGATCGCCTTGGTGGTCGAGAAGATGGCGCAGGTGGTGTCGATGGTGAACGCCTCGCCGCCCAGAACCCGCTCGCCCGCCGCCCCTTCATAGAGGTTGCCGGTGCGGTCGGTGACGATGGCGGACACGCCGGGGACGCGTGGGTTTCCGGTGGTGACGCGGTGCAGGATGCCGTCGATGGCGGTCTTCAGATCCGTAGTCATGATGCCCTCCCTCAAGTGCCGCAATAGGGTCGGGGCGAATCGGGAGGGGACGCAATTGTCCAAAGGGCGAAGATGCCGCCTTTGGCCGCGTACTTTCGTCGGATGGCAGGCACGAAAAAGGCCCCGGCGCTGCCGCCGGGGCCTATGGTCACGCCGCCGTCACAAGGATCAGGCGTTCTCTTCCGACCGCAGGCCCGAGGGGGCCGAGATGTTGGCGATCACGAAGTTGCGGTCGATGGTGGGCACCGCACCCTCGGGCAGGACGACATCGTTGATGTGGATCACGTCGCCGATCTGCTTGCCGGTCAGGTCGACCGTGATGTGATCGGGAATGTCGCCTGCCAGCACCTCAAGCTCGACCTCGGGGCGCACCACGGTCAGCGTGCCGCCACGTTTCAGGCCGGGGGCGGCCTCGTGGTTGATGAAGGTGACGTGGATGAACAGGTTGATCCGGCTGGTCCGGCGCAGGCGCATGAAATCGACATGCGTCGGCAGGTCGCGCACGACGTCGCGCTGCACCGCGCGGCAGATCACGCGGACATCTTCCGCGCCGTCCACCTTGAGGTTGAACAGCGTCGACTTGAACCGCCCCGCCTTGAGGAACTTGAGCAGGTAGTTGTACTTGAGGTTGATCGGCATCGGGTCTTTCCCGCCGCCGTAGACGATACCGGGCACGAGTTGCTCACGACGAGCTTGACGGGCGGCCCCCTTGCCTGTCCCCATCCGTGCCTCGGCGATCAGATCAGGGATCTCACCAGCCATCGAGGTTCTCCATTGGTTAAGCCCGCCGCCCTCCAAGGGTGTGCGGCGCGGGCCGCGAGGGGCTATAGCGGCGATTCGCGTGGGGCGAAAGGGGAAAAAGGGCGCGGCCTTGCCGTGCCGGGGTGGCTGTTCTAGGTGACTGCGTCCCCTGCCAGAGGCCTTGCCCCATGCTGCCGCTCTTGTCCGCCGCACGTCCTGCCCTTGCCGCCTTTGCCGCCATGGGCGTGGTCTGGGGCACCTTTGCGGCGGTGTTTCCCGACCTCAAGGCGATGCTCGGGGTGGACGAGGGGCAGATGGGCCTGCTGATCTTCTGCACGCCGATTGCCGCCGTCACGGCGATGCTGTTCGCCCCGGCCATCGGGGCGCGGCTGGGGCGGGTGGCTTTGCCGGTGGCGGCCATCACCATGGCGCTGGCCTTTGCGCTGCCGGGACAGGCGGCATCGCTGATCCTGTTCCCGCTGGCGATGATGGCCTGCGGGGCGGCGACCGGGTTGACGGATGTGCTGATGAACGCCCGTGTGTCGACCATGGAGAACCAGCGCGGCGCGCCCCTGATGAACCTGGCCCATGCCGCCTATTCCTTCGGCTATGCCGGGGGCGCGGTGACCACAGGCCTGCTGCGGGGGGCCGAGTTGTCGCCCGGACAGGTGACCGGCACGATGGCGCTGGCAGCGCTTGTTCTGGCCTTCTGCACATGGGAACGCGACGGTACGATCCATGGCCTCGCGCGGCCCGCCGACGGGACCGGGCACCTTCTGGGCTGGGTGCCGGTGGTCGGCGGCGGCATCGTGCTGATCGCCTTCCTGACCGAGAACGCGGCCGAGAACTGGTCGGCCCTGCATATCGAACAGTCCTTGGGCGGCAGCCCCGGGCAGGGGGCGATGGGGCCTGCGGCGATGGCCCTGACGATGGGGTTCGCGCGTCTGGCGGGGCAGGGTTTCGCGACGCGGATCGATCCCGTGCGGCTGCTGTGCGGGGGCGCGGTGGTGTCGGCGGCGGGGGCGATGGCGGCGGCCTTTGCCACCTCTCCGGCGATGGCCTATGCCGGGTTCATCGTCATGGGCATCGGGTCGTCGGTCGTGGCCCCGACCGCGTTTTCGCTGGTCGGCCAGTATGCCGACCCCGCCGCGCGGGCGCGCGCGGTGGCACGGGCGACGCTGCTCGGCTATTTCGGCTATTTCTTCGGCCCGCCCGTGCTGGGGCTGATCGCCGGGCAGTTCGGGTTGCGGATGGCCTTCGTCTTTGCCGCCTTCATGCTGCTGCTGGTGCTGGTCCTGGCCCCGCTGGTCGCGCGCGCCGGTCAGACGGCAAAGGTCGCGCCGTAGGTGGCGCGCAGGGCCGCCTTCTGCACCTTGCCCATGGCGTTGCGCGGCAGGGCATCGACCACCACCGCCGCCTTGGGCTGCTTGAACCGGGCAAGAGTGCCTTTCAGCGCGGCAATCGTGGCGTCGGGGTCCAGCGCCGTGCCGGGACACGCCACCAGCACGGCATAGACCGCTTCGCCGAAGTCGGGATGGGGCAGGCCGATCACCGCGCTTTCCAGCACGCCGGGCAGGGCGTCCAGCGCCTCTTCCACCTCTTTGGGATAGACGTTGAAGCCGCCCGAGATGATCAGGTCCTTGGCCCGCCCGACGATGTGCAGATAGCCGTCGGCATCAAGACGACCGAGGTCGCCGGTGATGAACCAGCCGTCGGCGCGCAGCTCTTCCGCCGTCTTCTCGGGCATCTGCCAGTAGCCCGCGAACACGTTCGGCCCCCGCACCTCGATCACGCCGACCTCGCCCGGCGGCACCTCGGCGTCCCCGGCCATGATGCGCAAGGCCACGCCGGGCAGGGGAAAGCCCACGGTCCCGGCGCGGCGTTCGCCGTCATGGGGGTTCGAGGTGTTCATGTTGGTCTCGGTCATGCCGTAGCGTTCCAGGATGCGGTGGCCGGTCCGCGCGTGAAACGCGGCATGCGTCTCGGCCAGCAGCGGTGCTGATCCCGACACGAACAGGCGCATCCCCGCCGTGGTGTCAGGGGTGAAGGCAGCGTTGTCCAGCAGGCGGGTATAGAACGTGGGCACCCCCATCATCGCGGTCGCCTGCGGCATCAGGCGGATCGCCTGAGCGGCATCGAATCCGGGCAGGAAGATCATCGCGCCACCGGTCAGAAGGCTGATGTTCGTGGCTACGAACAGGCCATGGGTGTGAAAGATCGGCAGCGCGTGCAGCAGCACATCGCGGTCGGTGAACCGCCACAGGCCGGCCAGTGCCCGCGCGTTTGACAGAAGGTTGCCCTGCGTCAGCATCGCCCCCTTCGACCGCCCCGTGGTGCCCGAGGTGTAGAGGATGGCGGCAAGGTCATCGGCGCTGCGCGGGACTGGCAGCGTTGCTTCCCCCTCACCCCAGCCCTCTCCCTTCGGGGGAGAGGGGGCGCGACGGCGCGGTTCAGTGAGGCTGGCGGGGTGGTCGCTTGCTGCATCGGCCAGCGTGCCGAGACCATCGGCACCCAGCGTCATCACGGTTGCGCCATGGCGGGCGACGACGGGGGCAAGGTCGTGCTGCGCAGCGGGGTCGCACAGGAACAGGCGGGGGGTGGCGTTGCCCAGGAAATAGTCCACCTCGGGCGCGATGTAGGCGGTGTTCAGCGGCAGGAACACCGCCCCAAGCGCGATGGCCGCTCCATAGACCGCCAGGGCCTGGGGCGACTTGGCCACCTGCACAGCCAGGCGGTCGCCCGGTTGCAGGCCAAGGGCGCGCAGGGCACCGGCGGTGCGCGCGACCATGCGAAAAAACGCATCGCCCGAGATCGTCTGTCCGTCGCCCAGGATCAGCAGCGGCGTCTGCCGCCCCTCCAGCGGCGCGAACAGGGCATCCCACAACGGGTTGGCCATCGAAAACCCCTCAGAAATCGGGCCGTACGCCCGGCAGGTTCAGCGCCGCGATCAGGTCGCGCAGTTCCTGCCGGGCGGCGATGTTCGACAGGTTCAACTGTTCCACCCCCGTATCCTTGAGGTCCAGCAGGGTCAGCCCGCGCGGAAACAGCTCGCGGAAGATCACCCGCTCGGAAAAGCCGGGGGCGACGCGGAACCCGATGCGCTTGGACAGGTCCTCCAGCGCGGCCCCCACCTTTTTCTTGTTGTGCATCTGCTGCGCTCCCAGGCGGTTGCGCACGACGATCCAGTCGATGGGCCGCAAGCCCGCCTGTGCCCGCAACTGCCGCGCCTGCCAGACCATCTCGCTGTAGATCGAGGGACCCTTCACGCGGCCCGTTTCGGCGTCGATCCGCGCCAGAAGGTCAAAGTCGATGAAACTGTCGTTCAGCGGCGTGATCAGCGTGTCGGCCAGCGAATGCGCCACCTGGCTCAGCCGCGTGTGGCTGCCGGGGCAGTCGATCACGATGAAATCGCAGGCAGGTTCCAGCTCGGACACCGCCGCCGACAGGCGCTGGTCAAAGGGGTTCTCGCCCTTGGGCAGCGCCGCCTCGTCCACCGGGGGCAGGTCGCGGCAATCGGGCGTGGCCAGCCGCAGCCCTTCGCGCGACAGGTACGCGCGGCGGTTCTCGATGTAGCGGGCGAAGGATTTCTGCCGCAGGTCCAGGTCCAGCGCCCCTACCCTGTGGCCCATGCGGGCCAGGGCGGTGGCCACATGCATGCAGGTGGTCGACTTGCCCGACCCGCCCTTTTCGTTCCCGACGACGATGATATGCGCCATGTTCCCCCGTCCCCGCTGGTACAGGCCTTTTGGCAATCTATCGCCGACAAGGGAAGGGGCTGACGGGCGGAAAGCTGCGTCGGTTGCAGTCCCGCCCGGCACGGCCCCACCACCCGCATGCCGGACGATGAAACCGCTTCCGACATGGCACCGTCTGCGTTAGTTTTCGTCCCAGCGGGAGAGCGAAAGGGGACGCAAGATGGCCAGCGAAATCGAGGACCTTCAGCGACAGATCGACGACGTGCTGAACGTCGTCAGGTTCAATCAGAAATCCAACTCCGAGTACATGAGCGTCATTCGCGACGAAAGCTTCAAGTTCCGTAAGGACGACGACGAAAGGCTCAAGTCACTCGAGAAAGAGACCGCCGATCTCAAGTCGCGCGTGAAGGACCTTGAGGCGAAGCTCGGCAAGATGGGAAAGAAGTAGCGCGACCCTTTCCCCTTGCAGCGGCGATCGCGAAGTGAACTTGTCCTGCAGCATCCCAGGCACCGCCAAGTGCGGCGGCCAGTGGCCGTCGGCGAAAGTCCTGACGTTCGGGACCAGCCCGTCGCCCGTCGCCGCCGACTTGAAGCGGCCCGCAGGCAACCTCCCACGAAGACATGGCGGTGGCGGACCTGCGGACATGGCCAATGGATCGACAGGCCGCGAACTCTTCGCTAGCGTCGCGCAGGCACAGCTCAACGGGAGAACGAGATGAGCGACGGCACGGACAAACGCTTCGAAGGGCTGGAATCGGCCATTTCGGACAATCTGAAGCAATCGCTCGACACTGACCTGCAACTGTTCAAGGAGATTGCCCGCCTCGAGAAGATGTTCGGGGATGCCGACAAGACCACGGAGAAGGAGGTTGCCGACCTCAAGACCAAGGTGAAGGAGCTTGAGAGCAGGCTGAAGGACCTTGACGGCAAGGTCGCGAAACTGGGCAAGAAGTAGGGCAGGCCAAGCAGCCTACAGCATCCCCGGCACCACCAGGTCGGGCGGTCGGTGGCCGTCGGCAAAGGTCTTGACGTTCAGGATCACCTTCTCGCCCATCTCGATGCGGCCCTCCAGCGTCGCCGACCCCATGTGCGGCAGAAGCACCACGTTCGGCAGTTCGCGCAGGCGCGGGTTGATGTCGGCCCCGTGTTCGTAGACGTCGAGCCCCGCCCCGGCAATCGCCCCCTCGCGCAGGCCGCGGGTCAGGGCGTTCTCGTCGATCACCTCGCCGCGCGAGGTGTTGACCACCACGGCGGTGGGTTTCAAGAGCTTCAGACGGCGGGCGTTCAGCAGATGGAACGTCGATGGCGTGTGCGGGCAGTTCGCGCTGATGATGTCCATCCGCGCCAGCATCTGGTCCAGGCTTTCCCACCAGGTCGCCTCAAGTTCCGCCTCGACCTCGGGGCGCAGGCGGCGGCGGTTGTGGTAGTGGACCTGCAGGCCAAAGGCCCGCGCCCGCCGCGCCACCGCCTGCCCGATCCGCCCCATCCCGAGGATGCCCAGACGCCGCCCGCCCAGACGTCCGCCCAGATGCGCCATCGGCGACCAGCCGCGCCACTCGCCCGCCTGCATCTCGGCCAGGCCCGCAGGGATGCGGCGGGTCACGGCCAGGATCAGCGCCATCACCATGTCGGCGGTATCCTCGGTCACCACGCCGGGCGTGTTCGACACCAGGATGCCCCGGCTGCGGGCGGTCTCCACGTCGATGTGGTCAACCCCGGCCCCGTAGTTCGCGATCAGCCGCAGTTGCGGCCCGGCCTGCGCCAGCAGCCCTGCGTCCAGCGTGTCGGTGATCGTCGGCACCAGCACCTCGGCCGTGGCCAGGGCCTGCACCAGGTCGTCGCGCGTCATGGGGGTGTCGGGGTCGCGCCGCGTGATGTCGAAAAGTTCCGTCAGCCGGGTCTCGACGACTTCGGGCAAGCGTCGCGTGACGACAACACTCAGGCGTTTCGTCGGCATGGCATCCCCCCTGACGCTTGTCCCTGCGGGCCTTGGCTGGCAGAGTGAAGCCAAGCGCAACCGGCCACAAGCCCCGGGCACTCGAGGCAAGCGGACAGGGGAACGGGATATTGGCCCCGGCAAACCCCGGATGGGCAGGACAGGATGAAGCAATGGCTGGTCGTGCTGGCCCTGGCGGTCGGCAGCGGGGCGCAGGCGCAAGAGGTGCCGGCACCTGCGGTCGAGACGGCGGCGGTCGCCGCCGAGGCCGCCAAGGTGCCGCTGCGCGATCCGACGCGGGGCGCGGTCACGAACCTGCCCCTGCCCCGCTATGTGACGCTCAAGGGCAGCGAGGGGAACGCCCGGCGCGGCCCCAGCCTGACGCACCGCATCGACTGGACCTTCACGCTGACGGGAATGCCCCTGAAGATCACCGCTGAGCACGAGAACTGGCGGCGGGTCGAGGATGTCGACGGCGTCGGCGGCTGGGTGCACTATGCGCTTCTGTCGGGCACCCGGTCGGTGCTGGTGACCGAGGACATGGCCGAGTTCCGCGCCCAGCCTGATCTGGCGGCGGATGTCGTGCTGCAGGCCGAGTACGGGGTTCTGGCGCGGCTGCTGGAATGCCGGGCCGAGTGGTGCCGGGTCACGGCCGAGGGCACGCGCGGCTGGGTGCGCAAGGCCTCGATCTGGGGCGTCGAGCCGGGCGAGATCATCGAGTAGCCCCGGTTGCGCAGGCGCGGGCCGCGCCGTAATCCACCGTGATCGGGCACGCCGGAGCAGAGGATGGCAACGTCGGAACAGACACGGCTGAACCTGTCGGCGGGGCTGGCCTCGGTCGTGGTCGCGCTGGTGCTGGTGGTGGTCAAGCTCTGGGCGCTGGGGCAGACGGGGGCGCTGTCGGTGGCGGCCTCGCTGGCCGACAGTGCGATGGACCTGATGGTGTCGCTGGGGGCGGCGGCGGCGATCCTGTACGCGGCGCGGCCCCCTGACGAGGACCACGCCTTTGGCCATACCTCGGCGGAAGACCTGGCAGCACTGGGGCAAGCGTTGTTCGTGCTGGTCTCGGCGGGGGTGATCGGCTGGGCCGCCGTGGCGCGGCTGTTGTCGCCCGCCCCGATGGCCCTGCGGGCCGAGGGGGCGGGGATGGTGGCGATGGTGCTGTCCATCGCGCTGACGCTGGGGCTTGTGCTGTGGCAGGGCCGGGTGGCGCGGGCGACGGGCAACCGCGTGGTGGCGGCGGACCGGCTGCACTATCTGGGCGACCTGCTGCCGAACCTCGGTGCGCTTCTGTCGCTGGCGGTGTCGGCGCGGTTCGGGCTGGGGGCGGTCGATTCGGTGGTGGCGCTGGGGGCGGCGGCGATGCTGGCGGTGGGGGCGGTCAGGATCGGCAAGGGAGCCTTCGACGCGCTGATGGACCGGCGAGCCGATCCGGCGATCATCGCGGGGATCGCGCGGATCGCGCGCGACTGGCCCGGGGTGCGGGGGTTCCACGACCTCAAGACCCGGACCGCAGGCAGCACCGTGTTCGTGAACCTGCATATCGAACTCGACGGTGATCTGCCCCTGCGGCAGGCCCATGACATCGGCGCGGGCCTGCGCCGGGCGATCATCGCCGCCTATCCGCAGGCCGATGTGATCATCCACAAGGATGTGGCGCGGGAGCGGGGCTAACACATGTGTTAGGGTGGGTTATCCCATTGAAGCAGATTGATTTTCTTCGCCTCGTTAAGGGATTGGAAAGGCGCGGCATCAACGTTTGTCCTGCGTCTTGTGAGCGCATCTGCAAAAAGCCGATCACGAGCGGGCTACCAGAATCCTTCGTGCCCTTGAACGATTTCAGCTTCAAGTTCGGCAAAAGGCCCGCGAACCTCGACCGGGCGCTGTCCGGCGGCAAAGACGCTGCGGCATTCCAGATCGAGGGTCAGGTTCTCGGGGTTGTCACCGGTGAGCTTCGCCAGCCGCTTCTCTGTCAATCCGAACACAACCGTGCCGATCCCGGCCCAGTAGCTGGCCCCCGCACACATGCAGCACGGCTCCACCGAGGTATAGAGCGTGCATCCCGACAGGAAGTCCGGCGCGTAGAGGCGAGCGGCTTGCCTTGCGGCATTCGCCTCGGCGTGGCCGGTGCCGCCATCGGTGGCAACCGAGTTGAGCGACCGGTGCAGCACCTTTCCGTCCGGCCCGACGAGCATGGCACCGAACGGGTGATTGCCGCTCGCCCGGCTTTCCGCCGCGATGCGGATCGTTTCACGAAGATGGTCGATATCAGCTGTCATGATCAGCCTCCCTTTCGCTTGCTTACCGCAGAGCCAGCGTGCAAAAAAGAAGAATGAAAATGACAGTGCGTGCGAATAATGCGCACACACATGGTCCGAAAAGGGTCTTGCCATGTCGATCCTTGCGAAGGAGGTCTTTTCGTTCATCGAAATCCTGAGCAGCCAGTCCGTTCGCAAGGCCGCAGAAAGGCTCAACATTTCGGCTTCGGCGCTGAGCCGCCAGCTTCGGCTTCTCGAAGCTGATCTCGGGGTCGCGCTGGTTGCGCGGCATTCGAGTGGCATCCGGGCCACGGCGCAGGGCGAACAATTGCTGGCCCATGCCGAACGCATGATCGAGCTTGAGAACGGGTTGCGGGACGAGGTCAGGGCGACCGGTCCGAAAGGGCGGGTCGAGCTGCGCATCGGTGTCATGGAGTGCATTGGGGCGGAACTGGTGCGAGGCCTGAATCGCGGTCTTGGCGGCATCGGTGACCGCCACGGGCTGACGATCATCGTTGATGGCACGGACGCCCTGATCGCGCGGCTTGTCGAAGGCAGTCTCGATGGCGTGGTGGCCTTCAACATGCCGACGGACGAACGCATCCGGCTTGTTGCGTCATTCGATTTGCCGATCGGCCTTGTCTGCAGCGCTGAGTTGTTCGACCGCCTGCCGACCTCGATTGCGCTGGCCGATTGCCTGGTCTGGCCACTCTGTCTTCCAAGCAGCGCACTCTCGTCGCACCACAGACTGATGGCGGAAATCCATCGTCAGGACCGGGCGTTCACCATCGCTGCGACCAGCAATTCACTGGCCACGCTGTGCGGTCTGATTGCCGACGGCGGCGGTGTCGGGTTGATGAGCCGACTTGACGTGATCGGCCATCGGCACGCCGAACGTCTGCGCTTTGTACCGCTGAAGGACCGCAGATTGACAGAGCGATTGGGGTTTGCCACGTCGATGGTCGCTGCCCGAAGTCTCGAGCTTGCAGCGGTTCTTGAACTGGTCGGTCGGATCACGTCGGAGATCGCGCAGGAGGCGGCCCCGCTCACGCCACCCTTGCCGGGATCAGGCTTTCGAACCACTTGAACAGAAGCACGATCAACCCCGCCAGGATCATGTACACCAATGCCAGCAGCAAGAGCGGTTCGTACACGATGAAGGTGTCCTGCGTGACCCGCCTGGCCAGCGAATAGATGTCCACGACCGTGATCGTGGCGACCAGGGGCGTCGTCTTCATCTGCAGCACGGTCTCTCCGCCGATGGTGGGCAGGGCGCGGTGCAGGGCCTGGGGCAGCCAGATGCGGCGGAAGATGGTGAAGCGGGGCATGCCCATGGCGCGGGCGGCCTCCAACTGACCGCCTGGCACGCCCTTGAACGCGCCGCGCATCACCTCGCCCTCGTAGGCGGCAACCGACAGGGTAAGTGCCAAGAGCGCATAGGGCCAGGCCTGGCGCAGGATGGGCCAGGCCCAGCTTTCGCGGATCCAGGGAAACTGCGGGAACAGCGAGCCGAGGCCGTAGTACAGAAGCCACAACTGCAGCAGGATCGGCGTGCCCCGGATGATCGAGCAATAGATGCGCGCGGGCGCGGACAGGGACCAGGGCCCGACCGCCTGTGCCAGGCCCAGGGGAATTGCCAGCAACATCCCCAGGCACATCGACGCGACCGTCAGCCAGATCGTGCGCCAGATCGCGATGGGCAGCAGGTTGAGGTACTTGGGGTCTTCCAGCCACGACCAGTTCAGCGCAAGCGCGCACCACAGCATGATCCCTGCCCCGATGGCGATCAGGACGATGCGGTGGGGTTGCAGGAACGCCTTCACATCGCCCCCCCGCGCGCCGTGCGCTGCCCCTTGCGCGCCCATTTCTCGATCCGGGCAAAGATCACCACCGACACCACCGACAGCGCCAGGTACAGCACGCCCGCCGCCAGATAGAAGGTGAGGAAGGCCTTGGTCGTGGCGGCGGCCAGCGAGGTGGCCTTGGTCAGTTCGATGAACCCGATGACGGCCAGAAGGGCGGTGTCCTTGGTCACGTTGAGCCAGAGGTTGGCCAGCCCCGGCACCGCCGCCGACATCGCCAGCGGCAGGGTGATGCGGCGGGCGACGCGAACCGGGGACATGCCCATGGCGCGGGCGGCCTCGATCTGGCCTGCGGGCACCGACAGGATCGCGCCGCGCAGGACCTCGGTCGAATAGGCGCCCTGCACGACGCCCAGGACGACGATGCCCGCGGCGACGCCGGAAAACTCGATGGGGTCGAACCCGGCGCCGGTCAGAGCCGCGTTGATCGCCTGTTTGCCGGCATAGTAGATGAGCAGCAAAAGCACCAGTTCCGGCACGGCGCGGACCAGCGTGGTGTAGACGCCGAGCAGGTCCCTGGTGACCGGTCCGCCGTACAGCTTGCCGAAGGCCCCGGCGATGCCGAGGGCCAGGCCGAGCGCATAGGCCCCGAGCGCGATCAGGATGGTGTTGCCCAGGCCCACGACCAGCGTCGCCCCCCAGCCGGGGGGCGACCATGCCAGCAGTTCCATCGCGGAGGTTGCGGCAAGGACCGGGGGCACCGGCTGGGTGCCCTAGTAGATCGACGAGGCGAAGTAGGGTTTCGAGATCGCCTCATAGGTGCCGTCGGCCAGAACCTTGGCGATGGCCGCGTTGAATTTTGCCTTGAGCTCATCATCGCCCTTGCGCAGGCCGACGCCGATGCCCGGGCCGAGAACCTCGAGATCGTGGGCAACCGCACCCACCGCTTCGCAGCAGCTTGTTCCGGCATCGGATGTTACGAAGGCGTCGACCGCGATGCTGTCGGCAAAGGCCGCGTCCACCCGTCCTGCCGAGAGATCCTGGAACGCTTCATCCGTCGTCTGGTAGGTCTTGATCTCGGCGGCCTCGGCGAAGTGCTTCTGTGCATAGGCTTCATGGATCGTCGAGACCTGCACGCCGATGATCTTGCCCGCCATGCCTGCGGCATCGGGGGTCAGGCCCGCCCCCTTGGCGGTGGCGACGACGGCCGGCGTGTTGTAGTACTTGTCCGAGAAGTCGATGGTCTGCATCCGTTCCTCGGTGATCGACATCGAGGCCATGATGGCGTCGATCTGGCCGCCGGTCAGGGACGGGATGATCCCCTCCCACGCGACGGGGGTGATCACGCATTCCATCTCGGCGGCGGCGCAGACGGCGTTGATCAGGTCGACCTCCCAGCCCACCCAGTTTCCGCCGGCGTCGGGGCTGGCGAAGGGCGGATAGGGTTCGGCGGCGATGCCGATCTTGACCGGCTCGGCCACGGCGGCAGAGGCAAGGGCGGCGGCGGCAAGGGTCAGGAACAGGGTCTTCACGGGTGGTACCTCCGGGTTGGGTCGCGCCGGGTTGATCCCGGCCTTCAGGAAACCGATTTCAGGAACTGCTTCAGCCGGTCGGATTTCGGCGCGCCGAACAGGGCGGCGGGCGGCCCCTCTTCCTCGACCTGGCCGTTGTAGAGATAGATGACGTGGCTGGCGACCTCGCGCGCGAACTTCATCTCGTGGGTGACGAGAATCATCGTGCGCCCCTCGTCCGCCAGGCCGCGGATCACGGCCAGCACCTCGCCCACAAGTTCGGGGTCGAGCGCGGATGTCGGTTCGTCGAACAGCATGGCGCGGGGTTCGACGCACAGGGCGCGGGCGATGGCGACGCGCTGCTGCTGGCCGCCGGACAGGAAGGCGGGATAGGCCCCGGCCTTGGCAGCAAGGCCGACGCGGTCGAGCGTGCGTTCGGCGCGCGCGACGGCCTCGGCCTTTGGCACGCCCAAGACGTGCACAGGCACTTCGATCAGGTTTTCCAGGACGGTCTTGTGCGACCACAGGTTGAACTGCTGGAACACCATGCCCAGGCGCTGGCGCAGGTGTTCGATCTGGCGGCGGTCGGCGGGGCTGCCGTCGGGGCGCATCCTGACCGCCTCGCCGCCGATGACGATCTGGCCGGCCGAGGGCGTCTCCAGAAAGTTGATGCAGCGCAGCATGGTCGACTTGCCCGACCCCGATCCACCGATGATGGCGATCACGTCGCCTTCGCAGGCGCGCAGGGACACGCCTTTCAGCACTTCCAACGTGCCGAAGGATTTTCGCAATCCATCGATCCGTATCGCCTCGGGGCGCGTATCTGTTGCTTCGGATGTTCGCGGCGCGTCTGGCATTGTTGCTTTTCGTCGGGTGGCACTGGCAGTAAGCCCGCCATAAGGCTATTGTGCAAGTGTATAGTTAATCTGCCTTCGTGCGAGCGCGGGCCAAGGGGGCCCGATGACCGGGGATCGGCGGAAGTTCCGTCGCGAGGGCGAAGAGCGGCGGCGCGAGGCGCTGATTGCCGCCGCCCTGGACCTGTTTGCCGAGGGCGGCGAGGCGGCGGCCACGGTGCGCGCGATTGCCGACCGGGCGGGCGTGACGCCGGGGCTGATCCGGCACTACTTCAGCAGCAAGGAAGACCTGGTGCGCGCGGCCTATGCCGCCGTGATGGATCGCATGACCGCCGAAAGCGACGAGGCGGCCAAGAGCGACGCGGACCCCGTGGACCGGCTGATGGCCTTTGTCGCGGCCAGTCTGCGACCGCCGGTGATGGATGCCGAGCGCGTGGGACTTTGGGCCGGGTTCCTGCACCAGGTGCGCCGCGACCCGGAGATGCGGGGCGTCCACAAGCTGACCTACCTGGCCTACCGCGACCGGCTGGAGGCCCTGATCCTGACACTGCCGGGCCACGGCGATCAGGACAGGGCGCGCAGGCTGGCCATTGCCTGCAACGGCGTGATCGACGGGCTGTGGATGGAGGGGGGCATGCTGCCCGAAGCCTTTGGTCCGGGCGAACTGGAAGCCATCGGTCTGGCGGCGGTGCGTTCGATCCTGGGCCTGCCGATGGCGGCCGACGCATGAGATACGCCGCCGTCACGCAGACCCTGAAAGGCCTGGGCGGGGCGAAATGGGAGATTCACGCCCGCGCCCGTGCCCTGCGCGCCGAGGGGCGGCGGATCATCGAGCTGACCATCGGCGAGCCCGACGTGCCGACGCCGCAGGCCCTGGTGGACGAGGCCGCGCGCGCGATGGCCGAGGGGCGGACGGGCTATTCCAACGGGCGGGGCGAGCCTGCGCTGGTCCGCGCCCTGGCCAACCGCTATACGCAGGCGCGGGGTCGGCTGATCACGCCCGACCAGGTGATGTGCTTTCCCGGCACGCAGACCACGCTGTACGCGGTGATGCGCACGCTGGTGGGTCCGGGCGACGAGGTGCTGGTCGGCGACCCGATGTATGCGACCTACGAAGGCGTGATCGCCGCGACCGGGGCGCAGGCGGTCAAGGTGCCGCTGCGCCACAACCTGGGCTTCCGAATCGATGCCGCCGACATCGCCGAGCGGATCACGCCCGCGTCGCGGGTGATCTTCCTGAACACGCCGCACAATCCCACGGGGGCGGTCCTGACGCGCGACGGCCTGATGCAGATTGCGGAACTGGCGCGGGCGCACGATCTGTGGATCCTGTGCGACGAAGTCTATGAAGAGATGGTGTTTTCCTGCGCCACATTTGTTTCGGCGCTGGATCTCGCGGCCTTTGCCGACCGCGTGATCGTCGCCTCGTCGATCTCGAAATCGCATGCGGCACCGGGGTTCCGGTCGGGCTGGTGCGTCGGCCCGGCCGAATTCTGCGCCCGTGCCCTGCCGCTGTCCGAGACCATGCTGTTCGGCAACCAGCCCTTCATCGCCGACATGACCGCGCTGGCCGTGTCGGCCCCCTCCGAGGTGGCGCCCGGGATGGTCAGGCGGTTCTCGGCCCGCGCGACGATGATCCGCGAGCGGCTGGACGGGGTCGGGGGGCTGGCCACCAACATGCCGCAGGCGGGCATGTTCGCGCTGGTCGACGTGCGGGCGGTCTGTCCCAGCGGCGAGGTGTTCGCGCGGCGGCTGCTGGACGAGAAATCGGTGGCGGTGATGCCGGGCGAAAGTTTCGGGGTGGCGCTGACCGGCTGGATTCGGCTGAGCCTGACGCAGCCGGATGCGGCGATTGCCACGGCCTGCGACCGCATCGCCGAACTGGCACAGGAGATGCGCGGATGAGGACGGTGGGCGAGGAACTGGTCGCAGGTCTGGCGGCGCGCGGGGTGGACTGCGTGTTCGGCATCCCCGGCGTCCACACGATCGAACTGTATCGCGGCCTGGCCGGATCGGGCATCCGCCACGTCACGGCGCGCCACGAACAGGGCGCGGCCTTCATGGCCGACGGCTATGCGCGGGTGTCGGGCAGGCCGGGGGTGGCGTTCGTCGTCACCGGGCCGGGGGTGACGAATGCGCTGACCGGCATCGGGCAGGCGCGGGCGGATTCGGTGCCGATTCTGGTGGTGTCGAGCGTGAACCGCCGCGATTCGCTGGGAAAAGGGCTGGGCCTGCTGCACGAGTTGCCCGATCAGGCCGCGCTGGTCAGGACGCTGTGCCCGACGTTCCGCATATCCGAACCCGCCGATCTTGGGCCTGTGCTGGACGCCGCCTTTGCCGCGATGCTGTCGGGCCGCCCCGGCCCTGCCCATATCGACGTGCCGACGGATGTGCTGGCAATGGCGGCACCCCCGCTGCCGCCGCCCGCCGCGCGTTCATCGGCGGGTCCAGATCAGGCTGCCTGTGCCGAGGCGATGCGCCTGCTGTCGGCGTCGCAAGCCCCCCTCATCCTTGCCGGCGGTGGCTGCCGGTGGGCCGAGGCCGCCCTGCAACGTCTGGCCGAGGCGCTGGATGCGCCGGTCGTGCAGACCATCAACGCGCGCGGGCTGATGCATGGCCATCGCCTGACCGTGCCCGCCTCGCCCAGCCTTGACGCCGTCCGCCACCTGGTCACCGGGTCGGACATGGTGCTGGCGGTCGGCACGGAACTGGGGCTGACCGACCTTGACCTGAACGCCGAGGGCGGGGTGCCCGACCTGTCGGGCATCATCCGCATCGATGTGTCGGCTGCCCAACTGGATCAGCGCCCCTGCCGCCTTGCGATCTGCGGTCGGGCCGAGGACGCCCTGCCGCTGATCGTGCCGCCGCCGCGCAGCGGGGCGGGGGCCACGCGGGCCGCCGCCGCACGCAGCGCGGCCAGGGCCGAACTTGCCGATGACATGCACCCGCAACTGGCCGTGGTCGAGGCGCTGCGGGATGCGATGCCGGGCGCGCTGATCGTCGGGGACAGCACGCAGCCGGTCTATGCCGGGAACTTGTATTTCGACGCGCCCTTTCCGGGGTCGTGGTTCAACGCATCCTGCGGCTATGGCACGCTTGGCTATGCTCCCGGCGCGGCGGTGGGTGCCGCGATGGCATCGGACCGCCCGGTGATCTGCCTGATCGGCGACGGGGGCCTGCAGTTCAGCCCCGGCGAGTTGCGCACCGCCGTCGACGAGGGGCTGGATGTGACCTTTGCCGTCTGGAACAACGCCGGTTACCGCGAGATCGCCATGGCGATGCAGGGGGCCGGTGCCCCGGTGATCGGCTGCGACCCCTCGCCCCTGCGGCTGGAGCCGTTCGCGGCGGCCTGCGACCTGCCCTATGCCCGCGTGACAGCCGACCCGGCCGAGGTGGCGGCGGCCATCGCCGGTGGCAGGGGTCCCAGATTGATCGAGATCGTCGCCCCCTGAGGCGCGCCCCCTTCCGTTTGGCGGCCCCGGACGGCATAAGGGCCGCGACGGAGGTTCACATGACCGACATGATCGCAGGCGTGCCGCAGGACCGGCTGCACCGGTTCCGCACGGCCGAGGCCGCGCGCTATGCCGCCGGGCGGCCCCGGTCGCGCGCGGCCCAAGGGGCGGCGGCGCAGGTCTTCGTCAACGCCGTGCCGCTGCACTGGATGACGGACTGGCCCCTGCCCTTTCCGCTGCTGGTGGACCATGCGGAAGGGGCCACGCTGACCGACATCGACGGCTTTGTCGTGGACGATTTCTGCCTGGGCGATACCGGCAGCATGTTCGGCCATTCCCCCGCCCCGGTCGCCCGCGCGATCCGGCGGCAGGCGCGGCGGGGCCTGACCACGATGCTGCCGTCCGAGGCGGCGCTGGTCGCCGGGCACCTTCTGTGCGACACCTTCGGCGATTTCCGCTGGCAGGTGGCGGTGACGGCGACCGATGCCAACCGCTTTGCCCTGCGCGTGGCCCGCGCGGTGACGGGGCGGCGAAAGGTGCTGGTCTTCAACGGCTGCTACCACGGCACGGTCGATGACGCGATGGTCACGCTGGAGGGGGGCCGCACGGTGACCCGGCCCGGCCTGCTGGGGCAGGTCGAGGATCTGTCGCTGGTCGCCGCCTGCGCCGAGTTCAACGATATCGCGGGCGTCGAGGCAGCGCTGGCCGGCGGCGACATCGCGGCGGTTCTGGCCGAGCCGGTGATGACCAATTCCTGCATGGTCCTGCCCGACAGGGGGTTCCATCAGGCGCTGCGCGCGCTCTGCACCCGCCAAGGCGCGCTCTTGATCATCGACGAGACGCATACGATTTCGTCCGGGCACGGCGGCTATTCCCGCGTCCACGGCCTCGACCCCGACATGCTGGTGGTGGGCAAATGCGTGGCGGGGGGGATGCCCACGGCGGTCTGGGGCATGCGGCCCGTGGTCGAGGCGCGCTATCTGCTGGCCAACGACACGCGCCCCTCGGGCCATTCCGGCATGGGCACCACGTTGTCGGCCAACCCGATGCAATTTGCCTGCCTTGTCGCGACGCTGGCAGAGGTGGCAACGCCCAAGGCCTATGCGCGCATGGAAAAGGGTGCTGCACGGCTGGCCACCGGCTTGACGCAGGCCATCGCGAAACACCGCGCGCCCTGGCATGTGGTGCGCGTCGGTGCGCGGGTCGAGTTCATCTGCGCCCCTGGCCCCCTGCGCAACGGGGCCGAGGCCGCCCTCGCCCATCAGCCGCAGGTCGAGGGGGCGATGAACCTCGGCTTGCTGAACCGGGGCTGCCTGATCGCGCCCTTCCACAACATGATGCTGGTGTCGCCCGCCACGCGCAAACGCCAGATCCTGCGCCTGATCGCCGCCTTCGACGAAATCCTGTCCGAGTTGTTTGCATGACCGATAGCCCCTCCGGCTCGACCCCGTCCGAGGCCGAGACCTTTCTGGCCGACCATCCCGAGATCGAGGCCATCGACCTTGTCCTGCAGGATGCGAACGGCATCGGCCGGGGCAAGATCATCCGGCGGCACGAGTTGGCGGGCTTCTACAAGGCGGGGCGGCACCTGCCGATCTCGATCCTGGGGCTGGATATCTGCGGTGAGGATGTCCACGAAACCGGCCTGATCTGGGACCAGGGCGACGGCGACCTGCGCGCCTGGCCGGTGCCGGGCACGCTGAAGCCACTGCACGGCACGCATCCGCCCCGCGCCGAGGTGTTCATGTGCATGTACGGGCTGGACGGCCGGCCCATGTCCTCGGACCCGCGCCATGCCCTGGCCCGGCAGGTGGCGGCGATGGCCGCCGACGGCCTGCACCCGGCAGGCGCGTTCGAACTGGAGTTCTTCCTGCTTGCGAATGAGCGCGGCCCCGATGGCCGCGTCCAGCCTGCGCGCGACGTGCTGGACGGGCGGCCCAGTTCCAAGACCGAGGTCTATTCGGTCGATCACCTGCACGGCATGCTGCCCCTGTTCAGCGACATCTACGCCGGGGCCGCGAAGGCGGGGATCAAGGCCGAGACGATGATTTCGGAGTATGCCCCCGGCCAGTACGAACTGACCCTGCACTACCGCGACGACGTGCTGCAGGCGGCGGACGACCTTGTGCGGCTCAAGCGGATCGTGCGGGCCCAAGGCAGGGCGCATGGGGTGACGGCCTGTTTCATGGCCAAGCCGGTCGAGCAATATGCCGGGTCGGGGATGCATTTCCATGTCTCGCTGCTGGACGGCGGGGGTCGCAACGTCTTTGTCGAAGAGGTTGAGGGGCAGTGGAACCCCACGATCCTGCATGCGCTTGGCGGCCTGCGCGCGACGATGGGCGAGTCGATGCTGGTTTTCGCCCCCCATGCCAATTCCTGGCGGCGCTTTGCCGCGCAGTCCTATGCGCCCGTGTCGCCCACCTGGGGCGTCAACAACCGCTCGGTCGCCCTGCGCATCCCTGCAGGCGACATCCGTGCGCGGCGGATCGAACACCGGCCCGCCGGGGTGGACGCCAACCCCTATCTTGTGGCGGCCACCGTGCTGGCGGGCATCCGCCATGGGTTGCGCGAAAGGATCGACCCCGGCCCCGAAACCACGGGCAACGGATATGAGGGTGCCCAGGACGCGCCGCCCATCCCGCGCGACTGGGGCGGGGCCATCGCGGCGGCCAAGGCGTCGGCGTTCCTCGCCGACGCCCTCGGCCCCGACATGCACCGCACCTTCACCGCGATCAAGGCGGCGGAACATGCACGGGTCGCACGCACCATCCCGGACGTGGACTATGACCTGTACCTGCATACGGTATAGGCCCGCACGGCGCATCGCGCGCCCCGGCCCACGAACCTGATCGCCCGCAAGTGAACCGCGCCGGGATCGGCCGATATCTGAACTTCTACAACACCCGCCGCCCGCATTCGTCGCTTGACGGGAAAACCCCCGATCAGGCCTACTTCAACCAGCCGATGCCCGATGCGGTGGCGGCGTAACCGAGGCGGAAAACCACTTAGAAAACGCCCGGAAACTGTTCAACTCAGCCGAACCACCTCTAGCGGTCAGCCCGGACGCTTACATAGTGGACACTATCCCGCACTCTCAACCCGCGGCAGGGCGGTAAGACCGGACGCTTACGTTGAGGTGGCGTTGAGTTGTTTCGGACAGGCAGAAGCCCGACTGTTTAAGGCTGGCTCCATGTATTTCTTTTTATTCAGTTTTTTGGTTGCGGGGACAGGATTTGAACCTGCGGCCTTCAGGTTATGAGTCGTGTCGAACAAACCATGAACAATCGCGCGGAATCGCGAGTTCTTGCGCAGTTTCCGCCAGTTGTGAACCGGGTCCGCGAGAGCGACCTGCGCGCGGATCGTCAGAATTGCGCAGCGGTTTTCACCCTCGTGCTTCCACCATGCTTCCACTGGGTGGCGGAAGGATTTTCCGGTAGCACGGCAATCATCCGTCCATCCGCGACCAGAAGCCGGTCTTCTTGCCATGCTCGGCCTTCAGGCGCGCGGCATAGGCAGAGTGCGGCTCGACCGGTCCGAAGCCCTCGATCCGTCCGGCCAGGTCGGCACAGGTTGCCAAGTGCTGGGCAGCATAGCCATAGCGCTTCTGCCTCCCTTGGATCAGCGTGAAATCGATCATCGCCCGCAACGCCACCGTCGCGGCCAGCGGATGCTTCTCCGCCAATGTCTCGGCAGCCGGGGCGAGGAATTCGTAGTGATCGCCGTCGACCTCGTCCCGCCTGTCGATCAGCAGGCACGCGGCGTATCCAAGCGATGGCCAGTTCAGAAAGAAGGCCAGGGCTGCAAGCAGGTCGGGATGGGCCGCGGCATGCGCCATCGCGCGTTCCTCGGCCTCGATGTCGTCGAAGTCCGGCAGACGCTTCAGATAGGCCCGCAGATGCTCGCCCGACAGGTCGCGCTCGAAACACGCCCAGCGGAATGCCTGCGCCTCATCCTTTCGGTCAAGCGCCTCCAGCACGGCAAGACGGGCGTCCTGCCACTCGGGCGGGATCCAGCGTGCATCTTTCACCTCGGCCCGCTCGATGAAGCCGAGCGCATCCCCTGCCCTGCCCGCCGCCAGCAAGCGCTGCGCGATCTCGGCCGCGATCTTTGGGACCTTGCGGGTCTTTGGGTCATACTGAGCGATGAAGCCGTCGACGTCGCCCTGGACGTCGGCAATATCCTTCAGCGCCATTTCGACCGTGCTCTGCCGCGCGCGCTCCTCCATCTCGTGGGCATAGCGCGTGCCGCCGCTACCCCAGCCGACGGCCCGCCACTCGCTTTTCGGCGGCACCGGCACAGGCTTGCGCCCAAGTTCCTCGACCAGCGTTTTCAGATGTGCGACGCCCTCGGGGCCCAGCGCCGGGGCGATGATGGCGATCAGTCCGTCATACTGACCAAAGCCGTTGTCCTGCAGCGCATCAAGAACCTGCTGGGCCAGTGCTTCCGGCGCCGCATCAGCCGCCTTGGCCACTTCGCCCAGATGGGCGCAGGCCTGGCGGAAGATGTCGATTACGGTGCCGCTGCTGTCATCGCAGCGTTCGAACACCGGCGTGGCCAGTCCCATGAACCGCCACAACAGCGCCAGCGCCTCACCAGGATCGTGCGGGGCGATCTGTTCCATGATGGCGCTGCGCTGGGTCTGAAGATCCTTCACCAACGGCTTGCCGTTCTGCCAGTTCACAAAGGTCCGCGCCTTTGCGATGCTGGTCAGCCGCTTGGTGATCTCCCGCGCCGCTTCCCTCGGCCCTTCCGCCCCGGCAAGGGCCAGGCGCAGCTTGCGCTTGGCCGCAGCATCGCCGGTGCTGATCTCGATCAGCAGCTGCGCCAGACGTTCAGCGCCCAGCGCCTCCAGGTTCTTTGCATTGAGGGTGGATTTCGACGCCATCGGGATTCCGTTTCTTTTCGCGGACCATAGCAGCGCGGTCGAAAGACCGGAACCTGCGTTCTGATTCGCGGCGACCAGAGTTTTCGCCCACGGCTGCGATTCACCCCTTGCGTGAGATTGCGCGGATTTTCCTTTTTCCACGCAATATCAATGTGTTCGTTGACTAGTACTCCGCATTGCGCACTGTGGAAGCCAGACAACCCGGAAGCCACTTTCATGCCCAAACTCACAAAGCGCATCGTCGACGCCGCAGAGGCACAAGCCGCCGAATACTTCGTCTGGGACAACGACATCCCCGGCTTCGGCCTTCGGGTGCTGCCAAGCGGGCGGAAAGGCTACATCGTGCAATACCGCGCCGGACGCCGCTCGCGGCGGATCAGCCTTGGCCCCAACACGGTCCTGACCTGCGAGCAGGCGCGCACCCGCGTTATCACCATCGTCGCCGCTGCGCGCAACGGGCAGGATCCCGCCGCCGAACGCGACGCCGGGCGCAAGGCGATCTCGATCAAGGAACTGGCGGAGCGGTTCGACAAGGAACACATCGCCATCCGCGTGAAGGCCAGCACGGGCAAGGAGTATCGCCGGAACCTGCAGCGCTTCATCCTGCCCGCCCTCGGGCAGTTGACGGTCACGGGGATCACGCGAGCGGATGTCGCGAAGTTCCACCACGACCTGCGGCACATCCCCTATCAGGCCAACCGCTGCCTCGAGGTGATCTCGAAGATGTTCAGCCTGTCCGAGATGTGGGGACTGCGTCCGGACGGGACCAACCCGCGCAAGCACATCCGGAAATACCCCGAGGAAAAGCGCGAACGATTCCTGAGTGCGGCCGAGTTGCGCCGGATCGGCGAGGTGCTGCGCGAAATGGAGGCCGAAGGGGTGGAGCTGCCCTCTGCCATCCTCGCGGCGCGCCTGCTGATCCTGACCGGGTGCCGCCTGAACGAGATCATGTCGTTGAAGTGGTCCTACGTCGATCTCGACGTCCCTGCCCTGCGCCTGCCGGATTCCAAGACAGGGGCGAAGGTCGCTCACGTCGGCCTGCCAGTGGCCGACCTGCTGCGCGGCGCCCAACGCATTGACGGCAACCCGTGGGTGATCACTGGCACCCTGCCCGGCAAGCCACTGAGCGATCTGCAGCCCTTCTGGCAGCGCGTCCGCGCCCGCGCCGGGGTCAAGGACGTCCGCATCCACGACCTGCGCCACACTTTCGCGTCCACGGCCGTAGCGTCGGGTCAGGGCCTGCCGATGATCGGCAAGCTCCTCGGCCACACGCAGGTCCAGACCACGGCGCGATACGCACATCTCGCTGCGGAACCTGTGCGAATGGCGGCCGATGCCGTTGCGCAGAACCTGCGGCAATCCTTGGGATAATTGCGCGCCAGCCCTTCCCTTTTCGATTGATCCCCAAGCATCGCGCGGCTACGGTCGAAGAAAGCCCAGAAATTGGGCGCGCATAATTTCCGTGCGCATCGATCGATGACCGGAGAGCGTGGTGAGCAACGACAGGTCGGAGCTTCGTTGGGGGGTCGAGCAGAGGCTCGAGTTCATCGAGTTCCGCCTATTCTGGGAGGGGCATGTGAACCGCAGCGATGTGATGACGCAGTTCGGGCTGTCGGTGAACCAGGCGTCATCCGACCTGAGCCGCTACATCGGCCTCGCCCCCAACAACATGGACTACGACCGCAGTCTGCGGACCTATGTGCGCCAGCCGGGCTTCAGGCCAGTCTTCGATAGACGCGCATCTTGCAATGGTCTTCCATCGTCTCCTCGACGGCCAGACACCTGCGCTTCGACTTGTCTTGAACACGCAACAAATTAAGCCGTGGGACCCTTATCTAATGGGCCACCCTGGCAAGGCGCTCGAAAGCCCCGAGTATCGAATACTCCACTCCACCGGCGTTACAGTTCAATGTCACGTGCTTCCTCATCGTGACATGCTCAAGAGCAAAGACGAACAGGACGCTGCTGCAGGACCCGGTGGATGGACACAGCAGGAAGGCTTCTACGTCTATCGCAACAAGCGACTACTTCTCTCCGGAGGCTGGCTTGGCTTGGGCGATGGCGGCAAGCCATGGCCACGGGATGAAGCTCATCGGCTTGCTCGCATCCGGCTCGACATTCCCAACACTGCCGACGCCGAATGGAAGATCAATGTGCTCAAGTCGACAGCCAGTCCGCCCGTTCGGCTGCGCTCACAGCTCCACCGTCTCGCCTCTGAAACTCGCGCCACTGCCAGAAAAGTCTTTGCTCACCGAGGTCACATCACCCCGGCCTCGGGCACTCGTGCGAGCGCAGTAGCCGAAGCATGGCAAGTGCGCCGATCCGCACAAGGAACATCCTACCGGATCGCCCGCGACCATGATCTCGTTGCCTCGATCCTCGATAGGGTCGGCCCTCTGAAGTCCGACATCCTCATTCTTCTCAGGTTGATTGAGGAGACAGTACCGGTGCAGAGAATCTGGCTCGATACCGCAGAAGGCAAAGAAACGCCGAGGACTGGATTCGCCGGGGCGCCCGACAGCGAAGTGATGGAAACACTGTCCTCGATGTTTGACGCCCTTGTGAAGTTTCGCGGCCTCAGCCCTGCCGAGGCGCGAGAAAGACTTGGCCGCACGCCCCCATTCGACCGCCACCTCGATCTGGTTGCGGCACTTGAAGTGAAAGACGCCAAATGACGATTTCAAACCAGAAGGCCTTCGACTCGATCCTTTCCATGGCGCAGAACATGCTCCGGCTCTCGGCAGAGCGAGCGCAAAGCGCAGTAACGCCGGAAATGATCGAGAAGGAACTCAACAAGCTTGCGATCATGATGGAGGACGATTTCGCACTCGTCGATCGTGACGCACTAGTTGATGAATTGATACGCCGTTCAAGCCGTTCCGTGGGCGACAATGCTACCCTTTCCAGCGGAGAGGACCATGTCGCGTGGCTTGATGCAGAGAGAAAGAAGGGCTGGACCTATTGGCAGCGCTACTCCGAGTACATGGAAGTGCGGATTCCATGGACCGCCCTCGATGCCCTCGACGTGGCCACGGACGAAGTCCTGTCACAGCTGGAGGACCCTACCAGGGAAGGGGCATGGGATCGCCGCGGGCTGGTCGTGGGCCATGTTCAGTCGGGAAAGACCGGCAACTACACCGGCCTGATCTGCAAGGCTGCTGACGCTGGTTACAAGATCATCATCGTGCTGGCAGGTCTGCACAACAACCTCAGAGCCCAGACACAAATCCGTCTCGACGAAGGGTTTCTTGGCTTTGCGACCATCGCTGATACTGACGAGCTCCCTGCGGTTGGCGTGGGACTGATCGACAAGGATGTGTCCGTCCGTCCAAACGCCGCGACCAATCGAAGTGAGAAGGGTGACTTCAACACTGCGGTTGCGGCGAAGATGAACATCAGTCCCGAACAGCGTCCCTGGCTGTTCGTCGTAAAAAAGAACAAGACCGTGCTAGAGCGGCTGCTCCACTGGATCCGTAACCGTGTTGCCAATCATATCGATCCCGAGACCGGGCGCAAACTCGTCACGAACCTGCCGCTACTCGTGATCGACGACGAGTCGGATCATGGATCCGTCGACACTGGCGAAGACGTCGTTGATGAGAACGGCAACCCTGATCTTGAGCATCAGCCCAAGACCATCAACAGGTTGATCCGGTCCATACTTCACCACTTTTCGAGGAAGGCCTATGTCGGGTACACAGCGACGCCTTTCGCAAACATATTCATCCATGTCGTCGGGATCAGAGTGGGATACGGCGGGGGATCAGCCGGACCGTTTCAATCATGGGGTGAATTGCATGTCGGTGGGATCGCCATCCCCCCTCCATCCCCCGGCGTATCCCACAGCGGGGATCCGGTAGGGGCCGCGGCGCGTCCGACTCAGACGCCTGCGAGCCGATATGCACCGCGCTTGTTCGACTCGATGAGCAGCGGCCAGTCCGTCTTGGACTTGAAGACGTCAGCCATCTTGAGGCTGCGCGACCCGGCCTGTGAGAGCACCGCCTTGCCGCTCTGCCACGGATCACCCCGCTGAGCGGCCGCATGCAGGATCCGAACGACCTGCGCCTGGATCGGACCGAGTCGGAACTCCCGGCCATTGCAGCGGACGCTCTGGTAGTCGGCAGAGGCGTGAAAACCGCCAGCGGACTTCATGCCCGAGGCTCCGCCAAAGCTTGTCGCTGCCTCGAAACGGTCGCGTTCTTCGCGCCTTAACACCAGATCAGGCTTGCGGATTTTCAGGCATTCGCGCGAACCGTAGAAGCAGGCATAGTCCGCCTTCGCTGTCCGGAACCGTGTGATGCTGACCTCGCCAAGGCGGAAGACCTGGAAGACGTCCTGAACCTGCAGGTCGAGCAGCCCATTGAACAAGGACCGCTCGGTGGGGATCGAGAAGCAGCGGCCATCGTCGGTTTCCTCGAACTCGCCGAACTCGATAGGCAGGTTCAGGATGCGGACGGACAGACGCAGCTGGTCGTTCTCGGCCAGATAGACCAGGTCGACCTCGGGCATCGACCAGCGGGCGAGGACTTCCGGCAGGGTGAAATACGCCTTCTCGATTTCCATCCGGGCCCCCGATTCCCATGCAATCTGTTTGGCTTTTGTTCTAGCCGCTTGACGATCCCAATTCAATCCTGTCATATCCCACTCTATCCACAGCCCCTTGGGGAAAAGATGACCGAACATCACACCCTGGCCGACCGTCTGCGGGCTCGCTCCGACCAGCTCGGCCTGGCACCGGCCCATGTTGCGGAGATGGCCGGGGTCAACCGATCCTTCGTCTATGACATCCTGCGCGGACGCTCCTCACGCCCCAGCATCGACCGTCTGGCCGACGTCGCCCGCGTGCTGAAGGTCGACCGCGAATGGCTGATCCACGGGATCGGCGAGATCGAGGGCGCCTCCCCTTTCAGCGAGACCCCCGAAGATACCTTCGTGGCGATCGCCCATGCGACGCCGCGCCCTGCGATGGGTGGCGGTGCCGTAGTGACCGAGGACGGCGACACGCCCGGTCGCGCCTACCACTTCCGCCAGTCGTGGATCCGCCACAAGTTGAAGGCCAGCCCGTCGCAGCTCCGGATCATGCATGTCGAAGGCGACAGCATGGTCCCCACGCTGCAGGACGGCGATGCCGTGCTGGTTGACATGACACGCCAGTTCCCCAGCCCTCCCGGCATCTTCGTCCTCGACGACGGGATGGGCCTGGTGGCCAAGCGCCTCGAGCACATCCCCAACAGCGATCCTCCTGCCGTGCGGGTTATCTCCGACAACTCGCTCTATCCGGCCTATGAGCGCACAGCCGACGAGATCCGCATCATCGGCCGCATCCGCTGGTTCGCGCGGGAGATATGAGGATGGGTGGTGCCGTTCCCGCCCGGAGCCAGAAAAGCAAAAGCGCCCGCGAGATTTCTCTCCGGGCGCACCTCTGCGATGATTGAAATCTGCGTCAAGGGGGGCAGGTTTGTCAACGCATTTCCTCTATTCGTTGCATAGACTTAGGCGAACTTTGGATCAACCCACGACGGCTGCAGCAACACCCCCTTTGGATCCAAGAGCGAGCATCTTCGAGAACGCAAAGATCGGAAGGGCAGCAAGGACTACGAGGCACGAGGGCAACGCGACGGAAAAACTCAGGCCCGTAGGCCGGTTTTGCTGGCGCATCAGCCCTCGAGATTGCTAAACAGTAGCGAAAGGCGCGGATTTTAGGCCGCGACGAGAAGGTCGTAAAGGCTCAAAAATGGCTTCGGCACAGCAACTTATCGGGCTCATAAAGAGCCACGCAGAGGGGGACGAAGAGCGCTTCTTCGATCTCGCGATGCAGCTTGCCGCGGCGGAAGAACAGCGCGGCCACGGTCGGCTAGCGGAACAGCTGCGGCAATGGGCTGAAGCATCAAAGACACCGAAGACCGCTGCGACTGCGAAGTTGACACCGCTGGCAGCTCCGCGGGGCGATCTCGCGGGTATCTTGGGCGCACGGTATCCGACAACAACGCTCAACGACCTGATTTTGCCGGATCACCTCTCCGACGAACTGCGTCAAATCGTTGTAGAAACCCGGAAACGCGATCTTCTTGAAGAGAAGGGGCTGCATCCACGTCGACGACTGCTCTTTTCGGGCCCTCCAGGCACAGGAAAAACCCTGAGCGCTGAAGCATTGGCAGGCGAACTCAAGTTCCCCTTGTTTACAGTTCTGCTTCATGGGCTGATCACCAAGTTCATGGGAGAGACCGCGCAGAAGCTACGCCTGATCTTCGATGCGATCCGCACAACTCGCGGCGTTTACCTATTCGACGAAATCGACGCTCTGGCGGCCTCTCGCGGAAATGAGAATGACGTTGGTGAAGCCAGGCGAATTCTGAACTCGTTCCTCCAGTTCCTTGATGAAGACACCGGTCCGTCTATCGTTGTCGCCACCACGAACATCCCCGAGATTCTGGATAGAGCGGTTCTTCGGCGCTTCGAACTCGTGCTGCCATACGAGCTGCCTTCCAGAGAGGCAGTTCAAAAGGCTTTGCGGCGGCGTTTGATCGGTTTCAGCGTCACTGATGTGGATTGGGATGCCGTGTCGAGGGTTGCGGAAGGTCTTTCAACCGCAGATGTTGTTGCTGCAGGAGAAGATGCGGGACGACGCGCTGTCTTGTCCTCAACCGATAGTATTTTGACTGATACGCTTATCGCATCAATGGAGCGTCGGCGTTCATTGCATGGACTTGGAACATCGCTGAATGGAACGCACTCGCCCTCATCTGATTCTAAACGGCCCCGGACAGGCAGTCGCGTTTCAAGCCAAGGGCGGCGGTCAGACAAAGCGACCAAGTGACGTCCCGAACCGGCGCGCACATGCACTGGCGCTCCTGCGTGCGATCGATGAAATCGGTGACCCGGCGGCGCAGGGACGGCCTGGTGTTTATCTCGAGATTGATGCGCGACCGAACGAACCATTCGTGACCAAGAGCCTCGATGCTAGCGGCCTGCATCTCCTCAGAGTCGATTCTGAGGCCGAGAATGAAGCCGCTCGCGCGACCGTCTTCGCGTCGCAAGTCGGCTTGGCCAATCTGCGGAAGAAAGTCGAGGCCTTTCAGGACGAGGATACCCAGACCGGGCGACCTAAGAATGCCGACCTTGTTCAGAGTATTAGGGCCATTGTCGAGGCCGGACTGCGCGCCCTTTGGCGTAGCCCAACTGCAAAATTCCCCGCAGACGACGGAGCAACACATCCTTGGGAAATTTGGCTGGACCGTGGCGGAGCTGACCATTTCATAGCGCACGCGCGCGGTCTCGGGATTCGCTTTGAAGGCGGCGAAGCACAAGCGGAAGGAGGGCGCCTAGAGTTTCCGGAAGACATAGTCGTCGTCGGTTACGGAACGCACACCCAAATCGCCGAAGCCGTCCGCAACCTTGGGGCGGTTAAAGCCCTTGCCGCCCCCACCGTCCTCTCTGACTATTTTGAAGGGATGGCCCCCGAAGAACAGGCTGAATGGGCCATGGCCATGGAAGGTCTTTTACAGCCGCCCGCAGCAGCGGACCCGAGATACATCACTCTCCTCGACAGTGGCGTGGGACTGAACCATCCTCTCATTCGCCCTTTTCTGGACCCAGCTGATCGTCACGCGGCGCAATTGGGATGGGGTTTGGACGATAGCAGGGGGCATGGCACCCAGCTTGCAGGTATTTCGTTATACGGAGATCTGCTCCCGGTCATCCAAAGCAATATGCCGGTTCAGGTCCAGCACCGGCTCGAGTCCGCCAAGATCATCCCTGATGCTGGTCAGAATCCTCACCATCTGCTGGGTGCCGTCGTTCTCAAGGCAGTAAACGCCGTCGAGGCGAGTGCGGCGCGAGGCAGAACCTTTTCGATGGCCAGCACGACTGACGAAGACACGCCTCACGACGGCGCTCCTACGTCCTGGTCGAGCGAGATTGATCAGCTCACCGCAGGCGCCTCGGGGAATCAAAAGCGACAGCGATTGTTCGTAATTTCTGCCGGAAACACGGACCAGAACCGCTTTCGCGGCGGTGATTACCTTTCGATCTGTGATGATCCCGATCACGAGATTGAATCGCCTGCGCAAGCATGGAACCCAATCTGCGTAGGAGCCTGCACTGACAAGGTCAGGTTGCCTGCTGGCTTGCTCGGCCAGCCCGTTGCCCCCATCGGCGACCTTTCACCATCGTCGCGCACAGGAAGCTGGTGGCGGCACTGGCCGATCAAGCCCGATGTGGTGATGGAAGGAGGCAATTGGGTACAGGATCGCCTTCCGCCCCCGATGAAGCACCCCGCGCTCTCGCTGCTCACTACCGATCATCAGTATCCAATGCGGTCACTTACGACGACCGCAGACACGAGCGCGGCAACAGCACTTGCCGCGAAGGCTGTCACGGAGCTCTGGGAGGATTACCCTGCCCTATGGCCAGAGACGATACGTGCGATTTTCGTCTCCTCGGCTCGATGGACGCAACAGATGAAGACACATCTGCCGGCAAATCCCTCAAAAGGCGACTTCGCGAAGCTGTTTCGGCGGTATGGCTACGGCGTCCCAGACCAAACGCGCGCTCGGCGCAGCGCAGCGAATGCGTTGTCTCTCATCGTCCAAGACACGATCATCCCATATCGGCCGAGCGCCAGGGCCGGGGCTGACCCTGTTCACAATCAGATGAAGTTCTTTGAGCTTCCTTGGCCTCGCAATGCCCTGAGGGCGCTCGCCGCCGCTGAAGTAACGCTACGAGTTACGCTGAGCACGTTCATCGAGCCAAATCCCTCGGAAGCCGCACGCGGATCAAAGTTCCGCTACGCATCGCATAATCTTCGTTTCAAGCTAAACCGAGCCAATGAGAACCAGGCGCAGTTCAAGGCTCGGATAAACAGGCTGGCGGATGACCCGGAAGCGGAAGCTGTGGGCGACAATGATGGATGGGTCTTTGGGCGGAACCGACGCGATGTTGGGAGTTTGCACATCGACGAGTTGCGGTGCGCTGCCTCGGATCTCGCCCAGAGAAACATGCTTGCGGTCCACCCAGTGGCAGGTTGGTGGAAGTCGAAGTCGACCCAGAACGTCGGCCAGAAGGCGGCGCGCTTCGCTCTCGTCGTCGAACTGGATACCGGAGATGTCGAAACGGACCTCTATACGGAGGTTGAAGCAGCAATTGCAGCGATGAACGCCGCGCAGGTGCAGGTGGTTGTTTGAGTGGAGATCTTTTCGGTAGCACCCGCGATGCGCTTGATTACGAAGGACTTCTTTCCCTCTTGCTTCCACAGTGCTTCCAAGGGTGGTTCAAACGCAAACGCCGCCCTGGAGGGCGGCGTGTAAGCGATTGATAACGCGGATAAAACTGGTTGCGGGGGCAGGATTTGAACCTGCGGCCTTCAGGTTATGAGCCTGACGAGCTACCGGGCTGCTCCACCCCGCGTCCGTTTTGGTCTGCAGGGTGTCGGGCGTGTTTGGCCTGACGGGGAGCGG
>JBQTJI010000086.1:0-4071 GCA_052387255.1 Gemmobacter sp. | reverse complement strand
TGCGTCGACCGCATCTACAACGACAACCTGCCCGAGGAAGACCGCGAACCCGCCTGCGTCCGGACCTGTCCCACCGGAGCACGCCACTTCGGCGATCTGTCCGACCCCGACAGCGCCGTGTCGCGGCTGGTGGCCGACCGTGGCGGATACGACCTGATGCCCGACCTGGGCACGCGGCCCGCGAACAAGTATCTGCCGCCGCGTGCCAAGGGACCGGCGCAGGCCTCGCCCCTGGCCCCGCTCTTGGACGTGCAGGCGACCGGGTTCGCCGGGTGGCTGGACCGGATGCTGGGGCGGATCTGATGCATCCGGCCCCGTCCGTCATCGTCTTTACCGTGCTGTCGGGGATGGGGTTCGGGTTCCTGGCGCTGCTGGGCCTGGGCGTCGTGGGATGGGCGGGGCTCTGGGCCTGGGCGCTGGGCTACGGGCTGGCCATCGTGGGGCTGGTCGCCTCGGCCTTTCACCTGGGCAATCCGCAACGGGCACTTCTGGCGTTCACGCAGTGGCGCACCAGCTGGCTGTCGCGCGAGGCGGTGCTGTCGGTGGCGGCCCTGTCGGGGCTGGCCCCGATGGCGCTTTCGGACTGGCTTGACCTGGGATTTCCCCGTGTTGTCGGGGTGTTGGGGGCGGTTCTTGCGGTGGCGGCGGTCATCGCGACGGGGATGATCTATGCGCAGATCCGGGCGGTGCCGCGCTGGCACCACGGGGTGACGCCGGTGCTGTTCCTGGGATTTGCCGTCACCGGCGGGCTGATCCTGTCGGGCCATGCGCGGGTGGCGGCGCTGGCCTGCCTGGGGCTGGTGCTGCTGTTGCGCATGGCCTGGCGCATCGGCGATGGCCAGTTCGCGCGGGCGGGGCAGACCCTGGGGACCGCGACCGGGCTGGCGGGCAAGGTGGACGTGTTCGAGTGGCCGCACACCGGCGACAACTACCTGCTGCGCGAGATGATCCATGTGGTGGGTCGCAGGCACGCCGAGCGGCTGCGGCTGATCGCGGTGGTCTTGGCGGGGCTGGTGCCTGCGCTGCTGCTGCTGGCGCTGCCGGGGGCGGTCGGCGCGGGTCTGGCGACGCTGGCGCATCTCCTGGGGGCACTTGCGGCGCGGTGGCTGTTCTTTGCCGAGGCCGAGCATGTGGTGGGCCTGTACTACGGCAGGCGGTAGGGCCCCCTGCGCCGCGACCAGTGGGCCACGCTGTCCGCGCCGATCCGGTCGATGGCGTCGAGCATGAAGTCGGGCAGCCCGAGCGGCGCGGCGTCGCGCGGGCCGATGGCGGGCGTGCCCGTCGCACCGAAGATGTGCCCGGCCTGGAACGCCACCAGCCGGTCGGCCAGGTCGGCGGCGATCAGGGCGGCCGCAAGTGTGCCACCGCCTTCGCAGAACACCCGCGTCAGGCCTGCGGTGCCAAGGTGGCGCAGGGCGTCGGGCAGGTCGATCCGGTCGGCGGTGGCGGTACAGGGGATCAGGCGCAGGCCGAGGTCGGTCAGGTGGTCCCCTGCGGCGGGGTCTGCCTCTGGGCCATGGCAGACCCAGACGGGGAGGTCGCGCGCGGTCCGGGCAAGGCGGCTGGTGGCGGGCAGGCGCAGGTGGGTGTCAAGGACGATGCGCAGGGGCTGATGCGTCACCCCAAGGTCGCGGACGGTCAGGTCGGGGTCGTCAGCCAGGGCGGTGCCGATGCCGATCATCACTGCGTCATGGGCTGCGCGCATCGCATGGACCGCCCGGCGCGCGGGTGGGCCGGTGATCCAGCGGCTTTCACCCTTGGCGTTGGCGATGCGGCCATCAAGCGACATCGCGAGCTTCAGCGTGACAAGCGGGCGGCCCTGCTTCACGCGGTGGAAGAAGCCCGCGTTCAGGCGGCGCGCCTGCGGTTCCAGCACACCCTCGGTCACCGTGATGCCGGCGGCGCGCAGCAGGGCATGGCCGCGCCCCGCCACGCGCGGATCGGGGTCGGTCGTGGCGCTGACCACGCGGGCGATGCCCGCCGCGATCAGGGCCTCGGCGCAAGGCGGGGTGTGGCCGTGGTGGGCGCAGGGTTCGAGCGTGACATAGGCGGTGGCCCCCCGCGCCAACGGCCCGGCCTGATCGAGCGCATCGCGTTCCGCGTGGGGCCTGCCGCCGGGCTGCGTCCAGCCGCGCCCGACCACTCGCCCGCCCTGCACGATCACGCAGCCGACGGCCGGATTGGGCCAAGTGCGCCCCAGCCCCCGTGCGGCAAGCACAAGGGCGTGGGCCATGTGATCTTCGTCGGTCACTCTTCCGGCTGTGGCTGCGGCCTGAGTTCGCTGACGAAGCGGTCGAAATCGTCTGCGGCCTGGAAGTTCTTGTAGACGCTGGCAAAACGGACATAGGCCACGGTGTCGATGCGGGCCAGGCTTTCCATCACGATGTTGCCGATGTCTTTCGACGGGATGTCGGTTTCACCCAAGGATTCCAACCTGCGCACGATGCCGCTGATCATCTGGTCGATGCGCTCGGGGTCGATGGGGCGTTTCTGCATGGCGATGCGGATTGACCGTTCCAGCTTGGAGCGGTCGAAATCCTCGCGCTTGCCGGATGACTTGATCACGACCAGATCGCGCAGTTGCACCCGCTCATAGGTGGTAAAGCGGCCACCGCAGGCCGGGCAGAACCTGCGCCGCCGGATCGAGACGTGGTCCTCTGCCGGGCGCGAATCCTTCACCTGCGTGTCGATGTTGCCGCAGAACGGGCAGCGCATGGGCCACCTCCCTTGTTGCCTGTGTCAGCCTGCCTCTAGCGTCGGGGTGTGCCCCCCGATCACCCACAAGAAGATAGTCGCTGCCCGATGCCTTGCATAGCGGGAATGCACCGGCCCCAGATACAGGGGGCCGCACCTGTGGCGGGGCGGACTCAATCGCCGCGTCAGGCGAGGGGCAGATGGAACCGGCGCAGCGACCGCAACCCCGCCAGGATGAACAGCACCAGCACCACGCCTTGCGCGATGGCAAAGGGCCCGGTGCGCCCCGTCGAATGCGCCAAAGCGCCCGGCGACGCCACAGCAAATGGGGCCGGGCCGCGTCGGCCCCTGACGCATCTGTGATGCGGCGGCGGCGATGCAAAGGGTCGCGATGGGGCGGATTCGGGTTAACTTCGGTCCGTCGCCACAGGAGGACCCGCCATGACCCGCATGACCGCCAAGGATTTCCACCCCGAGATTCTGGAACTGTACGATTTCTATGTCCACGGCCGCATCACCAAGCGCGAATTCCTGGACCGCGCGGGCAAGTTTGCCGTTGGCGGCCTGACCGCCATGGCGATCCTGAACATGATGTCGCCGGACTATGCGATGGCGCAGCAGGTCAGCTTTACCGATCCCGAGATCGTGGCCGAATATGTGACCTACCCCTCGCCCGAGGGGCATGGCGAGGTGCGGGGTTACCTGGTGCGGCCCGCCGCCGAGGGAACGCATCCGGCGGTGGTCGTGGTCCACGAGAACCGGGGCCTGAACCCCTATATCGAGGATGTCGCGCGGCGCGTGGCCAAGGCCGGGTTCGTGGCGCTGGCCCCGGACGGGCTGACATCCGTCGGCGGCTATCCCGGCAATGACGAAAAGGGCCGCGAGCTGCAGCAGCAGGTCGACGGCACCAAGCTGATGAACGACTTCTTCGCGGCGGTGGTGTGGATGGTCACCCATGCCGCCAGCACCGGCAAGGTCGGCATCACCGGCTTCTGCTATGGCGGCGGCGTGTCGAACGCCGCCTCGGTGGCGATCCCGGAACTGGCGGCGGCGGTGCCGTTCTATGGGCGGCAGGCCGACCCCGCGCAGGTGGGGTCGATCAAGGCGCCGCTGCTGTTCCACTTCGCCGAGACGGACGAGAATGTGAACGCGACCTGGCCCGCCTACGAGGCGGCGCTGAAGGCGGCGGGCGTGCCGTATGAGGCGCATGTCTATCCGGGGACGAACCACGGGTTCCACAACGACTCGACGCCGCGCTACGACGAGGCGGCGGCAAAGCTGGCCTGGGAGCGGACCATTGCGCATTTCAAGGCGCATCTGGGGTGATCGGCGGCAGGGTGCGTGCTTGCACGCACCGTTTCCCACGGGCGGTGCGTG
>JBQTJI010000085.1:0-38699 GCA_052387255.1 Gemmobacter sp. | reverse complement strand
CCTCGAAGCTCGCCGCCACCGCCTTGCGGATCTCCTGCCCGGCATAAAGGTCGTGCTCGCCCACCGGGATCGCATGGTTCTTGCCCAGAAGCAGCGCCAGGATGTCGACGTAATCCTCCCGCGTCTGCGGCCCGTCGACCAGGAACCGCGCCCCGGCCCGCTGGCGCAAAGCGTCGTCCACGTTCTCCGGATAGTTCGAGAACATGCCGAAGGTGCAGTTGCCGCGCACCACCGGGTTCGCCCCGGCAAAGCTCTCCATCAGCACGGACGTGATCTCGAGCGCGCCCGAGGAGGACTGCCGGTCGCCCCGCTTGCCGGCCACCTGGTCGATGTCGTCAACGGTGCCGAAGCCGATGACGCCCGGGTCGGTCACCTCGCGGATGAAGGCCTTGGCGTTCTGGCCGGACTTGCCCTGGTAGCTGTCGATGTTGTCCACGGTGAGGTTGAGGTAGCGGAACGGCACGCCGGCGTTGCGGCAGTAGCCGTCGATCAGCCCGGCCATCATCTGGATCAGCGTCGTCTTGCCGGTGCCGGGCTTGCCGTCGCCCATGAAGGTGAAGATGAAACCGCCAACCTCGGCAAAGGGGTTCAGCTTCCGCTCGAAGTCATAGGCCATCAGCATCTTGGACAGGCGCAGCGCTTGGTACTTGGCGATGTGGTTGCCGATCACCTCGTTCGGCTTCTTGAACTGCATCGTCAGGGCGGTGCCCCTGGCCGTGCGGGCGGGCTTGAACCCCGAAAGCGTCAGGTTGTCCGCCTCGACCTTCCACGAGCCGGAGGAAAAGCCTGCAACCCTCGCAGCAGTTTGCGAACGAAGACTCACGTTCTCCATCAGCGCCTCGACAAAGGCGGCAATGGTGGCGACAAGGCGGGGTTCATCCGTGGCATGGACAGCGATGTCCTGGTCGAGTTCCCACAGGACCCCCTGCAGGGCGAGGGGGGTATTGTCGGTCAGCACTTCGTCCACCGTGCCCACCTCGACCGTCACCGACCCCAGGTGCGGGGCCAGCAGAAATGCGGTGGTATTGGCAAAGACGTGCAGCGCCACCATCGCCTCGGCGGCCAGCAGTTCGGTGAACTCGGCCTTCCGGCCCTCGGGCAGGCGGGCTTCGAGGTTGGCCTTCTTCAGTTCCGCCAGCCCGGCCTGTGCGGCAAAGGTGTCGGCCATCGCCAGGGCAATCGCAAGGCCGCGCCGCAGGGCGTTCAGCGCCGCAGCCTGGACCGGCGAGATGAGGCCATCGCCGGTGCCCAGGGTCCGGTCGATCAGGCGCACGCTGCCGGGGCGGGCGGTCGGTCTCGTGATCAGCCCAGGCGTCGTGGAGCGGAACCGGGGGCGGGCAGCGGAAATGCCTGGGGAGTTCTCGCCTGTCGCCACGGGGGCCGATGGCTTGGCCAGCCGGGGGGCGTGGTCGAACCCAGTCAGCATGGCAAGCGAAGGTTCATAATGGGCGCGGATCGTCTCTTCCCGCAGTTCCATCGTGTCGCGTGGGGTCATGTCGCCTTACCTCTGCGGCATCAACCGGCGGCCCGGTCCCACGACGAACTTGCGCAGATCGCGCAGGCCCGGCGGGTTGCGTTCGGCCAGCACCTGAAACACCCTCTCGGGCAATATGATCATCCGTTCGGTAACTGTTGCCCCGGTCTCCGCCCCGGTCACCGGATGCAGCGCCCAGATCTGGCGGGGGACGGTCGAGAACCAGCCGTCCTTGACCGTTTCCTCGCGCTCGGAGCGCAAATCCTCGACCGTCCAGACAAGCGCCCAATCCTCGCCCGCAGGGGCCGCGGCTTCGGCCAGGATCGCCGAGATCGGCCCCGACTGCACGGTGAAGCTGGCCGAATGCATCGGCCCCAGATGGATGCGACGCAGGCGTCTGGGGTGGATGTCGTCGAAATCCACATCAAAGCCCTGCGCGATGGTCAGCAGTTTCAGGCCACCCACCGACTGCGCCATCAGGTGCGCCTGCACGGCGGGCCAGCGGCTGGCCGAGGTGGCAAGGGGGGACTTGCCGCTGTCTTCGACGTCCATCAGGTACAGCACCGGCAGATTGGCCTGTGTGTCATAGACCGCCCAGGAAATCAGCCACTTGCGCCGCCCGCCCCCTTCGCCCAGCCATTGCGCCTGGGGGTCGTTGCGGGCCCAGAACAGGCCGCCGGTTTGCAGCGCGTGATAGTACAGCCGCTGCGACAGCGAGAACTGCAGTTTGGTCGGGATGGTCAGGTCGCCGACGATCTGGCGGACCATGCGGTCCTTGATCTCGTCCTCGGACGGCATGCCGACCAGATGTTTCTCGGCCTGCATCGCGTCGTTGGCCATCACCATCAGTTCCTGGGCGACGGGAAAGCCGGATTCGTGGCGGTCGAAGGCCGGGCGGCCGGGCAGGGGGCCTTCGGTGCGGCCGGTCATCAGGTATTTGTAGGACAGCGCCCGGAAGGTTAGCGACAGGGCGTTCACATATCCCCCGATCAGCCGCGCCTCGACCCGCGTCAGCCGCCCTTCGGTTTCCAGTTCGGCGGCCACGCGGGCGAGGTGGCCGACGATCAGGTCGAAGGTCGCGAAATAGCGGCGGGCGACGAGGGTATCGTGCAGTTCGGCGTGGTCCTGCGTCAGCGTGTCCTTGGCGGAAAGCTCAGGCATCGTCTTTCCGAACCTTGCGGCCAAGCAAGAGTCGGCCAAGGCCTATAGCAATTAGAAGTACCGCGAACGGCACGAGCACAAAGGCGAGGCCGCCGCCTATCGTCATCAAAAGAAACCCAGGTCCGTAGACGGCCTCGCGATCCGACTCCGTAAGCGCTGCGCCGAGTGCATAGACGAGTGCAGTCCCGACAAGGAGGATCAGGCCGTTGCGAACCTCACGCACCTGTCACTCCCCATATTCATTCTTGTCGTGCTTCTCGACAATCGCCGCGAACCGCCGGGCAAACCGCTCGTCCGCCTTGGCCTTGGCCTCCAGCACTTTCCGGGCGAACACCATGTGGTCTTCGTGGCTTTCCAGCATGTCGGCCATGCGGTCGTTGGTGGCGGTGCCGATGGCGGCCATGGCGGCCTGCGCCTCCTGATCCGTCTTCACGCCGATCTCGTTGATGCGGTGCGCCACGTCCTGCTGCTGCGCGGTTTTCAGCGACGCGGTCAGGGCGTCGTACAACACCACGCGCTGCTTGGTGTCGGTCTGCAGCTTGTTGATCAGCACCATCTGCGTCGCGGCCTGGTTCTGCAGGCTGTCCACCCAGGTCTTGCCCTTCTCGATGTAGCGTTCCAGCGTCTGCGACTTCGCCAGCTTGACCTGTTCGTCCTGCACCATCGCGTTGTGGCGGGTGTTCAGTTCGGCAAGCTGCGTCTCCAGCCGGGTGCGGGCGGCGGCGTCCTGTTCGACGCTGATCTTGTTCTCCAGCTCGATGATCTGCGGATCGAGGCCCGCAATCTCGGCCCGCACCGCCTCCAGGGCACCGACCGTCTCCTCGCGTTCGGTCAGCGTCGCCGACAGGTTCGCCTCGACCGTCGCCTTCTGCCCGTTCAGGAGGTCAAGCTGGGACTGCAGCAGCCGCACGATCACGTCGGACTTGGCGATCAGGTCCTGCAGCTTGTCGTCGATGGTGGCGGCGCGCAGGCGTTCCTGGCGCATCGATTCGGACTTGGCGTTCGAGAAGATGCCGATGAACGACTCCATCCCCGTCTTCGACCGCATCTCGTCGAAGTCCCTGGAAAAGCCCGCCGTCACGTCGTCGAGCCCCATGATCAGCTCGGCGATGTTGGCGTTCATCAGATCGGTGTGCTTGTGCACCTCTTCCAGCGTGGCGTTTTCCACGTCGATGGCGGCCTCACCCGCGGCGATCTTGGCACGTGCGGCCTCGATCCGGCTGGTCACGGCGGAGATCTTGGCCTGGGCCTCGCTGACCTGAGCCTGGCTGTTCTGGATCATGCTGTCGAAATCGGCCATCGCGCCCTCCGTCTGGTCACAAAATCACTTGGGAGGAGTCATGCCAAATTGCAGCCCCCCCGTCACCCGAAAACCGATTGCCGGGACGGGCCGCAGGGGCCACCATGGGCCATGGACCGCTTGCAGGCAGAGATCCTCGCCCGGCGTGACCGGCTGGTGGCGCTGACGGCGGCCTTGATCCGCATGCCGACGCTGAATCCGCCGGGTGCGATGTACCGCGAGATCTGCGAGTTTCTGGCGGCATGGCTGGAACCGCAGGGGTTCGAGATCGACTTTGTCCGTGCCATCGGCGCGCCGGGCGACAGTGACCGTTTCCCGCGCTGGAACCTGGTGGCGCGGGCGGGCGGGGCCGGTCCTTGCGTGCATTTCAACGGGCATACCGATGTGGTCGAGGTGGGCCACGGCTGGACGCGCGATCCGTTCGGGGCCGAGGTTGACGGCGACCGCATCTACGGGCGCGGGGCCTGCGACATGAAGGGGGGGCTGGCGGCGGCGATCATCGCGGCCGAGGCGTTCCGGGCGGTGCGTCCGGGGCACAAGGGTGCGGTCGAGATCAGCGCCACGGCGGACGAGGAATCGGGCGGGTACGGGGGGGTGGCGTACCTGGCGGAGCATGGGTATTTCGCGCCGGGCCGCGTCGATCACGTCATCATCCCCGAACCCCTGCACAAGGACCGCATCTGCCTGGGGCACCGGGGGGTCTGGTGGGCCGAGATCGAGACCAAGGGGCGCATCGCGCATGGGTCGATGCCGTTCCTTGGCGACAGCGCGATCCGGCACATGGGGGCGCTTCTGGCCGAGATCGAGGAGGGGCTGTACCCGGTGCTGGCGGGGCGGGTGACGGCGATGCCGGTGGTGCCGGAGGGGGCGCGGTCATCGACCCTGAACATCAACTCGGTCCATGGCGGGCAGGCGGAACCTGCCCCCGGCGACACCTCGCTGCCCGCGCCTTGCGTCGCCGACCGGTGCCGGATCGTGATCGACCGGCGGTTTCTGGTCGAAGAAAGTGCGGAGGCCGTGAAAGCGGAAATGAAGGGCGTTCTGGACCGGGTGGCCCGGCGGAGGCCGGGGTTCGCGTATTCCATGCGCGACCTGTTCGAGGTGGCACCGGTGATGACCGACCGCGAGGCCCCGGTGGTGCGGTCGACGGCCGCCGCGATCGAGCGGGTGCTGGCGCGGGGGGCGGAGTTTGTGGCCTCGCCGGGGACCTATGATCAGAAGCACATCGACCGGATCGGAAAGCTGCGCAACTGCATCGCCTATGGGCCGGGTCTGCTGCATCTGGCGCATCAGCCGGATGAGTGGGTGGGGATCGGGGACATGATGGATTCGGCCCATGTCATGGCGCTGGTGCTGGAGGATCTGTTGGGGTGAGTGGAGGCTAACACACGTGTTATGTGTCGTAAATAATTGATTTGGCTAAGTGATTTTCCGCGCGTTCAGACTTTCTTTACCTGCAGCGACGCGCCCGCCCCCCACCCCCATCCCCTCCCCCTCGCGGGGAGGGGATGGGGGTGGGGGGCGCTTGCTGGCCCAAGTGACGCTCTTACACGAACCGGTTCACCAGATTCTCCAGCCGCTCCTGCCGCCCGGACCGGGGCTGCGGGTTGATGCCTTCGGCCAGCACGCGGCCTGCCGCATCGTCCAGCGATCCGGCCAGCAGCGCCTTGCCCGACGCCCCGTCCCAGCCCGCATAGCGGTCCGCCCGCGCGCGTTCCAGACCGCCATCCTGCCACATCGCCGCCGCCGCCTTCAGCGCCCGCGCACAGGTATCCATGCCGCCGACATGGGCCAGGATCAGGTCGGCGGGGTCCAGGCTTTGCCGCCGGATCTTGGCGTCGAAGTTCACCCCGCCGGTGGTAAAACCGCCCGCGCGCAGGATTTCGTAAAAGGCCAGGGTTTTTTCCGCATGATTGTTCGGGAACTGGTCGGTGTCCCAGCCGGACTGGTAGTCGTTGCGGTTCATGTCGATGGATCCGAAGATGCCGAGCGACGCGGCAAGGGCGATCTCGTGTTCAAACGAATGGCCCGCCAGGATCGCATGGCCCTGTTCGATGTTGACCTTGACCGTCCCTTCCAGCCCGAAATCCTTGAGGAAGCCGTAAACCGTCGCCACGTCGTAGTCATACTGGTGCTTGGACGGCTCCTGCGGCTTCGGTTCGATCAGGATGGTGCCGTTGAAGCCGATCTTCGCGGCATGGTCGCAGACCTGGGTCAGGAACCGCCCGGCTTGCGCCCTTTCGCGCCCCAGGTCGGTGTTCAGCAGCGTCTCGTACCCCTCGCGCCCGCCCCAGAGCACATAGTTCTGCCCGCCCAGCCGATGCGTGGCCTCAAGGCAGGATTTCACCGTGGCGGCGGCATAGGCATAGACCTCGGGGTCGGGGTTGGTCGCGGCCCCCGACATCCAGCGGCGGTGGCTGAACAGGTTCGCCGTTCCCCACAGCAGGCGCGCCTTGTGGGTGGCCTGCTTGCCTTCCAGATAATCGGTGATGGCGTTCAGGTTGGCCAGGCTTTCGGCGAAGGTGGCACCTTCGGGCCGGGCATCGGCGTCGTGAAAGGCATAGAAGGGCTGGCCCAGGATATCGAACATCTCGAAGGCGACGTCGGCCTTCATCCGCGCCAGATCCATCGTGTCGCCGAACCAGGGCCGGTCAAAGGTCTGCCCGCCGAATGGATCGCCCCCCGGCCAGGCAAAGGAGTGCCAGTAGGCGACGGCAAAGCGCAGGTGATCCTCCATCCGCTTGCCCAGGACCAGTTCGTCGGGGTTGTAGTGGCGGAAGGCAAACTCGTTCGCGCTCTCCGGCCCTTCATAGGCGATGGGGGCGATTCCGGCAAAGAAGTCGGTCATGGCAGTTTCCTGATCAGGTCGCGGGCGGTCTGCCAGCGGGCATGGGCGGCGTCGAAGGCCCCGGTCAGGGCGCGGTCGGGCTCGATGGTGCGGGCAATCGGGGGGGGGGTCGCGATCTCGGCCCCGGCACCGGTGGCGGCCATCATGCCCAGGCGCGCGGCCCCGAAGGCCCCGCCGAAATCGCCTGCGGCGGGCACCTGCACCGGCACGTCCAGCGCCGTGGCGATGGCCCGCAGCCAGTAGTCCGACTTCGTCCCCCCGCCCACGGCCAGCAGACGGTCGAAGGTCGTTCCCGCCGCCTTGAGCGCATCGCGGCAGTCGCGGAAGGCGAAGGTCACGCCTTCCAGCACCGCGCGGGTCGCCGCGTTGCGGTCGGCGGCATGGTCGAGGCCCATGAATCCCGCGCGGGCGCGGGCGTCGTTGATCGGCGTCCGCTCGCCACCGAGGTAGGGCAGGAACACCGTTCGCCCCGGTGCCTGCAAGGCCCCAAGTCCCTCGGTCAGGACCGAGGCCTTCTCGCCCATCAGCCCCGCATACCAGTTCAGCGCATCGGCGGCGGCCAGGATCACCCCCATCTGGTGCCATTTGCCGGGCAGCGCGTGGCAAAAGGTGTGCACGGCGGTTTCCGCCGCAGGCAGATAGCCGTCGTTCGCCGCGAACAGGACACCCGACGTGCCGAGGCTGACAAACGCATCGCCGCCCTTGACCACCCCCGTCCCGATGGCCGAGGCCGCGTTGTCGCCGGCACCCCCGGCCACCACCACCGACTTGCCCATGCCCCACCGCGCCGCCAGGGCGGCCCGCAGGGTGCCGCTGGGGTCCGACCCTTCGACCAGACGGGGCATGTTGGCGCGGGTCAGGTCGGTCGCTGCCAGAAGATCATCCGACCAATCGCGCGCGCCCACGTCGAGCCAGCCGGTGCCGGCGGCATCCGACATCTCGGCCACATGGTCACCGGTCAGCCAGAGGCGCAGGTAATCCTTGGGCAAGAGCACCCGTGCCACCTTTGCCCGGACCGCCGGTTCGTGCCGTGCGGCCCAGACCACCTTGGGCGCGGTGAAGCCCGGAAAGATGATGTTGCCGACCAGTCGCCGGAACAGCGGGTCGCCATCCAGTTCCGCCGCCTCGTCCGCCGCGCGGGTGTCGTTCCACAGGATGCAGGGGCGCAGCACCTCGTCCGCCGCATCCAGCATCGTGGCCCCGTGCTGCTGCCCAGACAGCCCGATCCCCCGGACGCCCGACAGGCCCCGCTGCGACAGCGCGTCCAGCACCGCCTCGGCCGCCGCGATCCAGTCGGCGGGGCTTTGTTCCGACCAGGCGGGATGCGGGCGCTGGACGGTCAGCGGTGCCGTGGCCTCGGCCACCAGCCGCTGGTCGTCGTCGATGAGCACCCCCTTGAGACCCGAGGTGCCGAGGTCGAGACCGATGTACATCAATAGGCCTGCGGCGGCTTTTTCCCCAGGATGATCATCCCCAGGATATCCTCGTCGGTGACTTCGTTCACGTTGACGCAGCCTACCCGCTGGCCGTTCTTCATCACCACGGCGCGGTCGCACAGGTGCATGACCGAATGGATGTCATGCTCGATCAGGAAGATGCCAAGGCCCTGGGCCTTCAGTTCCTTGATCAGCTCCGCCACCATCTGGGTTTCCTGGGGGCCAAGGGCGGCGGTCGGTTCGTCCATGATCAGGACCTTGGCGTTGAAGTAGACCGCGCGGGCGATGGCCACCGACTGGCGCTGCCCGCCCGACAGCGCCGACACCGGCACCCCGAACTTGCGGAAGTTGGGGTTCAGCCGCGCCATGATCTTGCGCGTCTCGGCCTCCATCGCGGCATCGTTCAGCATGCCGCCCGCGCCCACCAGCTCTCGCCCCAGGAACAGGTTCGAGGCGGCATCCAGATTGTCGGCCAGGGCCAGCGTCTGATAGATCGTCTCGATGTTCTGGGCACGGGCGTCGCGGGGATTGGTGATTTCCACCTCGGTCCCGTTGATGAGAATCTGGCCCGAGTCCTTCTGATAGGCCCCCGACAGGCATTTGATCAGCGTCGATTTGCCCGCGCCGTTGTGGCCCAGAAGGCCCACCACTTCACCGGGATACAGGTCGACCGTGACGTGGTCGACCGCGCGGATGCCGCCGAAGGCGATCGAGATGTCGCGCAGTTCGACCAGCGGGGTTCCCTTGTTCGGATTCATTGCGCGGCCCCTTACTTGATGCGTTTGCGGTAAACGATGTCCAGCCACACGGCCAGAACCAGCGCGATCCCGATCACGATCCGCTGGTAGGAGCCGTCACCAAAACCGATCAGAACCATGCCCGTCTGCAGGCTGGTCAGGATCAGCGCGCCGATGATCGCGCCATAGATCGTGCCCACCCCGCCGGCCAGCGAGGTGCCGCCCACGACAGCGGCGGCGATGACGTACAACTCGTCCAGGTTGCCCATGGCGTTGGTGGCGCTGTTCTGGCGCGCAGCACCGATCACGGCGGCGATCCCGGCAAGGCCCCCCATCAGCGCGAAGATCTTCACCGTCATCACACGGGTGTTGATGCCCGACAGGGCCGCCGCCTCGGGATTGCCGCCGATGGCAAAGACATAGCGGCCGAACCGGGTGCGCGTCATCAGGATGGTCATGAAGATGGCCACCCCGATCAGGATCAGCACCGGATAGGCAAAGCCATGGCCGAACGACGCGCAGACATCGCTGTAGATGTCGCCCCCTTTCTGCGCGCAGGCCGGAGCATCCTGCCCGATGGCGGCATAGTATTTCTGGATGTTGCCGATGGGCCAGACATAGGAATTGACGATGGATGTCGCCCCCAGGATGACGGCACAGACAAGGCCGATCACAAAAGTCTCGGCCCAGGCCGGGCGCAGGGCAAAGCCGTGGGTCTTGCGCGACCTGCGGCCGTTCACAAAGGCCCAGACGACAAAGACGCAGGCGATGATGGCGAAGATCCAGCTTCCGGTCTTGCCCAAGGCCCCGAACGACCCGCCGCCGATCAGCGCAAAGGTGTCGTCAAGGGGCGCGATCGTCTTGCCCCCGGCCACTAGAAAGGCCGCACCGCGCCAGACCAGCAGACCGCCAAGCGTGACGATGAATGACGGAATCGACAGGAACGCGATCAGCACACCCTGGAATGCGCCGATCAGGGCACCCATCGCGACGCAAAAGATCACCGACATGATCCAGATCGACGGATGGCCAAGGCCAAGCGCCGGTATCACATACTCGACCTGCAGAAGGCCCATGTACATGCCGACCATGCCCATGATCGACCCCACCGAAAGGTCGATGTTGCGCGTGATGATGACCAGCACCATCCCAGTCGCCATGATCCCGATATAGGCGGTCTGAACCGACAGGTTCCACAGGTTCCGCGGGGTCAAAAAGCCGTTCGCCTCGGACTGCGCGGCCCCCAAGAGCATGCTCGGGCGGCCGAGCACAATGGTCGAAAAGGCCTCGAAGGCCAGACAGATCAGGACCAGTGCGCCGACCATGCCCAGAAGGCGCGGATCGATTTCGGTCGCGCGCAGGAAACGGCCAAAGCCGCCTTCCGGCACCGATTGGTTCGCGGGGGTGTGGGATGTGTCGTTCATGTCCTCGTCCAGCCAGAGAGAGGGGCGTGGCCAGGTCGGGGCGGACGGGCGCTGCCACTGTCCGGTTGCGCCAGGTACACGGCGCATGGCCACCCGCCACCGTCGAAAACCGGTGCCGCCTGCAGCCAGGCGGCACCGGTGGTCAGCCAGTGATCACTGGCAGGCAGCGATGCCTTCCATGGCCCCTTCGCAAGCCGCCTCTTTCGAGATGTGGCCCGCGTCGATTGCCAGGTTCAGCGTGTCCTTGGTGATCGGGGTCGGGTTCAGAAGGATCGCGTTCATTTCAACGCCCTTCTCGCCGCCCGAGAACTTGCCAGCACCCGGGATCGCGTCCAGAGCGGCACCAGCCGCCATGGCCGATGCGATCTCGCCCGCTGCCTTGCCAAGGTCGCGCGCATTCTTCCAGACCGACACGGTCTGGGTTCCGCGCGCCACGCGGTTGATCGCGGCAAGGTCACCGTCCTGGCCACCCAGAGCCGGGTTCAGGCCCTGCGCGGCCAGTGCCGCTGCCGCGCCACCTGCCATGCCGTCGTTCTGCGACAGAACGGCGTCAACGGCGTTGTTGGACGCGGTCAGGATCTGCTCCATGTTCTTCTGGGCATTTTCCGGCTTCCAGCCATCGGTGCTGGCTTCGCCGACGATCACGATGTCGCCCGCAGTCACTGCAGCGCCGATGACTTCTTCCATGCCCTGGCGCAGGAACCCTGCGTTCGGGTCACCGGGGTCGCCCTTGATGATGGCGTAGTTGCCCTTGGGCACCAGCTTGATCACTTCCTGCGCGATGATGCGGCCCACGCCGACGTTGTCGAACGTCAGATAGAAGGTGCGGGCATCTTCGATCAGGCGGTCGTAGCCCACGACCGGGATGCCTTCGGCAGCGGCCTTTTCGATGGCCGGACCGATGGCGTCCTTGTCCCAGGCGTTGATGACCAGCGCGTCCACGCCCTGCGCGATCAGCGCGTCGATGTCGGACAGCTGCTTTTCCGCCGAGGCCTGCGCGTCGGCCGAGACATATTCGTTGCCTGCGGCTTCGATCGCGGCCTTCATCGCGGCTTCGTCGATCTTCCAGCGCTCTTCCTGGAACTGGGCCCAGCTGACGCCGATCTTCATGCCTTCGGCAAGGGCTGCCGAGTTGAAACCGGCCACTGCCAGAACGGCGGCCAGAACTGCCTTACGCATAGTCATCCTCCCTTGTGGCGGCCCCTTTGCGGGGCCGGTCCGGCTTTGACCGGCACGCGCGCAACCTGCCGCGAATAATTTCAGTTGTCAAATTAAACTTGAGCGCCGAAACTGCCGCTGCCAAGGAAACAGGCCATGCCATGCTGCCTTGCAGCGAAAGCCGGGCGGAAAGGGGAATTGTGCCGGGTTTATTCGTTAGGGGGCCGAAATAATCATGCCGCATCTGCGAAAGGATGTTGCGGCGGATGCAGCACAGGGTTGCGGTCCGGTCATCCCTCCGCTGTCCGATTCGCTGCGCCCGCTGCGGCAGCAGGTGTTCGAGCGGGTCCGCTCGGCGGGGATGGTGGCGCGGGTGCAACTGGCCAAGGACCTGGGCGTGTCGCCCGCGTCGGTCACCACGGCGACGCAGGAGCTGATCGAGGCGGGGCTGATCGAAGAGGTCATCGCCCCGCGCGAGGACGGGCAGGGCCGGGGGCGTCCGGCGCAGGCGCTGGGGGTGCGTCCGGGTGCCTATCGCGTGGCGGGGATGAAGCTGTCGGACCGCGAACATACCGCTGTTGTCGTTGATTTTGCAGGGAACCTTCTGGCCGACCATGTCATCCCCCGGCCCCCCGGAGCGATGACGATGCCCGAGATGCTGGACACCATCGAGCGGCTCTTGGACAGCGTCTGCGCCAAGGCGGGGATGGCGCGTGCCGATCTGGCGGGGGTGGGGATCGGGGTTCCGGGGTTTGTCGATTGCGAGGGGGGGATGGTGTTCTGGTCGTCGACCCTGACCGAGCGGGCCCAGCCGCTGGCCGCCAAGGCGATGGAAAGGCTGGGGATTCCGGTATCCATCGACAATGACGCGAACCTGGTGGCGCTGGCCGAACTGTGGTTCGGGTCGGGGCGACGGCTGGCGGATTTTGCGGTGGTCACCATCGAGCACGGGGTCGGGATGGGGTTGGTGATCAACCACAGAATCTACAGGGGTGCCAGAGGGTTGGGGATGGAACTGGGGCACACCAAGGTGCAACTGGACGGGGCCTTGTGCCGTTGCGGGCAACGCGGGTGCCTGGAGGCCTATATCGCCGACTATGCCCTGGCGCGCGAGGCATCGACCGCGCTCAACTTCGGCCACCGCGAAGCCCCGCCCATTGGCATCCTGCTGGAGAGCCTGTACGACCATGCCAAGGCCGGGAACACCGCCGCGCGGTCGATCTTCCGCCGGGCCGGGCGCTATCTGGCGGTGGGATTGTCCAATGTGATCAACCTGTTCGACCCCGCGCTGATCATCCTGTCGGGCGAGCGGATGCGCTACGATTACCTGTACGCCGCCGAGACGCTGGCCGAGATGGAGAACCTGGCGATCAGCACGGGGCGGGCAAGGCCCCCCATCGAGATCCATGCCTGGGGCGATCTGTTGTGGGCGCATGGGGCGGCGGCGCTGGCGCTGTCGCGGCTGACCGAACGGCTGGTCGCCAGCCCGCGCGAGACGCCGCGCGAGGTGGCGGCGCAGTAGGGTGCAAGGCCTTGCGGGCGCTGCGTTAATTTCCCGATTTGTGGCGATTTCGGGCATGCACAGGCCATGCACAACCGATGCACAAGGCGTACGAATGCCAAGTGCAGGACCGCCCGCTAACCATGGGGGGCGAATCGGCGTGCCGGGCAGAGCAGAGTCGGGCTGAAGCCCGACCTACGGGTCCTTCCATCGTGCCTGTCCCCCGCTTTCGACTGCGAACGGCTTGACAGGCGCGGCCCTGCCACACAGGTAAGGGCGAAGCGCCCGTCCGGGCCGCCGAGCACGCTGCCCGACGCGCCTGCCCTGAAGGAGCGCCATGTCCCTTGCCCTGATCGCAGCCTTGCCGTTCCTGGGCGCGCTGCTGCCCGGTCTGATGATCCGGGCGGGGCGCAATGCCTGCGCCTGGGCGGCGGCGTCGGTCACGGGTCTGGCGCTGCTGCTGCTGTTGTTGCAGGCCCCGGCGGTGTTCCGGGGCGAGGTGGTGCAGACGCGCGTCGCCTGGATGCCGGGGCTGGGGCTGGATGCGAATTTGTTCCTCGACGGGCTGGGCCTGCTGTTCGCCGGGCTGATTCTGGGGATCGGGCTGCTGATCATCCTGTATGCGCGGTTCTATCTGGCGAAGTCCGATCCGATGGGGGTGTTCTACACCTATCTCTTGCTGTTCGAGGGCGCGATGACGGGGATCGTGCTGTCGGACAACATCCTGCTGCTGCTGATCTTCTGGGAACTGACAAGCCTGTCGTCGTTCCTGCTGATCGGGTACTGGCGGCACCTGCCCGAGGGGCGGCAGGGCGCGCGGATGGCGCTGGCGGTGACCGGGGGCGGGGGGCTGGCGCTGATCGCAGGCATGCTGATCCTGGGGAATGTCGCGGGGTCCTACGATCTGTCGGTGATCCTGACGCGGGGCGATGCCATCCGGGCGTCGGAGTGGTATCTGCCCGCGCTGATCCTGATCCTGTGCGGGGCCTTTACCAAGTCGGCGCAGTTCCCGTTCCATTTCTGGCTGCCCCACGCCATGGCCGCGCCGACGCCGGTGTCGGCCTATCTGCATTCGGCGACGATGGTGAAGGCCGGGCTGTTCCTGATGGCGCGGCTGTGGCCGGTTCTGTCGGGCACCGAGGCCTGGTTCCTGATCGTCACCACGACGGGGCTGGTCACGATGGTGATGGGGGCCAAGATCGCCCTGTTCAAGGACGACCTGAAGGCGGTGCTGGCCTTTTCGACGGTCAGCCACCTGGGGCTTGTGACCATGCTCTTGGGGATGGGAACGCAGGCCGCCGCCGTGGCAGCGGTGTTCCACATCATCAACCACGCCACGTTCAAGGCGGCGCTGTTCATGACGGCGGGGATCGTCGACCACGCGGCGCATACCCGCGACATCCGGCGGCTGGGGGGGTTGCGCCGCCTGATGCCGGTGACCTTTGGCATCACCGCAATAGCCGCGTTGTCGATGGCGGGGATACCGCCCCTGAACGGGTTCCTGTCCAAGGAGATGATGCTGGCGGAGGCCACCGAGACCGCGCTGTTCGGCATCTGGTGGCTGCTGCCCGCGGTGGCGACGGCGGGGGCGCTGCTGTCGGTGGCCTATGCGTTCCGGCTGGTGGCGCATGTCTGGCTGGGGCCGGTGCGCGACGACTATCCCCATGCGCCGCACGATCCGGGGTTCGGGCTGTGGGCGGCACCGGCGTTGCTGGCCGGGCTGGTGGTGGCCATCGGGCTGTTCCCGATGGCGATGGTGGGGGGGCTGGTGGACGTGGCTGCGGGGGCCGTGACGGGGGCCGAGGTCCACGCCAAGATCAGCCACTGGCATGGATTTGTCCCGGCGCTGTTCCTGTCCGTCTTTGCGGTTGGCGCGGGGATGGTGGTGCTGGGCCTGTATCGCCCCCTGGCCGGTCTGTGGAGCGGCACCCCGCGTCTCGAGGCGAAGCTGATCTTCGACGGGGTGGTGGAGGGGCTGGCCCGCCTGTCGGCCCGCGTGACGGACGGGCTGCACGACGGGGTGCTGACGCGCTATGTGGCGATTGCGGTCGTGGCCATCGTGGCGGCGGGGGTCTGGGCCTTTGCCGGAGGCACGCATGCGCCCGGCACCCGTGCGCTGGCGGCGATGCCGCCGGTCGCGGCGGCGGGGTGGGCTGTCGTGGCGGTGGCGTCACTGGCGCTGTTCCGCATCCACCGCAACCGACTGCTGCTGCTGATCGTGGTCAGCATCGTGGGGCTGATGGTGACGCTGGGGTTCGCCTGGCTGTCCGCCCCGGACCTGGCACTGACGCAGCTGTCGGTCGAGGTGGTGACGATGATCCTGATGCTGCTGGCGCTGAACTTCCTGCCCAAGGAAACCCCGGTCGAGAGCAGCGCCCTGCGCCGCCTGCGCGACCTGGGCGTGGCCGGGGCGGCGGGGCTGGGCGCGGCGGTTCTGGCCTTTGCGATGATGACGCGCGATGCGGCCTTTCCGGTCATCGCCGACTATCACCTGGCCAATGCAAAGCCGGGCGGCGGCGGCACCAATGCGGTCAATGTCATCATCGTGGATTTCCGGGGCTATGACACCTATGGCGAGATCATCGTGCTGGGGATCGCGGCGCTGATCATCTTTGCGCTGGTCGAGGTGCTGCTGGCGGGGGGGCCTGCGAACACGCGGCTGCTGAACTGGCCGCCCGACACCGCGCAGGCGTCGGACCGCCACCCGATGATGCTTGTCATGGGCGCGCGGCTGTTGTTGCCGGTGGCGATCATGGTGGGGGTGTTCATCTTTCTGCGCGGGCACAACCAGCCGGGGGGCGGGTTCGTGGCGGGGCTGATCGTGGCGATTGCGCTGGTGATGCAGTACATCGCATCCGGCTTCGGCTGGACCGTCGCGCGGCAGCGGATCCCGTACCATGCGCTGATCGGGGCGGGGGTGCTGGTGGCGGGCCTGACCGGGGTCGGGGCCTGGTTGAACGGCATGCCGTTCCTGACCTCGGCCTATGGCTATGTGACGCTGTGGCCGCTGGAGACGTTCGAACTGGCCACGGCGGCGCTGTTCGACCTGGGCGTGTTCCTGACGGTGCTGGGGGCGGTGATGCTGGCGCTGGATTCGCTGTCGCGGATCGCGGTGCGGTCGGGCGAGACGCTGAACCTGGCGCCGTTCGACGTGGACCCTTCGGCGGATCGGGGGGGGCGGTGATGGAGGTTCTGGTCGCCGCAGCCATCGGCCTGATGACCGCCAGCGGCGTCTATCTGATGCTGCGGCAGCGGACCTTTCCGGTGATCGTCGGGCTGTCGATGCTGTCCTATGCGGTGAACGTGTTCCTGTTCGCGTCCGGCAGGCTGGTCGAGGGGATGGCCCCGATCATCGACAAGGATGCGGCGGGCTATGCCGATCCGCTGCCGCAGGCGCTGGTGCTGACGGCGATCGTGATCTCGTTCGGGATGACGGCGGTGATCGTGCTGATGGCGCTGGGGGCGTATCTGCACGGCGGGGATGACCGGGTGGATACGGACGGATGAACCACTGGATCATCGTGCCCGTCGTGCTGCCCGCGCTGGTGGCCCCGCTGATCGTGATGGCGATGCGCCACGACCTGCTGCTGCAGCGCGTGGCCGGGCTGGCGGCATCGGTGGTGATGGCGGCGGTGGCGGTCTGGCTGCTGGCGGTGGTGGATGCGCCGCAGGTGTATTTCCTGGGCGACTGGCCCGCGCCCTTTGGCATCGTGCTGGTGCTGGACCGGCTGGCGGCGATGATGCTGGCGCTGACGGCGGTGCTGGCGCTGGTGGTGCAGGTGTATGTGGTGGGCACCGGGTGGGATGCGCGGGGGCCGCATTTCCATGCGCTGTTCCTGTTCCAGGTGATGGGGCTGAACGGGGCCTTCCTGACCGGCGATGCGTTCAACCTGTTCGTGTTCTTCGAGGTGCTGCTGATTGCAAGCTATGGCCTGATGATCCACGGCGGCGGGCAGGACCGGCTGCGCGCGGGCATCCAGTATGTGGCGTTCAACCTCTTGGCATCGACCCTGTTCCTGTTCGCGCTGGCCACGGTCTATGCGGTGACCGGCACGCTGAACCTGGCGGACCTGGCGGTGAAGGTGGCGGCGCTGCCGCCCGGCGATGCCGCGATGATCCGGGTGGCGGGGGTGCTGATGCTCTTGGTGTTTGCGATCAAGGGGGCGCTGGTGCCGCTGCAGTTCTGGCTGCCGGGCACCTATGCGCATGCGCCGGGGCCGGTGGCGGCGCTGTTCGCGGTGATGACCAAGGTCGGGGCCTATGCGGTGATCCGCGTGTTCACGCTGGTGTTCCCGACCGGGACCGCCGCGACGGGGACGCTGTTCGCCGACTTTCTGATGCCGGCCGCGCTGGTCACGATTGCGGTCGGGTCGGTGGGGGTGCTGGGGGCCGGGACGATGGCGCGTCAGGCGGCCTTTGCCGGGATCGCCTCGATGGGGACGCTGTTCGTCGCGGTGGCGGCGTTCGAGGCGCAGGCGACGGCGGCGGCGCTGTATTATCTGGTGCATTCGACACTGGCGGGGGCGGCGCTGTTTCTGGTCGTCGATCTGGTGGTCCGCCGTCGCGGGAGCGGGGCCTTGCACGGGGCGGCGGTGCCCTTTGCGCAGGCGGGGCTGCTGGGCGCGCTGTTCCTGGTGGCCGCTGTGGCGCTGGCGGGCACGCCGCCCCTGTCGGGGTTCATCGGCAAGCTTCTGGTGATGGAGGCGCTGCGGGGGCAGATGGGGACGGTCTGGCCGGTGATCCTGGTCGGGTCATTCCTGATGATCCTGGGCTTTGCCCGCGCGGGCAGCCATGTGTTCTGGAAGGCGCAGGCGATGTCCGAGCGTGATCCCCCCTCACCCCGGCCCTCTCCCCCGAGGGGAGAGGGGGCGCGGCGGCACGGGCCGGGCGATGGACCGGCGGATGCCATGGCGGGTGGGGCGGCGGGCGGCGCGCCGCTGGCCTTTGCCGCTCTGTTCGCCGTCGTGGCGGGACTGGTCGCCCTGACGGTGCTGGCCGGGCCGGTCAGCGCATGGCTCGACACCACGGCAATGGGGCTGCACGATCCGGCGGCCTATATCGGCGCGGTCCTGGCCCGCGCGGGGGAGGGGTGATGCTGCGCCGCCTGTTTCCGCACCCCTACCTCACGCTGCTGCTGGTGCTGGTCTGGATGCTGCTGGTCAACCAGTGGAAGCTGGGCAGCCTGGTGCTGGCGCTGGTCCTTGGCACCGTCATCCCGCTGATCACGGCGTCCTACTGGCCGAACCGGCCGCGCCTGCAGAACCTGCCCGCGCTGTGCGCCTATGTCGTCATCGTGATGTACGACATCGTCAAGTCGAACTTCATCGTCGCGCGCATCGTGCTGTTCATGCCGAACGAGGCCATCCGGTCGGCCTGGATCACCGTGCCGCTGGATTTGCGGTCGCCCGAGGCGATCAGCCTCTTGGCGGGGACCATCACCATGACGCCCGGCACCCTGACCGCCGACCTGTCGGCCTGCGGGCGGGCGCTCTTGGTGCATTCGCTGCATGCGCCCGACCCGGATGCCGTGCGCGACGAGATCAAGACCCGCTACGAGGCCCGCCTGAAAAGGATATTCGAATGATCGTTCAGTATGCCCTGGGGTTCGCCGCCGCCTGCTTTGGGTTGGCGATCCTGATGAACCTGTGGATGGTGCTGCGCACGCCCCTGGTGCAGGACCGCATCCTGGCGCTGGACACGATGTTCGTGAATGCCATCGCGCTGGTGGTTCTGTACGGCGTGTTCCTGCAGAGCGGCACCTATTTCGAGGTGGCGGTGCTGATGGCGATGACGGGGTTCGTGTCGACCGTCGCGCTGGCCAAGTACCTGCTGCGCGGCGGGATCATCGAGTAGCTGCCATGGTCATGCTGGAAATCCTGATCGCGGGGTTGCTGGTGCTGGGGGGCCTGTTCGGCCTGACCGGCAGCTATGGCCTGCTGAAACTGCGCGATCCGGTGCAGCGCCTGCACGCGCCGACCAAGGCCACCACGGTGGGCATCGGCACGGCGCTGTTCGCCTCGGCCTTCGGGATGATCCCGGCGGGGGGCGGGTTCAGCTGGCACGAGGTGCTGGTGGCGATGTTCCTGCTGGTCACCGCGCCGGTCACCGCGCTGTTCCTGGGCAAGCTGAACCTGCACCGCCATGTGGACCGCAAGGTGCTGCCCGACACGGGCACGGGGCGGGACTGGGCCACGTTCGACGAGGCGCTGGAGCGGGCGGGGGAGGGGTGAGGGGCGGTTGGCCGTTCATGAGTCTGTCGCCCCGGCGCAGGCCGGGGCCTCGGATCACTGCGCGCTGACCATCGGGGTCCCGGCCTTTGCCGGGACGATTGGGTAACTCAGGCGGCCTGGGTGGTGCGCGCCTCGGTCAGGATGGCATAGAGCTTGGCCGGATCGATGTTGGCGCGCAACTTGGTCAGGACGCCCGGATCGCGCATCGTGCGGCTGACCAGGGCCAGGGCCTTGAGGTGGTCGACGCCCGAATCCTTGGGCGCGAGCAGGGCGAAGATCAGGTCGACCGGCTGGCGGTCGACGCTGTCATAGTCGAGCGGACGTTCCAGGCGCAGGAAGACGGCGACGATGCGTTCGACCTCGTCCAGGCGCGCGTGGGGCAGGGCGATGCCGTGGCCGACGCCGGTCGGCCCCAGGCTTTCGCGTTCCTGCAACCCGTCCACCACGCCCGCCGCCGTCAGGCGATAGGCGGTGGCGGCGGTATCCCCCAGCTCCTGGAACAGGCGCTTTTTCGAGGTGACATTGCCGAGGACACGAACCGCCTGCGGCATCAACAGCTTGGAGAGATCCATGGACTTGTCGTTCACCCTTGGTCGCGGACGGGACGGCTATTTGCTGTTGCGCGGGTCGATCCAGCCGATATTCCCGTCATCGCGCCGATATACCACATTCACGCCACCGTGTCCTTCGTTGCGGAACACCAGCATCTTCTGGCCCGCCAGTTCCATCTGCATCACCGCCTCGCCCACGGTGATGGAGGGAACCCGCGTCTCCATCTCGGCGATCACCACCGGGTTGAGCGTGTCGGGTTCGTCATCTTCGTGCGGGTGGTCGTCGTTCGCGGCGAGGATATAGGCCGCGCCGCCGTCGAACTCAACAGGTGCCGTGCGGTCACGGTGATGGTCGCGCAGGCGGCGCTTGTAGCGGCGCAACTGCTTGTCCATCTTTTCGCGGCAGGATTCGAAGGCGGCATAGATTTCCGGGGCGTGCCCCTTGGCCTGTGCCGTCAGGCCGGTGGACAGGTGGATGACCGCCTCGCAGACCTGTTCGTGCGCCTCGCGCGAGAACACCACCACCACCTCGGTCGGGCGCTGTGCGTATTTCTCGACCAGTTCGCCCAGTTCGGCCTTCACATGGGTCTGAAGCGCCTCGCCGATGTCGATCTGCTTGCCGCTGATCTGATACCGCATGGGTTCTCCTTCACGCTGACGAACGGGTGTTGCCCGCAATAGGCGGGGCCCGGATTATTTGGGGAGATACAAGGGGTTCGGCCTGTACAGCCCCGCCATGGGCAGTGGGCGGCAAGGGTGGCGGGACGAGGGGCGGATCGCACACGCATTGGGGGCATTTGGCGACAGGGGGGCAGGCCTTGTCAACGGATTCCTGACAATCCTGCGACAAGGGGGCGAAGGACTGCCCGGCCGGCCCTAGAAGATGCGGAAGTTCTGCCCGAGATAGACGCGGCGCACGTTTTCATCGCGCACCACCTCGTCGGTCGTGCCGCTCATCAGCACGCGGCCGTCGTGCAGGATGTAGGCGCGGTCGACGATCTCCAGCGTCTCGCGCACGTTGTGATCGGTGATCAGCACGCCGATGCCGCGGCCCTTGAGGTCATGCACCAGGGCGCGAATCTCGCCCACGGCGATCGGATCGACCCCGGCAAAGGGTTCGTCCAGAAGCAGGTACTTGGGGTCGGCGGCCAGGCAGCGGGCAATCTCGACCCGGCGGCGTTCGCCCCCTGACAGGGCCAGGGCGGGGGCGCGGCGCAGGTGGGTGATCGAAAACTCGGACAGCAGTTCCTCGAGCCGTTCGCGCCTTGTGTGGCGGTCGGGTTCGACGATTTCCAGCACGGCCAGGATGTTGTCCTCGACGTTCAGGCCACGGAAGATCGACACCTCCTGCGGCAGATAGCCGATGCCCATGCGCGCGCGGCGGTACATCGGCAGGGCCGTCACCTCGCGCCCGTCGATGATGACCTCGCCGCCTTCGGGGGTCACCAGGCCCGCGATGGCGTAGAAGCAGGTGGTCTTGCCCGATCCGTTGGGGCCGAGCAGCGCCACAACCTCGCCCCGGTCGAGCCGCATCGACACGTCGCGGATCACCGGGCGCTTGCGGTAGCTCTTGCGCAGGTGGCTGATGACCAGCCCTGCGGTGCCCGTGGTGACGATCAGTTCGGGGGTGGGGGTCAATTGCCGCCCTCGGTCCTGGTGCCGGGGGTGAAGACGGTCTTGACGCGCCCCTCCATCACGCCGGTCCCGGCCTGGAGGTCGAGCACCAGACGTTCGCCCGAGATCGCGTTCTGGCCCTGGGTCAGGACGACGTCGCCGGTCATCACCACGTTGCCGCTGGCGATGGTATAGACCGCCTCGGCGGCCTCGGCGGCGTCGGTGGCATTCACGATGGTGACGCCGCCCGTGGCGTGCAGGCGGCTGATGCCCTGGCCGTCGGCCTGGTATTCGACCTGGATGCGGGCCGCCGACAGGCGCAGGTCGCCCTGGCCGACCAGGACGTTGCCGGTGAAGGTGGCCTGGCCGTCGGTCTGGTTCACCTCGAGGCTGTCGGCGGTGATCTCGACCGGCTGCGAGGTGTCCTGCTTGAGGCCGCCGAAGGCGACCTTCGCGCCCTGGGCCAGGGCGGGCAGGGGCAGGCACAGAAGGGCGGCAAGGCAAAAGGCCGGGAATGGCGACATCGGGAAAGGGTCCATGGTCAATCTGGGGGTTGATATAGCAGGCGGACGCCGCCGGTGAATACCATTACGTAACGCTCGGGCGTGGACCCGGTGGCGGTCAGCGTCATGGCCCCCGCCGACAGATCGCCCCCCGGTCCGCTGCCCGCAAGGGCACCGGGGGCCGTCAGGCCGGTGCGGTCGAGCGCCGCCTCCAGCACCTCGGTGCGCAGGGTATAGCCGGTCGAGGTGGTGATGACCACGCCCCCCTCGACGAACAGCCGACCCGCCGCGACGTCGAGCCGCCCGGTCGCGGCCTGCAGGTCGGCCCGCCCGCCGCCGGGCATGTCCAGTTCGGCACGGAGGGCCGTGGCACTGGCGTTGGTGCCGGTGTCGGCGGGGCGGGCCTCGGCGGCGGTCACGGTCAGGGCGGCGCCGTCTTCGGTGACGCCGGCCCAGGTCGGCGCGGTCAGGCGCGGTTCGCGGATGCGGTCGGCAACGTCGACCTCGGCAAAGGGGATCGCATCCTCGGGGTCGATGGTGCGCGACACCAGGAACAGCGTGGACAGGATGCCAAGGGCCGCCAGAGGCAACAGCACCTTGAGCCAGGCCACCAGCGTCGAATGGAAGTTGTCGCGCGTGGCCATGGGTCCGTCCGCTGGTTCGCAGGGAAGGTAGGGATGCCGTGGCCTGCGGCAAAGCGCCGATTGCGGGGTGCGGCGGGATCCCGCCCCGTCACGCGCAACCCCCGGCGGCGAGGAGCCGGTTTCCACGTGGAAACCGGACCCGGCCAACACGGGTTTTCCGGCGTCTGCTGCTAGTGGGGGTCGATGTCGCCCTCGGCGTCCCAGCCCAGCAGGTCCAGTTCCGCCCGTGTCGGAAGGTGGGCGAAGCAGCGCAGGGCCAGGTCGAGACGCCCCTCGCGCACGAGCCGGGCCTCAAGCTCGGCCTTGAGCGCGTGCAGGTACAGCACGTCGGACGCCGCGTAATCCTTTTGCGCGTCGGTCAGGGTTTCCGATCCCCAGTCCGAGGTCTGCTGCTGTTTGGACACATCGACGCCGACCAGTTCGGCCAAAAGGTACTTGAGCCCGTGGCGGTCGGTGAAGGTGCGGACCAGTTTCGCCGCGATCTTGGTGCACCAGACGGGGGCGGTGGTGGTGCCGAAGGCGGCCTTCAGCGCGGCGATGTCGAAGCGCCCGAAGTGAAACAGTTTCAGTGTCGCGGGGTCGGCCAGCAGGCGCTGCAGGTTCGGGGCGGCGGTCTGGCCGCGCGCGATCTGCACCAGGTGCACGTCGCCCGTTCCGTCCGACAGCTGCACCAGGCACAGCCGGTCGCGGCGGGGGTCGAGGCCCATCGTCTCGGTGTCGATGGCGACGGTCGCGCCGAGGGTCAGGCCGTCGGGCAGGTCGGCAGCGTGGAGGTGGATGGTCATCTCGGTCCGGTACAAACATATTGCCAAGCTGCCTGTGACTGCTAAATTTTCCCCGGTCAAGCCTGCACGGGGACAAGCGTCATGCCGGGTGCCACGGATCGTGCAATTGTCGACGAACAGTCGCGTCGGCTTGCGTCCGAAGCCGATGCGCTGGCGACAAGGATGCTTGCGGATCGCCCGTTCCGCAAGGAGGTCGAGAAGGAAACCGTTGCCTGTTCGGCGGGCCGTACCCCACCGCCGCCGGTGCTGAAACTGTTCAAGGCCCGGTTGGATGCGATCACGGCAGATTTCGGCAAGGCCCATCGCGGTACCAAGGTGCAGTGGGACGAAACCTACAAGATGAAGGGCAAGGAGTGGACGCTGGCGGTGAAGGCGCGGGTGACGGTCAAGACCCGGTCCATGGGCGGCGGCAGTTACGTGATTGCCAAGGGCGATACCCTGTGGGGCATCGCCAGGGCCACCTACGGGGCCGGTGCCTATTGGCCCGAGATCGAGAAGGCCAATCGGGGACTGGTCGGGTCGGGCGGCAAGTTCATTCTTGCGGGTGTCAGGATTGCCCTGCCCAAGCTGGAGGTACCGACGCCGGATGCGGCACCCGAGGTTTATTCCGCGCCTGCGGACCGGCGGGCGTCGGCACCTGCCGCCTGCGTGGCAATTCCCGATGCGACGGTATCGCTGGGATCCAGCCGCGTCTTCCGGCAACTGTACAGCGGGCCGGGGTGCAACATGCTGGTCACGTTCGACATGGAGGGGGAGTTGTCCTATTCCGGCTGTGGCGAGATGCCGGTCGGGTTCAACCTGTCCAAGTACGAAGCCGAGTTGAAAGCCAAGGCCGCGACCTTTGCCACAAGCATCACCATCAAGACCGCCCGTATCGACGGGATCGGCCTGACCAGTTCTCTGGGCGATCTTGGCGAGATCGGGATGAAATGGGACAAGGATGGTGCGATTTCCGGGTCGGTGAAGACGCGGTTGCCAACCCGGAAGGCCGGGGGCGTGACCATCGAGGGCAGCCTGACCCTGACCATGACAGTCAAGTTCCTGCCCACGGCAAAAGCGCAGAAGATCGGCGGGAAGGTCGTCGCGGTCGCCTACGATGTGGCCGAGGCGGCGATCTATGTGCTGGCCGGGATCGTTGTCGTGGTGGCGGCGGTGGCGGTGGTCAAGCTGATCGTGGCGTCGGGGGCCGTGGCTGCTGCTTCGCTGGTTCTGGTATCGATGGCCAGGGCGGCGTTCCCGGCGGCGATGGTACAGTTGTACGGGCGGTAGGTTCGGGCGGCTGCGCCGGGCCCGCACGGCAGCGGGGCCGCAGATCGATTATCGGAGGAGTGTGGTTGCCGCCTGCCACAGCCACCAGCATCCCGCCGCCGCCCCGGCCAGGCTGCCACCCGACAGCAGCCACCTGCCGCCGCGCAGGGCGTGCAGGGCAAAGACGGTGGCGGCGACGGCCATCACCTGCGCCGCCTCGATCCCGAGGTTGAAGGCGGCAAGGGCGGTGACGAAGGGCACGCCGGTCAGGCCGGTGCCGGTCAGCACCGTGGCAAAGCCGTAGCCGTGGATCAGGCCGAAGAAGGCGGCCGAGGCGGCACGCGGACCCGGCAGGAAGGGGCGGACGTTGTCGGCGGCGGTGATGAGGATGGACAGCGCGACCAGCGCGCCGATCAGGTCGGTCGGCGGGCGCAGGTACAGGGTCGAGGCGGCGGTCAGCGTCAGGGCATGGGCCAGGGTGAACCCGGTGACGGCCCAGAGCACCTGCGTCAGGGCGGGGCCGAGCGTCGCGGCCAGCGTCACGGCGGGCAGGATCAGCATCATCAGGAACACGATGTGGTCGGGGCCGGTCAGCAGGTGTTCGACCCCGGCCGCGAAGTACTCCTGTGCCAGGGGCCACAGGCCGCCCGCAGCGGTGTCGATGCGGGCGGGGGGGCTGGTGCGGTCGAGGACGGTCGCGGTCTCGGCCCCCATCGCGGTGAGGTACATGCGGTGGTCGGGGTCGACCTCGGCGAACAGGCGCGAGGCGACGGTCAGGGGGGCGGTGGCCGAGGGGCAGGTCGCGGTCAGCGACAGGTCGAGATAGCCGATGCCGCCCGAGGTGCTGGTGCCCGCCGCGCCGGGGGCCAGCGTGCAGGTGCCGCCTGCCTCCAGTGCAAGGGCCGACTGGGCATAGGCGGCGACGGCGGGGATGCGGCGCGTCACCTCGGCCCAGGTCAGGGCACCGTCCAGGTCCTCGTCCATCCAGACGACAACCTCGATGTCGCGGAACGCGAGGCGCAGGTCGGCGGAGACGGTGGGGCCGTTGCGGTCGACCGAAAGGTAGGAGCGGGTGGTTTCGTGCGCCCGGGCGGCCCCGGCCAGCAGGCACAGCAGCAGGACAGCCAGGCGGATCATGGCAGGGCCTCGGTCAGGCCGGATGGGGTGGTGCCGCGCAGGGCGAGCACCATCAGCGCGATGGCAAGGGCCCAGGACCCGGCGATGCGCGGCACCAGCGGCCAGCGGGCACCGGCCCATTGCGACAGGGCGGCCAGGTTCAGCAGGATCAGCGCTGCGGCCACGACCAGGCCCGCGCGCGCGGAAAGCCCCGCCCCGGGGGGCATGTCGGTGTCGGCGGCGATGGCCCAGCCCAGGATCAGGACCGGCGGCGCGATCACGCCGGTAGGCAGGGTGCGGCCCCACAGCAGCAGGCCACCGAGCAGGAGCGCCGTCAGCAGGATCGCGCCCGGTGCAGGGTCAGGGATCGCGCCCGGCAGCAGCCCCAGGCCAAGCCCTGCGAGCAATGCCATGACGCCGATGGCGACGGCCCGCCCCTCGGCCCGCCCGATGGCAAGACCGGCAACCAGCAGGGCCAGCAGGTGGTCGGTGGCGACCAGCGGATGCAAGGCACCCGCCTGGAACCCGGTGCCGCCCGGCAGGGTGCCGTGGGCGGCGGCAGGCCCCGCCAGCACCAGGGCCATCAGGGTGGCGAGGGGCAGGATCATGCGAGCCCTGTCAGGAACGCGGCCCCGGCCAGGGCGATGACCCCGCCCGTGGCGCGCACCGCGACGAGGCCCGCGGGCCATTTCGCGAGGGTTCCGATGGCGATGCCCGCGAGGTGCAGAAGGCCCGTCGTCACGACGAACCCCACCGCATAGGCCACCGGGTTTGCCGCTTCGGGCAGTTCGGCGCCGTGGGCGTGGCCGTGGAAGACCGCGAAGACCGCCACCACGGCCAGGGCCAGTGCCAGCGGCGGGCGCTGCGCGAACAGCACCATCCCGCCCAGAACGATGCCCGAGAGGGCGATGCCCTGCTCGACAAAGGGCAGGGGCACGGCCATCACGCCAAGCGCCCCGGCCAGCGCCATGGCGACCGGAAAGGCCAGCGGCAGAAGCCACAGCGCGGGCGCGCCGAGGATCGCGCCCCACAGGCCGACCGCGACCATGGCGACGATGTGGTCCAGCCCCGAGACCGGGTGGAGAAAGCCCGAGGCAAGGCCGCCGATGCCTTCGCCCGTATGGGCCAGGGCGGGCAGGGCCGAGAGGGTGAGGGTGGCGGCAAGGGCGGGAAGAAGGGGCGTGCTGCGCATGGGGGTCCTCGTCAGGGCGCTTGGGTTCGTGACGGTACTGTGGGGTCTACGGCCCCCCTGCGGGGCGAGTTTCACCGTCGGCTGCCGAAACCGCGCTGTCCGGCGGGGGCGTGACGCCGGCCTCGGCCATCCACAGGGTGACGGGCTGTGCCGCCTGGGGCCTGCCCGCCGCGCGGGCGGCGCGTTGCAGAAGCTCGGCATCCTCGATTTCGTGCTGGGCGGCCCAGTTCACCCGCGCCCGCGCCAGGGCAAGGTCCGCATCGGGGGCCACGTCGAGGAAATACATCGCCTCTTCCCGTGCGTGGGCGGTCAGGCCGAGGTCGAGGTTCAGGCGGAACCGCGCGTCGAGCGTGGCGGCCAGGGTGGTCGCCTCGTCCCGCAGGCCAAGGGCGGCGGCGATCCGCTGGCGGCGGATCAGGACGCCGTCGGTGCCGGGCTGGTCGGTCAGGACATCGCCCGCCCCCGCCGCATCGCCCCGCGCCAGCAGCAGGTCGGCCAGCAAGAGCGCCTCGCGCTGCGCATCGGGCGTGGCCTGCAGGACGGCGCGGAAGGCGGCTTCGGCGGCGGGCAGGTCGCCCTGGTGGCGCGCGATCTCGCCGACCAGGCCCAGGGCCCAGGGGTGCAGCGCGGGGTCCAGCAGGCCGGGTTGGGCAAGGATCGCTTCCAGACGGGCGCGGTAGGCCGGGCCTTCGGCGGTCAGCACATGGGTGGTGGCCTGGCACAGGAAGGCCACGGCGGGCTGCGCCAGTTCGGCGATGCGGGCGCAGTCGGCGCGGGCGGGGGCATAGTCGCCCATGACGGTACGGATGGTGGCGCGGTTCAGAAGGGTGTTGATGTCGCGCCCGTCCAGGGCGGCGGCGCGGTCCAGAAGGTCGAGCGCGCCCGGAAAGTCGTGCTGGTACTGGCGGGCGAGGGCAGAGAGGTACAGCACCTGCGCGTCGCCGCCGCCGAGGAAAGGACGCAGCACGCCGATGGCCGCGCCGACCAGCCGCGAATCGCCGCGCGCCCTGCCGGTGTCGATCAGCAGTCGCGCGGCGGCGCGGGCAGGGCCTGCGTCGCCGGGGGCGGCGCGCTGCGCGGCGAGGGCGGCTTTCAGGGGTTCGGGGTAGGCCTGCGTGCCGCTGTCCAGTCGCGCCACGATCTGGTCGGGGGCGGGCGGGCCGGAGGAGGGCGCGTCGGAGAACAGCGTCGAGGCCGCCACCAGCAGGGCCGCAAGGGCGAGCGAGGCGGCTGTCCAGAAGCGGGCCGCAAGGGTGCCGAAAGGAGCCTCGCGCGGTGTCCTGTCGCGACGGTGGCCGGAAGCGGGCAGATCCACGGCACCTGTCGCGCCCCTCCACCCAATCCCTCCCCCCATCCCGCGCCCTGGGGGGGGGGAGGGAGCCGCGGGCGCGTCGGTTGCGCTTGGCCGACCCGACGGGCCAGGTGACGGGACAGGTGGTGCAACGGCGTCATCCCGCGCCCCCCCTCTCCCTTGTGGGGAGGGGATGGGGGTGGGGGGCGCGCCGGGCATTTTCAGGGCTGCGGCAGGCGGCTCCGGGTGCGGGGCCGATTGCCCGGCCCTGCCGCGCAGGACTGTCCGGTGAGGTCGGACAGGGGTTTTCCGTTTCACCATCAGTACAGCCCCTCGATTTCCACGGGCAGGCGGCGGACCGGGCCCTTGCGTTCGTTCAGCAGGCTGCGGTTGTCGGGGGGCGCGCCCTCGATGGCCTTGAGACGCTGGTAGCGGTTGTCGGACACGGCCTTTACATCCGCGCGGTTGCGCAGGATCGTCGGGCGCAGGAACACGAACAGGGTCTGCCGCCGCGCCTGTTCCGACTTGCTGCGGAACAGCCCTCCCAAGAGCGGCACGCGGCCAAGGCCCGGCACCTCGGACCGGCTGCTGATGCGGTCGTCGGTGATCAGGCCGCCCAGCACGATGGTGCCGCCGTTGTCGGCCAGCACGGTGGTCTTGATGCTGCGCCGGTTGGTCACAAGGTCTGCCGCGCCGTCCACCGCGCGGTTGGTCAGCGACGACACCTCCTGGCTGATGTCGAGCTGGATCACCTCGCCCTGGTTCACGCGGGGCACGACGCGCATGGTGATGCCGACATCGCGGCGTTCGATGGTGTTCTGGGTGGTGCCGTCCGAGGTGAAGCTGCCGGTGCGGAAGGGCACGTTCTGGCCGACGACAATCTCGGCGGCCTGGTTGTCCAGCGTGGTGATCGAGGGCGTGGACAGGAGCCGCGCCTTGGACGAGGTGCCAAGCGCCTGCAGGAGCAGGCCGAAGCTGTCGCCCCGCGCCAGGCCGATGGACAGCCCGCCCTGCGCCACCGCCTGCGCGTTCGGCGCGCCGAGAAGGCGCAGCACGTTGGCCAGGGTCGGGCCGTTGTCGCTGAACGAGGTTGCGGCGAACCCGCCGGGCGGGGTGGCGGTGCCGAAGCCCAATTGCACGCCCAGCTGTTCCGAGATGTCGCCCGACACCTCGACAATGGCGGCCTCGATCAGCACCTGGGGGCGGCGCTGGTCAAGCTGGGCAATCAGCTTTGCCATGTCGTCCTGCACCTCGGCCGTGGCGCGCACGACGATCGAGTTGCTGTCGAGCACGGGCTGGATCGTGACGTCGGCATTGCCGGTGCCGGGGCTGATGAGGCGCACGTCCGCGCCCTCGACCGGGGCACCGGTCGCGGGATCGACGGGGGGCAGGGCGTCGGCCACGGGGTTGCTGACCGAAGCCCCCGATCCGACCAGCCCGCGCAGGATGTCGGCAAGGCTGGCCGCATCGGCATAGCGCAGGGCATAGACGCGGGTGACGGGCACGACCGAGGGCACGGCGCGGCCCGGCACGTCCAGGTCGGCGACCAGCCGCCGGACCAGTTCTTGCGTCGCGGCGTCGCCCGACAGGATGAGCTTGTTCGACCGCGCATCGACGGTGACCTTGGGCGCGGCGCTGCCCATGGCGGTGTTACCGGCCAGGATGGCGCTGACTGCAGCACCAACCTCGGTCGCATCGGCGTTGCGGATCGGGATCGAGATCACCTCGGCCCCGGTGTCGGTGTCCAGCGCACGGGCGATGCTTTCGATGCGGCGGACATTCTCGGCGGTGTCGGTGATGACCAGGGTGTTGGTCTCGGGCACGGCCTCGATATAGCCGAAGCTGGCGACGAGGGGGCGCAGGGCCCCGACGGCGGTGGTGGCGGGGAAGTTGCGCAAGGGCACAAGCCGGGTGATCACGTCGAGCCGCCCCGGCGTGCCTTCGTCGCCCAGGACGGCACCGCCTTCGCGCACGGCGGCCTGGGGGACGATGCGCCAGAGGTTTCCGGCGGGCAGCGCCGCGTAGCCTTGCGCGGCCAGCACCGACTGGAACAGTTCCCAGACGCCGTCGCGGTCGAGCCCTTGCGTCGAGATCACGGTGACGGTGCCGGTGACGTTCTGGTCAAGGATCAGCGTGCGCTCTGTGATGTCGGACACCTGTTCGGCCAGCACGCGGATGTCGGCATCGCGCAGGTTGATGACGAAGGTGCCCGTGTCCGCGGTGGCAGCGTCCTGCGCCCGTGCCATCGGGGCGAACGTCAGCAGGATCAGGGCCAGCACGCGGAGCAGAGTCATTCCAGCGGCACCGTCAGGGTCAGGGGCTGGCCGTCGCGCGTCACCTGCAGCACGGCGGTGCCTGCGGCGGCGACGGCATCGAGGATGGCAAGATCGCGGTCGGGGTCGCCGGGGGTCTGGCCGTTGACGGCGGTCACAAGGTCGCCCGGCCGCAGCCCGGCCTGCTGCAGGCTGCCGTCGGTCTGGGTGCCGAGGAGATAGCCCTGCGGCGCGGGGGTCAGGCCCAGACCGGCGATGTAGCCCGCGTGATCGTGGCCGAGCGCCACCTTGATGCCGGTCAGCAGCGCCGTCGTGGTCGGCGACGGGGCGGCGGGCGTGGTCGAAGTGGGGATCAGGTTCATCAGGTCGGGTCCGGGGGCGGTCCTGGCGGTGGGGGTGGCGGCAAGGGTCGCCGCGTCGGTCGCGAAGCGCAGGGTTGTCTCGGTGTCGCCGTGGCGGATCACGACATGGTCCGCCTGCACGCCCGTCAGCGTGCCGCCCGAGGGCAGGGTCTGACCGATGCCGAAGCTGTCTGCGGTGCCGTCAGGCGATCCGAGGATGGCGCGGGACGCTGCCGGGTTCGCCGACAGGGTGATGCCGAGCAGGGTCAGGTCAAGGCCGGTGTCTGCGGTGACCGGCGCGTCCGGGGCAGCCGCGCCTTCGGCCCGGCCGAAGGGGGCAAAGGCCATCGTCGCCGCAAGGTCGGGTTCGGCGGCGGTCGCGGCACGGCTGGTGCCCGAGGCCGAGGCGGCCATCGGCATGGCGCTGTCACCCAGCCGCACCCAGAGCGACCAGCCCTGTGCCCCGACGGCGGCCAGGGCCAGCGTCGCGGCGCAGAGCAGAAGGCCGCGTTCCTGCAGGCGGGTCATGTGCCGTCCCCCCCCTGCGGAGCCAGAACAAAGCCTGTCAGCCGGGCCAGCGTTTGTCCATTGTCCACATCGGTCGCGGTGATGTCGAGGCGGGCAAGGTCCGGGTCGGCGGTGGCGGTTTCGCTGACGTCGATGCGGAAACGGTATCCCAGCAGGGCGTCGGGCTGGGTGGCGGGGGTCAGGCCCTGGCCGATCTCGGCAAGGTGGTTCTGTGCCGCCCAGAGCGCCGCCGCCCGCGCCTCGAGCGCTGCCACCCGCGCGACATGGGCCTGCGCGGCCCCGAGGATGGCGACGGCGGACAGGGCCAGGACCGCGAGCGCCACCAGCGTTTCGATCAGGGTGAAACCGGCGTCGCGGGGGCGGGTCATGGTGCGGCCCTGCCCGGCAGGGACTGCGCCCGGATGCCGTCGAAGGCCACGGTCCATGTCCCGCCGGCCCCGTCAAGGTGCAGCGCGACCGCCGCCGCCATGCCGCCCGGCGCAAGGGTGACGGCCATGTCGCCGCCATCCGACCGCGCCAGTGTCAGGTCGGGCGGCAGGGCGCGGAAGGCGGCGAGGCGGGGGTCCGCCGCCGCGCCCCAGCCCGCCCCGTCCCCCAGCCAGCGGCGAAAGCCGTAGCCGCCCGCCGACCATTCCAGCACCAGGGGCTGTCCGTTCACCAGCGCCTCGTCGCCCGCGACCTGCAGCATCGCGGCCAGGCGCTGCGCCTCGTCCTGCGCGCGGGTGTCGCGGGTCAGGGCGGACACGCCCATGACCGCCGCCGCCGAGGCGATGCCGATGATGGCCATGACGACCAGCACCTCGAACAGCGTCAGCCCTGCATCGGAGGCGCGGCGCGGGGGCGGGGTGGTGGTCATCCGCCCGCCCCCGCCGTGCCCTTCTGCGCCACGCCGTCGCCGAAACGGATGTCGCTGTCGGTGCCGCTGCCGCCCGGAGTGCCGTCGGCCCCGAGCGACATCAGGTCGAACGCGCCGCCCTCGCCGGGGCTGCGGTAGACGTAAGGGTTGCCCCAGGGGTCGTTCGGCACCACCGGCAGATAGCCGCCCGAGACCCAGTTCGGCGGCAGGGGCGGCTCGACCGGCGGGGCGGCCAGTGCGGTCAGCCCCTGCGACGTGCTGGGATAGGTGCGGTTGTCCAGGCGGTACATTTCCAGGCTGGCGGCGATGGTGCGAAGGTCGGTGGTGGCGACGGTGACGCGGGCCTGGTCGGGCCGTCCGATCACGTTCGGCACGACCATGGCGGCGACGATGCCGATGATCACCAGCACGATCATCATCTCGATCAGGGTGACGCCGGCGGTCGGGTCGCGGCGGCGGGAGGGGGATGGCGGGAGCATCGGAATATCCTTGGGCAGCGGCACGAAGTGCGCACTTTATTCACAACGGTGTGAAACTTAAGAAGTTGCACCCCGTAGGTCGGTTCATGGGAAATAAATTGTGGCGGGATCGGCGGGACGGGGCCGCGCGCGGTGTGCCGCGCGCGTCGGCGGTGCTGTGGGTTCCGGGCGAGGATGTGCTGCTGCTGGCGCTGCCCCTGCCGCCGATGCCCGTGCCGCAGCGCCGCGCCGCCGTGGCCTTTGCCGCCGAGGACCGGATCGCGCGCCCGCTGGACAGCGTGCATGTGGTGCTGGGGCCAGCCCTGCCCGACCCGCCGGGGCACTGGCTGGTGGCGGTGATCGCGCGCGACGTGCTGGCGGCGCATCTGGCGCGGTTGCGGCCCGGTCCGGGGGTGCGGGTGCTGCCCGACACACTGTCGCTGCCGGTGCCGCCGCCGGGCCACTGGGCCGCGCGCGAGGAGGGCGGGCGGGTGATCCTGCGGATGGCGGACGGCACGGGCATGGTCGCGCGCGCCGACATGCTGGCGGTCCTGCACCGGGTTGCGGGGGCACCGGGGATCGTGCTGCACGGGGGGGCCCTGCCCGAGGGCCTGCCGTCCGAGCCGGGGGGTGACGCGGTCGTGCCGCTGCCCGCCGGGCCCGACCTGCGGCTGGCCGCAGGGGCGGGGGGCACGCCCGGCCTGCCGCGCCTTCTGGGCCGCGTGGCGGCAGTGGCGGCCATCGGCGGGCTGATCCATCTGGGGCTGCTGGTGGCCGAGACGGCGGTGCTGTCGCAGCGGCTGGCCGACCGCGAGATGGCCTTGCGGGCCGCCCTGGCTCAGGCCGGGCTGTCACCCGAGGGCGATGTCGAGGCGACGCTGGCCCGCGCCATGGCAGAGCGGCAGGGGACGGGCGAGGCGGCGGGGTTCCTGCCGCTGCTGACGGCGGCGATGGCGGCGATGCAGCCCCTGTCCGGGCAGGCGGCCTTGAGCGACCTGCGCTATGGCGGTGCCGGCGGCGACCTGGCGATGACGGTGCAGGCCCCGGACCTGGGCACCTTGCAGGCGGTCGAGACCGCGCTGACCGAGGCGTCGCTGCGCGTCACCGCCGGGGCAGCCACACGCGGCGACGGTCTGGCCGAACAGCGCCTGACGGTGACGCGATGAGGGCCGTGGCCACGATGTTGGAGGGCCGGACCCCGCGCGAGCGCTGGCTGATCGGGACGGCGGCGGTGCTGGTCGTGCTGTGGGGGCTGGCGACGCTGGTGTGGCAGCCGCTGCTGGCCCGGCGCGCCGCGCTGGACGCGGGCATCCTGCGCGCCGAGCAGTTGCTGCTGCGGGTCGAGCGCCTGCCGTCCGCGACCACCGATGCCCCCCCGGCCGACGACCGGCCGCTGGCCGTCATCGCCACCGCCACCGCCGAGGACATGGGCCTTGGAGTGGCGCGGCTGCAGCCGCAGGGCGCGGCGGTGCAGGTCGTGCTGGACGATGCGCCCTTCGACTTTGTGCTGCTGTGGATCGCGGCGCTGGAGCGGGACCATGGCCTGCGGCTGACCGAGCTGTCGCTGTCGCGCCGGACCGCCCCCGGCAGCGTCGCCGCAACCCTGACGCTGGAGCGATAGCGATGGACGCAAGCCCGCTGCCCTATGCCTTTGCCCGCCAGAACGGCGTGGTGCTGTGGGCCGAACCGGATGGCCCGGTCTGCGGCCTGCGCCCCGATGCCGCGCTGCCGGGGTTGGCCGAGGTGGTGCGGATCGGCGGGGCGGACCTGCGGCTGCTGCCGCTGACGGCGGCGGAGTTCGATGCGCGGCTGTCGGCGACCTATCGCGACTCTGCGTCCGATGCCTCGGACGCCGCCGGGGCCGACAGCGACCTGACCAGTCTGGCCGACAGCGCCGCCGTGGTGGACGACCTTCTGGACCAGTCCGAAGATGCCCCGGTGGTGCGGCTGATCAACGCGCTGCTGCTGGAGGCGATCCGCGAGAATGCCTCGGACATCCATATCGAGACGCTGGAAAAGCGGCTGGTCGTGCGGTTCCGCATCGATGGCATCCTGCGGCCGATGGTGGAACCCCGGCGGGCCCTGGCACAGCTTCTGGTCAGCCGGATCAAGGTGATGGCGCGGCTGGACATCGCCGAGCGGCGGTTGCCGCAGGACGGGCGGGTCAGCTTGCGGGTGGGCGGGCGCGAGGTGGACGTGCGGGTGTCGACGATCCCGTCGCAGTATGGCGAGCGGGTGGTGATGCGCCTTCTGGACCGCGAGGCGACGCGGCTGGGGCTGGACCGGCTGGGCATGGCACCGCGCGATGCCGAGGTGTTCGCGCGGCTGCTGGGGCGGCCGGACGGGATGCTGCTGGTGACGGGGCCGACCGGGTCGGGCAAGACGACGACGCTTTATGCGGCCCTTGACCACCTGAACGACCAGACCCGCAACATCATGACGGTCGAGGACCCGATCGAGTATTCGGTGGACGGCATCGGCCAGATGCAGGTGAACCCGCGCACCGACCTGACCTTTGCGCGCGGCCTGCGGGCGGTGCTGCGGCAGGACCCGGACGTGATCATGGTGGGCGAGATCCGCGACCGTGAAACCGCGCAGGTGGCGGTGGAATCGGCAATGACGGGGCATTTCGTGCTGTCGACGCTGCACACCAACACCGCCATCGGGGCGGTGTCGCGGCTGATCGACATGGGGGTCGAGCGGTTCCTCTTGGCCCCGATGCTGGCCGGGGTGGTGGCGCAACGGCTGGTGCGGCGGCTGTGCCCGGCCTGTCGGCGGGCCGACTTTGCCTCGCAGGCCGACTGTGCGCGGATCGAGGGGCTGGTGCCGGGCGAGGTGATCCATCGCGCCCGTGGCTGTGCGGCCTGCCAGGGCCAGGGCTATCGCGGGCGGGCGGGCATCTACGAGGTGGTGGCGATCACGCCGACGCTGGCCGCGCTGATCCACGAGGGGGCGGCGGAGGCCGACCTGATGGCGGCGGCGCGGGCGGAGGGGCCGTCGCTGATGGCCGACGGGCTGCGGCAGGTGCGGGCGGGGGTCACGACGGTCGAGGACCTGTCCCGCGTGGCACAGGAGGGATAGGGGGATGGCCGCCTTCCGCTATCGCGCGATGGATGCGGCGGGGCGGCCGCAGGGCGGCATGATCGAGGCGGCGAGTGCCGCCACCGCGCGGCAATCGCTGCGCGCGCAGGGCTTGCTGCCGCTGGACATCGTGGCGAGTGCCGGGGTGCGCACGGGGCCGCGCAAGGCGGGGGTGCGGCTGTCGGGCGTGCGGCTGTCGGGCGCGGCGCTGTCGCTGGTGACGCGGCAGATGGCGACGCTGCTGCGATCCGGCCTGCGCATCGAAGAGGCGTTGCAGACCGTGGCAGGCGGGCAGCCGCCGAAGGTGGCGGGCCTGTTGCTGACACTGAGGGCGGCGGTGATGGAGGGGCGGACGTTCGGCGCGGCGCTGGCCGACCACCAACAGGTGTTCGGCGAGTTCTACCGCGCCTCGGTCCGCGCGGGCGAGGCGGCGGGGCGGCTGGACCAGGTGATGGCCCATCTCGCGGCCTTCGTCGAGGGCCGGGCGAGGAACCGCCAGTCGGTGCAACTGGCGCTGCTGTATCCGGCGCTGCTGGCGCTGGTGTCGCTCGGGATCATCACGATGCTGATGGTGTTCGTGGTGCCCGACATCGTGCGGGTGTTCCAGGACCGGGGGGCGGACCTGCCGCTCTTGACGCGGGCGCTGATCGGGATCAGTGCGGGGGTGCGGGTGGCGGGGCTGCCGGTGTTGCTGGGGCTGGTGCTCGCGGCACTGGTCGGGGCAAGGCTGGTGCAGAGTCCGGCGGTGCGGTTGCGGCTGGACCGCTGGCTGGCGACCGCGCGGCCCACGCGGCGGCTGGTGCAGCGGATGAATGCGGCACAGTTCGCGGGCACGCTGGCGACTCTCTTGATCAGCCGCGTGCCGCTGGTCGAGGGGCTGGAGGCGGCGGCGGGGGTCACGCCCAACCGCCACATCCGGGCACGGGTGGCCGAGGTGACCGACAAGGTGCGGCAGGGCATGTCGCTGCAGCGCGCCATGACCGAGGCGCGGGTGTTTCCGCCGATGATGGTCGCGATGGTGGCCAGCGGCGAGGCATCGGGCGACCTGGGCACCGCGCTGGACCATGCCGCGACCGAGGTGCAGCGCGACCTGGACGCCTGGGTGCGGGCGGTGGTGGCGCTGGTGGAACCGGCGATCCTCTTGGTGATGGGGGGGCTGGTGATGGCGATGGTGCTGGCGATCCTGATGCCGATCATGTCGCTGAACGGGCTGGCAGGCGGATGACATATCCGGCGGGGATGGAGGTTTGCGATGCATGACCAAGGGATTACCCGGCGCGCCCTGATCGGGTCGGCGCTTGCCGCGTCGGTCCTTGCCGGATGCGGCGCGCAGACGGGGGGGCGATCGCTGTCGACGCAAGGGGCGGACGGGCGTCAGGCGGCGCTGTTGCTGCCCCTGACCGGGGCGCAAGGTGCGGTCGGGCAGAACATGGCCCGGGCGGCAGGGCTGGCCGCCGGGGGGCAGGGCGGCCCGCCGGTGTTCGACACGGGGGACACTGCGGAAGGGGCGGCGGCGGCGGCCAGGGCGGCCCTGGACGGCGGGGCGAAGCTGCTGCTGGGGCCGCTGCGGTCGGACCAGACCCCGGCGGTGCTGGCGGTGGCGGGGAACGTGCCGGTCGTGACGTTCTCGAACGACGACACGCTGGCGGGGCAAGGGGCGTTCGTCATGGGCATCACGCCCGCGCAGTCGGTGGCGACCATGTTCAGCTATGCCCGCGCGCAAGGCCTGACGCGGATTGCCGTGGTGGCGGCGGACACGCCGCTGGGCGCGGCGACCGCGACGGCGGCGCGGGCCATCGGCGCGGCGGGGGGCATCGAGGTCACGGCGGTGCTGCTGCGCGATCCGGGGGCAGGGGGGCTGGTGGCGACGCTGCGGGCCGAGGGCGGCCTGCCGCAGGCGGTGTTCCTGCCCGACGGGGGCCGCGCCCTGGCGGGGTTCGCGCGCGGGCTGGCAGGCAGCGGGGTGCAGTTGCTGGGGTCGGTGCAATGGGGCGTCACCGATCCGGGCGCGGATGCCAACCTGTCGGGTGCCTGGTTCGCCGCCCCGCCGCCCGACCTGTTCCTGCCCTTTGCCGACCGGTTCCAGGCCGCGCATGGCGAGGCTCCGGGCGTGGTCGCGGGGCTGGGGCATGATGCGGCGCTGCTGGCGATGGGGCTGGCGCAGGCCAAGTCGCTGACGCGCAGGGGGCTGACGCGCAAGGCCGGGTTCACCGGCGTGCTGGGGCCGTTCCGGTTCCGCGACGACGGCCGCTGCCAGCGTGATCTGGCGGTGCTGACGCTGGACGCAGGCACGCTGTCGGTGCTGGCCGAGGTCAGCGGCACGTGACGCCGGGGCGCGACCCTGCGGCCGGGGTGACCCTGGTCGAGATGGTCGTGGCCCTGGCCATCTTTGCGCTGATCGGCAGCGCCGGGTATGCGATGCTGGACCAGGTGCTGCGCACCGAAAGCCGGACATCGGGCCGGCTGGAACGCCTGGGCGACCTGCAGCGGGCGCTGTTCCTGGTGGGGCAGGATTTTGCGCAAGGACAGGCGCACAGCGTGGCGCAGGATGGCGGCGGCGTGACGGTGGGGCGGGACGGTGCGGTGGTGCGCTATCACCTGGCGGGGAATGCGCTGCGCCGGGATGTCGCGGATGCGGCGGGCGCAAGCCGGGCCGAGCAGGTGCTGGTGGCCGATGTTCAGGCGGTGCGGTGGCGCTTTCTGGACGGGCGCGGAGCTTGGGTATCGGGCCTGCCGTCACCGGGGGCCGGGCGGCCGCGCAACCCGCAGGCGGTCGAGATGGTTCTGACGTTGCCCGGCGGACAGGACGTGCGGCGCGTGGCCGTGCTGCCGGCCGAGGCGGACTAGGGGATGCCTGTCCCCCGCCAGGTGCGGTCGCACCCTCACCCCCAACCTCTCTCCCCAAGTGGGAGAGGGGAGTCCGCTCAGCGCCACCTGACTCCCCTCTCC
>JBQTJI010000084.1:0-9611 GCA_052387255.1 Gemmobacter sp. | reverse complement strand
TCACCCCATCCCTCTCCCCCCGGGGGAGAGGGGGGCGCATCGCGGTGCCCCTGGCGCGGGGGGCGATGCGGTGTTCGGCCCGGTCACGCGCACCGACCTGGTGCGCTATGCCGGGGCCTCGGGCGATTTCAACCCCCTGCACCACGACCCCGACTTTGCCCGCGCCGCCGGTCTGCCCGACGTGATCGCGCATGGCATGTACTCGGCGGGGCTGGTCGCCTCTGCCGTCGAGCGCCGGTTCGGTGTCGGGGCGATGGCGCGCTATGCCGTCCGTTTCCGCGCGCCGGTCCGGGTGGGCGACGTGCTGGCGCTGGACTGCGACCGCACCGGCCCCGACCTGTCGCTGACCCTGCGGCGCGGGGATGACACCGTGCTGTCCGGCACCGCCACGCTGCACCCGACCGCGAGGAACGCCTGATGCCCGCGACCATCCGCCCGGCCATGCCCGCCGACCGCCCGGCCTTTCTGGCGATGTGGGACGATTTCGTCGCGACCGATCCCAACGAGCCCGGCAACCGGGCGATGGGGGCCGCCAACTGGGCGCGGATCGAAGGCGGCACGCTGCACGCCCTGATCGCGGATGACGATGGGCCGGTGGGGTTCCTGCTGTGGAACGCCTTTCCTTTTACCTGGAGCACGGGCGACATCGCCTATCTGCAGGACCTGTACGTCGCCCCCGCCGCGCGCGGACAGGGCCACGCGGCGGCGCTGATCGCGGCGCTGGCCGGGATCGGGCGCGACCGGGGCTGGTACAAGATCTTCTGGATGACGCAGGCGCACAATGCCACCGCACAGCGGCTGTACGACCGTGTCGCGCTGCGCCGCGATCATGTCCGCTATGACCTGCCGGTGGGCCAGCCATGACGGCGCACCGCCTACCCCCGGTCGGGATCGCGCCCGTGGACCCCCCGGTACCACAGGACCGACAGCGTTTCGGCCATCTCGGCGGGGTCGCTGCCGTCGGGTTCGATCTGCAGGGCATGCGTGACATTGGCGGCGTAGAGATAGTTGAACACCATCCCCTCCAGCGCCGCCGCGACCTTCAGCGCGCGGGGTGCGGTCATCGCGGGGTCGCGCGACCGCTTCTGGATCGACCGCGCCAGGGTGTCCAGCCACTGCCGGTGCCGGGGCTGCCAGATCGCGCGAAAGCCGGGTTCGTCGCTTTGCAGCTGCACATGGCAGCGCATCAGGCCGGGGTTCGCGCGATAGGCCTGCACGAAGAACAGGTTGGTGCGGAAGATCGAGTCATAGTCCCCCGCCCCCCGCGCCACCTCGCGCGCGCCGTCATAGAGGTGGTCGATGAAGCGCATGACCACGTCGCTGGCGATCTCGGTCTTGTCCTTGAAGTAGACATAGAACGTTCCCAGCGCGACATCCGCCAGGGTGCAGACATCGGCCACCTTGAGGCCCTGGTACCCGCCCTCTTCCAACGCCTGGGCCGCCGCGATCCGCAACCTGTGGCGGGTCCGTTCGCCCTTTGTCGCAAAGGTCCCGCTGGCCAGCGTGTCGCGCAGGTGGTCGGCATAGGTGCGCGGACGCGCCACGACGGGCTGAGGCTGGGGAAGCGCGGTCAACGGGTGTCCTTTCGGCAGAACGGGCATGATCTGGCACCTTGCCCAGGCAATGTAAACCGGCGGGACGAAAGGCTCAATTTCTGATGCTGACATCACGTTCATATAATTGGCCGACCGGCGGGGGGTGCCCGTGACCCATGCCCTGACCCGAACCCCCGTCTACATCGCGGGTGTCGCCGAAACCCCACTCGGCAAGGTTCCCGACCAGAGCGAGATGTCGATGGCCGCCCTCGCCGCGCGCGCCGCTCTGGACGAGGCGGGCCTGCGCCTGCGCGATGTCGATGCCGTCTTCACCAACTACATGGGCGAGGAAGGATCGGTGCAGTTGGGCGAATACCTGGGCCTGCAGCCGCGCTATGCGGAATCGTCCGACATGGGGGGTGCCTCGTTCGAGTTCTTCGTCCACCACGCGATGCTGGCCCTGACAGCGGGGGCCTGCGACGTGGCGCTGATCGCCTATGCCTCGCGCCAGCGCAGCCGCCGGAACCGCAAACGTGCCACGGATGCCCGCGACGGCTCGCTCGCCGCACAGTTCGAGGCCCCCTTCGGCATCCACTTTCCCATCGGGCACTATGCGCTGTCGGCCTCGCGCCACATGCATCAGTACGGCACGAGGCCCGAACACCTGGCCGAGATCGCCGTGGCGGCGCGGATGTGGGCGGGGCTGAACCCCAAGGCCTGGGTGCACAATCCGCTGACCATCGACGAGGTCATGGCCTCGCCCCTGCTGGCAGACCCCTTGCGCAAGCTCGACTGCTGTCTGGTGACCGACGGCGGCGGCGCGGTGGTGATGACGCGCGCCGACCGCGCCCGCGATGCGCGGGTCAGGCCGGTCCGGGTGATCGGGGCGGGCGAGTCCCACGTCCAGTGGCACGTCGCGCAATGTCCCGACCTGACGGTCACGCCGGGTGCCGCCAGTGGCCGCGCGGCCTTTGCCATGGCGGGGGTGACGCCTGCAGACGTGGACGTGTTCCAGCCCTATGACAACTTCACCCATGCCGTGCTCTTGTACCTTGAGGACCTCGGCTTCTGCGCCAAGGGCGAGGCGGGGGATTTCGTCGCCGACGGACGGCTGCGCCCCGGCGGTGCGCTGCCCTCGATGACCTCGGGCGGGGGGCTTTCGTACTGCCATCCCGGCGCGCTTGGCATCCTGCTGCTGATCGAGGCGGTGCGCCAGTTGCGCGGCGAGGCAGGCGCGCGGCAGGTGCCGGGGGCCGAAATCGCCGTGGCCCACGGCACGGGTGGCCTTGCCTTTTCAACCGCTTCAACCGTGGTGATGGCCCGTGACTAGACCGGTCTGCGCCCCCTGTGAAACCCTTGCGGCCCGCCTATCCCGGTCGCCCCGGCGCAGGCCGGGGCCTCGATCCCACGGGCGCAAACCACCGGGGCCCCGGCCTGCGCCGGGGCGACCGGGCCGCCGAAAAGCGTCAGGGGAAATGTGATGTCCGCCAGCTATTCCGACATGGGCGTCGCCGACCCCACGACCGAAGCCTTCTGGCAGGCCTGCGCCGAGCGCCGCCTGATCCTGCAACGCTGCCGCACCTGCGGGGCGCACCAGCACTATCCCCGGCCCTTCTGCCTGGCCTGCGACGGGCAGGCGATGGACTGGGCACCGGCAAGTGGCACCGGCACCATCTATGCCCTGACCGTCATCCGCCTGCCGGTCATCCCCGAACTGCCCCCGCCCTATCAACTGGCGCTGATCGATCTGGACGAGGGCGTGCGGATGCTGACCAACATCGACGGCCTGACGGCGCGGATCGGCGACCACGTGGCGCTGCACTGGCGCGACCGTGACGGCGGGCTGCCGCCCCTGCCGGTGTTCCGGGTCGCGCCGTGACGCTGACCTTCGACGCCATCGTCGTCGGCGCAGGCATCGCGGGCACGGCGAGTGCCTGGTTCCTGCAGGCCGAGGGGTTGCGCGTGGCGCTGATCGACACCCACGGACCCGGATGGGGGGCCTCGGGGCGCAATCCCGGCTTCCTGTGGTTGCAGACCAAGGCGACGGGTCTGGCGATGGACCTGTCGCTTGAGTGCCGCCGTTTTGCCGAAGGCTTCGCGGCGGAGGAAGGCGACGCGAGTTTCCGCCCCTGCGGCGGCCTGATCCTGTTCCGCGAGGACGCCTGCCTGCCCGTGGCGCAGGCCTTTGTCGCCGACCGCATGGCGGCGGGCCTGCCGGTGCGGCTCTTGGACCGGTATCAGGTGGCCGACATGGTGCCCGAGATCGGGCCCGAGGTGACAGGCGCGGTCTGGAACCCTCTGGACGCCCATCAGGACAGCGCGGGCTTCGTGCTGCACCTGGCGGCGCGGTTCGCCCAGGGCGGCGGCACGGTGATCGCCCCTGCGCGCGTTGCCGCGCTGAACCTGCGCGGCGACCGCTGCCTCGGGGTCACGCTGGCGGACGGCACGCGGATCGACGCCGCCCAGACCGTGCTGGCCACCGGCCCCTTCTGCAACGACCTGCTCGGGCCCCTGGGCCTGCCCTTGCCCTTCCGCCCCGTCCGGTTCGAGGTTGCGGCCACCACCCCCGCCCCGTTCCGCCTGGGGCCGGTGATCGCCGGACAGGCGCTGTTCCGCTTTTTCACGCCGCCGGGCACCGACCCCGCCACGATCCCCGCCGACCCCTCCGCAGCCCTGGCCCCCCACCTCGGGTTCACCGAACAGATGGCCAGCCTGCCCGACGGCCGCATCCTCTATGGCTGTGCCTTCGCGCTGGACGACGCGGGCGACCGGCCATCGGTCGCCGGGCAGGCCATCGCCGGGGCCACCCTGTCGCGCAACCTGCCCGCGCTGGCCGCCCTGCCCGTCGAACGCGCCTGGGCCGGATCGGTCGCGATGACCGCCGACAGCCTGCCGGTGATCGACGCGCAGGCGGGGCCAGAGGGGCTGGTCCTGAACCTGGGCCACTGGTTCGGCAATCTGGCGGGGGGCTGGTCGGGACGGCAGGTGGCCGATCTGGTGACGGGCAAGACACCCTCGCCCTTGATCGCGGGGCTGGGGCGGGCAAGGCTGGGCTAGAAACGCAAGGGATGGTCAGGCCAGGGGGAAACGCATATTGACACGGCAGGTGACGATTGCAGGGGCCGGGCTGATCGGGCGGGGCTGGGCGGCGGCCTTTGCCCGCGCGGGCTGGACGGTGACGCTGTGGGACGCCGCGCCCGACGTGCTGCCCGGTGCCGAGGCGGCAGTGCGCGCCACACTGGCCGACATGGCAGCGGCAGGGCTGGCGGTCAGGGGCGATGACCTGCGCCCCGAGCCCGACCTGGCCCGCGCCCTGCAACATGCGGACTATGTCCAGGAAAACATCCCCGAGGATCGCGCGGCCAAGGCGGCGGTCTTTGCCCTGCTCGACGCCCACGCGCCGCGCCCTGCCGTGATCGGCAGTTCCACCAGCACCTTCCCCGGTACCTGGTTCCTGTCCGACATTCCGGGCCGCCACCGCTGCATGGTCGCCCACCCCGCCAACCCACCGCACCTGATGCCGGTGGTGGAACTGGTGCCCTCGCCCTGGCACACGGCGGCGGACGTGGACCCCTTTGTCGACATCCTGACGGCCATCGGCCAGGTCCCGGTCGTGCTGGGGCGCGAGATCGAGGGGTTCGTGATGAACCGCCTGCAGGCCGCCGTGGTGAACGAGGCGGTCGCCCTGGTCGCCCAGGGCGTGATCGACCCCGAAGGGCTGGACCGCGTGATGAAGCACAGCCTTGGCCTGCGCTGGGCGCTGATGGGGCCATTCGAGACGATGGACCTGAACGCGCCTGCCGGGTTTCTGGACTATGCCACCCGCTATGGGCGCCTCTACCAGGCGATGGGACGGCAATTGTCGGTGGCCGATGACTGGGATCCGGCGGCGCTGGACCGGATCGAGGCGGCACGTCGGGCCGCCGTGCCGCAAGGGCAGGTCGGCGAACGGATGGAGTGGAGAAACCGTGCGCTGATGCAGCTGATGGCCCTGAAGGCGGGGCTGGGGGCGTGAAGTTGCCAGCGGCAGGGCGGGTTGTGGCGACAGGAGACGGGGGGTTTCACACCCCCCGCACCCCCCGTGGGATATTTGGGCAAGGTGAATGCGGAAGAACCAGAAGAAGGGGCGACATGTCTTGAACACCAAGGTCATCATCACCTGCGCCGTCACCGGCAGCATCCACACGCCGACGATGTCGCCGCACCTGCCGATCACACCCGATCAGATCGCCGACGCTGCCATCGGCGCGGCCGAAGCGGGGGCCGCGATCATCCACCTGCACGCGCGCGACCCCGAGACGGGCAAGCCCACCCAGGACCCCGACCTGTTCATGCAGTTCCTGCCGCGCATCAAGCAGGCCACGGGGGCGGTGATGAACATCACCACCGGCGGTGGTCTGGGCATGACCCTTGAGGAACGCCTGGCCCCGGCGCACCGCGCGCAACCCGAGGTGACCAGCCTGAACATGGGGTCGATGAACTTTTCCATCGCGCAGCTGGCGTCGAAACACGACGCCTGGAAATTCGACTGGGAAAAGCCCTATCTCGAACGGTCCTGGGGCTCGATCTATCCCAACACCTTCGAGATGATCGAGCGGATCATGACCGAGGTCGGCCAGGCCTACGGCACGAAGTTCGAGTTCGAGTGCTATGACATCGGCCATCTCTACACGCTCAAGACCTTCGCCGACCGGGGGTTGGTGCAGCCGCCCTTCTTCGTGCAGGGCATCTTCGGGGTGAACGGCGGGATCGGGGCCGATCTGGAGAACCTCATGCACTTCAAGGCCACGGCGGACCGGCTGTTCGGGGCCGACTATCGCCTGTCGGCCTTCGGCATCGGGCGGGTGCAGATGCATTTCCTCACGCTCTGCGCGCTGCTGGGTGGCAACGTGCGCGTGGGGCTGGAGGATTCGCTCTACATCGGGCGGCGCAAGCTGGCGGTGTCGAACGCCGAGCAGGTGGCCAAGATCCGCCGCATCGTCGAGGAACTGGGGATGGAGATCGCAACGCCCGACGAGGCGCGGGCGATGCTGGGGCTCAAGGGCGGCGACCGGGTGGCGTTCTGATCCGCCCCCGATCAGGTCGCGTTCCTTCGGTTTCATCGCAAGACCGGTCGCCCCGGCGAGAGGCAGGGGCCCCGATGGTCGGCGCAAAGTTCATCGGGGTCCCGGCATTCGCCGGGACGACCGGGCCTGTTGGCGTCGTCGTGAATCACGCTTGTCGCGACAGGCTCAGACGACCACGTCGCTGGCCACCTGCGCGCCCACGCCGAACACGCGCTTGTAGCGGGCGATCTCGGCGGGTGGTCCCATCGCCTTGTTGGGGTTGTCCGACAGCTTCACCGTGGGCCGCCCGTTCGCGGCCACCGCCTTGCACACCAGGCTGAACGGGGCCAGCGTGTCGCCCTCGACCAGACCGATGAAGTCGTTGGTCAGCATCGTGCCCCAGCCGAAGCTGACCTTCACCCGCCCCGCGAACCGCGCATGCAGCGCCTCGATCCGGTCGGCGTCCAGGCCATCCGAGAAGATGACCAGTTTCGTCGCCGGGTCCTCGCCATGCGCGCGCCACCAGCGGATCGCGGTTTCCGCGCCTTCCTCCGGCACGCCCGAATCGATGCGGATGCCGGTCCAGCGCGCCAGCCATTCGGGGGCGCGAGCAAGGAATCCTGCGGTGCCATAGGTGTCGGGCAGGATGATGCGCAGGTTGCCGTCGTGTTCCTCGTGCCAGTCGGCCAGCACCTGATAGGGGGCCTGCGCCAGTTCTTCGTCGGTATCGGCCAGGGCACTGTAAACCATGGGCAATTCATGCGCGTTGGTGCCGATGGCCTCGATGTCGTGGCGCTGTGCGATCAGGCAGTTCGAGGTGCCCGCGAACTTGCCCTCCAGCCCCTCCATCAGCGCCTGGACCGCCCAGTCCTGCCACAGGAAGGAATGCCGCCGCCGCGTGCCGAAATCGGCGATGCGAAGGCCGTCGATGCGGCGCAGGCGGGTGATCTTTTCCCATAGCTTGGTCATCGCGCGGGCATAGAGCACCTGCAACTCGAACCGCCCCTGCCGCGCCAGCACGGCGCGCGAGCGCAGTTCCATCAGCACGGCGAGGGCGGGAATTTCCCACAGCATGACCTCGGGCCACTTGCCCTCGAACGTCAGTTCATATTGGCCGCCCTTGCGTTCCAGGTGATAGGGCGGCAGGCGCAGCGCCTCGAACCATTCCATGAAATCGGGGCGGAACATCTGGCGCTTGCCGTAGAAGGTGTTGCCGCGCAGCCAGGTGCTTTCGCCCCGCGCAAGGCTCAAGCTGCGCACGTTGTCCAGCTGTTCGCGCAACTCTCCCTCGTCGACCAGATCGGCCAGGCGGATGGCATGGCTGCGGTTTATCAGGCTGAAGGTGACGGTGGTGTCGGGGTGGTTGCGGAAGATCGACTGGCACATCAAGAGCTTGTAGAAATCGGTGTCGATCAGGGACCGCACGATCGGGTCGATCTTCCACTTGTGCGCCCAGACGCGCGCGGCGATGTCCAAGATGGCTCTCCCTGCCCGATCAGGGGGTTAAAGCAACCGGGGCCGCGCTTGTCCAGCCTCACGCCAGCGTGATGCCCGCCTCGGCCATCTGCACCCCTGCGGCCCCCAAGGATCCGTTCAGGTCGATGGCGCGGCAGGCCGCCATGGCGACGGTGACGCCGAACCCCAGGCGCGCGGCATCGAGCGCCGAGTACGCCACGCAGAAATCGGTCGCCAGGCCCGCCAGCGTCACCTCGGTGATGCCCCGGCTGCGCAGGTACCCCTCCAGCCCCGTGGGCGTCTTGTGGTCGTTCTCGAAGAAGGCCGAATAGCTGTCGATGGCGGGGCGGAACCCCTTGCGGAGGATCATCTGCGCCGGATCGGTGCGCAGGCCGGGGTGAAAGGCGGCCCCGTCCGTGCCCTGCACGCAATGGACGGGCCACAGCACCTGCGGGCCGTAGGGCATCGTGATCAAGGTGAAGGGGTCGCGATCCCGGTGACTCGCGGCAAAGCTGGAATGGGTGGCGGGATGCCAGTCCTGGGTCAGGACGACGGTAGCGAAGCCGTCCATCATGGCGTTGACCAGGGGCACGACGGCATCGCCCTCGGCCACGGCAAGGGCACCGCCGGGGCAGAAATCGTTCTGCACGTCGATCACGATCAGGGCGGCGTGGGGCGGGGGCATGGCAGGTCCTCGGGCGGGCGGCCCCGGCAGTCTGCCTGTGCCGGGGCCGCTTGGGAAGGCCTTGAAGTCACGGCGGGCTTGCGCGACAGACAGGCATGGTCACGGTCGCCGCCTTTTACCGCTTTGCCCGCCTGCCCGCCCCCGCCGTTTTGCGGGCACCCCTGCTGGACGTGGCGCGGGACGCAGGCGTGCGGGGCACGATCCTGCTGGCGACCGAAGGTGTGAACGGCACCATTGCGGGCGACGGGGTGGACAGCGTGCTGTCGGCCATCCGCGCCCTGCCGGGATTCGAGGGCCTGACGGCGCGGCTTTCCACAGCACCCGCGATGCCCTTCCAGCGCCTGAAGGTGCGGCTTAGGCGCGAGATCGTGACCATGGGCTATCCCCTGCCGGGTCCCGACACCACGCAGGGCACCCCCGTGCCGCCCGCCCAGTGGAACGCCCTGACCGCCGCGCCCGACGTCGCGGTGATCGACACGCGCAATGCCTTCGAGGTGGCGATGGGCAGCTTTGCCGGGGCCATCGACCCCGGCACGGCATCCTTCGGGGCGTTTCCCGCGTGGTGGCGGGCCAATGCGGCGCGGTTCGCAGGCAAGCGGATCGCGATGTTCTGCACCGGCGGCATCCGCTGCGAAAAGGCCAGTGCCTGGCTGGTGGCGCAGGGCGTGCCCGGCGTGCACCAGCTGCAGGGCGGCATCCTGCGCTATCTCGACGAGGTGCCGCAGGCCGACAGCCTGTGGCGCGGCGATTGCTTCGTCTTCGACGAAAGGGTCACCGTGGGGCACGGCGACCCGATCTGACCTTGGCACCGAGCCCGCTGCATGTCGCGTTCAGCCGGTGCCGTTCCCCGAACCGGTCGTCCCGGCGAAGGCCGGGACCCCGATCGTCGGG
>JBQTJI010000083.1:0-11254 GCA_052387255.1 Gemmobacter sp. | reverse complement strand
GCTGGTCAACACCGGGGTCCCGCCGGGGCGGGGGGTTGTGGGGGGCGCGGGCGGCGGCCCCAACACCCCGGCCCTCTCCCCCGAGGGGAGAGGGGGCGCGGGCGACGGCGTCCCGCATGGCGGCCTCGTGGCCCGCGCCGAGGATCCAGCCTTGTTCGGCCAGCACATGCGCAGGCGCGTCGGGGGTGAAGAGGGGGGCGAAGGTTTCGGTCTGGTCCAACCGGGCAAAGGCTGCCGCCAGAAGGCGGACCTGCAGGGCGTCCTTGATTGCGGCGGGGTCGGCGGCCATCGCCTGGCGCACCGCGGTGGCCAGCAGCGAGGGGTAGACCTCGGCCAGGACCACGGGGGCGTCGTGCCAGGGCTCGAACGGCCAGGCGGCGACCTGGCCGGGAAAGGCGGCGCGCAGGCGCGCCAGGGCCGCGATGCCGAGCAGGGCCTGGCTGCCGACGGAGCCGGTCGTGTAGAGTTTCCAGCAGGGTTGGGCCGAGGGGACAAGCGCCTCGACCGCGCGGCGTTCGGGGAAGGGGTGGCCGTGGCGGTCGCGGCCCCGTTCGGGCAGGGCGGGCAGCTTGAGGGACGCCGGGCGGCCCCAGAAGGGGCCGATGCCGGGGAACATGGCGTTGATTTCGGCGGCGAGGGCAAAGCGGTTGTTGCGGTTGTCGGGCGCATCCTCGATCCGGGCCGCGAGCCAATCCCACAGGGACAGGGCCAGCGGCCGGCCGGTCAGGGCGGCGGCGAGGCCAGACGGGTAGCCGAAGGGGAAATCCGCGCCGATCAGCAGGCGTTCACCCCGGGCCAGCGTCTGATGGATGAGGCCGGTCAGCCGGTCCATCGCGGCGGCGCGGGTGCGGTGGTAGGTCTCGCCGTCCCCGGCCAGGCCGATCCAGATCGCGTCGGGCGAGGGCCGGGCCGGGCTGGGGGCTGCGGCGGCGGACCAGTCGAGGATGGCGATGCGGTCGAAGATCACCGGCCACCTGCGCGGGTGTTGCGGGCAGGAGCGGGGGGTTTCACACCCCCCGCACCCCCCGTGGGATACTTGGGGACAGAAAAAGGGGCAAGACGCGGAGGCGTCACAGGCCGGTCTCGTGGCGGATGAAGGCGGCGATGGCGGCGGTATCGTCGAGGTGCAGGACCGGACAGGCCAGGTCGGGATGCGCGGCGGTCGAGGCGACGGCGCGGATCGTGGGGTTTTCCGGGGCCATCAGCGGGTGTCCCGCCTCGGGCCGGTGGCATTCGATCTTGGGGTGGGGGGCGGACTTGTAGCCTTCGACCAGGATCAGGTCGACCGGGGCCAGCCGCGCGAGGTGGTCGGCGAGCGACGGCTCGGGTCCGGGGGCGGCGGCGTGCATCAGGGCCCAGCGGTGCGGCGTGGCCAGGATGACCTCGCGCGCGCCCGCCGCCTGGTGGCGGAAGCTGTCGGTGCCGGGGTGGTCGATCATGGCCCCGTGATGGGCGTGCTTGACGGTCGAGACAGTGGCCCCTTGCGCGGTGAAATGGGCGACCAGCCGTTCGGTCAGGCCGGTCTTGCCGGTGTTCTTCCAGCCGGTGATGCCCCAGACTCGTTGCGGATGCAGCAGGCGTTCGGCGAGGGCCAGGTCGTCGGGCGTGTTGACGTTGAAGAAGGGGTCGAAGGGGGCGGCGTCGAAGACGGCGGTGCCGGCACCATGGGCATCGGTCCAGCGCACGATCTTGCGCAGGCCCGAGGCGAGGGCGTCCCGCAGGTCATGGCGCAGCGCCACAGGCCAGAGGCCGAAGGTCGGGTGGCGCTGCAGGGTGCCGGTGGCATCGGGGCTGGCGGCGAGGGCCAGGCCCTGCGGCCCGGCGGCGGCGGTCAGGCGCGCCACCAGGTCCTGCGGCAGGAAGGGCGTGTCGGCGGCGGCGGTGACCACGGCGGGGGTGCCGAGCGTCGCGGCCCAGTCGAGGCCCGCCAGCACGCCCGCCAAGGGGCCGGGGAAGTCGGGGATCGTGTCGGGCAGCACCGGCAGGCCGAAGGCCGACAGCCGCGAAGGATCGCCGTTGGCGCTGATCGCCAGCGGCCCGCATTGCGGGGCAAGGCGGGCGATGACGTGGGACATCAGGGGCTTGCCGCCCAACAGGCGCAGCCCCTTGTCGCCGCCGCCCATGCGGGTGGCGCGTCCCCCGGCGAGGATGACGCCGGGAAGGTCAGTCATCGCCCGCCCCCTTGCGGTTCTGGCCGCGCCCCTCGGCGGCCACCATCGCAGGGTCGGCGTCGCGGATCAGGCGGTCTTCGCCCGACAGGCAGACGAAGCGCTGCCCACGCATCCGGCCGATCAGGGTCAGGCCCACCTGGCGCGCGATCTCGACCCCCCAGGCGGTGAAGCCCGAGCGCGAGGCGAGCACGGGGATGCCCATCGTGGCGCATTTGATCACCATCTCGGAGGTCAGCCGCCCGGTGGTGTACAGCATCTTGTCCGCGCCGGGGATGCCGTGGGCAAAGAGGAAGCCTGCGATCTTGTCCACCGCGTTGTGACGGCCCACGTCCTCCATGTACACCAGCGCCGTGTCGCCCTGGCACAGGACCGTGCCGTGGATCGCCCCGGCCGAGAGGTAGAGCGAGGGCATCGTGTTGATCCGGTGGGCAAGCGCGTAGAGCCAGCTTGTGCGGACCGGGGCGGGGGGCAGGCGCAGGCCCTCGATCCCCTCCATCATGTCGCCAAAGACGGTGCCCACGGCACAGCCCGAGGTGCGGGTCTTTTTCCGCAGCTTGTCCTCATACGAGGTCTGGCGCGCGGTGCGGACGACGACGCTGTCGGTCTCGGAGTCGTAGTCCACGCCCGTCACCACGTCGTCGTCGCGCAGCATGCCCTGGTTGCGCAGAAAGCCGAGCGCCAGGTATTCTGGGTAGTCGCCGATGGTCATCGCGGTGACGATGTCGCGCCCGTTCAGCCAGATCGTGAGGGGGCGTTCCTCGACCACAGCGATGTCGATCGGCGCGCCGGTGTGGTCATGGCCCGTCACCCGCCGCGACAGGCGGGGGTCGGCGGGTGCGGGCAAGATCGGCAGGGGGGGCAGGGGCAGGATCACGCGGGGCTTCCTTTGGCTTGGGGCAGCTTGTATGCCGCCCCGGCGGACTGCAAGGGGGGCTCGGGGGCATGCTGGGGTACTTCGTGGCCGGGGGGCAGGTGGCCGACGGCCTGCTGGCCGAGGTGGCACTGCGGTTGCAGGCGCGGGGGCGGCGGCTGGCCGGGGTGGTGCAGGTCAACCAGGACCACGCGCAGCCGGGGCGGCCCTGCCATATGGAGCTGGAGGTGCTGGACGGTCGCGCGCGCATCCGCATCAGCCAGGACCTGGGGCCGCTGTCGCGCGGCTGCCGGCTGGACCCCACGGGGCTGGAGGGGGCCGCAGGCCTGGTCGAGGCCGCGCTGCAGGCGGGGCCCGGCCTGATCCCCGACCTGATCATCGTGAACAAGTTCGGCAAGCAGGAACTGGACGGGCGGGGCTTCCGCCCGGTGATCGGCCGGGCGCTGGCCCTGGGGATTCCGGTTCTGACGTCGGTCAATCCGGGGAACCTGGAGGGATTCCAGGCCTTTGCCGGGGGGATGGGGCAGGTGCTGCCGCCGCAGATCGATGCCGTGGTGGACTGGGCGCTGGCGCATGGATGACCTGTGGTCGGGGTTGGTGCAGGCGTTCGGACTGGTCCTGTCGCTGGACGCGGACCTTGTCGAGATTGCCGCCCTGTCGCTGCGCGTCACGCTGACGGCCACGGTCATCGCCGCGGCCATCGGGCTGCCGCTGGGGGCCTGGCTGGCGGTCAGCCGGTTCCGCGGGCGGCGGATCGCCATTGCGGTGCTGAATGCGCTGATGGGGTTGCCGCCTGTGGTGGTGGGGCTGGTCGTCTATCTGATGCTGTCGCGGTCGGGGCCGCTGGGGGTGCTGGGCCTGTTGTTCACGCCGACGGCGATGATTGCAGCCCAGGTCATCATCATCACGCCCATCGTCGCCTCGGTGTCGCACCAGGCGATCCGCGAGCTGTGGGCGGACTATCACGACCTGCTGTTGTCGCTGAACGCGACGCGGGTGCAGCGGGTGCAGGCGCTGCTGTGGGACGGGCGGCGGGCGCTGCTGACGGCGGCGCTGGCGGGGTTCGGGCGCGCCATCGGCGAGGTCGGCGCGATCATGATCGTCGGCGGCAACATCGACCATGCCACGCGGGTGCTGACCACGGCCATCGCGCTGGAGACGGGCAAGGGCAACCTGGCGCTGGCGCTGGCGCTGGGGTTCGTGCTGATCGGGCTGGCGATGGCGGTCAGCCTGGGCCTGCACCTGCTGGCGCGGACCGAGCGGGGCAGCCGGTGGTGATCGCGCTGCAGGGGGTCGAGGTGCGGCGCGGCGGGCGGGCAATCCTGGGGCCGCTGACGCTGGCGCTGGCCGATGCCGGGCTGACCATGGTGATGGGGCCGAACGGCAGCGGCAAGACGACGTTCCTGCGCGCCCTGCACGGGCTGGAGCGGATCGCGCGCGGGCAGGTGGTCTGGCCAGGCGGCGACCCCGACCGGGGGACCCAGGCCTTTGTGTTCCAGCAGCCGGTCCTGATGCGGCGGTCGGTTCGCGACTGCATCGCCTATCCGCTGCGGCTGCGCGGGGTGGGTTTGCGCGCGGCGCGCGCGCGGGCCGAGGCGGCGGGGGCCGAGGCGGGGCTGGCCGACCGCCTGGGGGTCGAGGCGCAGGCGCTGTCGGGGGGCGAGCGGCAGAAGATGGCGCTGGCGCGGGCGCTGATCGCCGGGCCGCGCCTGCTGTTCCTGGACGAACCGAGCGCCAGTCTGGACGGCACCTCGACACGCGAGATCGAGGCCGTGCTGGCGCGGGTGCGCGACAGCGGCACGCGTATCGTGATGGCGACGCATGACATCGGCCAGGCGCGGCGCCTGGCGGACGACGTGGTGTTCCTGCATCGGGGGAGGGTGGTCGAGGCGGCGGCGCGTGCGGCGTTCTTCGACGCGCCGCAGACGCCCGAGGTTCAGGGCTGGCTGCGCGGCGACCTGCTGGCGTGACGGGCGGGCTGCCGAAGGCCGGGCTTCAGCCCGGCGTCGGCCGGACAGCCGGGCTGACGCGCTGCCGACGCTTGGCAAGGGCCGGCGGGGATTCCGTGATTGCGGGGCTTCCCGAAGGTGGATTAGCCTTGTCCGGCGATTGTCCCCATTCCGGAACCTCGACCCATGCAACCCCTTCGCGGTGCCCTTCTGGCCCTCGCCCTTGCGTTTCCCCTGCCCGCCTTTGCGCAGGAAACGATCACCGTCGCCTCCACCACCTCGACCGAGGCGTCGGGGCTGTTCGGGCATATCCTGCCGCTGTTCACCGCCGACACCGGCATCACCGTGCGGGTGGTGGCGCAGGGGACGGGGCAGGCGCTGGAGACCGCGCGGCGCGGCGATGCGGATGTGGTGTTCGTCCACGCCAGGGCCGACGAGGAGACGTTCGTGGCCGAGGGCTATGGGGTTGAGCGGTTCGATGTGATGTACAACGATTTCGTCATCGTCGGACCGGGGGCCGACCCGGCAGGGGTCATGGCGACACAAGATGTGGCCGGGGCGCTGCAGGCCATTGCGGGCGCTGCGGCCCCCTTTGCCTCACGCGGGGATGACAGCGGCACGCACAAGGCCGAGTTGAAGCTGTGGCAGGCGGCGGGGATCGCACCGGCGGGCGATTGGTACCGCGAAACCGGCAGCGGTATGGGTGAAACGCTGAACACCGCCGTGCAGATGGGGGCCTATGTGCTGGCCGACCGCGGAAGCTGGCTGGGCTTCGGCAACAAGGGCGACCTCGCGATCGTGTCGCAAGGGGATCCGGCGCTGTTCAACCCCTATGGCGTGATCCTGGTGAACCCAGGCAGGCACCCCCATGTGAAGGCCGAGGCCGGGCAGGCGTTCATCGACTGGCTGGTGTCGGACAGGGGCCAGGCGGCGATCAACGGGTTCCGGGTTGGCGGCGAGCAGGCCTTTTTCGGCAGCGCCACGCGATAGAGCAGGTCGCAGCCGATGCGATTCATCCCCGCGCCACCAGGATCGGTCGTCCCGGCGAAGGCCGGGACCTCGATCCTTGGCGCGGATTGATCGGGGTCCCGGCCGTCGCCGGGACGACCGGTCCGGGGGGGGTGAACTTGGATGAAAGCGACAGGCTCTAGAAGCGGGGGTCGGCCCCGTCGTCCATCGGTCCTCGAACCGGTGGCGGAGTCGATGGCGGACCCCCGGGATACCTGGGGACGGAAGAAGCCCGCCGTCAGAGCCGCGTCATCAGCGCGTCGAAGCGCGCCTTGCGGTCCGCCATGACGGGGGCAAGCTGTGGGTCCGGGGCGATGGTGCGGCGCACCGGGCGGGTGTCGGACAGGGTGGCAAGCGGTGCCCCCGCTGCGGTCAGGGCCAGACGGGCGGCCCCGGCGGGACCGGCGATGTCGGACCCCTCGGGCAGGTCGATGGCGGCATTGAGGGCGGTGGCGATCAGGCGGACCCAGAGGTCCGACCGGGTACCACCGCCGACGCCCAGGAACCGGCGCGCGGCCACCCCCACGGCGGCTTGTGCGGCGATGCAGTCGGCGATCTGGAAGGCCACACCCTCCATCACCGCATAGCCGAGGGCGGCATGGGTGACGCCGGGGTGCAGCCCCTCGATCCGGCCCATGGCGGCGGGGCGGTTCAGGGGCGTGCGGATGCCGTTCAGGCAGGGCAGGAAGACGGGGACGCTGTCGATCCGTTCGGTGGCGGCCCAGGCGGTGGCGGCCTGCACGAGGTCAGGGGCCGACAGCCCGCCCAGGCGCGCGGTCCAGTCGAGTGCGGCGGTGGCAGCCATCACCACGCCCATCGACAGGAAGGTGTCCGGCACGGCATGGGCGCTGGTCAGGATGGCCTTATCGGGGCCGGGATGAAAGGCATGGTCCACCAGGCAGGCCACCGCCGAGGTGCCGACGGTCAGCACCGCATCGCCGGGGCGTGCCCCGCCGGCACCGAGGGTGGAGCCCATGTTGTCGCCCGCGCCTGCCGCCACCGGCAGGCCGGGCTTCATCCCCCAGCGGGCGGCCAGGGCGGGGCGCAGGCCCCCCGCCTGTGCCCAGGCGCGGGTGACGGGGGGCAGGTGGCGGGGGTTCCAGCCCGCCGCCGCGCAGAGCCTGTCATCCCATGCGTGGGTGGCGACATCGAACAGCTGCGTGCCCCCTGCGTCGGTTGGTTCGGTCGCGACCTCGCCGGTCAGGGCGAGGCGGACGTAGTCCTTGGTCAGCACCAACATGGCCGCATCGCGCATGACCTGCGGCTCGTGCCGCGCCAGCCACAGGAGTTTCGGCGCGGTCAGCCCTGGGTCGGGCGTGCCGTTGGTGCGCAGGCCGATGTCGGGGACAAGGGCCAGCAGGTCGGCGCATTCCGACGTCGCGCGCTGGTCGTTCCACAGGATCGCGGGGCGCAGGGGTTTCAGGTCGCGGTCCAGCAGAAGTGCCGCCAGCATCTGCCCCGACAGCCCGATGCCCGCGACCGCGCCCATCAGGCCAGAATGGGCGGCGGCGAGGTCGTCGAGGCAGGCGAAGGCCGCCGCCACCCAGCCATCGGCATCCTGTTCGGACCAGCCGACATGGGGGATCGACACCGCGACCGGGCGGGAGGCCTGGCCGACGGCGCGGGCGGCATCCTGGAACAGCACCGCCTTGATGCCCGAGGTGCCAAGGTCGATGCCGATGGCCAGGGTCACCAGCGCGTCTCCAGCAGGGCCCGTGCGCTGGCCTCGTCGGTGACGAAGGTGTCCACGACCCCGCGCCGCAGGATGGCGCGGTTGATCGCCACCTTGTGCGCCCCCCCGGCGGCCAGGATGACGTTCGGGATGCGGTGCAGGTCGTCCAGGCCGATGCCGATGATCCGTTCGTTGATCGGGTGGTCCAGCGCCTGCCCCTCGGCGTCGATCACGGTGCCCAGCACATCGCCCACCCCGCCCAGGGCAACCAGTTCCTCCATCGTCACGTCGCCCGGCAGACCGTCGCGCATCAGGAGCGAGCGCTTGGACAGATCGCCCGCCGCCATGGCCAGGGCATCGACGGTGCGCAGCTTGTCCAGCACCGCGCGGAACACGTCGAGCTGCATGATCGTGTCGCGGCTGTCGCGGGACCCGGCATAGAGGGGGGCCGTGAAATAGCTGTGCTGCGCGCCCATCAGGTCGGCGAGCCGCGTGGTGATCTCGAACGAATTGAGGTCGGAGCCCCGCGTCAGCCCGCCCATGACGCTGATCACCTCGAGGTCCGGGCGCTCCATCGCGGCCACGAACCGCGTCGCGATGTTGAGCGTGCCGCCCCAGGACATGCCGAACAGGCGCACCGATGGTTCGGCCAGCACCTCGGACAACAGGTTGCCCAGTGCCGCGCCCACGATCATCTGGATGTCGCGCGTCTCGATCGGCGCGGGGGCGACGTAGGCCTGCTTGAGGTTGAAGCGCGCCCGCAGCGCGGCTTCCAGTTCGGCGCAGGCGGCGAAGGCGGTGTTGAAGGTGATCCGCACCAGGCCCCGCTTGTGGGCGTCCGAAATGGCCTTGTTCACCCGCAGGCGCGTGACGCCCAGCTTGTCGGCGACGCGTTCCTGCGTCAGCCCCTCGACGTAATAGGCCCAGGCGACCTGCGCCAGGAACCTCTCCTCGGTGTCGATGCGGGGCAGTTTCGGCGCGCGCGGCATATCTGGCCCCTACTTCACGGCCCCCATGGTCAGGCCCCGCACCAGGTGTTTCGACGCCAGCAGCGCAAAGATCAAGACCGGGATGACGATCAGGGTCGAGGTCGCCATGATCTTGCCGTAGGGCACGTCGTAGCCCTCCATGAAGGTCACGGCCATGGCGGGCGCGGTCTTGGCGGCCTTGGGGGCCAGGATGTAGGCGAAGAGCAGCTCGTTCCAGGCAAAGATGAACGACAGGATCGATGACACGGCGACCCCCGGCATGGCCAGCGGCAGGCAGATCGAGCGGAAGATACGCCATTGCGACGCCCCCTCCAGCAATGCCGCCTCGTCCAGTTCGCGCGGGATGCTGCGGAACTGGTCGGTGCAGATCCAGATGACGATGGGCAGGGTGAAGGTCAGGTACATCAGGATCAGCGCAAGGTGGGTGTCGCGCAACCCGATCTCGCGGCTGATCAGGAACACGGGGAAGGCCAGCACCACGGGCGACACGAAGCGGTTGGTGATGAACCAGAACCACAGGTCGGTCTTGCCGCGAAACTCGAACCGCGCCAGGGCATAGGCGGCCGGGCAGCCGAGCAGGACCGCCAGCGCCGTGGTGCAGCTGGCCACGATGATCGAGTTGATCAGGGCGATGCCGACGCGGTCCTCGAACAGCACTTCCCAGTAATTCGCGAGCGTTGGCGTGAACATCCAGGCGGGGGGCGACTGCAGCGCCACGACCTGGGTCTTCAGGCTGGTCGTGACCATCCAGTAGAACGGAAAGATGCAGAAGGCGCAGATCAGCGTCAGCACGACCGCTTCGCCGATCAGGCTGCGGGTCTGGACGGGGGCGGCCATCAGGCAGCCCTCCGGTGCTGCTCGTCACTCCCTTGCGGGCGCTCCTCGCGCGGTCGCTGCGGCTGCGAGGAGCGCCCGCAAGGGAGCGACGAGCGGGGCGACGAAGAAACGGCGGCCATGTCAGCGGACCTCGCGGTAGAACAGGCGGATGTAGGTGCGCGCCAGGACGATGGTGATGGCCAGCATGATGATCGACTGGGCGCTTGCCAGGCCGATGTCGAACTGCCGGTTGCCGACGCGCTCGATCAGGATGGCGATGAACTCGGTCGCGGCACCGGGGCCGCCGCGCGTCATGGTGAAGACCATGTCGAACAGCTTCAGCGTGTCGGCGGTGCGCAGGATCAGGACGGCGACGAGGCTGGGGATCAGGAAGGGCAGCTGCACATGGCGCAGGATCGTCCAGTTGGACCGGGTTTCCAGCTTGGCCGCCTCCTCGATCTCGGGCGGCACGGTCGACAGGCCGGCCAGCAGGACCAGCGCGACGAAGGGCGTCCACTGCCAGATGTCCCACAGGATGACGGCGATGAATGCATTTGTCGGATCACCGATGAAATTGATCGGATCGACACCAACCCAGCCCAGCATCTGGTTGATGACGCCGTACTTCTGGTTGAGCATGACCTGCGCCAGCAACCCCACGACGGCATAGGTCGTGGCCATCGGCAGGACGAGGGACAGCCGCGTCAGCGTCTTCCACAGGGTCAGGCCGGGCCGGTGCAGCACCAGCGCGATGGTCAGGCCGAGGGCGATCTGGACGGGGACCGAGGTGACGAACAGCAGCGCCGTCCGCCCCATGGCCTGCCAGAACACATAGTCCGTCAGCACGAAGGCATAGTTGTCGAGGCCGACGAACCGTTCCTGCGCGCGCTTGGTCAGGTTGAAGTAGTGCAGCGATTTCCACAGCGCATAGCCGAGCGGCACGATGCCGACGATCAGCAGGGCCGCGACGGCGGGGCCGAGGAAGGCGGCGATGGTGCGGCGGGGGATGCGGGTGGACATTTTCGTCTCCGGAAGGGAGGCCCCGGCCAGGGAGCGCGGCCGGGGCGGGGCGGGGCCGACATCGTGGGCACCGCCCCCTCACCCCATCTCTCTCCCCCGAGGGGAGAGGGAGGCGCTTGGCGGTCCAGGTCGTGCCTGGGCCGATCAAGGGCAGTTCACTGCGCCAGCGGCTTCTTGCCGTCGTAGTAGCCGGCCTCGGCCAGCACCGCTTCCATCCGGTCGCCGATCTCCTTGGCACCATCCTCGGTCGATACCTCGCCCAGCATCATCTTGGTGCCCCATTCCTGCACGATCTCGGTGATCGCGGGCCATTCGGCGAAGCGCGGGCGGAATTCCGGCACGCCTTCCTGCCAGCTTTCGACCAACGCCGGGATGAACTTGTAGGTCGCGGCCAGGGCGGGGTCGGCATAGGCCGACTGCCGCGCGGGCACGCCGCCCATCTCGAGGTACTTGCCCGCGTTGGCCTTGGACGTCACCCACTGGATGAACAGCCAACCCGCTGCTTTCTCGGCATCATCCGCCTGCGTGGCGACGGCGAGGGAGAACCCGCCGAGGGCCGGCTTGCGCCCCGCCGGGCCGGTCGGTTCGGGGGCCACGGCCAGGCAATCGCCCAGCGTCGAGGTTTCGGGGCTGGCCAGCGTCGAATAGAAGGCCGACCATTCGGTGATGAAGGCCACGTCGCCCTGGGCCAGGGCGTTGACCACCTCCGAATGGTCATAGGCCACGATCCCCTCGGGCATGTACTTCATCAGGTCCTG
>JBQTJI010000082.1:0-24539 GCA_052387255.1 Gemmobacter sp. | reverse complement strand
TCGTTGTGATCGTCAAGTCTTGAAGGGGGAGGGTGCGTGCTTGCCCGCACCGCAGGCGCAAACGGTGCGTGCAAGCACGCACCCTCCACCTTCAAGACTTGACGATCACAACGACAACAACACTTTGCGGGGAGATGTTGAGATGGTGAAAGACCTTGCGAAATGGGCGCATGACAAGGGCGTCAAGTATTTCATGATCTCCTACACCGACCTGTTCGGTGCGCAGCGCGCGAAACTGGTGCCGTCACAGGCGATCAACGACATGGCGGTCGAGGGGGCGGGCTTTGCCGGCTTTGCCACCTGGTTGGACCTCACCCCCGCCCACCCCGACCTGATGGCGGTGCCCGACCCCACCTCGGTGATCCAGTTGCCCTGGAAGCGCGAGGTCGCCTGGGTCGCCGCCCGCGCCACGATGGAGGGGAAACTGGTCCATCAGGCCCCGCGCAACGTGCTGGAACACCTGGTGGCCGAGGCGGCCAAGGACGGCTTGCGCGTCAAGACCGGGGTCGAGCCCGAGTTCTTCCTCTTGACGCCCGACGGCGCGCAGGTCAGCGATCCGTACGACACGGCGGAAAAACCCTGCTACGACCAGCAGGCGGTGATGCGCCGCTATGACGTGATTGCCGAGGCCTGCGACTACATGCTGGACCTGGGCTGGGAGGCCTACCAGAACGACCACGAGGATGCGACGGGCCAGTTCGAGATGAACTGGAAATACGACGACGCCCTGCAGACCGCCGACAAGCACAGCTTCTTCAAGTTCATGATGCGCTCGGTCGCCGAAAAGCACGGGCTGCGCGCCACCTTCATGCCCAAGCCCTTCAAGGGCCTGACCGGGTCGGGCTGCCACGCGCATATCTCGGTCTGGTCGCCGGACGGCGCCACCAACGCCTTCGCCGATGACGGCAAGGAATTGGGTCTGTCCGACCGGGGCCGCGCCTTTCTTGGCGGCATCATGCGCCACGCGCCCGCCCTGGCCGCGCTGACCAACCCGACCGTCAACAGCTACAAGCGGATCAATGCACCGCGCACGTCCTCGGGGGCGACCTGGGCACCCAATTCCGTCACCTGGACCGGCAACAACCGCACCCACATGGTGCGCGTGCCGGGGCCGGGGCGGTTCGAGCTGCGCCTGCCCGACGGGGCGGCGAACCCGTACCTTCTGCAGGCGGTGATCATTGCGGCGGGGCTGGATGGCCTGCGCACCAACGCCGACCCGGGCAAGCGCCACGACATCGACATGTACGCCGAAGGGTGGCGCGTGAAGGGCGCGCCGAAGCTGCCGCTGAACCTTCTGGACGCGCTGCGCGCCTTCGACGCCGACCGCACGCTGAAGGCGATGCTCGGGGCCGAATTCTCGGCGGCCTACCTCAAGCTCAAGCACCGGGAATGGGACAGCTACATGGCCCATTTCTCGCGGTGGGAGACGGAGAACACGCTGGACATCTGAGCCACCCGGCATTTCGCGTGACGCGCCTTCCCTCGCAATCGTCCCGGCACAGGCCGGGACCGCGATGCCCTTCGCGCCGACCATCGAGGCCCCGGCCGTCGCCGGGGCGACCGAACCATGTCGGGCGGCTGGTCTGCAACAGGACAAGGGCGCACGGGCATTTGTGAACGGACGCTCACCCATCGGCACCCGTCAGGCGTCGGCCACAAACTCGACCGCGCGGTTCCATTGGATCAGCACCACGCAGCCGCCCGTCGACCACACCCGGTGCGAGGTTCCTTCCGGGTTCAACACGACACTGCCTGCCGGATAGTCGCCGTTGTCATCGCTTTGCGTGCCGTCCAGCACCACGATGGTTTCGAGGCCATGGTGAAAGTGGCGCGGCACCCCCGCCCCCGGCGCATAGCGCAACAGGGCAACCCCCGGCTCGCCCGTCAGGATCGGGCTGATCTCGACCCCGTCGCGGAACGGCTGGTACACCGCCCTGCGCCAGCCGCCCGAGATGAGGCCCGGCAGGCTGAAAGGCTCAGACACCGAGCGCCCCCAGGATGTCATCGGTGGTCGCGGTCCATCCCACGATGGCCCCCTGCGCGCGGATCATCTCCAGCGTCGCAGCCTTGAAGGCGGGGAAATAGCTTTCCGTGGCATCCTCGGCCAGCAGGCAGGCAAACCCCCGGTCGTTCGCCTCACGCATCGTGGTCTGCACGCAGACTTCGGTGGTGACACCCGCAAGGATCAGGTGCCGCGTGCCCAGGCAGGCCAGGTCATCGGTGAGGCTGGTCGCGTAGAACGCCCCCTTGCCGGGCTTGTCCAGCACGATCTCGCCGGGCAGCGGAGCGAGTTCCGGGATGATCTCGGCCCCCGGCTCGCCCGCGATCAGGATGCGCCCCATCGGCCCGTGATCGCCGATCCGCAGGGCAGGCGACCCCCGGTCGCGCTTGGACGGCGGCAGGTCCGACAGGTCGGGGCGGTGGCATTCGCGGGTGTGGATCACCGGCACGCCGGCGGTCCTGCATGCGGCGATGAGGCGCGCCACGGCGGGGATGATGGTGCGCAGCAGCGTCACATCGTTGCCCAAGGCGGCACCGAACCCGCCCGGTTCGACGAAATCGCGCTGCATGTCGATCACGATCAGCGCTGTCGTCGCCGGATCGAACGCGAAGTCAAAGGGCTGCGCCGCGATCTTCACACTCACGCATGGCCCCCCATGTGGTGCCCGATGGCCGCGATGCTGGCCCCTGCGGCGGGGGTTTCAAAGGCAATCCGCCCCTCGGACATCACCAGGATCCGGTCGGACAGTTCCATCACCTCGTCCAGATCCTCGCTCATCAAGAGCACCGCCGTCCCGGCATTCCGCGCCGCCAGGATGCGCGCACGAATCTCGGCCACCGCCGAGAAATCCAACCCGAAACAGGGGTTCGAGATGATCAGCAACTCCACCGCCCCGGTCAGTTCCCGCGCCAGAACCGCGCGCTGCACGTTCCCCCCCGACAGCGCCGCGATCGGGGCGTCGGGCGAGGCGGTGCGCACCTTGTAGGCCGCGATCAGGTCGGTCGCGCGTCTGCGCATGCCGCCAGTATCCAGCCAGAACCGCGTGCCGTGGCCGTTCAGGTCAAAGCTGCGGAAGCCGATGTTCTCGACCACCGACATCCTGCCCGCACAGGCGTTCTTCAAGGGCTCCTCCGGCAGGTAGCGCACCGCCAGCACCTGGCTTTCGCCGCGCGTGGCGGCATAGGGCCTGCCCTTCACCGTGATGGACCCTGCCTCCAGCACCCGCTGGCCGGTCAGGATCTCCATCAGTTCCATCTGGCCATTGCCCGAAATGCCCGCGATTCCGACGACCTCGCCCGCCCGCACGCACAGCGCGTCGATGGCGATCTCCTTCAACCCTGACCGGTCGCGCGCCCTGACCCCCGCCATCTCCAGCACCGGCGCACCTGCGTCGCCCGACCGCGCCACCGAGGCCACCGACTTTTCCGCCCCGATCATCATGTCCGCCATGTCCTTGTGCGACAGGTCGGCCACCCGCCCCTGACCCACCAGCCGCCCCCGCCGCAGCACCGACACGTCATCGGCAAAGGCCGTCACCTCGCGGAACTTGTGGGTGATCATCAGCACCGAGATCTCGCCCGCCTGGCACAGCCCCCGCACATGGCCCAGCACCTCGTCGGCCTCATCGGGGGTCAGTACGCTGGTCGGTTCGTCAAGAATGAGGAACCGTCGGCCGAGGTACAATTGCTTGAGGATCTCCAGCTTCTGCTTTTCCCCCGCCGCCAGCCGCGCCACCGGCTGGTCCAGCGGCACGCGGAACGGCATCGCGTCCATGAACGCCACCAGACCCTTGCGCTCACGTCCCCAGTCGATGACAGCGGGGGCGTCCTTGCGGCTGATCACCAGGTTTTCCGCGACCGTCAGCGACGGAACCAGGGTGAAATGCTGGTACACCATGCCCAGACCCATCGCATGGGCGGCGCGCGGGTCGGCGATCTGCACCTCGCGCCCGGCCACCTGCATCTGGCCGGATGTGGCATGGTAGAACCCCATCATGCATTTCACCAGCGTGGACTTGCCTGCCCCGTTCTCCCCCAGCAGCGCATGGAAGGTGCCCGGCACCACCCGGACCGACACGTCATCCAGCGCGGTGAACCCGCCGAAGCGCATCGTCATGCCGAAGGTTTCCACCCCGAGCGCGCGGTCGAGCGGCAGGGGTTCCGCGCCGATGACCGTCATGCGTCCGCCCCTTCCGCAGAACAAATTCCTTGGAAGGAATTTGCAAAACTTCTCCAAGAATTTTGGCGGACCGTCATGGCAGCACCGCCAGCAGGGCGGCGCTGTCGGCCACCGCGCCGAACACCCCGCCCTGCATCGTCACCATCTTCAGCGCCGCCGCGTGGTTGCCCGCATCCGTGGCCCCGCAGCAGTCAGACAGCACCAGACACTCGAACCCCCGGTCGTTCGCCTCGCGCATCGTCGTGGACACACAGACATCGGTGGTGATGCCGGTCAGGATCAGGTTGTCGATGCCGCGCGTGCGCAGGATCAGTTCGAGATCCGTCGCGCAGAAGCTGCCCTTGCCGGGCTTGTCGATGATCGGCTCTCCGGCTTCGGGGTAGAGTTCGGGAATGATGTCCCAGCCCGCCTCGCCCCGGATCAGGATCTTTCCGCAGGGGCCGTCGTCACCGATCCCCGCGCCGATCTGCCTTGACCGCCACCGCTTGTTGGGCGGCAGGTCGGCCAGGTCGGGGCGGTGCCCCTCGCGCGTGTGGATGATAGTGTAGCCCTTGGCCCGCATCGCCCCCAGCACCGCCTTGATCGGCGCGATGGGACCTTGGGTCATCGACAGGTCATAGCCCATCATATCGACATAGCCGCCCTTGCCGCAGAAATCGGTCTGCATGTCGATGATCACCAGGGCGGTGTTGTCGGGCCGCAGCGCTCCGTTCCACGGCCAGGAATAGGGGTCGGCGTCAACGGCGGTCATCGCGGCCTCATTTGGTGATGGACAATTCGCCCGGCGCACCCGCCATGGCGCGCGAGGTGGAGGATGTGGCGATCAGCACGCCAAGCGTCAGCACATAGGGGGCGGCATAGAACAGGTAGTAGCCGCTGGTGACACCCACCGACTGCAATGCGGGGCCAAGCGCCCCGGCACCGCCGAACAGCAGCGCCGCCCAGAAACAGTTGACCGGCGACCAGCGCGCAAAGATCACCAGCGCCACCGCCATCAGGCCCTGACCGGACGACAGCCCCTCGTTCCAGCTGCCCGGATAGTACAGCGACAGGAACGCGCCCCCCACCCCGGCAAAGGCCCCGCCCGCCGCCGTGGCCGCCGTGCGGATCACGGCAGGGCGCAGGCCCATGGCGCGGGCCGCATCGGTGCTGTCGCCGACGACGCGCAGGATCAGGCCCACGCGGGTTGACCGGAACATCCACCCCATCGCCACCGCCAGCACCGCCCCGATCAGGAACAGCACGTTCACGTTCAGCGCCGCCTGCACCTGCGGCAGGTCCGACCACCAGCCAAAGGGGATCGAGGGCAGATCGGGCGCCACCGGCTGGACATAAGGCTTGCCGAAATAGAAGGCCAACCCCGTGCCGAACAGCATCAGCGCGATGCCGATGGCGATGTCGTTCACCTTCGGCAGCGAACAGATCACCCCGTGCAAGAGCCCGAACAGCGACCCGGCAAAGGCCGCGACCAGCGCGCCCGCCCAGGCCGACCCGGTGATGACGGCGGTGGCATAGCCTGCCATCGCCCCGAACACCAACGTCCCCTCAAGGCCGAGGTTGATCCGCCCTGAGCGTTCGGTCAGCACCTCGCCCAGGCTGACGAACAGGAACGGCGTCGACACCCGGATCGCCCCCCCGATGATGGCAACCAGTACGCCCCACCGGCCCAGATCCCCCTCCATGTCAGCGCCCCCACCGATCAGGGGCGAAGATCCTGAACCGCCCGTGCAGCGTGTCCGACAGCAGGATCGCCACGAACACGAACCCCTGCAGCACCAGCACCGTCGCATCCGGCAGGTCCATCCTGCGCTGGATCAGGCCCGAAGAAGCCTCGAACCCCGCCAGAAGGATCGCCACGGGGATGATGGCCAGCGGATTGTGCATGGCCAGAAACGCAATCAGGATGCCGGTATAGCCATAGCCCGACGCGAGCGAGCCATTGGCCGACCCGTGCACCGCCGCCACCTCGAAGAACCCCGCCAACCCGGCGAAAGCCCCCGCAAGCGCCGTGAACCCCAGGATCAGCCGCCCCACCGGCAAACCCTGCACCTGTGCTGCCCGCACGTTCGCACCGGCGATGCGGGCGGCAAAGCCCCAGGTGGTTTTCTCGATCAGGATCCATGAGATCACACAGCCCAGGATGCCGAACGCCAGCCCCCAGTGCACCTCCATCCCCGGCAGGTTGCCCACGCGATACGCCTCGCCCAGGGGCGCGGTCGAGGGCTTGTTCAGGCTGGCCGGGTCGCGCAGCGGCCCCTCGACCAGATGGTTCATCAGCGCGATGGCGATATAGGCCAGAAGCAGGCTGGCAATCGTCTCGTTCACCCCGCGATAGTGCCGCAGCGCGCCCGCCGCGCCGATCCACAGGCCGCCGACGATCATCGCGGCAAGCGCCATCAGTGGCACCGCCACCACCGGCGAGATGCCCGACAGCGGCAAAGCCAGCGCCCCCGCCGCGACGCCGCCCAGCACGATGGCTCCCTCGCCGCCGATCACCACCAGCCCCAGACGGGCAGGCAGCGCCACGCAGAGCGCCGCCAAGAGCAGGGGCGCGGTGCGGCTGAGCGTGTTCTGGATGGAAAACGCCGACCCGAACCCCGCCTGCCAGACATAGCCGAAGAACGCGGCCGGTGACTTGCCTTGCGTCAGCAGGAACAGGCTGAACGCCAGGAACCCCGCCAGCAAGGCGGCCAGCGGGATCGCAAAGGCCTCGGATCGGCGGGCGAGGGTGGCAAGCCACGGCTCACCCATCGCCCCGGTGATGGTCTGGTCGGCCATCTTACGACGTCGAGCCGATCACGCCCTCGACCAGATAGCCCATGCTTTCCAGGGCGATGTCGGTCTCGACCTGGGCCTGCCCCTCGGTCAGGATGACGTTGCCTGCGTTGTCGCTGAGCGGCCCCTTGATCACGGCGAACCCGCCCTTCAGGATCTCGGCCATCGTCGCCTCGAACTGCGCGCGGCCCGCGTCCGGCACGGCCGGCCCCAAGGGCGACATCTTGATGAAGTTCTCGGTCAGCCCGCCGCGCACGAAATTGTCGATGGTGCCGCCGTCCAGCATGGTCTGCACCATGCCCGTGTAGACCCCGGCCCAGTTCCATTCGGCCCCGGTCAGGTACAGATCCGGGGCCAGCGCCGACTGGTTCGCGTGATAGCCGCAGACAAAGGCCCCGCGCCCGGCGGCGGTTTCGATCACCACCTTCGGCCCGTCCACATGGCAGGTGATGACATCGCAGCCCGCGTCCGCCAGCGCGTTCGTGGCCTCGGCCTCTTTCACCGCCAGCGACCATTCGCCGGTAAAGATCACCTGGCAGGTGATCGTCGGGTCCACCGCCCTCGCGCCCAGCAGGAACGAATTGATGTTCAACAGCACCTGCGGGATGGGTTTCGCGGCCACGAAGCCGATCTTCCTGGTCCTGGTCGCATGTCCGGCGGCGATGCCGTTCAGGTACTGGCCCATCCCGATATAGCCAAAGTAGCTGCCGATGTTCGCAGGCATCCCCTCGGTCCACAGGCCCGCCGCATGCTGGAACCGCATGTCGGGGTATCTCGTGGCCAGTTCCAGCACATGGGGGTTGAAATAGCCGAACGAGGTCGGGAACAGCAGCGACGCCCCGTCCAGATTGATCATCGATTCCATCGACTTCTGCACGTCGATGGTCTCGGCCACGCTTTCCTCTTCCACCACGGTGACGCCCGCCATCGCCTTGACCGCCGCCGCCCCCTCGGCATGGGCCTGGTTGTAGCCGAAGTCGTCCTTCGGCCCGACATAGATGAACCCCACGGTCATCGCGCCTTGCGCGCGCGCGGCATGGGGCAGGGCAGCGGCGGCGGTCAGGGCGGCGGCCCCGGTCAAGAGGTGGCGGCGGGAAAGCGGGCGGAAGGTCATCGGCATCTCCGGGTTCGGGGGGAACGCTGCACTGCGGCGTCGAATCTCTTGCGAAAGAGTTGCCGCCTTGAACCGCTGCTGTCGTCTGCTAAGAACGCAGCGGAGTGCTGCATTTCCTGCAGCGGTCATGGGAACTTCGATGCGCCAGCTGACGCCGTTGCAGTTCATCGATGCGGTCGCCCGCGCAGGGTCGATCCGCAAGGCGGCCGAGGGGATGGGCCTGACCTCCACCGCGCTCAACCGCCGCGTGCTGGCGCTGGAGGCAGAGCTTGGCGTGCCGGTGTTCGAGCGGCTGCCGCGCGGGGTGCGGCTGTCGACGGCAGGCGAGCTGATGATCCACTTCCTGCGCACCCAGGCGTCCGACTTCGCCAAGCTGCACAGCCAGATCGCCGACCTTGCGGGCGAACGGCGCGGCCATGTGGCCATCGCCTGTTCGCAGGCCCTGCTGCCGTTCTTTCTGCCCGAACAGATCGGCCTGTACCGCCGCGACCACCCCGGCGTCACCTTCGGCGTCCGTGTCCGCGACCGCGCGGCAGCCGAGGCCGCGCTGACCGACCACGACGCCGACATCGCCCTGATCTTCGAACCCGTGCGCCTGTCCGAGGTGCAGGTGCTGGCCGCCGCGCGTCAGGCGATCCATGCCGTCATGCAGGCCGACCACCCGCTTGCGCGGCGCGATACCGTGCGCCTGCGCGACTGCGCAGAATGGCCCGTGGGCCTGCCGACCGCGCAATACGGCGTGCGCCACCTGATCGACCTTGCCTTGCAGACATCCTCGATCCGCCTGAATGTCGCGCTGGAATCCGACAACTTCGAGTTTCTGCGGATGTACCCGGCGCAGGAACGCCTGATCAGCTTTCAGATTCCCATCGGCCTGCCGCCGGGCGGGCTGACCGGGGCCACGGTCTCGCGCCCCGTCGACACCCGCGACGTGCCCGAGGGGCGGCTCTACCTGTGCCAGTTGAAGGGCCGCGCCCTGCCGGTGGCCGCCGCCAAGTTCGCGCTGCAGATGGGGCGCGAACTGGACGAGCGCTATCTCTGACGCGTCACAGCTTCATCCCCATCCCCCGCGCGCGTGCCGTCAGGATCGCCAGCAGGAACCGCCTGAACCGTCTCATGCCGTCTCCTTCGCCATATAGGCGCGCCATCCGCCGAACGCCGTGATCTCCTCGGCCCCCGCCACCGCGTGGCTTTCGCACAGAAACCCCGACACTGCCCGCCCGTCGGCCAGCGTCACCTTCCCCAACCCCAGCGGCGCCGGGATGGCGGCGGCAAAGGCACCGAACCCGGCGGGGGGCAGCGCCCAGACCTCGACCTTGATCCCCGGACCGCCAAACCCCGGATCGAACACCATCCCCGGCTTCGGCGGTACCGTGCCGGGCAGCGCATACAAGCGATACCCCGGAGCGGTGACCGCCTCGCCCACCATGACGCCCCCCGGCCCGGTCAACTGCCCGTTTAGCGGCATCCCCGACAGATGCGCGCCGACGACGGCAACCGGGATCATCCCCGCAGGCACCGCCGGGGCAGGGGCCGGGGGCACCGCCGCCGCCCGGTCGCGCCCTATCCCGCAGCCCGCCGCATGGTGCATCGCGGCGGCGAAGGGGGCGAGGGCGTCGTCGCTGAACGCCGGCCCCACCAGCGTCACCCCGGCCGGCAGGCCCGATGGCCCGAACCCGGCGGGCACGGCGATGGCCGCATAGCCCAGAAGGTTGGCAAAGTTGGTGTAGCGCCCGAAATGGCTGTTCTTCGCGATCGGGTCGGCCAGCATGTCCGCCACGGAATAGGTCGTGGGCGAGGTCGGCAGCAGCAGCATGTCCACGGCCTGCCACACCGGGGCGACCGCATGGCGCAACGCCTCCAGCCGGTAACGGCCCCGGAATGCCTCGACCGCCGACTTGCCCTTCGCGCCCTCGATGATCCTGCGCACCGCCGGGTCGAAATCCCCGGCATTCGTCGCCAGAAACCCCTCGACCGCCGCCAGCCGCTCGGCCACCCATGGCCCGTCGTACAGCAGCACCGCCACCTCGCGGAACGGCGCATAGTCGAACGGCACCAGCGTCGCCCCCAGCGATTCGGCCCGCGCAAGCGCCGCATCGTACAATGCCTCGACTTCGGCATTGCCAAAGAACTCCCGTTCCGCGCCCGCCAGCACGCCGATGCGGGGGCGGGGGGGCAGGCCGACAGGCGCGGCGACGCGCGAGAACGGATCGGCGCGGTCCAGTCCCTCCATCACGCGGCGCACCGCGACCGCATCGGCCACCGTGCCCGCAAACACCGTCACCACATCGACCGACCGGCAGGCGGGCACGACGCCCGTGTTCGGCACGAGCCCCGGCGTCGGCTTGACCCCCACCAGGTTGTTGAACGCCGCAGGCACCCGCCCCGACCCCGCCGTATCCGTCCCCAAGGCGAAAACACACAGCCCCGAGGCCACCGCCACCGCCGACCCCGACGACGACCCGCCCGAGACATAGGCCGCATCGAACACCGACCGGGGCGCGCCATAGGGCGAGCGTGTGCCGTTCAGCCCCGTGGCGAACTGGTCGAGGTTGGTCTTGCCGATGACGATGGCCCCCGCCGCCCGCAGACGCGCCACCACCGTCGCATCCGCGCCCGGCGCATAGGCAAAGGCCGGGCAGGCCGCCGTTGTCGGCAGCCCCGCCACGTCGATGTTGTCCTTGACCGCAAAGGGAATGCCCCACAGCGGCAGGTCCGCAGGCCCGGCCATCACCGCCCGCGCCTCTGCGCGCAGGGCATCGTCGGGCGTCCCGGTGATGAACACCGCCCGGTCGGCCAGCGCCGCCCGGCGCGCGATCACAGCTTCCACCACGTCCAGCGGCGTGGCCCCCGCCGCATAGGCGGCCTGCACCGCGGGCAGGGTCAGCATCGTCGGCAAGTCCTGGGGCAGCATTCAGTCGGCCTCCATCACGGCAATCACGTCGCCCGCCCGCAGGGTCCGCCCCGGCACGGCGCGCATGTCCACCATGCGCCCAGACAAGGGGGCCTGCACGGCAATCTCCATCTTCATCGATTCGACGATGGCGACGGTATCGCCCGCCGCCACCCGGTCGCCCACCCCCGCGAGGTATTTCCACAGGTTCCCCGGCACCGGGCTTTCCACGCCGGTCAGCCCCTGTGGCACCGCATCTGCCGCAACCGGCGGCCCGTCGTCGGTGACGAAGGTGTCCAGCCCCGCCGCCTTCCACCGTGCGCGTTCGGCCCCGAAGGCCGCCTGACGGGTGCCCTCGAAGGCCGCAATGCCGCCCGCATGCGCCACCTGACGCCGCTTCTCGTCGGCCCAGCGGAAGGAGCCGTCCTCGATCCGCACCGGGTATGCGCCATGGGGAAACGCCGCACGCGCTTCGGACAATTCAGCCGGATCAACGGGATGGAACCGGATCCTGTCAAAGTACCTCAACAACCATGGCGCGTCCGCGAACGGCCCCGTCCGACCCCAGGTGTTCCACACCTGGATCGTCCGCCCGAACAGCTGATACCCGCCCGGCCCCTCCATCCCGTAGATGCACATATAGGCCCCGCCGATGCCCACGGCGTTCTCGGGCGTCCAGGTGCGGGCGGGGTTGTACTTGGTGGTCACCAGCCGGTGGCGCGGATCGACCGGCGTCGCCACCGGCGCGCCGAGATAGACATCGCCCAGCCCCATCACCAGATAGCTTGCATCGAACACGATGCGGCGCACCTCATCTTCGTCCGGCAGGCCGTTGATCCGGCGGATGAATTCGATGTTGGACGGGCACCATGGCGCATCGCGGCGCACGAGATCCTGGTACTTGGTCATCGCCTGCACCGCCTGCGGATCGTTCCACGACAGCGGCAGGTGCACCGTGCGCGAGGGCACCGAAACCTCTTCCGCCGCAGGCAGGTCGGCCTCGATCCGCGCCAGTTCCGCGATCAGGTCAGCCCGCGACAGCCGCCCCGGATCGTAATGCACCTGCAGCGACCGTATCCCCGGCGTCAGGTCGGTCACCGGCAGTCCCGCCGCCTGCACCGCCTGCATCAGCAGGTGCACCCGCAGCCGCAGTTCGATGTCCAGCGTCATCGCGCCATATTCGACCAGCAGGTTGGCATCGCCCTGTCGGCGATAGCTTACCGGCACCGCCGCCCCGGCATCCTGCCACAGCAGCGCCGACCCGGCACCATGCACCGCAGGCCCCGCCACCGGATCCCCCGCCCGCTGCACGGCCACGAACCGCACCCGGTCGCCGGGGCGCAACTGGCCCAGCTTCCACAGGTCATCCGCTGCCACCACGGCGGGGCAGACGAAGCCGCCCAGGCTGGGGCCGTCTGGGCCAAGGATGATCGGCATGTCGCCGGTAAAGTCGATGGACCCCACGGCATAGGCGTTGTCGTGCAGGTTCGACGGATGCAGGCCAGCCTCGCCGCCATCGGCCCGCGCCCAGGCGGGGGCCGGCCCAATCAGCCGCACGCCCGTGCGGGCCGAGTTGAAGTGTACCTCGTATCTCGTTGAAAACAGGGTATCGATGTCGTGGGGCGTGAAGAAATCCGGCGCGCCGTGGGGGCCGTAGAGGACGCCGAGTTCCCAGTCGTGGGTCAGCGGAGCCGGTTCGGGCACCTCGGACAAGCCCGCCGCGTCATCCCCCACCATCACCAGATCGCCGGTCTTGAGTGCCCCCGCCGCATGCCCGCCGAACTGCCCCAGCGCAAAACACGCGCGCGACCCCAGCACCGGGGCCGCAGCAATCCCCCCGGCCACCGCCAGACAGGCCCGCTGCCCCGGCCCCTCGATCCCGCCGATGGCCAGCACGCCACCCTGCGGCACCTCCACCACCGGGCCGGGCACCGGCTCACCGTCCAGAACCAGCCGCATCGCCGCGCCGGCAATGGCGACGCGGGCGGGGGCCAGGAACCGCAGGGTCGGCCCCGAGACCGTCATCTCCAGCGCCGCCGTGTCGGGCGGGTTGCCGACGGCGCGGTTCGCGCTGCGGAAACTGCGCGCATCCATCGGTCCCGACGGCGGCACCCCCACATGCCACAGGCCCAGCCGCCCCGGCAGTTCCTGCACCGTGGTCTGCGGGCCGGGTGACAGCACCTCAATCCCCTGCGGCGCAAAGGGAAAATCGCGCAGCGTCGTGGTGGACACCTGACCCGATGCCAGCAGGTCGGACCCCGCGACGGCCCGAAGATAGTCGAGGTTGGTCGCGATCCCGCTGACCCGCGTGTCCGCCAGCGCCTTCCGCAGCGCCGCCAGTGCCGCCGCCCGGTCCGGCCCCTGCGCGATCACCTTGACCAGCATCGGGTCGTAATGCGCCGTCACTTCGGTGCCCGTCGCGATCCAGCCATCGACGCGCACGCCCGGCGGAAACGCCACTTCGGTCAGCCGGCCGGCCGAGGGGCGGAACCCGGCATGGGGGGCCTCGGCATAGATCCGCGCCTCGAAGGCCGCGCCCTGCGGCACCGGCAAGGTCGCGGGGATGACATCCTCGCCCGCCGCCGTCCGAACCATCCATTCCACCAGGTCGATGCCCAGCACCGCCTCGGTCACCGGATGCTCGACCTGCAACCGGGTGTTCACCTCCAGGAAATAGGCCGCCTCGCGCAGCGGGTCATAGATGAACTCGACCGTCCCCGCTGACTGATAGTTCACCGATGCGCAGAGGTCGGTCGCCGCCCGGTGCAGCCCGGCCCGCACGGCATCGCTCAGCCCCGGCGCGGGCGTTTCTTCGATGACCTTCTGGTTGCGCCGCTGCAGGGAACAGTCGCGCTCGCCCAAGGCCACCACCCGGCCCCGGCCATCGCCGAAGACCTGCACCTCGACGTGCCGCGCCCCCGTCACGAAGCGTTCCAGAAACACCCGCGCATCGCCGAAACTGGCCCCCGCCGTGCGCTGCACCCCGGCGAAGGCCGCCCGCAGGGCCGCGTCGTCGGGGCAAAGCTGCATCCCGATGCCACCCCCCCCGGCGGTGCTTTTCAGCATCACCGGATAGCCCACGTCACTGGCCGCACGAGCCGCCTCGTCGGCATCAGGCAACAACCCCGACCCCGGCAACAGCGGCACCCCCGCCGCAAGGGCCAGGTCCCGCGCGGTATGCTTCAGGCCGAAGGCGCGCAGATGCTCGGGGCGCGGGCCGACAAAGGCGATCCCCTCCGCCGCCAGCCGCTCGGCGAAGGCGGCATTCTCGGACAGGAACCCGTACCCCGGATGCACCGAATCCGCCCCGGTGGCGCGGGCTGCAGCAATCACCGCATCGACGTTCAGATAGCTGTCCGATGCCGCCGCAGGCCCCAGCCGGACGCCTGCATCCGCCAGGCCCACATGCGGCGCAAAGCGGTCGGCGTCGGACCAGACCGCCACCGACCCCACCCCCATCCGCCGCAAGGTGGCGATGATGCGCACTGCGATCTCGCCCCGGTTGGCGATCAGTACCCGCTGGAACATGGCGTCAGGCCTTGATGATGACGCGGATCGGCGTCGGATCGAACCCGTTGCAGGGGTTGTTGACCTGCGGGCAGTTCGAGATGACGCAGAGCACGTCCATTTCCGCGCGCATCTCCACATGGTCGCCGGGGCGCGAGATGCCGTCGTCGATGGTCATCGCCCCGTTCGGGCTGATCGGCACGTTCATGAAGAAGTTGATGTTGGGCACGATGTCGCGCTTGCCCATCCCGTGCCGCGCCAGTTCCAGGATGAAGTTCTCGCGGCAGGCATGCAGGTGGCGCGTCTCATAGCCGAACCTGACCGTGTTCGATTCGCAGGAACAGCACCCCGCAGAGGTGTCGTGTCGGCCCGAGGTGTCGGCGATGACGGTCAGCATCACGCGGCCTTCCGACGACACGATGGTGGCCCCGGTCGAGAGATAGGCCACCCCGTTCACCCGCATCGTCTCCTGCGACGAGTACCGTTCGCCAAAGTCGGCGGCGGCGTAAAAGATCGTGTCGATGGCCTGCTGGCCATAGGTGTCCTCGATGCGGATGGTCTGGCCCTTGCGCACCAGCCCCGACCAGGGCCGCTCGGCGGGAATGTCGAATACCTGTTCCATCAGGACCGCCCGTTGTTCTGAAACCCGCGCACCGCCTCGGCCGATGCCGTGCGGCAAAGGTCGTCGTCCGCCACCGGCACCGCCGCCAGCAACGTCGCGGTCACCGCAGGCTCGGGCCCCTTGGCCGGGTCCAGCGGATGGCGCGTGTTCGACAGGGCCAGCCGGACGTCCATCTCGGCCCGCACCTCCACCCAGTCGTCGCCCGACAACAGCGCGCCCCGCCACCCGAACCGCCCTTCGGCATCCACCCGCACAGGCGCGAACAGCGTCCACACGGCGGGCAGGTCGCGCCGCGACAGCCCCAGCTTGGCCGCCGCCAGCACCATGTTGTCGCGGCAGTTGCGCGCGCCCGCAGGAACATCCGCCGCCGTCGACCCGCCGGTCAGCGCATCATGCGCGCCCGAACTGTCCTCGGTGATCGACAGCATCACCCGGCCCATGTCGGAAAAGATCACCCGGCCCTTGCGCAGTTCGGTCGTCCACTGGACCTTGACCGTGTCGGGCAGGTTCATCCGCTCGCTCGCATCGCCCCCGGCCCAGCAAGCCAGCGACACCGATGTGCCAAGCGCCCCCTCGATCCGCAGCACCTGGCCTGCCGCCATGGCGACAGTCCAGTACCACCCGCCCGCAATGACCTCGTGCCGGATCACGCCCACGGGGTCCGGGGCAGGGCGGGGGCTGGGGGCGGGCAGGGCCTTCGGCGCAAAGTCGAGGCCGCGCCGCTGGTGGTCCGCGTACCGCGCGCGGTCGGCGGCGATGGCCTCGGGGGATCGGGGGGTGTGGATCATGGCATCCTCTCGCGTCGCCGGGTCGTCCCGGTCGCTGCCGCGTCAAGGGTCAGGTCGTCCTGACCGGGCATGTCCGAGTCGAAATGGGTCAGCCGCCCGGCCACGCGCGGCGGCCAGATCGCGATGTCCTTGGTGATCGTCGCGCCATAGCGCTCGCGCTCCTCGGGCCGGTCGCGCGGGCGTTCGAAGGCGACGATGCGGGTGGCCAGCGTGAACGCCTCGCGCAGGTCATGCGTCACCATCACCACGGTCATCTCGGCACTGTTCCACAGCCGCTTCATCAGCCCGTGGATCTCGGTGCGGATGCCGGGGTCCAAAGCGCCGAACGGCTCGTCCAGCAGCAGCACGCGCGGCTTCATCATCAGCGCCTGCGCCAGAGCCAGCCGCTGCTGCATGCCGCCGGACAGTTGCGCCGGGTATTTCCCTTCGGCCCCCGCCAGCCCCACCTCGGCCAGCATCGCCTGCGCGTCCGCCACCAGCGCCCGCCGCGCAGCACCCAGACGACGCCCCAGCAACCGGCTGGCGCGCAGTTCCGGCCCCAGCATGACGTTGCCGAGCACGGTCAGGTGCGGGAACACCGAATAGCGCTGATAGACCACGCCCCGGTCCGGCCCCGGCTCGGGCGGAAGGGGGGCACCATCCAGCAGGATACGCCCGCGTGTCGGGCGTTCCTGCCCCAGGACCATCCGCAGGAAGGTGGTCTTGCCGCAGCCCGACGGCCCGACCAGCGCCAGGAACGACCGGGGGGCCACCTCCAGCGTCAGGTTCTCCAGCACGATCTGGCTCCCGTATTCCTTCCACACCCGGTCCACCACGATCCCCGTCATCGGCCCATCTCCGCCCAGGGGAACACCCGGCGGCGCAGGGCCGACAGGCCTGCGTCCATCAGCACGGCCAGCAGCGTGATCCAGGCGACATAGGGAAAGATCACCTCCATCGACAGGTAGCGGCGCACGAGGAAGATGCGGTAACCCAAGCCGCTGTCGGCAGAAATCGCCTCTGCCGCGATCAGGAACAGGAACGCGGGACCCAATTGCAGACGCAACGAATCGATCAGCCGGGGCAGCACCTGCGGCAGCACCACGCGCAACCCGATCAGCCAGGTCGAGGCCGACAGCGTTTCCGCCTTGACGATCATCTCGCGCGGCAGGGCCATCGCCGTCAGCGTACAGTCGCGCACCAGGATGGGGGCCACCCCGATCACGATCAGCGCCACCTTCGACACCTCGCCCAGGCCCAGCACGATGAACAGCACCGGCAGCAGGGCCAAGGGCGGCACCATCGACACGAAGGCCACGAAGGGCGACATCAGCGCGCGGAACAGGGGCAGGATGGCCGCCAGCAGGCCCAGCACCAGGGCCATCGCGGTCGAAATCCCCAGGCCCAGCCCCAGCCGCCACAGACTGGCCGCCGTATCGGTCCACAGAATGACGTCGCCTGTCCGTTTGTCAGGAACGAAGGCCAGCGTCTCGATGCTGCTCACCAATGTGGTCAGCGCGGGCAACAGCTTGTCGTTCGGGTTCTCGGCCAGCCGCAGCGCCGAACCCACGACATAGGCCAGCACCAACAGCCCGAAGGGCAGGCAGGCCAGCATGACCTGCGCCCCCCGTCCGGGCCTGATGTTGATGGCGCGCACGGGGTCGCCCCTACAGCGCGCCGTCGGCGGCCATCTTCATGTACCGGTCGGTGAACCGCAGCTTCACGTTGGCGGCGTCGCCCAGCACCGTACCGCCCGGCAGCTCGATCCCGATCACGTCCGCCGAGGCCGCCCCCGACCCCAGAAGCCCCTTGTCGAACAGGAAGGTGCGCACCTTGTCCATGGTCACGCCCAGATCGGGCGAGGTGACGAAGGCCACGGCATCCCCCGGCGTCGCGAACAGCTTGGTCGCCGCCATCTGCGCCTCGAACCCCGCCTGGTCGGTGCCCGACGCCGCCCCCATCGCCGCCCGTGCCGCCGCCCCCTCGGGCGTGTCGGCCACCATCAGCGCCGCCGTCTCGTACCAGATGCCCGCCAAAGCCTTGCCGAAATCGGGGTTGTCGGCCAGCACCTGCGTGTTCGCCACCATCAGGTCGATGATCTCGCCCGGAATTTGCGAGGAATCGAACACCGCCGTCGCCCCCGGCAGTGTCACGATCTCGGCCACCATCGGGTTCCACGTCACCATCGCCGCCACGTCCGGCGTCTGGAACGCGCCCACCATGTCGGGGTCGGCGGTGTTGATGACGCTGACATCCGCTTCGGTCATGCCTGCGCTGTCCAGCGCGCGGGCCAAGAGGTAGTGCGACACCGAAAACTCGACCAGATTGACCGACCGCCCCTTGATGTCGGCCAGCGTGCCGCCGTCCTTCAGGATCACCGCGTCGTTGCCCGCGCTGAAGTCGCCCACGATCACCGCCGTGGTGTCCACGCCTCCGGCAGCGGGGATCGACAGCCCGTCCATGTTGGTCAGCGTCACAGCGTCGTAGGTGCCGGCGGTGTACTGGTTGATCGATTCGACATAGTCGTTGAACTGCGTCACCTCGATGGTGATGCCGTACTTGTCGGCCCATTTCTGCACGATGCCGGTGTCGCTGGCGTAACCCCAGGGCATCCAGCCGACATAGATCGACCAGGCCACCTTGAAGTCTTTCCTGGCCTCGGCCAGGGCCGGTTGGCCAAGCGCCAGCATGCCAAGCCCGGCCATCACGGCCAGCAGCGGTCTGCGGAAAATCGTCATCCCGAGGTCCCTTTCACGGTTCTGTGGGATCGACGTGCCATCGCTCCGCCAATCCCTTGGCTTTACGAGGTCTCCCGGGTTTTTGTCCCGCCGTGCACCGGGCAGGGATGTCTCTCCCGCCGGTGGCCGCTCTCGGACCAGACGCACGATGCCCGTGCCGGAACCCTAGCCGCCAACTCATGCCCCGATCTTCGGGCGCGCCGGGGCGGCGGTTCAAGCGCAGAGCGGGGGCGGATCGCGTCACGCGACAGGAAACGCTGAAAATGACGCCGCTTTTCATGCCCCCCGCCCGATTTTGCGGCGCGGCGCGCGCTGCGGGGCGGCGGTCCGGGTGCGGATGGCCAAGCCCCCGTGCATCGCCTATATCCCGCTGCAACCCCCCGGTGCCGAAGCCCCAGGAACCCGATGACCCCGCCGCCGCCCCACCGCCTGTCCGTCGCCCCGATGATGGACTGGACCGACCGGCACTGCCGCCGCTTTCACCGGCAGTTCACCCGGCACGCGATGCTGTACACCGAGATGGTGACGGCACAGGCGGTGATCCATGGCGACCGCGACCGGCTTCTGGCGCATGATCAGGACGTGGGTCCCGTCGCCCTGCAACTGGGCGGGTCCGACCCTGCGGACCTGGCAAGGGCCGTCCGGCTGGCGCGGCCCCATGGCTATGACGAGGTCAACCTGAACTGCGGCTGTCCGTCCGACCGGGTGCAATCGGGCTGTTTCGGCGCGGTCCTGATGGAAACCCCCGACCGCGTCGCCGAAGCCTTGCGCGCCATGCAAGGCGAGACCGACCGCCCCGTGACAGTCAAATGCCGCATCGGCGTCGACGACCAGGACCCCGCGACTGCCCTGCCGCGCTTCATCGACGCGGCCCTGGGTGCCGGCATCACCCATGTCATCGTGCATGCGCGCAAGGCCTGGCTGCAAGGCCTTTCGCCGAAGGAGAACCGCGAGATCCCGCCACTGGACCATCCCCTCGTGCTGCGCATGAAACAGCGCTATCCCGACCTGACGCTGTCGATCAACGGCGGCATCACCACGCTGGACCAGGCGCGCGGCCTGCTGGCGCAGGGGCTGGACGGCGTGATGGTGGGCCGCGCCGCCTATCACGATCCGGGCGCGGTGCTGCACGGGGCCGATGCGCTGTGGGGCGACCCCCATGCGCCCGACGTGTTCGATGTGGCGCAGGCCATGCGGCCCTGCATCGCCGCGCATCTGGCGGCGGGGGGACGGTTGCACCAGATCACCCGCCACATGCTGGGCCTGTTCACCGGCCGCCCCGGCGCGCGGACCTGGAGAAGGATGCTGTCCGAAGGCGCAGCGCAGGGCGACCTCGGCCTCTACGACCGCGCACTTGCGGCAGTGCAGGGGGCCGCCATCCGCCTGACCGCCTGACCGGGCACCGCAAGCCGGAAAACACGTGTTTTCCGACGTCCGGCCCGACCGCCGTTCAGATGTCCAGCCGCGCCGACCGCCCGCCGCGCCGCCGCGCCGCCACCCGGGGGGCGCGTTCGGGCAACTCTGCCATGACGCCTGCGCGCCCCGCAGGGGTCATCCGGCTCCAGGCCGTGATCTCCTCGATGGACCGCAGGCAGCCGATGCACAGCCGCGCCTCGGGGTGGATGACGCACAGCTTCACGCAGGGGCTTTCGACCTCGTCGCGCATCCAGACCTCGTCACCGTCGCCCGTCAAGACCGATCCTTCGCTCAAGACTGCGCCCTTGCGATGTACGCCAGACGGTCCAGCGCCCCCTGCAGGATATAGCCCGCGGCCACCGCGTCGATCACCTCCCTGCGACGCTTTCGCGACGTATCCGCCTCCAGCAGTGCCCTTTCTGCCGCAACCGTGCTCAGACGCTCATCCCAGAAGCAGATCGGCAGCGGCGTCAGCGCCGACAGGTTGCGCGCAAAGGCGCGGGTCGATTGCGCGCGCGGGCCCTCGCTGCCGTCCATGTTGCGCGGCAGGCCCAGCACCAGCCCGACGGTGCCCCGCGCGGCGGCCAGGGCCAGAATGTCGGCGGCATCCTGCGTGAACTTCACCCGCCGCAGCGTGTGCAGCGGCGTCGCCACCGACCGGCGCAGGTCGGACAGCGCCAGCCCCACGGTCTTGTCGCCCAGGTCCAACCCAAGCAGGCCACCCTGCGCGGGCAGGATGGCGGCAAAATCCTCGATCCGGTCGAACGGCGTCACAGGCCTGCCGCCTCTGCCGCCGCACGCACCGCCGCCAGATCCTCCGCCCGCCCGGCAAAGACGCCCTCGGCCTCGGCCGCGACGGCCCGTGCGCGGTCGGTATCGCCCAGGATCGCCAGCGCCGTCACCAGCCGCGCCCAGTCGGACGCCGGGCCGCCCTCGGACGCCAGCCGCGCGGCCAGCCCCTCGACCATGTCCCCCACCATGGCATCCCGCGCCTCGGGCGTCATCTCGGCTGCCGCGGCGATGTCGGCGGCACTCGGCCCGCCCAGGTCGGCGGGCAGAGCATAGTCCACCCCCGCCGCCGCCGCGACCTCGCCGATCCGCGCCGTGGCCTCGGCCAGCCAGGGGCTGCCCCCCGGTGCCGTCGCGATCAGCCGGGACCAGGCGGCGAACCCCAGGTCGGGCCGCCCCAGCCGCAGGTGCGACAGGCCCGCCAAGAACAGCGCCTCGTCCTGGTCGGGGTTGATCCGCAGCGCCGCCTCCAGCGCCGCCTCGGCCTCGGGGCTGATCGCGCCCCCAGCGGCGGCGATCATCATCCGGGCCAGCAGCACATGGTCCTCGGGCGCGACATAGGCCCCCTTGATGCGGATCACCTCACCTTGCGCGCGGGCGGCGGCGGCGTGGCGGCCCAGCCGCGCCTCGTTCTGGACCAGCAGGAAATGGCCCTGCAGGTCATCGGGCCGCTCGGCGACCCGCGCGCGCAGGGTGTCCATCAGCGCCAGGAATTCGGCATCGACCTGCCGTGCGGGGGCAGGGGGGGCCGCCGCCTCGGCCTCGGCCTGGGGCAGGCGGGCGGCGCGCAGCGCCTCGGCCTCGGCCAGGCGCGCCGCCATGGGCAGGTCGGGATAGCCCGGCGCGCCCAGATCGGCATAAAGCAGCACCGCCCCCCCCAGCACCGCCGCCCCCGCCAGCCCCGCCGCAAGGCCGCCCGGACCGCGCGTCGCCCGTGCCGGACCCGCGCCGGTCCGCTCTGCCTCGATCAGCCGCCGCGCCACCTCGGCGCGCAGGCGCAGCGCCTCGTCCGGGGCGATCAGGCCGCGCCGGGCATCGCGCTCGATCTCGCGCAACTGGCTGGCATGGACGCGGCCCGCCGCCCCGGCGGCAGGGCCGGACCCGCCTCGCGCCAGCGCCGCCGCCACCAGAAGGCCCGCAACCGCCAGGGCCAGAACACCCGCCGCCAGCCAGAACGCCACCCGTCGAACCTCCGTTTTTCGCCGCCGTCTCCGCGTCCCAGCCTGTACCCTGCGCCGAAGTCGCGGGACAGGGCTTTCGCGCGGCCTGCGACGCCATGCCGTGACGCCAGATTGCCCTTGCGTCAGCGCCGAACCCAGCCCTAGAACAACGCGATGGAAGCCTCGCGGGACGTCGGCATTCTGTTTGCGGACATAGTCGGCAGCACGCTCCTTTACGAGCGGCTGGGCGATCAGATTGCCGTGGGCGTCGTCCACGAGACGCTGGCCTCGGTCGGTCGGGCGGTGGCCGCGCACCGGGGCCGCGTCGTCAAGACCATCGGCGACGAGGTGATGGCCGTCTTCGACGATCCCCAGGCGGGCTTTGCCGCCGCCATCGAGATTCGCGGTTCCATGTCCACCCTGCCGCCCCTGCCGGGCAGCGGCGGTCAGGTGCGGCTGCGCATCGGCCTGCATTTCGGCCCGGCGGTGATCGAGGACGGCGACTGTTTCGGCGACACTGTCAACATCGCCGCGCGCCTGGTGCATCTGGCCAATCCCGACCAGATCCTGACCACGGGCGACCTGATCGACCGCCTGCCCCCCGAACAGCAGGACGACGCGGCCGAGTTCGCGGTGATCGAGGTCAAGGGCCGACAGGACCCGGTGCGCGTGGCCCAGGTGACGGCCGGCATGGCGCGACAGGAAACCACCCAGATCGGATTTGCCCGCAGCGCGCCGCCGCCGCGCACCTCTGCCGTCACCCTGACGCTGACGGTCCAGGGCCGCACCTGGGCCGTCCCTGCAGGCACCCGGCGGCTGGTCTGCGGGCGCGATGCTGCCTGCGACGTCGTGGTTGCCGGCGCGCAGGTGTCGCGCCAGCACGCGACGGTCGAGTTCCGCCGCGACAAGGTGATCCTGATCGACCACTCCTCGAACGGCACCACGCTGGTCGTGCGCGACGAACGCCCCGTCGCACTCCTGCGCGAAGAGTTCGGGATGCTGCGGGCCGGCCACATCATCTTTGGCCGCCTGAACGAGCCCGGCGCGGTGGTGATCGGCTATTCCATCGCCTGACGCGCGATCTGTCGCGGGCCCCATGTCGCATTTGTCCCGATTGTGCCGCATCGGGGTGCGGCGCTAGAAGGGGTCCGTTCCAGAAGCGGACCAGCCCTGCGAGAGTCCCGAATGTCCCGCTATTCCGTCTTTGCCATCGCCCGAGAGGCGCTTCGCAACCACCAGGGCTGGACCCGCGCCTGGGCGGCCGCCACGCCGAAGGCCGCCTATGACGCGGTGATCGTGGGGGCAGGGGGGCATGGCCTCGCCTCGGCCTACTATCTCGGCAAGAACTTCGGCATCACCAACGTCGCCGTCATCGAAAAGGGCTGGCTCGGTGGCGGCAACACCGGGCGCAACACCACGATCATCCGCTCGAACTACCTGCAGGACCCCTCCGCCGCGATCTATGAAAAGGCGCGGGGCCTGTACGAAACGCTGTCCCAGGACCTCAACTACAACGTCATGTTCAGCCCCCGTGGCGTGATGATGCTGGCCCAGACCCACCACGAGGTGCGCGGCTACCAGCGCACCGCCCATGCCAACGCCCTGCAGGGGGTGGCGACCGAATTCATCACCCCCGAACGGGTCAAGGAACTGTGCCCGATCATCTCCATCGACGGCCCCCGCTATCCCGTCCTCGGTGCCCTGTGGCAGCCGCGCGGCGGCACCGCCCGCCACGACGCCGTCGCCTGGGGCTATGCGCGGGCGTGCAGCGCCATGGGCATGGACATCATCCAGAACTGCGAGGTCACCGGCGTCACCTCCGACAACGGCCATGTCACCGGGATCGAGACCACCAAGGGCACCATCGCCACCAGGAAACTGGGGCTAGTCGTCGCCGGCCACTCCGGCCAGCTTGCACAGATGGCCGGCTTCCGCCTGCCGATCGAGGCCGTCGCCCTCCAGGCTCTCGTCTCCGAACCGATCAAACCCTGCATGGACGTGGTGGTGATGGCCAACACCGTCCACGGCTACCTCTCACAGTCCGACAAGGGCGAGATGGTGATCGGCGGCGGCACCGACGGCTTCAACAACTACACCCAGCGCGGCAGCCACCACCACATCGAGGAAACCCTGCGCGCCCTGATCGAGACCTTCCCCATGCTCAGCCGCCTCAAGATGCTGCGCCAGTGGGGCGGCATCGTCGACATGACCGGCGACCGCTCGCCCATCATCTCCAGGACCCCGCTGGGCGGCTGCTTCCTCAACTGCGGCTGGGGCACCGGCGGCTTCAAGGCGATCCCGGGGTCGGGCTGGGCGATGGCCGAGCTGATGGCCAAGGGCGAGCCGGGGCCGCTGGCAGCAGAATTCGCCATGACCCGCTTCCGCGAGGGCAAGTTCATCGACGAAAGCGTCGCGGCAGGGGTGGCGCATTGAGACCCGCAAACGCACCCCGTAGGTCGGGGGGTGCCCCGCCACGCGCGCCCCCCGTCGGGGCACGCCCCGACCGACGCGTTGGGGCGCTGGGCCCGTGCGAGCCGCGGGCGCTGTCGGCGGGGGGTGGGATGATGCGGTGCCCCCA
>JBQTJI010000081.1:0-69737 GCA_052387255.1 Gemmobacter sp. | reverse complement strand
TGGAGTGGTCGGTCGCCCGCGTGCGGGGCCGCCCCACGTTCTGGGTGGTGCCGCGGGCGGGGGGGGTGTGAGCGGGGGCGGGGGGGGTGGGCGCTCGGGGGGGGGCGGCCCCCCGCACCCCCGGGATACTTGGGCAAAGACGAAAGGGCCGAAGGGGGTTCTTCCGCTTGTCTCGCGACTGCGCTAGGCATGCGCGCATGCTGAACCCCGCCACCCCCGCCTTCCTGTCCGCCCTGGCCGAGCGCCTGCCCCCCGGCACGCTGCGCGAGGCGCAGGCGCGCGACCTGACCGAGCCGCGCGGGCGCTGGCAGGGGCAGGCGGCAGCCGTGGCGCGGCCCCGGACGGTCGATGAGGTGTCGGTGATCCTTGCCTTCTGCTGCAGCGCCGGGGTGGGGGTGGTGCCCCTGGGCGGCGGCACGGGCCTCGTGGGCGGGCAGGTGATGCCCGGCGGCCCGGCGGCGCTGATCCTGTCGCTCGACCGTATGGCGGCAGTGCGCGGGGTCTGGCCCGAAGAGAACGTCCTGATCGCCGAGGCCGGCGCGACGCTGGCCGCCGTGCAGGCGGCGGCGGCGCAGGCGGGCCGGATGTTCCCGCTGTCGCTGGCGTCCGAGGGGTCGGCGCGGGTCGGCGGCATCCTCGGCACCAACGCGGGCGGCGTGAACGTGCTGCGCCACGGCAATGCGCGCGACCTGTGCCTGGGGCTCGAGGCGGTGCTGGCGGACGGCACGGTCTGGCATGGCCTGCGCAGGCTGCGCAAGGACAACACCGGCTACGACCTGCGCAACCTGTTGATCGGGTCCGAGGGGACGCTGGGCGTCATCACCGCGGCCAGCCTGCGCATGGTCATGCCGCCCGCCGCGCGCGGCACCGCGTTCCTGACGGTGGCCTCGCCCGCCGCCGCCCTGGCGCTGCTGGCGCTGGCCGAGGCGCGGGTGCCGGGCCTTGTGTCGGCCTTCGAACTGATCGCGGGGCAGGGCCTGCGCTTTCTGGCCGAGGTCGGCCCCGAGGTGCGCGCGCCCTTTGCCACGGTCCCCGACTGGATGGTGCTGATCGACCTCGGCCTGCCGCAGGGCCTTGACTCGCAGGCGGCGCTGGAGGCGATCTTTGCCGATGCCGTGGCGCAGGGCCTGTCCGACGACGCCGTCATCGCCGCAACCCTCGCACAGCGCGCGGCCTTCTGGGCGGTGCGCGAATCGATCCCCGAGGCCAACCGCCGCATCGGGGCCGTGTCGAACCACGACATCAGCCTGCCCCTGTCGGAATGCGCGGGGTTCATCGACGCCTGCGGCCCCGCACTGGCCCGGATCGGCGCGTTCCGCATCAACTGCTTTGGCCACCTCGGCGACGGCAACCTGCACTACAACGTCTTTCCCATGCCCGGCCGGGCGCGCGCCGACCACGACCCCCAGCGGGCAGCGATCAAGGCTTGCGTGCACGACATGGTCCACGCGCGCGGCGGGTCGGTCAGCGCCGAACACGGCATCGGACGGTTGAAGGTGGCCGATCTGGAACGCTACGGCGATCCGGGGAAACTGGCGGCGATGCGCGCGGTCAAGGCCGCGCTCGACCCCAGGGGCATCCTCAACCCCGGTGCCGTCCTGCGCCAGGCCTGACAAAAAATCAGACGCTCGGATATGGCGCGCATCGCCCGACTATCACGCGCCCCGGCCCTGCGACCCTAGGCTGACGGCACGACGCCCGCGAGGGACGGGCGGGCCATGACGACGGCTCCAGGGAGGAGAACCATGAGAAAGCTTTTCATCGGCACCGTGTCGGCGGTGGCGCTGCTGGTGCCAGCCATGGCGCTGGCGCAGGACACGATCAAGATCGGCATTCTGGTCGCGCTGGAAGGGGCCTTTGCGGCCGGTGGCGCGGACGGCGTGCGCAACGTCGAACTGGCGCTGCAACAGGCGGGCGGGATGGCCGGCGGCAAGAAGATCGAGACGGTGGTCGCCGCCACCGACACCACGCCCGACACCACCATCCGCCAGGCGCGCAAGCTGATCGAACAGGACGGCGTCGATTTCATCATCGGCCCCTTGTCGGGGTCCGAAGGCATCGCGATGCGCGACTATGCCAAGACGATCCCCGACAAGACGGTGATCAACGGCATCTCGGGTGCCTTGGAAACCACCTGGGTCGACCCCGCGCCAAACTTCTTCCGCTTCAACCTGGACGGGGCGCAGTGGGGGCAGGGGCTGGGGTCCTATGTGGTGAACGAAAAGGGGTGGAAGCGGGTGGTGACCATCGCCGCCGACTATTCCTTCGGCTACACCAACTTTCTGGGCTTCGCGGTCGATTTCTGCCGCTCGGGCGGCGACATCGTGGAACGCTTCTGGGTGCCGTTGGGGTCGTCCGACTTTGGCGGCGTGATCGCGCAACTGCCCGATGACGTGGACGCCATCTATCTGGGCGTGGGCGGCACCGATGCGATCAACTTCCTCAACCAGTACGAACAGGCCGGGGCCGACACCAACCTGATCGGCGGCACGATCATGGCCGACCAGACGGTGCTGACGTCCAAGGGCCGGGCCAAGGACGCCCTTGTCGGCACGCCGACCAGCGGCGCGCTGGCCGAGGACAATCCCGCCCCGGAATGGCAGGCCTACGTCAAGGCCTATCAGGACGCCTTCCCCGAGGCAGAACGTTTCCCCTCGCCCTCGCTGTTCGGGGTCGGCTACTACAACGCGACGCTGGCCGCGATTGCCGCGCTGAACCAGATCGACGGTGATCTGTCGGACGGCCAGAAGAAGTTCCACGCGGCCCTGTCCGCGCTGCAACTGCAGACGCCGCTGGGGGTGGTGACGCTGAACGAGAACCGCCAGGCCACCGGCACCGTCTATGTCAACGAGGTGGTCGAGACGGCGGACGGCGGGCTTGCCAACAAGATGGTGGCCCAGCAGGACAATGTCACGCAGACCCTTGGCATGACGCCCGAAGCGTTCACGGCCATGGGCCTGCCGTCGCGCGACACGCCCGATTGCGACGCCCTGCGCGGCGGCTGAGGAAGATACCCCGGGACCCCGGCACAAGGTCGGGGTCCCGGACCTTGCGCGTGCAGGCCGGATGGCGGGCGTAGCCCTTCCCCCCTCACCCCCAAGGGGAGAGGGAGGTGCATCACCCTTGTCGGCGCGCCCTTGACGGAGGTCGCCCAAACCGTCGCCCTCCCCTTCTGACCGAACGGCCATGTCCCTGATCGGCTATGTCACCCGCATCCACTTTGCCGACCGCGTGCTGGAAGACGCGCTGCCCGAGGAACTGCGCACCCTTGGCGTGCACCGGCCCCTGGTGGTGACCGATGCGGCGGGTGCTGCGGACGAGACCCTCGACCGGCTGGCCGACCTTCTGCCGACGGGGTTCGTCCAGATTGCCGAGGTCGATACCGGGACCGACCCGCGCGTCAGGGCGCAGGTCCTGGCGCGCGGGGCAGACAGCGGGGCGGATGCGGTGATCGGCCTCGGCGGTGCTGCGGCACTGGACCTGGCCCGGATCATCGGCAAGGACGTTCTGCCCCATGCCCCCGTGATCGCCCTGCCCACCACCCCGGCGAACGTCGGCCTCGGTCCCCTGGCCGAGGGGCTGGCCGCAGCCACGGGCTGTGCCACGGGCACCGCCTGCATTCCGGCGCTGATCCTGTGCGATCCGACCCTGACCCTGGCCGCCGACCCGGCGGCCACCGCCGCCGACGGGATGGATGCGCTGATCCACTGCCTCGAGGCCTATCTCGGCACCGCCTGGAACCCGCCCGCCGACGGCATCGCGCTGGACGGGCTGCGGCGCGCGGCGGCGCATCTGGAGCGGGCCGTCGCCTGCGGCACCGACATCGAGGCGCGGCGCGAAATGCTGGCGGCGGGGCTGAACGCGGGGCTGGCGGCGCAGAAGGGCCTGGGCGGCGTCCACGCCCTGGCCTTCGCACTTGAGGCCGAACGCAGCTTGCGCCACGGGCGGCTGCATGCCGCCCTGCTGCCCCCGGTGATGCACTTCAATGCGCCGGCCGTGGCCGACCGCCTGCCCCCCGTGCGCGCGGCCCTGGGCCTGGCACCGGGCGGCGACGTGATCGCGGCGCTGGCCGCACTTGGCGCGCGCATCGGCCTGCCGGGCCGGCTGGCGCAGCTGCACCTCGACACCCCGGCGATGGCGCGCGTCGCGCTGCGCGCGGCCGAAGGGGCGGCGTCGCGCACCAATCCGCGCCACGCGACCGCGGCCGACTATCGCCGGATGCTCGAGGCCGCGCTGTGATCCCGCCCGCCACCCAGCCCCGTGCCGCAGTGCGGCGGGACATTTCGGTTGCCACGCCGCGATTCTGGCTTAGGCTGGCCCCCTGCCTGCATCGCAAGAATGCACGGGGGAGGAGGACATGAGTACTGCGCTGGCCGTGTTCCACGGCCCCTTCGGGCGCGTCTGCCTGTATTCCATGGACCGCGCCATGGTGCCCCACGGCCACCGCGAGGGGCATCTGATCTTCCATGTCCAGGGACCGGCGGGCGTCGTGATGGTGGATGGCACGTCCCACCCCCTGTCGCCGGGGCAGGCGGTGGCGATCAGCCCCTGGCAGACACATTTCTACCGCCCCGTCGATGCCACGCAACCGACGCTGGCGGTGGTCTTGTACATCCGCCCGGCGTGGTTTCTCGAGGCGTCGCGCCGCGCGCAGTCGTCCCTGCGCTTCGGCCGCGTGGGGGTCGAGGTGACCGACTATCTGGCCCGCATGGTCTATGCCGTGGCCCATGCCATGCTGGACCCCGACCGCGACGATCCCATGATCGAGGACCGGCTGTGCGATGTCACGCAGGCGGCCTTCGACCAGTCCTGGCAGTGGACGGCCAGCGGCCCGGCCTTTACCGGCCCCTCGCTGCCCAAGCGCGACTACCGTATCCGCAACGCGCTGCGGCTGTTGCAGGACCGCCTGGGCGACACGCTGGAACTGGACGACGTGGCGCGCGAGGTGGGCCTGTCGCGCCCGCATTTCTTCAAGCTGTTCCGTGGCCAGGTCGGGGTCACGCCCAACATCTACCTGAACGCCCTGCGGATGGAGCGCGCGATCGAGCGGCTGTCGGGCTCGCAAAGTGCCGTCAGCGCCATCGGCCTTGACCTCGGGTTTTCCAGCCAGGCCAGTTTCTCGCGCTTCTTCATCGCCAACGGGGTGGTGGCCCCCAGCGACTATCGCCGGTCGGTGCATGTGAAACACCTGTCCTGAGGCCGGTTTTCCCGACCTGCCGCACCGGGATCAGACTGTCGGGTATGACCTTCCGGCCGGGCGGGGGCTAGGGTCGGGAAGAGGGAGCACCACTTGCAACGTTTCGCCAGCCGCCATCCGATCTGGGCGCTTGTCATTGCCATCGCCGTGGCGGTGCTTGCCTGGGCCGTCTTCGCGCCCTGGTCGGACGCCATGGAAGAGGCGCTTGGCAAGAAGAAGGTGTTCCTGAACGCCGTCTTCGGGGGCATCACGCTGGGCGCGCTGTATTTCCTGGTCGCCGCCGGGTTCACCCTGATCTTCGGCCTGATGCGCAACGTGAACCTGGCGCATGGCTCGCTCTACCTCCTGGGCGGCTATCTGGGGTTCGAGGTGTCCGAGGCGACGGGGTCCTGGCTTCTGGCCTTTCCGGTGGTGTTCGTCGTCGTCGCACTTCTGGGCCTGGTGCTGCAACACCAGGTCTTCCGCCGGATGGAGGGGCAGGAACTGCGCCAGACCATGGTGACCATCGGCCTGTCGGTGGTGCTGGCCGACATCATGCTGTGGGTCTGGGGCGGGCAGTCCTACACGATCCTCACGCCCGACCTTCTGTCGGGGCCGGTCGAACTGCCGGTGATCAGTTCCGTCCGCGAGGATACAGGCGAAGTGACCTGGTTCAAGTTTCCCGCCGTCCGCATCGCCATCCTGGTTGCCGCCATCGTCATCGGCGTCGGGATGTGGCTGGTCCTCAACCGTTCGCGCCTGGGCATGCTGATCCGGGCGGGGGTGGATGACCGCGAGATGCTGGCGGCATCGGGCGTGCGCATCCAGTACGTGTTCCTCGCCGTCTTCGCCTTCGGGGCGGGTCTCGCTGGCATGGGCGGCATCGTCGGCGGCACGTTCCAGTCGCTGACGCCGGGCGAGGACACGCGGTTCCTGCTGGCGTCGCTGGTCGTGGTCATCGTCGGCGGCATGGGGTCGATCCCCGGTGCCGCCATCGGCGCGGTGATCATCGGGCTGTCCGAGCAACTCGGGCTGGTCTACGCGCCGACCTATTCGGTGGTCTTCACCTTCCTGATCATGGCGGTGGTGCTGGCCTTCCGCCCGCAGGGCCTTCTGGGGGCGGGGCGCTGATGGCGGTGACCGATCAGCCCCCCCCTTCGCGTACCGCTGTCGAGCCGGGGGCCTGGAACCTGGTCGAGCGCGTCGCACCGGCGTGGTGGGCCGTGGGCTTCATCCTGATCGTGATGCCGTTGCTCGCCAACGATTTCTGGCTGTTCCAGGTGTTCGGCTGGACCTTCATCCTGGGCATGATCGCGCTGTCGCTGATGTTCCTTGCGGGCTACGGCGGCATGGTCAGCCTGATCCAGATGACCGTGGCGGCGCTGGGCGGCTACATGGTGGCGATCCTCGGCACCTCGGGCGTGGCCGAGATCAGCCAGGGCCTGCCGTGGTGCGTCTACATCCCCGCCGCCATCGTCATCGCCGCCGGTTTCGGCACGCTGGTCGGCGCATTGGCGGTCAGGACCGAGGGCATCTACACGATCATGATCACGCTGGCCATCGCATCGGCCTTCTTCTACTTCACCCGACAGAACTATGGCCTGTTCAACGGCTATTCCGGGTTCAACCTGGTGGTGCCGCCGATGCTGTTCGGGGTCGACTGGCGGGCACCCGTGCCGTTCTACTACCTATCGCTCGGCTGCGCCGTCTTGTCCTATGCCGCCGTCGTCTATGTGTCCCGCTCGCCCTTCGGGCTGGCGCTGCAGGGCGTGCGCGACAACCCGCGCCGGATGGCGGCGCTTGGCTATTCCGTGAACGCGCACCGCATCGCGGCCTACAGCTTTGCCTCGGTCATCGCCGCCCTGGGGGGCATCCTGCTGGTCTGGCAGAACGCGCAGATTTCGCCCGGCACCGCCGGCATCCCGGCGGTGATCGACATCCTGGTCATCGCCGTCGTCGGCGGCATCCGCCGCCCCATCGGGCCGTTCATCGGGGCGCTGATCTATGTCCTTCTGCGCACCTTCTCGCCGGATGTCCTGATGGCGTTCGACCTGTCGGGCGAACGGTTCAAGCTGTTGATCGGCCTTGGGTTCCTGGCCATCGTGTTCTTCTCGCCCGACGGTGTGCTGGGCCTGTGGGAACGCTGGCAGTCCCGCACGAAACGCGACCCCCTGAAAGGCGACCGCCGATGATCGCCCCGCAAACCACCGCCGAACGGCTGGGGTCGGTGTCGTCCGGCAACGCGCTGGAGCTGCGCGGGGTGACCAAGATGTTCGGGGCCCTTGCCGCCATCGCCGACGTGACCATGTCGGTCCGCCCCGGCGAACGCCGCGCGGTGCTGGGGTCGAACGGCGCGGGCAAGACCACGCTCTTCAACTGCGTCACCGGCGACTTCCTGCCCACCAGCGGCACGATCCGGCTGTTCGGAGAGGATGTGACCGCCTTTCCCGCCCACGAACGCATCCGCCGGGGCCTGCGCCGCACCTACCAGATCAGCCTGCTGTTCGGCGGCCTGACGGTGGCCGACAACGTCTATCTCGCCTGCCGGGGCGTGTCGCGGGGCCGCTTTTCGCTCATCCGTCCGCGCCGGGGCGACGTGCTGGTCGCCCGTGCCGCCGAACTGATCGAGGCCGTCCACCTGACCGCCGCCCGCGACACGCTGGTCGCCAACCTGTCCTACGGCCAGCAGCGCCAGCTGGAGATTGCCCTCGCCCTGGCCGGTGCCCCCCGCTTTGTCCTGTTCGACGAACCGGCGGCGGGCCTGTCGCCGACCGAACGGCAGGACCTGGTCGCGATTCTGACCGGCCTGCCGCGCCACATCGGCTACATCATCATCGAGCATGACATGGACGTGGCGCTGCGCGTCGCCGAAAGTGTCACGATGATGCACAACGGTCGGATTTTCAAGGAAGGCACCCCGCAGGAAATCGAGAACGACCCCGAGGTGCAGGAACTGTACCTCGGCGACGGGACCCACGCCCATGCGTAACCCCACGCTGGACATCAAGGGCCTGAACGTCTTCTACGGCGCGTCCCACGCCTTGCAGGGGGTGGACCTGCGGCTGGAACGGGGTGTCCTGTCGGTGGTGGGCCGCAACGGCATGGGCAAGACCACGCTGTGCAAGGCGATCATGGGGATGGTGCCTGTCGCGGCGGGCACCGTCAGCTTCGCAGGCCAGATCATCAACGGCAGGCCCCCCGCCGAGATCGCCCGGGTGGGCATCGCCTATGTGCCCCAGGGCCGCCGCCTGTGGCGGTCGCTGACGGTGGACGAACACCTGCGCATGGTGGCCACGAAAGGCGCATGGTCGGTCGAGCGCATCTACGCCACCTTCCCCCGCCTGGCCGAGCGCAAATCGAACGGCGGCGCGCAGCTGTCGGGCGGCGAGCAGCAGATGCTGGCCATTGCCCGCGCCCTGCTGATGAACCCCCGCCTTCTGGTGATGGACGAGCCGACCGAAGGGCTGGCCCCTGTCATCGTGGCGCAGGTCGAGGACATGCTGGTCCGCCTGGGCGAGGAGGGCGAGATCGACGTTCTGGTCATCGAGCAGAACATCGGCGTCGCCTGCGCCGTGGCGGACAGCGTGGCGATCATGGTCAACGGCCGGGTGAACCGGCTGGTCCCCGCGCAGGACCTGGCGAACGACCGCGCCCTGCAGCAGCGCCTGCTGGGCGTCGGTCGCCACGGCGACGACGGCCCGCCCGAGGCCCCGGCCAAGGATGCCCGTGCTGCGCAGGCTCCCGTCGCGGTCGCGCCCAAAGTCTGGAACGCCAACCCCCGCATCCCCAACCGCTGGTCGCAGCCTGTGCCCGTGGCCGTGCTGGACCGCGCCGCCCGCGTCATCACCACCGCCGCCCCGCCCCCCCAGGCCGACATCCGCCCGATGCTGGCCATGGGCGGCCAGCAGGCCGTGCTGGTCGCGGGCACCTTCGACACCAAGGGCGACGAGTTGCGCTTCATGGCCGATCTGGTGCGCAAGGCGGGCCTGCCCGTGCGCACGGTCGACCTGTCCACCACCGGCACCATGACCAGCACCGACATCCCCGCCCACATGGTCGCGGCCTTCCACCCGCGGGGTGCTGCGGGCGTGCTCACCGGCGACCGGGGAAGTTCGGTCGCGGGCATGACGCTGGCCTTCGAACGCTGGCTGAAACAGGCGCAGGGCGTCGCAGGCGTCCTGTCCGCAGGCGGATCGGGCGGCACCGCGATGGTCGCCCCCGCCATGCGGGCCCTGCCCGTGGGGGTGCCGAAGCTGATCGTCTCGACCGTCGCATCCGGTGAGGTCTCGAAATACGTCGGCCCCGCCGACATCACCCTGATGCATTCGGTCGCCGACGTGCAGGGCCTGAACGCCATCACGCGCGAGGTGCTGTCGAACGCCGCCCACGCGATGGCGGGCATGGTGGCGGGGCGCAAATCCCCCCTGCCCGGGGCGGAAAAACCCGCCATCGGCCTGACCATGTTCGGCGTGACCACCCCGGCGGTGCAGCAGGTCACCGCGCTGCTGCGCGACGACTACGACTGCCTCGTGTTCCACGCCACCGGCATCGGCGGCCAGTCGATGGAAAAACTGATCGACGGGGGCAAGGTCGCAGGCGTCATCGACCTGACCACCACCGAGGTGGCCGACCGCCTGATGGGCGGCGTCTTTCCCGCCAGCGACGACCGTTTCGGCGCGGTGATCCGCACGCGGATGCCCTATGTCGGATCGGTCGGCGCGCTCGACATGGTGAACTTCGCAGCACCCGACACCGTGCCGGAACGCTATCGCGGAAGGCTGGTCTACCCCCACAACCCCCACGTCACCCTGATGCGCACCACGCCCCAGGAATGCGCCGAGATGGGCCGCTGGATCGGCGAGCGGCTGAACGCGATGGAGGGGCCGGTGCGCTTCTTCCTGCCCGAGGGCGGCGTGTCGGCCCTCGATGCCCCCGGCAAACCCTTTCACGACCCCGCCGCCCGCGCCGCCCTGTTCCAGGCGCTTGAATCGACCGTCCGCCAGACATCGGCCCGTCAATTGACCCGCCTGCCGCACCACATCAACGACGCCCCATTTGCCGCCGCCGTGGTCGCCGCCTTCCGCGCGCTGCACGGGGTGCGCAGCCCGCGCAAGAAAGAGGCCCGCCGATGACCCGGACCGAGATCCTCGCAAAGTTCCACGCCATGATCGCCCGGCGCGAACCCATCGTCGGCGGCGGCGCGGGCACCGGCCTGTCGGCCAAGTGCGAAGAGGCGGGCGGCATCGACCTGATCGTGATCTACAATTCGGGCCGCTACCGCATGGCCGGGCGCGGCTCGCTCGCGGGCCTCATGCCTTACGGCGACGCCAATGCCATCGTGATGGACATGGCGGCCGAGGTGCTGCCGGTGGTGAAACACACACCCGTCCTGGCCGGCGTCTGCGCCACCGACCCCTTCCGCATCATGGACCGCTTCCTGGACGAGGTCAGGGCAAAGGGCTTCGCGGGCGTCCAGAACTTCCCCACCGTCGGCCTGATCGACGGCACCTTCCGCGCCAACCTGGAAGAGACGGGGATGAGCTATGCGCTTGAGGTTGACATGATCGCCAGGGCGCGCGCAAAGGACCTGCTGACAACCCCTTATGTCTTCTCGGAAAAGGACGCGGCAGCGATGGCGGCGGCAGGGGCCGACATCATCGTCTGCCACCTGGGCCTGACCACCGGCGGCAGCATCGGTGCGGAAACCGCGCTGAAACTCGCCGACTGCCCCGCCCTGGTCGACCGTTGGGCAGCGGCGGCGCTGGCGGTCAAGCCCGACGCCATCATCCTGGTCCACGGCGGGCCGGTGGCGATGCCCGACGACGCAGGCTTCGTGCTGCACAACGCCCGCACCTGCCACGGCTTCTACGGTGCGTCCTCGATGGAGCGGCTGCCGACCGAAACTGCACTGACCGAACAAACGCGGGCCTTCAAGCGCCTGTCCTTCGCCTAGGACGATAGGAAACCGAACCATGACCGGACAACTCATCGGACAACTGATCCTCTGGCTGATCGTCGCCGTCGTCGCCATCGCGATCCTGTACTGGGTCATGCAGTGGCTCTACCGGCGGTCCACCAAGGAGGTCGCCTTCGTGCGCACCGGGTTCCTCGGCGAAAAGGTGGTGATCGACGGCGGTGCCTTCGTCTGGCCCATCATCCACGACATCACGCCCGTCAACATGAACGTCCTGCCGCTCAAGGTCAGCCGCACCAAGGGGCAGGCGCTGATCACCAAGGACCGCATGCGCGTCGATGTCGAGGCCGAGTTCTACGTCCGCGTCCGCCCCGAACGCCCCGCCGTCGCCATGGCCGCCAGCACGCTTGGCCGCCGCACGCTGGAACCCGAAACGCTGCATGCCCTGCTGTCGGGCAAGTTCGAATCCGCCCTGCGCGCCGTGGCCGCCGAGATGGACATGGGCCAGATGCATGAAAACCGGGGGTCCTACGTTTCGCGTGTGAAAGAGGCCGCGCAAGAGGATCTGACGCGCAACGGGCTGGAACTCGAATCCGTCGCGATCCTCGACATCGACCAGACGGCGCTGGAATTCTTCAACCCCTCCAACCGCTTCGACGCCGAGGGTCTGACGGCCCTGATCAAGGACATCGAGGCGCGGCGGAAACTCCGCAACGACATCGAGCAGGACACGATGATCCAGATCCGCGCCCGCAACCTCGAGGCCGAAAAGCAGGCGCTCGACATCGACCGCGAATCCGAGGCCGCCCGTCTGGAACAGGAACGCGACGTCGAGTTCCGCCGCGCACAGCAGCGCGCCGAACTGGCCCGCGAACGCGCGACCCGCGACACCGAGGCCGAAAGCGCCCAGATCACCGCGCGCGAGACCATCGAACGCGCGCGGATTGCCAACGACCGCGCCATCGCGGAGGCGCGGATTGCCAGCGAACGCGACATCCGCACCCGCGAGATTGCCCGCACCCAGGCCGTCGAGGCCGACGAGATCGCCGCGCGCGAGGCCACGGAACGCGCCCGCATCGCCCAGGAACAGGCCGTGACCGAGGCCCGCATCGCCCGCGACCGCGAGACGCAAGGCCTTGAAATCGAACGGCAACGCACCATCGAAGCGGCGGGGATCGAGGCGCACGAGGCGACCGAGAAGCGGCGCATGGCCGAGACGCTGCTGCTGAACCAGACGCGCATCCGGGGCGAGGAAACCGTGCGCCGCCAGGAAATCGAGCGGCAGAAGACGCTGGACGCCGCCGAGATCGCCGCCCGCGAGGAAACCGAACGCCTGCGCATCGCCCAAGGTGCCCAGGTGAACGAGGCCCGCATCGCCGAGGACCGCCGCATCCGCGAGATGGAAATTGCCCGCACGCAGGCCCTCGACACCGCCGAAATCGCCGCGCGCCAGGCCACCGACGCCGAGAGGATCGCGGCGGAAGAGGCTGTGCGCACACGGGAAATCGCGCGCGAGGGGGGGCTTGAAGCAGCCGAAATCGCCCGCCGCCAGGCGACCGAGGCCGCACGCATCGCCTCGGACCTGGCGCTGGAAGAGGAACGCATCGCCAGCCAGCGGACGCGCGAGGTCACCGGCATCGGGGCCAAGCGCGCGGTCGAAGAGGCCGAAGCGGCGCGCATCGTGGCCCTGTCGGGTGCGCGGGCCAAGGCGGTGGCGGCGGATGCCACGGTCAAGCAGGCCGAGATCGCGGCCCGGCGCGACGTCGACAACGCCGACGTGGACCGTGAGCGCAGCCTCGAGGCGGCGCGTCTGGAGCGGCGCAGGTCCTTGGAGCAGCTGGAAATCGCCCGCGTGCAGGCACTGCGCGAAGCCGAGATCGAATCGAAAGAGGATGTCGAACGGGCGCGCATCGCCAGCGAAAGGGCAATCGACGAAATCCGAATTGATCACGAGATGTTGCGACGGAAACTTGAAGTATCGCGCGAACAGGCCGTCGAAAGCGCCCAGATGGAAAAGGCCATCGCGCTGTACAAGAAATCGCTCGAGGAATCCGCCGCCCGCGCCGAATCCGATGTGGGCAAGGCCCTGGCCGCGCAGGCCGAGGAACGGGTCAAGACGGTGCGCGAGACCGAAGCTGCAAACCGCCGCAAGGCCATCGACGTGATGATGGCCGAAAAGGCCACTGCCGAAGCGCGGCTGGCGTCCGAGGCGGCGGCGGTGCGGGCGGCGGTCGAGGCCGAGGCGGCCAAGCTGATCAACGAGGCCGAGAACATCCTGACCGACGAGGCGCGTCATTCGCTGTTCAAGCGCAAGATGCTGGAACATGTCGAGGGGATCGTGGCCGCATCAGTCAAGCCATTGGAAAAGATACAGGATATCCGCATCATGCAGCTTGCCGGCATGGGTGGCGAGGGCAACGGAACCGGGGCCAGCCCGACCGACGAGGTGATCAATTCCGCGCTCCGCTACCGGGTCCAGGCCCCGCTGATCGACAGCCTGCTGGCCGATATCGGGATCGAGGGCGGCACCCTGGCCAAGCAGGGCGGCCTGATCCGCGAGGCGTCGGACATGGGGCGCATCGCTGCCGACGTGGCCAAGAAGAAGCCGGAGGAGAAGAAATAGATGCCGCGCGTCTACATCAGTTCGGTGATCGACGCCCCTGCCCCCCGGGTCTGGGAAAGGGTGCGGGATTTCAATGCCTTGCCCCGCTGGGTTCCGGCCGTCCGCGACAGCCGGATCGAGAACGGCGAACCTGCCGACCGCATCGGTGCGGTGCGCGACTTCCACCTGCAGAACGGCGACCGGCTGCGCGAAAAGCTGCTCGGCCTGTCCGACTATGACTTCTTCTGCACCTATTCGATCCTCGAAAGCCCGATGCCCCTGACCGACTATGTCGCCACCCTGCGCCTGACCCCGGTGACCGACGGCGACCGCACCTTTGCCGAATGGACCGCCGAATTCGACTGCGCCGAGGGCGACGCCGAAACCCTGGTCACGAACATCGGGCAGAACGTCTTCCAGGCCGCGTTCAACGCGCTGAAACGGCTGATGGCGTGATGGTCCGGGTCGTGAAAAGCACCATCGTCGAGGCCCCGGTGGAAACCGTCTGGGACGTGCTGCGCGATTTCAACGGGCACGACCGCTGGCATCCGGTGGTGCGCGACAGCGTGATCGAGAGGGGCCAGCCGAGCGACCGCATCGGCTGCGTCCGCCGCTTTCACTTGGCTGACGGGTCGGAACTGCGCGAACAGCTGCTGACGCTGTCCGATGCCGACATGGCGTTTTCCTACTGCCTCTTGGACACGCCGGTGCCGCTGCTGAACTATGTGGCCCACGTCCGCCTCAGCCCGGTGACCGACGGCGACCGCACCTTCTGGCACTGGGAAAGCCGGTTCGACACGCCGCCGGGGCGCGGGGAAGAACTGCGCCGGATGGTCGCCGAGAACGTCTATCAGGGCGGCATGGATGCGGTCCGTACGCTGGTGGAGGTGCCGGCATGACCAGGGTCGAAACCTATGCCACCCTGGCCGAGGCGGCGCGCGCCATGGCGGGTGCGGCCTATCTGGGCGGCGGCACGGTGGTGATGCGCGATGTCAACGCAGGCAGCGCCGCACCCCGCCTGGTGCGCTCGACCGACCCTGCGCTGACCCAGATCCGCATCGCGGGCGATGCGGTGACGCTGGGTGCGGGCGTCACGATGGCGCAAGTGCTGGCCGCGCGCGATCTGGATTTCCTGCATCCAGTGGCCCGCGCCATCGGCGGCCCGCAGGTGCGCAACATGGGCACCGTCGGCGGCAACCTGTTCGCGCCGCACCCCTACGGCGACTTCGCCGTGGCGCTGATCGCGCTCGGGGCGCGGGCGCATCTGGCGGGGCAGGGGGCCCGCGCCATCGAGGAGCTGATGCGCGACCGTGCCCGTCCGCCGCTGGTTGCAAGCGTCGAGTTCACCCGTCCAAGGCCCGGCACCTTCGGCTTTCTCAAGGTGTCGCGCGTCAAGCCCAAGGGGGTTTCCGTCATGTCCATCGCCGCCCTGGTCCCGCGTGACGGGGGCCGGATGCGCGGCGTCCGCGTGGCCTTCGGCGCGATGGGGCCCGCGCCGATGCGGGGGTCAGGGGCCGAGCGCGCGCTCGAGGGGCAGGCGCTTGACGCCGCCACCCTGGCCCGCGCCGCCGCACAGGCGGCCGAGGGGCTGGACCCGCCGACCGATGCCCTGGCCACCGCCTGGTACCGGCGCGAGGTGGCGGGCGTCCACCTCAGGCGGCTTCTGGAACGGATGGGCACGCCATGAAAACACCCGTCACGCTGACCCTGAACGGCACCGAACGGGCGGCCTTCGCCGATCCGGGGCAGAACCTGCTCGACTTCCTGCGGCGCGGCGTGGGCGATCTCAGCCCCAAGTACGGCTGCGGTCAGGGCACCTGCGGGGCCTGCACGGTGCGGATGAACGGCCAGACCGTGCTGTCCTGCCTGGTGCTGGCCGAACTGGCGCAAGGGGCGGTGATCGAGACGGCGGCGGGCATGGCCACGCCCGCGATGCACCCCCTGCAGGTGGCCTTCATGGACCATTTCGCCGCGCAATGCGGGTACTGCACGCCGGGCATGCTGGTCTCGGCCAAGGCGCTGTTGGACCGCAACCCGACGCCGAGCCGTGACGAGGTGGTCGAGGCGATCAGCGGCAACCTGTGCCGCTGCACCGGGTACGAGCCGATCATCGCGGCAATCCTGTCGGTGGCCGAGGGGAGGGTGCGGGCGTGAACGGTTTCGAGATGCGGAAGGAATTCTTCCGCGACGAACGCGACGATAATCTGAACGAGGTCGGCAAGCCCACGCGGCGGCAGGACATTCCCGGCCATGTCACGGGCCGCTCGCCGTTCTACGACGACCACCTGTTCGACGGCCTTCTGCACCTGCGCTGCGTGCGGTCCCCCTACCACGCCGCCCGCATCCGCCGCATCGACGTGACCGAGGCCGAACGGATGCCGGGCGTGGTGCGCATCCTTCAGGGCCGCGACGTGCCGGTGAACCTCAACACCCTGCTATCCTTGCTGGATTTCGGCATTGACGACGAGCCGATCCTGTCCACCGACCGGACCCGCTACAAGGGCGAACCTGTGGCCGCCGTGATCGCCGGAACGGAAGCGCAGGCGCGGGCGGCGGTGCAGAACGTGCGGGTCGAGTGGGACGTGCTGCCCCATGTCCTGGACGTGGAAGAGGCGGTGAAACCTGGCGCGCCTGTGGTGCTCGACATCTATCCGACCAACAAGTTCGTCTACCACGGGCGCTACGACCACCAGAAGCTGCGCTTCGGCGACGTCGAGGCCGCCTTCCGGCAGGCCGACCACATCGTCGAGGGCCGCTATCAGATGTCGCCCATCGAACAGGCCCCGATCGAGACCTGCGGTGCCATCGCCGCCCCCGAACAGAACGACCGCTTCGTCTGCTATACCTCGACGCAGGCGCTGTTCTTCTCGCTCGGCACGGCGGCCAAGGTGCTGACGATGCCCTCGTCGCGGCTGCATTTCATCGGCGGCACCGTGGGCGGCGGCTTCGGCGGCAAGGTCGACAGCATCCACGAACCGCTGGCCATCCTCGGCGCGATGCTGACCGGCAGGCCGGTGAAATACGCCTGGGACCGGGAAGAAGAGATGCAGGTCGGAGCGCCCCGCGGCGCGGAACGCTGGTACCTCAAGGACGGCGTGATGCAGGACGGGCGCATCGTGGCGCGCCAGTTCCGTGGCTACTTCGACAGCGGGGCCTACACCCGGCTGTCGAGTTACGCGATCATCAAGGGCGTCGGCCACCTGCCGGGGCCGTACACGATCCCCAACGTCCATGCCGATGTCTTTTGCGTCTACACCAACCGCACGCCAGCCACGGCGATGCGCGGCTTCGGCATCACCGGCGTCGATTTCGCCATCGAGGCGCATATGGACAAGGTGGCCGAGGCGGTGGGCATGAACCCGATCGACCTGCGCATCCTCAACGCCTACCGCGACGGCGACATGAAGGCGCACCGCAGGCTGGCCAAGAACTGCGCCCTGATCGAATGCGCGCAGGTGGTGGCGGAAAAAGCCGGGGTGAAGCTGTCGCCCGCGATGCTGGCCGCCGCCAGCACCATGGGTGGCGGCGGCGCGCGCGCGGCACTTCCCGGCTTTACCGCGACGGACGAGGCTGGTCGCGTGGCCGGGTTCAAGGCCACGAACTACGCCAAGAAGGGCGGCAGACAGCCCGACCTGCCGGGTGCGCCCGCGCAGCAGCCGCCACGACCCGCCCATGCCCCGCCCCCGACCCCCACCCCCATCCCCTCCGCACAAGGGGGAGGGGAGCCGCCCGCGCCCGCCCCTTCGCCCGCCCCCGCCCGCTCGGGCGCGATGCGGTTCTCGTCCCTCTCGGGCTTCAGGAGGCGCTGATGCGGACAGGACCGAACAAGCCGTTGCGCGCTTCCCGCCATGCTTTCGATTTTGTCCAAATATCCCACGGGGGGTGCGGGGGGTGTGAAACCCCCCGTCTCCTGCCGCTGCCGCAGCGCGAAGGCCCGAGATCATGACCATCCACCGTGGCCGCGGCTTTGCCGCCATCAACTATCCCATCGGCATGAACCTCGGCGGCGACCCTTCGCAGGCGCTGGTCCATTCCAACCCCGACGGCAAGTTCACCGTGGCCCTGTCGGCCATCGACCTTGGCCAGGGGATGAAATCCGTCACCCGCCAGATCGCGGCGGAAACCCTCGGCGTGCCGGTCGAGGACGTCTATGTCGACACCGCCGACAGCGACACCGGCCCCCATGACATGGGGTCCTTCGCCTCGCGCGGCACGCACCGCATGGGCAACGCGGTGATCATGGCCGCGAAAGAGGCGCGCGCCGTGATGCTCGACGCCGCCGCCGAGGAACTGGAGGTCGATCCCGCCGACCTGGTGACCGACGGGCGCGGCAACATCCATGTCCGGGGTGCCCCGGGCAAATCGATCACCACCATGGCCGCCGCCCAGGCCGCGCAGTTCAAGCAGGGGAAAACCATCGCGGGCCGGGGCATCTTCCTGATCCCCCTGTCCGACGTCGACCCCGATACCGGCGAGATGACCCCCGTCTCGACCTTCGCCCATGCCGCGATGCTGGTCACGGTCGAGGTCGATGACGAAACCGGCGAGGTCACCGTGACCGACATGCAGTCGGCCTACGAGGTCGGCCGCGCCCTGAACCCCCGCCTGGTGGAACAGCAACTCAGGGGCGGTGCCTGGATGGGCATGTCGCACGCCGCCTGGGAGACGACCGAACCCTACTACCCGGCCCGCGACCATGGCCCGGTCGATTTCAACACCTACCTCATGCCCGGCCCCGGTGACCTGGCCCCGCACCACATCTCGGTGCTGGAACGCCCGGCGGCGGACGGCCCCTATGGCGGCAAGGGACCGGGCGAGATGTGCGCGAACCCGGTGCTGCCTGCGGTGGTCAACGCCGTCTACGACGCCGTGGGTGTCCGCATCGACGACCTGCCGGTGACGCCGGAAAAGGTGCTGCGCGGGATCCAGGCACTCGGCGGGGCGAAACCCCGCCAGCGGCTCTAGCATGGCGATCCGCCGCTCCATCCAGGGCATCGACGGGCCGGGGCCGCTGGCCGCCGCGCTGCGCGACGCGCAGTACATCGCGGACGAGGGGCTGTCGACCGCCGCCTACCTGGCGCTCGCCCTCGGCAAGCCCCTGCTGCTGGAGGGCGCGCCGGGCGTGGGCAAGACCGAGGCGGCCAAGGCCATGGCCGCAGCACTTGGCCGCGAACTGGTGCGCCTGCAATGCTATGAAGGCATCGATGCCAGTGCCGCGATGTACGAATGGAACTTCCCGCGCCAGATGCTGGCGATCCGGCAGGCGGGGGATGCCCATGTCAACCTCTACGCCGACGACTACCTGATCGCCCGGCCCCTTCTCCTGGCGCTGCAATCCCCCGCGACCCGCGTCCTGCTGATCGACGAGATCGACCGCGCCGACCATGAATTCGAGGCGTTCCTGCTGGAATTCCTGTCCGACTTCACCTTGTCGATCCCCGAACGCGGCACGATCCGCGCCACCGAACGCCCCGTCGTGATCCTCACCTCGAACCGCACCCGCGAACTGCACGAGGCGCTGCGGCGGCGTTGCGTGTACCACTGGATCGGTTATCCCGATCCGCAACTGGAGAGCCAGATCGTCCTGATGCGCGCCTCGACGGTCGCCCGCGACACGGCGGCGCGCGTGGTGGCCGCCGTGACGAAACTGCGCGCCGAACCGCTGTCGAAACCGCCCGGCGTGGCCGAAACCGTTGAATGGGCCGAGGCCGCGACCCTGCTTCACAGCCAAGGCGCACCCTGGCCCCGCGCCTTTGCCCGCGCCATCGGGGTGGCGCTGAAGGACCAGGACGACCTGGACTTCATCGCCCCGCGCCTGGACCGCCTGTTGGGGGACGCGGCATGATCCGCCCGGCCCTGTCCACGCGTGGACACGCAGGCACGCCCAGCCTTTCCAATGGCTTGCAAGGCCACCTTCACCCTTTCTTCACTTTCCCCCCCTTTTTCTGTCCCCAAGTATCCTCGGGGGGTCCCGGGGGCAGAAAGCCCCCCCGCCGTGGCCCAGGGGACCGGGCCCGCAGATGAAGGCGCTCGCCCCCTTCCTGGCCTTCGCGCCCGCGCTCCGCGCCGCCGGTCTGCCCGCCGCCCCCGAACAGGTGCAGTCGTTCCTCGCCGCCACGGGCCTGCTCGGGCCTACCACAATCCACGACATCCGCCGCGCCGGCCATGCGGTCTTCGGCCCCGGCCCCGAGGTGAAGCCGCTGTTCGACGACATCTTCGATGCTGTTTTCCTGTCCCGCAGCTTTGCCGCACCGGGGCAGGGCGCGCCCGAGGACCTGCCCGACAGCTTTGACGCGGGCGATCTGGACCTGACGCCGGATGCGGGCGACGAGGACCCCTCGGGCGCGCGGGCCACCGCGCGCGAACGGCTGTTCGCGCGCAGCCTTGCGGGCGACGAGGATGCCGCCTTGCGCGCCTTTGCCCGCGCGCTGCCCGCAGCCCTGCCGCGCCGCCGGTCGCGGCGGATGGCCCCGAAGGGGCCGATGCCCGACCCCCGCGCGGCCTTTCGCCAGATGTTGCGCCGGGATGGCGAGATTTCGCGCCTGCCCACCCGCAGGCGCAGGCAAAGGCAGCGCCGCGTCCTGATGCTGATCGACGTGTCGGGCAGCATGAAGGCAGGCACCGAGGGCGCGCTGCGCCTGGCCCATGCGCTGGTGCAGGCGGGCGAGCGGGTCGAGGTGTTCACCCTTGGCACGCGGCTGACCCGCGTGACCCGCGCATTGCGGCACCGCAACCGCGACCAGGCGATGCAACTTGCCAGCGGGCTGGTGGCCGACTGGGACGGCGGCACGCGGCTGGGCGACGCACTGCAGGTGTTCCTGTCGGTACCGCGGTTCGCCAGCTTTGCGCGGGGGGCACTGGCCATCATCGTCTCGGACGGACTTGAACGCGGCGGGCCAGAGGCGCTGGTCGGTGCGATGCAGCGGCTGGACGGGCTGACCCATGCCAACCTGTGGCTCACGCCCCTGGCCGCCGACCCGGGCTATCGCCCGGAAACGGGGGCGATGCGGGCGGTCCTGCCGATGCTGGACCGGCTCGGCAACGGCGCGACCCCCCAGGCCATCGCGGCCGAGATTCTGTCCTTCCGGCGGGGTCGGCGATGATCGACGCGCATTTCCACGTATGGCGGCAGGCCGACCTGCCCTGGCTGACCGGCCCGATGCAGCCCCGCATCTTCGGCCCCTACGAGCCGATCCGGCGCGACTATCCCATGGCCGAATACCTGGCCGACATCGCCGGCACCGGCATCGCCAAGGCGGTCTATGTGCAGGCCAACTGGAACCCGTCGCAGGCCGAGGCCGAGGCGCGGTTCATCGAGGAGACCGCCCTTGAGACCGGCTGGCCCCATGCCACCGTGGCCTATGCCGACATGGGCCAGCCCGACGCGCGGCCCGCACTCGACCGCCTGGCCCGCTTCCCCCGTGTGCGCGGCATCCGCCAGCAGTTCCACTGGCACGACAACCCCCAGTACCGCTTTGCCGCGCGCCCCGACCTCTGCGCCGACCCTGCCGTCATCGCCAACGTCGCAAGGCTGGCCGATTACGGCTGGGCCTTCGACCTGCAGGTGTTCACTGCCCAGATGCCCCATGCGCTGCACCTGGTCGATGCCTGCCCCCGCGTGACCTTCGTGCTGCAGCATGCGGGCATGCTGGAGGATACGTCGGACAACGGGCGCGCAAGCTGGCGCGCCGCCATGGCCGACCTTGCGCTGCGTCCGAACGCCGTCGCGAAACTCTCGGGCTTCGGCACCTTCATCCACCGCAATGACCCCGCCCATGTCGCCTGGCTGGTGACCGAAACGGTGGCGCTGTTCGGTGCGCACCGCTGCCTCTGGGGGTCGAACTTCCCCATCGAGAAGCTGTGGACCGACTACCCCGCCCTGCTGTCCGCCCACCGGGCGGCGACGGGCGTTCTATCCGACGCGGACACCCGCGCGATCTTCAACGACACGGCAGCGCGAGTCTACCGGCTGTAACGGGAGGGACATCATGGCACTGGAAATCCGCATCCTCGACTATGGCGACATCGAGCTTGAATCGAGCTTCCTTGTCCTTGCCCGCGACTGCGGGCGGACGCGGCGCGTGCCGGTCTACGGCTTTCTCATCCTGGGCGGGCAGTATCCCGTCGTGGTCGATACCGGGTACCGCGACAACGCGATCATGGAAACGCTGGGGATGCGGGGCCTGCAGTTCCACGAGAACATGATCGAGCGGCAACTTGCGAGGCACGGGGTCAAGCCGGGCGACGTGCGGTACATCCTGCACACCCACCTGCACATCGACCACGCGGGCAAGGACGACCACTTCCCGATGAACACGACGGTGGTCATCAACCGGCGCGAGCTTGAATACTCCGTCTCGGGCCTGATGCATCCGCAGTACCCCAAGCCCGACATCATCCACCTGATCGAGCGGCTGCACACCCGCCACGCCCTGCGGCTGGAGGACCTGGAAATCTCGGGGCCGGTCGAGATCATGCCCGGCGTGACGCTCGAGGCGGCGGGTGCCCATACCGAAGGATCGATGAATGTGCATGTCGAAACCGCAGAGGGGCGGGCGACCATCTGCGGCGACGTGATCTATGATTTCAACGACCAGATCGTCGATCCGCTGTATCAGCTGAATTTCCACGAACCCCAGGTCACCGGCAACAACGGCGGATCGAAGCGGAACGAAAAGGCGCAGATCAAGAAGCTGCTGAACGGGTCGCGCTTCCTGCTGCCGGTCCACGACAAGCCCGCCAAGATCGAACGCGGCCAGGTGGTGGGCCGCCTCGACATGGTGGTGCCGGGGCCGGTAACGCAATCGGTCGCGCGGCGCGACTGGTTCCCGGTGTGATGCCATGGCGCACCAGGCCCTCGACCCCGCCTTCCGCCGCCTGATCGACGAACACGCCCCCGTGCGGCAGGTGGCGCATGGCTGTACCTTCACCGAAGGCCCCGTGTGGCATCCGGTGGACCACTACCTTCTGTTCAGCGACATGCCCGCCGACACCCGCCGCCGCCTGGACCGCGCGGGCGTGCGCGAGGTGATGAAACCGTCCCACAAGGCCAACGGCCTGACCTATGACGCCGACCTGAACCTGATCGCCTGCGAACACGCCACCAGCACGCTGGCCCGCTTCCGCCCCGACGGGTCGCGCGAGGTGCTGGCCAGCCACTTCGAGGGGCGCGAACTGAACAGCCCCAACGACGTGGTCGTCAAGTCGGACGGCAGCATCTGGTTCAGCGACCCCTGGTATGGGCGGATGCCGCATTACGGGGTGGAACGGCCGCGCGACCTGGGGTTCCAGGGCGTGTACCGGCTGCGCCCCGGCGGGCAGCCGGAGCTGATGGTCGACCGCTACATGTTCACCCAGCCGAACGGGCTGTGCTTCTGCCCCGACGAATCGAAGCTCTATGTGAACGACACCGAACAGGCGAACATCCGGGTGTTCCGCGTGGCCCCGGACGGCACCCTGAAGGACGGGCGCATCTTTGCCAGCGGCATCCGCGACAGCCTGGTGTCGGGCCTGCCCGACGGGATGAAATGCGACGCGATGGGCAACGTATGGTGCACCGGGCCGGGGGGGGTCTGGGTCTATGCGCCGGACGGCACGCTGATCGGCAAGGTCTCTGTGCCCGAACATCCGGCGAACCTGGCCTGGGGCGGGGCCGACTGGCGCACGCTGTATGTCTGTGCGTCGACCAGCGTCTACGCGGTGGACGTCAAGGTCGGACCGCGCGGCGAGCCCTACATGCGCCGCACCGGCGCGACCGGGGCCCCGGCCTCCGCCGGGGCGACCGGTCAGGGGGCCCTGCGGCTGGACCCTGCGCGCTGCGCGCTGATCATCCAGGACATGCAGAACGACGTGGTGATGGACGGCGGGGCCTTTGCCGCCAGCGGGTCGCCCCAGCATTGCCGCGAGCAGAACGCGCTGGCCAACGTGGCGCGGCTGGCCCGCCAGGCCCGTGCGCTGGGGGTGCCGGTCATCCATGTCCATTTCGTCGTGCCCCCCGGTGCGGCGGGCCTGACGCTGAACGCGCCGCTGTTCGAGGGGGTGGTGGACAACAGCGCCCTGGTGCGCGGCACCTGGGGCGCGGCCCCGGCACCGGGGGCCGAGGTCGAACCGGGCGATTTCGTGGTCGAGAAGATGCGGATGAGCGCGTGGGAGGGGACGACACTGGAAACCATCCTGCGCGCCACGGGCCGTGACATCCTGATCGAGACCGGAGCCTGGACCAACATGTCGATCGAGCACACCGCGCGCACCGGGGCCGACAAGGGCTATGTCATGGTCATCCCCGAGGATGGCTGCAGCACGATGAACGCCGATTGGCACCGGGCATCCATCAACTATGCCTTGCAGAACGTCGCGCTGGTGACCACAACGGACGCGGTTCTGACAGCGCTGTCCTGACGGCGCGGGCAGAAGCGGGGGGTTTCACACCCCCCGCACCCCCCGTGGGATATTTTTGGACAGAAAAAGGGGGAAACGGCCCCTTGGCGGCAAGAAAGAGGGTTGGCAGATGGGACGGCTACAAGGGAAACGCGCTTTCTTGACGGCAGCGGGGCAAGGCATCGGGCGGGCAACCGCCGAGGCTTTCGCGCGCGAGGGGGCCGAGGTGATCGCGACCGACATCAACGAGGGGCTGCTGGCCACGCTGTCGGGGATGCAGACGCACAGACTGGACGTGCGCGACCGGGCCGCCGTTGCGGCGCTGGCAGCCGAGGTCGGGCCGGTCGATGTGCTGTTCAACTGCGCGGGGTTCGTCGCCCACGGCACGATCCTGGACTGCGACGAGGATGCCTGGGCCTTTTCCGTCGACCTGAACATGACCGCGATGTACCGCATCACCCGCGCCTTCCTGCCCGGCATGCTGGCCAAGGGGGCCGGCAGCATCGTCAACGTGGCCAGTGCCGCCAGTTCGATCCAGGCCGCGCCGAACCGTTTCGTCTATGGCGCGACCAAGGCGGGCGTGATCGGCATGACCAAGGCCATCGCCGCCGATTTCGTGGCGCAAGGGGTGCGCTGCAACGCGATCTGCCCCGGCACCATCGAAAGCCCCAGCCTGTTCGCCCGGATGGAGGCGCTGGGCGAAAAGCTGGGTGGCCTTGACGAGGCGCGCAAGCTGTTCCTCGCGCGCCAGCCCTCGGGCCGGCTGGGCACGGCGGCCGAGGTCGCGGCGGCGGCGGTGTATCTTGCATCCGACGAAAGTGCCTTTACCACTGGCGCGAACATGCTGGTCGATGGCGGCTGGGCGAACACCTGAGGGGGACGTTGCGATGAAACTGTTGCGCTGGGGGCCGGCGGGGGCCGAACGGCCGGGGATGCTGGACGCGGGCGGCACTGCCCGCGACCTGACGGGTCTCGTGCCCGACATCGGCGGCGCGGTGCTGTCCGACACGGGGCTGGCCATGCTGCGGGGCCTGGACGCCGCCGCGCTGCCCGCCGTGCCTGCGGGCGCGCGGATCGGCCCCTGCGTCGCGGGCACCGGCAAGTTCATCTGCATCGGCCTGAACTATGCCGACCATGCCGAGGAATCGGGCATGCAGGTGCCGCCAGAGCCCGTCATCTTCATGAAGGCGACCAGCGCCATCGTCGGCCCCGATGATCCCATCGTCATTCCGCGCGGGGCGGAAAAGATGGACTGGGAGGTCGAGCTGGCCGTCATCATCGGCACGAAGGCCAAGTATGTGTCGCAGGCCGACGCGCTGGCCCATGTCGCGGGCTATGCCGTGACCAACGACGTCAGCGAGCGGTCCTTCCAGCACGAACGCTCGGGCCAGTGGACCAAGGGGAAAAGCTGCGACAACTTCGGCCAGATCGGCCCCTGGCTGGTGACGCGCGACGAGGTGCCCGATCCTCAGGGACTGGGGATGTGGCTGACGGTGAACGGCGCGACGATGCAGAACGGGTCGACCAAGACCATGGTCTACGGCGTGGCGCATCTGGTCAGCTATCTGTCGCAGTTCTTCACCCTGCATCCGGGCGACGTGATCAGCACAGGCACACCCCCCGGCGTCGGCGCGGGGATGAAGCCGCCGAAGTTTCTGCGCGCGGGTGACGTGGTGGAACTGGGGATCGAGGGGCTGGGCCAACAGCGCCAGGACGTGGTGGCCGACGCATGAACACCTATGATCTTCAGGGCCAGGTCGCCGTCGTGACCGGCGGCGCGCAGGGCATCGGGCTGGCCGTGGCGCGCGTGCTGCATGGCAGTGGCGCGCAGGTCTGCCTGTGGGACATGGACGGTCGGCTGGCCGCCGAGGCCGCAGGTGCTCTGGGTGACCGGGCGACGGGCGCGGGCATCGACGTGACGGATGCCGATGCGGTGCAGGCGCTGGCCGATGCCACCCTGGCCCGGCATGGCCGCATCGACGTGCTGGTGAACTCCGCCGGCATCGCGGGGTCGAACGGGCCGGTCAAGGACTATCCGGTGGCCGAGTTCCACAAGATCGTCGCTGTCAACCTGCACGGCACCTTCCACACGTGCCGGGCCGTCCTGCCCGCGATGGTGGCCGCCGGATACGGGCGCATCGTGAACATCGCCAGCGTCGCCGGGAAAGAGGGCAACCCCAACGCCGGGGCCTACTCCGCGTCCAAGGCCGGGGTGATCGCGCTGACCAAGAGCCTGGGCAAGGAACACGCCACCCAGGACATCGCGGTGAACTGCGTCACCCCCGCCGCCGCCCGCACCCGCATCTTCGACCAGATGGCGCAGAGCCACATCGACTTCATGCTGTCGAAGATTCCGCGCGGGCGGTTCCTCGAGGTGGACGAGGCCGCCCAGATGATCGCCTGGATGTGCACCCGCGCGAATTCCTTCACCACGGGGGCGACGTTCGATCTGTCGGGGGGGAGGGCGACCTACTGAGCGGGCACGGCCCGCACCAGCGGCACCTGGCCTGCGAAAAGCGTCAGCGTCCCCTCTGCCGCCGCAAAGCGGTCGGTCGCGGCAATCGCGTCGAAAAACGCCCTTTCGGTGGACATCGCGTCATCCGCGCAGGCCATCTTCGTCGCCCGCACCGGACCGATGGCCAGCCCCTCGCCCGCCACTGTCACCCTGGCACCATAGCGGTTGCAGCCCGACCGCCCGGTGATCTGGCCATCGACGAATTCCATCGTGACCCCGATCCCCGTCGGCACCGCCGCGCCCATGATCTCGGTGACCGCCCAGACCCCCTCGGGCAGGACCATGCCCTGCACCGGGACCATCCGGTCGCGCGGGGCGGGGCGGGGGAAGGGCGGGGCGGCCCCGGCGGGCAGGGCCAGGGTGGCGGGCAGGGCCAGGGTGGCGGTCAGGGCCAGGGTGGCAGCCAGGGCCAGAAGCGCAAGGCGGGACATCGGGCGCATCCTCGGGTTGCGGACAGCGCGAGTGTCGGCCAAGCGGCCGGCCCCGTCAACGCCCCCCGCACGGGCCGAAATCTGCGGGCGGCGGCCTTTGCTTTTCTCTGGCCAGAGTCCCCGATCTTCGCTACTCTTCCCCGCAGACCCGGGGACAACCCGGGCGATCCAAAGGCAGAGCAGGCAACATCAGGCGGACCACCCCATGACCGAGATGGTCTATGGCTCGATGCCCGGACGGGTGTCCGAGCCGGTTCTTCCCCGTTGGTGGCGCACCATCGACCGCTGGTCGATGACCGCTGTCTTCGGCCTTTTCGCCACGGGCATCCTTCTGGGTCTCGCCGCCTCGGTGCCCCTGGCGCAGCGCAACGGGCTGGAGCCGTTCTATTACGTGCAGCGCCAGGCGTTCTTCGGCGGGGTCGCGCTGGTGGTCATGGTCGCGCTGTCGATGGCCTCGCCGGCACTGGTGCGCAGGATCGGTGTCGTTCTGTTCCTCTGCACCCTGGCGTCGCTCGTCGCGCTGCCGTTTCTGGGAACCGACTACGGCAAGGGCGCGGTGCGGTGGTTTTCGCTCGGCTTCGCCTCGGTACAGCCGTCCGAATTCATGAAGCCCGGGTTCATGCTGGTCACGGCCTGGCTGATGGCTGCGGGCCTTGAGGCGAACGGCCCGCCGGGGCGACGCTGTTCCTTCGCGCTGCTGCTCGTCGTGGTGACGCTTCTGGCGATGCAGCCCGATTTCGGACAGACCCTGCTGGTGCTGTTCGGCTGGGGCGTGATCTATTTCGTGGCCGGCGCCCCGATCGTCCTGCTGCTGGGCGTTGGCGGGGCGGTCGTGGCGGGCGGCTTCGCTGCCTACAGCAACTATGAATACCTCGCCAAGCGGATCGACGGCTACCTGTCGCCCGACATCGACCCGCGCAGCCAGATCGGCTATGCCACCAACGCCATCCAGGAGGGCGGGTTCTTCGGCGTCGGCGTGGGCGAGGGGCAGGTGAAATGGTCGCTGCCCGACGCCCACACCGATTTCATCATCGCCGTCGCGGCCGAGGAATACGGCCTGATCCTGGTCTTGGCGATCCTGGCGCTCTACGGCGTGATCGTCGTGCGCTCGCTGTTCCGGCTGATCCGCGAGCGTGACCCCTTCATCCGCCTGTCGGGCGCGGGGCTGGCCTGCATCTTCGGCGTGCAGGCGATGATCAACATGGGCGTCGCGGTGCGCCTGCTGCCCGCCAAGGGCATGACCCTGCCCTTCATCAGCTATGGCGGATCGTCCGTCATCGCCGCCGGGATCACCGTGGGCTTCCTGCTGGCGCTGACGCGCGTGCGCCCCCAGGGCCAGATCGGCGACGTCTTCCGCCGGACGCGCGGATGACCGGGCCGCTTCTGCTCATCGCCGCGGGCGGCACGGGGGGCCACATGTTCCCCGCCCAGGCGCTGGCCGAGGCGATGGTGCGCTTGGGCTGGCGGGTGAAGCTCTCGACCGACGCGCGGGGCGCGCGCTACACGGGCGGCTTTCCCCATGTCGTGCAGGTGGAACAGGTGGCCTCGGCCACCTTTGCGCGGGGTGGCATCCTGGCCCGTGCGCTCGTCCCCTTCCGCATCGCGGGCGGGGCCATCGCGGCCACGGCGCGCATGCTGCGCGACCGCCCGGCGGTGGTGGTGGGCTTTGGCGGCTACCCCTCGATCCCGGCGCTGGCGGCGGCCACCCTGCTGCGCCTGCCGCGCATGATCCACGAACAGAACGGCATCCTTGGCCGCGTCAACCGCATCTTCGCGCGCCGCGTGGCCCTCGTCGCCTGCGGCACCTGGCCCACGGTTGTCCCCGAAGGCGCAAAGGCCAAACACACCGGCAACCCGGTGCGCCGCGCCGTGCTGGACCGGGCGGGCGCGGGCTACATCCCCCCCGGCGATTACCCGATGTCGCTGGTCGTCATCGGCGGCAGCCAGGGCGCGCAGATCCTGTCGCGCGTGGTGCCCGCCGCCGTCGCCGCCCTGCCCGACACCCTGCGCCGCAACCTGCGCGTCGCCCACCAGGCCCGCGCCGAGGATGCCACGACCGTCGCCGACACCTACGCCGCCGCAGGCATCGCGGCCGAGGTCGAACCCTTCTTCACCGACATCCCCCGCCGCCTGTCCGAGGCGCAATTGGTGATCAGCCGCGCCGGCGCGTCTTCCATCGCCGACATCAGCGTGATCGGCCGCCCCGCCATCCTGATCCCCTATGCCGCCGCCGCCGCCGACCACCAGGCCGCCAACGCCCGTGGCCTGGCCGAAGGGCAGGCCGCCGTCGTCATCCCCGAATCGGCGCTTGACGAAAGCACGCTTTCGGGCCACATCGCCGCGATCCTGACACAACCCGAGGCTGCGTCACGGATGGCCGCGAATGCCCTGTCGCTGTCCCGCCCCGACGCGACCGACCGCCTGGTCGCCCTTGTCCTGTCCCTTGCCGGAACCCGCCCATGAACGCCACCAAACTGCCCCTCGAACTCGGCCCCATCCATTTCATCGGCATCGGCGGCATCGGCATGTCCGGCATCGCCGAGGTGCTGATGACGCTTGGCTACCGCGTGCAGGGGTCCGACGCCAAGGCGTCCAAGATCACCGACCGGCTGATGAAACTCGGCGCGCAGGTGTTCGAGGGGCAATCTGCCGCCAACATCGGGCAGGCGGCGGTGGTGGTCGTCTCCAGTGCCATCAAGAAGGGCAACCCCGAACTGGAAGAGGCGCGCCGCCGCAAGCTGCCCGTGGTGCGCCGGGCCGAGATGCTGGCCGAACTGATGCGCCTGCGCTCGAACATCGCCATCGCGGGCACCCATGGCAAGACCACCACCACCACGATGGTCGCGACCCTCTTGGACAAGGGCGGCTTCGATCCGACCGTGATCAACGGCGGGGTGATCCATGCCTACGGGTCCAACGCGCGCGCCGGGGCAGGGGAATGGATGGTGGTCGAGGCGGACGAGAGCGACGGGTCCTTCAACCGCCTGCCCGCCACCATCGCCATCGTGACGAACATTGACCCCGAACATATGGAACACTGGGGCACCTTCGACGCCCTGCGCCGTGGCTTCCTCGATTTCGTCTCGAACATCCCCTTCTACGGCTTGGCCGTGTGCTGCACCGACCACCCCGAGGTGCAGGCCCTGGTCGGCCGCATCACCGACCGCCGCGTCGTGACCTTCGGCTTCAACACCCAGGCCGACGTGCGGGCGGTCAACCTGCGGTACGAAGGCGGGATGCCGCATTTCGACATCCTCCTGCAGAACGAGGAGGGCGCGATCATCGAGAACTGCACCCTGCCGATGCCTGGCGACCACAACGTGTCGAACGCGCTGGCCGCCGTCGCCGTCGCCCGCCATCTGGGCATGAAACGCGACGAAATCCGGGACGCGCTGGCCGGTTTCGCAGGCGTCAACCGCCGCTTCACCAAGGTCGGCGACTGGCGCGGTGTGACGATCATCGACGACTACGGCCACCACCCGGTCGAGATTGCCGCCGTCCTGCGCGCCGCCCGCCAGGCGACCAAGGGCCGCGTCATCGCCATCCACCAGCCGCACCGCTATACCCGCCTGTCGCACCTCTTCGACGACTTCTGCACCTGCTTCAACGAGGCCGACGTGGTGGCCATCGCCGAGGTCTATGCGGCCGGCGAAGACCCCATTCCCGGTGCCACGCGCGACGATCTGGTGGCGGGCCTGATCGCCCACGGCCACCGCCACGCCCGCGCCATCCTGTCCGAGGATGATCTGGAGCGTTTGGTCCGCGAGCAGGCCCGCCCCGGCGACATGGTGGTCTGTCTCGGCGCAGGCACGATCAGCGCCTGGGCCAACGCGCTGCCGGGGCGGCTGATGGGGCAGGCGGCATGAACCTGTGGCTGGTCGAACAGCACCCCGCGACCCTGCTGGTGCTGTGGCTGCTGGCCGGGGGCCTTGCCTTGGGGTCGCTCGACCGCAGCGAGCGGCGCTGGATCTTCGGGATCGCTGCCCTGGGGCTGCTCGGGGTCGGCATGCTGTTCGCAACGGCATTCCTGGTGCCGGTCACGTCGCAGATGCAGGCCCTGGCGGTCAGCGGCCTGATCGCGCTTGCCGCGTTCTGGGGAATGATCATCTGCGCGCTCATCGGCCTTGCCCGCCGCCTGATCGCGCCGCCTGTCGCCAGACCCACCCGGCACGTCCGCCATCCCGACGATCTCGCACCATGACACCATCGCTCATCGCTGCCGCGCTTTGGGTTTTCGCCGCCACCGCCACGGCCTTCCTGCCGATGCGCCGCCAGATGGTGCCGGGGGTGATCCTGCTGGCGCTGGCCCCGGTGCTGATCGTCTGGATCGGCGTCGCGCAGGGCTGGATCTGGGCAGGCATCAGCCTGCTCGCGTTCCTGTCGATGTTCCGCAACCCGCTGATCTATTTCTGGAAACGCAGCACAGGGCGGCCCGTGGCGCTGCCCCCCGAACTGCAACGGGGGCCGGAATGAACCTCTCGCTCATCGCCGCCTGCCTCTGGGCCGTGGCCGCCAATGTCGCCGCGATGTTCCCCTCGCGGCGCAAGCACTGGCCCGCCGCCATCGTGCTGATCGTCGCAGGCATCCCCATCCTCGGCTGGGTCACCTACGAAAACGGCCCGCTCTGGGGCCTGCTGGCGCTGGCGGCAGGCATGAGCGTGCTGCGCTGGCCGGTGGTGTACCTCTGGCGCTGGCTGCGCCGCCAGGCCCTCGGCCAGGCGGAGTGATCCGGTGCAGGCAGAGGCGCTCCTCTACGCCCTCCCCCTCGCCGCCCTGATCCTGCCCGCCCTCATCGCCGCCCGCCTGACCGCCCGAGCAGGAACGATGCGCCCGGCATGGCGGATGGCCGCAGCCCTCACCCTCGCCGCACTGGCCGTCTTCGGCTACGCCGCCCGCGACGGCATGACCACCGCCCGCTCGCTGCCCTGGGTCATGCTGTCGGGCTTCGTCCTGCTCCCGGCGGCCTTCGTGGCGGTGGTGGGCGGAGTGCTGGGACGGATGGTGGGGCGGCGGGGGTAGGGCGACAGGCCGTCACTCGCTCGCCTGTACGCCTCCCGCCAGATGGCCCTTCACGGCCACGCCATCTCCGGCCCCGTGCGGAAATACGACACGTTGTTGGTGAACACGCTGTCGGGCACCAGCCGGATCAGCCGCCCGTCGGGGTGGTCGATGGCGGCGACGGTGTCGATGAACCAGGAGTTCCAGGCGGCCTCGTCCGGTCCGAGGTACTTGCGCAAGAGCCTGCGGAACAGGTCGGGGTCCATCGGGCAGACCTCTGCCACTCCGCGCAGGCCCAGATGCAGCAGCACGCCCGCGTCATTGTCGAACCGCACGATCTCGACCGCAGAGCGCGGGTCGGCCTGCAGCCGGATCACAGAACGCGCCTCCGCCGACCCCAGCATCCACAGCGCCCCCCCTTCCCACAGGAACCACACCGGCGCGTTGCGCGGGCCGTCGGGCGACATCGTGGCGAGGTTCGCCATCAGCGGCAGCGCCAGCACGGCCTCGGGGTCGAACGGCCGCGCCATCACTGCAACGGCTGCAGCGTCGGCTTCAGCGTCCACAGCTGCCCCGCCCAGAACCCGCAGTCGTTCAGGTACAGCCGGTTCTTGCCCGCGCCGTTGCCGATCACGTCCAGGCACTTCGTCGCCCCCGCCGCGTCGTTCGACAGGCGCAGCCGCGCCTCGCGCGTGTCCAGGGTCCAGCGTTGCCCGGCCTCCTCGTTGCAGGGCAGCAGCGCCGCCTCGCCCGTCCGTGCCCCCTCCAGGATCACCCCCAGGCATTCGCCCTGGCCCCGGAACATCGTCGTCAGCCGGATCGTGCCGCGCGCCGAGGGCACGATGTGCCAGTATTGCGCGGAGGATTCGGCCAAAGGCTCCAGCATCGCCGCGTTGTTCAGATCGCCCCCGTTGACGACCCCCAGCGGCATGTCGGGGCCGAGGTATTCGGTATGCAGGCGATAGTAGATGTCGGTGCGGATCTCCTGCGCCAGGGCGGGAGCGCACAGGGACAACAGCAGCAGGGCAAGCGGCAGGCGCATGTCGGATCCTTCGGTGGCAACGCCGACAGGGGGCCATGACCGCCCCGCCCTTGGCAAGGCGATTCGTCCCCTGCTAGCCTGCACGCCTGCCCGCCTGTGCAAACGGAGTGTCCTCCATGCCCCGCCCCCTGGTCCCCACCGCCCTTGTCACCGGCGGCAACCGCGGCATCGGGCGCGCCATCGCGGCGGGCCTCAAGGCGCGGGGCTGCGCCGTCACCATCGGCGCGCGCAGCGACGCCGAGGGGCGGCAGGCGGCGGCCGACCTCGGCGTGGCCTTTGCCCGGCTCGATCTCGAGGACCCCGACACGGCGTTCGCCCTGATGACGCAGACCGGCGGCTTCGACATCCTGGTGAACAACGCAGGGGTCCTGAACGACGTCTCGCTGCTCGACCGCCGCTCGGATTTCGCGGTTGCGATGGAGGTGATGGTCGCCGCCCCCCTCGACCTGATCCGCCTGATCCTGCCCCGCTGGCAGGGCACCGGCTGGGGCCGGATCGTCAACCTGTCGTCGGGCTGGGGCGCGCATGCCGAGGGGCTGGGCGGACCGGGCGCCTACGGCGTGGCCAAGGCGGCGCTCAACGCGCTGACCCGTGCCCTGCCGCGCGACCTGCCGCCGGGGGTCAAGGTCAACGCCTGCTGTCCGGGCTGGGTCGCCACGCGCATGGGCGGTCCGGGCGCGCCCCTGACGCCCGAGCAGGGGGCCGACACGCCGGTCTGGCTGGCGCTCCTGCCCGACGACGGGCCCACCGGCGGCTTCTTCCGCCGCCGCACGCCGATCCCGTGGTAGCGCCGGAAGCCGGAAAACAGGTGTTTTCCGGGCCCGAAATCCACGTGGATTTCGCTTGCGGCGTCCGTCACGACACCGGCCCTGCTCGACCGGCCCGGCCCTGCCCGACCGGCCCGGCTGTGCCCCGCCCGCGCCACGGCGGCCCGCCCTTGCACCCGGCTGCCCACCCCCCCATTCTGCGCGACCATCAGACGGGGGGCGATCAGATGATTCCGGTCAAGGGCCATGCGGGCGTGCGCGTGGGGGTTCTGGGCCTCGGGCGGTCCGGCCTGTCCACGGCCCGCGCGCTGGTTGCAGGCGGGGCGCAGCCGGTGCTGTGGGACGACAGCCCCGAGGCCCGCGCGCGGGCCGAGGCCGAAGGCTTTGCCTGCACCGACCTGACCCGCGCAACCGCGGTCGAATCCCTGGGCCTGCTGGTCACCTCGCCCGGCATCCCGCACCTCTACCCCCGCCCGCACCCCGTGATCGCCCGCGCGCTGGACGCAGGCGTGCCCGTCGACAACGACATCGGCCTGTTCTTCCGGTCCTTCGCGACGGAAAGCTGGGACCAGTTCGACCAGACCCCCCGCGTGATCTGCGTCACCGGATCGAACGGCAAGTCCACCACCACGGCGCTGATCCACCACATCCTCGTGGCCGGCGGCCGCCCGGCGCAGATGGCGGGCAACATCGGGCGCGGCGTGCTCGACCTCGACCCGGCGCAGGACGGCGAGGTCGTGGTGCTGGAACTGTCGTCCTACCAGACCGATCTTGCCCGCGCGCTGACCCCCGATGTCGCGGTCTTCACCAACCTCTCGCCCGACCACCTCGACCGCCACAACGGCATGGGCGGCTACTTTGCCGCCAAGGCCCGGCTCTTCACCCAAGGCGGGCCCGACCGCGCGGTGATCGGCGTGGACGAGCCCGAGGGCCGCTTTCTGGCCGGGCAGATGGGGCAGGGGCCACAGGACGACCGCGTGATCCGCATCTCGTCGGGGCAAAAGCTCGAGGGGTTCGGCTGGTCGGTCTTCGCGCGCAAGGGGTTCCTCGCCGAATGGCGCAAAGGGAAACAGGTGGCCTCGGTCGACCTGCGCGGCGTGGCCGGGCTGCCCGGTGCCCACAACCACCAGAACGCCTGCGCGGCCTACGCCGCCGCGCGGTCCATGGGCCTAGGGCCGAAGGCCATCGAAGAAGCGTTCCACAGTTTCGCCGGCCTGCCGCACCGCAGCCAGACGATCCGCAACCGGGCAGGCGTGCGCTTTGTCAACGACAGCAAGGCCACCAACGTCGACAGCGCCGCCAAGGCGCTGCAGGCCTTCCCCCGCATCCGCTGGATCGCGGGGGGCCTGGGCAAGGACGGCGGCATCGCTGCCCTGGCTCCGCATCTGGGGTCGGTCGCCAAGGCCTATCTCATCGGCCATTCCGCCCGCGACTTTGCCCTGCAGCTGGGCGACACCCCGCACGAGATCTGCGAAACCATGGCCCGCGCCGTGGCCGCCGCAGCGTCCGAGGCACAGCCGGGCGACGTGGTCCTGCTCGCCCCCGCCGCCGCCAGCTTCGACCAGTACCCCAACTTCGAAAAGCGCGGCGAGGATTTCACGGCGCTGGTCCAGGCGCTTGGCTGACCGCTCATCAGCCCTGACGGGCTTCTTCGCTGGTGCCGCACCAGCGAGGAAGCCCGTCAGGGCTGACGAGCGTCGGCTTGCGCTATTCCAGCGCCTCCAGTCGGTCCCAAGAATTGCGCAGCCCGGTGGCCATCGCCGCCATCGCGGCGTTCCGCGCGTCCGGGCTGGCATAGGTGATCTGCATCCGCAGATGGGTGCGGCCGTCCTGCACCTGCACATGTTTCACCACCCGCGTCTCGCCCCCGGTCCAGTCGGGCTTCCACACCTCGCTGTGCACCAGATGGTCATGCTCGACCGCCGTGAACGTCCCCGCACACCACGATTTCGATCCGTCGGGCAGGGTCCAGGCATGGCGAAACCGCCCCCCCGCCTGCGGATCGCATTCGCAGATCTCCAGCGGCATCGCCTCGGCCCCCATCCAGGCGCGGAGCATCTCGGGGTCGAGGAAGGCCCAGATCACCTTTTCCGGCGCATGGGCGAAACTGCGCGTCACGCTGACCGCCTGCGGCCCCTCCGCCGCCATCGCGAAATCGCTGTCGGGCATGGCTGTCCTCCGCCGTCTCGGCACGCCATGATACGGTCCCGCGACCGCGACGCAAGGCATTGATGCGCCTCCCTCTCCCCTTGGGGGAGAGGGATGGGGTGAGGGGGGTGCACCGCCTTTGCCTTGGGGGCGCGGCCGCGCGCACCCTATTCCCGCACCGCCGCCTCGTCCTGCAGATGCGCCAGGCGCGGCACGTCCTTGGCCCCCGCCGTGCCGCGCCCCGACAGCGACGGGTTCTCCATGAAGAAGCGGTGGCAGTTGAACGCCCCCGGCCCCGCCTCGGCCCGCGCATAGCTGCCGTCCGTCGCCAGGACCCAGCTTTGCGCCTCGTCCGCCATGTTGGCGGCCATGATCTGGCTGGTGATCTGCGCCTTGACCGTGGGGTTCAGCGCCTCGACCAGCGTCTCGACCCGGCGCGTGAGGTTCCGCCCCATCCAGTCGGCGGACGAGAAGAACACGCGCGCCTTGCGCGACGGCAGGCCGTGGCCGTCGCCGAAGCACACGATGCGGCTGTGTTCCAGGAACCGCCCCACCACCGACTTGACGCGGATGTTCTCGCTTAAGCCCCGCACGCCGGGGCGCAGGCAGCACATCCCCCGGATCACGCAGGAAATCCTGACCCCGGCCTGTGCGGCGGCATAAAGCGCGTCGATCACCTCGGGATCGACCAGGCTGTTCAGCTTCAGCCAGATCTCCCCCGGCCGCCCGGCCCGCGCATGGTCGGCCTCGGCGGCGATCAGCGCCAGAAGGCGCGGCTTCAGTGTGATCGGGCTGATCGCGATGTTCTCCAGCCCCGCCGGCTGCACATAGCCCGACAGATAGTTGAACACCTTGGTCGCATCGCGGCCAAGCGCGGGGTCGCAGGTAAAGAACGACAGGTCGGTATAGATGCGCGCCGTGATCGGGTGATAGTTGCCGGTGCCGTAGTGGGTATAGGTCACCAGGTTTTCGCCCTCGCGCCGCACCACGGTGCTGATCTTGGCATGGGTCTTGTAGTTCATGAAGCCATAGACGACATGCGCGCCCGCCCGTTCCAGGCGGCGGCTCTGCCGGATGTTCGCGGCCTCGTCGAAGCGCGCTTTCAGTTCGACCAGTGCTGTCACCGACTTGCCCGCCTCGGCCGCCTCGCACAGCGCCGAAACGATGGGGCTGTCCCAGGACGTGCGGTACAGCGTCTGCTTGATCGCCAGCACGTTGGGGTCGGTCGCCGCCTGGTGCAAGAACCGGATCACCATGTCGAACGATTCATACGGGTGATGCAGCAGCATGTCCTTCTGCCGGATCGCCGCGAACATGTCGTCCTCGTGGTCCTTCACCCGTTCGGGGATGCGCGGGGTGAAGGGCGGCCAGAGCAGGTCCTTGCGGCTGGACAGCACCAGTTCCTTGAGGTCCGCCACCCCCAGAAGGCCGCGCACCTCGACCACCTGCGCCTCGCCGACGCTCAGTTCCTCCATGATGATCGCGCGCAGGGATGGGGGCGCGCCCTTGCTGATCTTCAGGCGGATCACCTCGCCCCGCCGCCGCCGCTTCAGCGCCGTCTCGAACTCGCGCACCAGATCCTCTGCCTCGTCCTCGACCTCCAGGTCGCTGTCGCGCAGCACCCGGAACGTGCAGTGCCCCCGGTCCACATAGCCCGGAAACAGCATCCCCAGATGCAACAGCAGCAACTCCTCCAGCGGCAGGAACCGGTGCTCGCCGGGGCCCGCGGGCAAGCCTACGAACCGCGCGATCTGCTGCGGAATCGGCAACAGCGCCTGCAGGGGCCGCAGGTCGGTCGCGCGTTCCAGTTCCAGCGCCAGGCTGAACCCGGTGTTCGGGATGAACGGAAACGGATGCGCCGGGTCGATGGCCAGCGGCGACAGCACCGGGAACACCTTGTCCAGGAAATGCGCCTCGAGGAATTTCAGGTCGCGCGCGTTCAGCTTGGACCGGGTCAGCAGCGCGATCCCCTTGGCCTCCATCGCCTTTTTCAGGCGGTTGTAGACGGTCTGCTGCACCCGCATCAGGCGGCGCGCATCGGCGTTGATCAGGTCCAGCTGTTCCGCCGCCGTCCGCCCGTCCTCGGACAGCGAGGCGTTGTTGTTGCGCACCAGCGCCATCAGCCCGGCCACGCGCACGGTATAGAACTCGTCCAGGTTGGTGGCGCTGATCGACAGGAACCGCAGCCGTTCCAAGAGCGGCACGGCGGGGTTGCCCGCCTCGTCCAGCACGCGCCAGTTGAAGGCCAGCCACGACATTTCGCGGTTGAAGAACCGGCGCGGGCCGGTGATGTCGCCGTCGGGCAGGGCCACGGGGTCGGCAAAGGGGGCACGCAGGAAATCGGACTGGGACATCGGGCCTACTCGGGGAAGGGGTTCAGCCATCGTCGCCTGTGCCTGCGCCGCTGTCCAGCACCTGGCCCAGCACCTCGGCGGCAAGTTTGCGCGTCAGGGGCTGGCGGCGCGCCAGGGCCGCCGCATCCAGCCGTGCCACCACCTCCCCGGCGGCGGCGAACGACCGCTCGATCCGGGGCACCAGCCAGCGGATCAGCGACGGCGTGACCTCGATCTGGCGGTCGGCGAACAGCTTTTCCAGCAGCGCCGACAGCAGCGCGTCGCAGGGCGGCTCGACCCGCACCAGCGGGGCCGCCTGCATCCGGCTGAGCAGGTCGGGCAGCCCGACGCCCCAGTCGCGCGGCGGCAGGGCGGCGGTCAACAAGAGCCGCCCGCCCTCGGCCAGCACCAGGTTGTGCAGGTGGAACAGCACCGTCTCGGCGGCCCGGTCGCCCGCCACAGCCTCGGCATCCTCGACCGCGACACCGGGCAGCGCCGCCAGGCGCGGCACATCGGCCTCAACCAGCCCGCGCGCGGGCACCACCACTGCGCCCCGGCAGGCGGCGGCGAACACATGGGCCAGATGCGTCTTGCCCGCCCCCGTCGGCCCGACCAGCAGCATCCGCCCCCCCGGCCAGCCGCGCCACCCCTCGACCGCCGCCAGCGCGGCGGCATTCGACGGCGCGGCAAAGAACGCCTCGCGGTCCAGCGCGGGCCGGTGCGGCAGGTCGAACGCCAGTTGCCGGGGTGTCACTTCGGGGGCCGCACCTTGAGCGTCGGGCCGCGCGGCTCGGGCGGATCGTCCAGGATCAGCTTCGACGCCGCCCCCTGGTACAGCTGGCTGTCCTTGTACTGCCGCAGGCCATAGCGGATCAGCACCCCGATGGACGCCGCCAGCGGCACGGCGACCAAGAGCCCCAGGAACCCGAACAGCGCGCCAAAGGCCGACAGCGCGAACATCAGCCACACCGGATGCAGGCCCACCGAATTGCCCACCAGCTTCGGCGTGATCACATTCCCCTCCAGGAACTGCCCCAGCACGAAGATGCCCGCGACCAGCCCGATGGACAGCCAGTCACCCCAGAACTGGAACAGCGCCAGGCCGATGGCCAGCGCGCCGCCCACCACCGCGCCGACGTAAGGGATGAACGTCACCGCCCCCGCGATGGCCCCCACCACCATGCCGAACTGCAACCCCGTCAGCCCCAGCGCCACCGCATAGAACACCCCCATGATGACGCAGACGCTCATCTGCCCCCGGACAAAGGCCGACAGCACGGTGTCGATTTCGCCCGCCAGCTGGCGGATCACCGGGGCATGGTCGCGCGGCAGCCAGCCGTCCACGCGCGCGATCATCCGGTCCCAGTCCAGCAGAAGATAGAACGACACCACCGGAACCACGACCAGAAACACGACGCCGTTGATCAGCGTCAGCGCCGACCCGATCAGCCCGTTCGCCAGATCGCCGCCCTTGGCCTGGATGGTTTCGCCGATCGACAGGATGGTCTGGCGGATCGTGCTGGTCTCGTCCTTGAGGTCGGGGAACCGCTCCAGCAGGAAGGTCTGCAACTGCTGGAAGATCGCGGGGGCCGCGTTGATCAGCGCCGACAGTTGCGACACCAGCGACGGGATCACCGCCAGCACCACCAGAACCGCGATCAGCATCATGCCCAGCGAGATGGCGACGGTGGCCAGCGTCCGGCCCATCCCCAGCCGCTCCAGCCGGTCGGCCAGCGGATCGAGGAAATAGGCAATCGCCCCCCCCACCACAAAGGGCAGGATCACGTTCTCCAGCAGCACCAGCATCAGCAGCAGCACCACCGCCGCGACACCCCAGTACGTCGCCTGTTCCCGCACCGGCAGAGCCATGGCGCCATCCTTGTCAGGGCCTCAGGGTGCAGACATGGCGCAGGGCAGGGGACCACGCAAGGGGCGCGAAGTGTTGCGGCAGGACTGGCTGCCCCATGCCGCGCTTGCATGGGCACGCGGGCGACGGCCCACCGCTGCGCCAGCGGTCCCTGCGACAATTGACCGATCACGGCGCAACTGTCATGCTGCGCGACAGGATTGGTTGAAATCATGTGACTGCGGGTACCATGACCGACTACCGCATTGACCCCAAGCCATTTGTCGCCGCGGCCAAGAAGGCGCCGATGGAGGACAAGGAACTCGACCGTCTGATCCAGAACCTCGGGAGCCAGCTCGAAAACATGCAGAGATGGCTCGAACAGCTTAAACTGTTCCATCGCGATGGCGTCAAGAATTCGCGGGTCATCAAGCGGATGGTCAGCGAATTCTACGCACAGGCCGACGAAAAGCTGAAGGACAAGTCGCTCGACCCCGCCAAGAAGAAGGCGCTCCGGGACCTGCGGCAGTCGGCAGGCGAGGCCAGAAGCGAGGCCGAAAAGATCGGCAAGCTCTTCACCCGCTGACCGCCGGCGCGCGCCCCCGGGTTCGCCGCGACGTGACGGGCTTGCCGTCGGGCCGTCCGGCGACAACTGCAGGCTTCCGATCCGGCGCGGGGGCCGACGAATGCGGCGGGCAAGCCTGGTGGGGGGTGCGGTTGCACCGATCCGCGCGGTTTGTTATCCTGCGCTCATCCTACAGAGGTACCCTGCCGATGGACCTGTTCGTCTTCGTCCGCCTGCGCGGCTGATCCCCCCGGACCACCACCTCCGCGCGGACCGCACCGGAAGGGTGCCTTCGCGCGCCATTTCCCCTTTCCTGCAAGGAAACCCCATGACCGACGATTCCACCAACCGCCCCACGGGCGAAGATCACCCCGTGCCGCCCAAGACCCCGGCCAAGCCCCTCACCCCCCGTAAGGGCTTCGACCCCGCCACCCTCAAGGGCGGCCAGCACCCCGGCGGCAAGATGGTGCGCGGCACCCGCAACATGCAGTCCGCGAAGTCGCGCGGACGGGGGTAACGACAGGGCGGGCCGGGCAGCGATGCCCGGCCCGCCAAGACGCCAGTGGTAGACCCAGCAGGCAACCAGTTCAAATTCATGATGCTAGGGCTAACCGATAAATTAGGATCTCGCTAGTCATCGAATGGCCAGCCGACAAGTCCCTTCCGCTTGCGATACTTTGAACGGAACTCCTCGGCGGCATAGTCATCTGAATCAAAGGGGTTCCAGTGCAAGAACTGCTGTGCGTTCCGACTGACTTGTTCGCCCGGCTGGACCAAGCGGTCACCGTCCTTGATCATTTCATCGAGATGAAGCCTGTCAGCAAACTTAAGCCCTTCGCGCTTGAAATCGTCGAAATCAGGTCTCAATTGTGTGTCCTTAGAGCCAAACAAATCATCGGCGGCTCGAGTTGAAAAAGACAATGCGGTCATTCTTGCGCCCTCGATCCAAACACCAGCTAAGTTGCCCAAAATGGCAGAGAAAAATCCAGTTTCGGTTAGAACGCAATAGTTCAAGTTGGTACCTCTCATCGTCGCATTTCGAAACGAAGCAAAGTTCAACAGCGAATGCGCGAGATTCGTTCCAACAAGGCTGGATTTAGTGAAGTTCGTGCCCTCGCATCGGCATCGCCACATGATCGCCCCCGAGAAGTTCCCCCCCGACAGATCACAACCATCAAGATCGCAATCACGAAGGTCTAGCCTGTAGCGCACGTCTGCTTCTATCTCCTCCTGTTCTGAACTGCGCCGCTTGATCACATCGAGCGCTTTTTGAATGTCGATTCTCGGCTTTTTGCGCGTTTTGATTTCTGGTGTTGGGTCGAGACTTGTTGCCGGTGCGTTCTCCCGCACGTACGCGCACAAAATCTCCATCACCCGCACATGGTCGCGCCCCTTGTCATAGGCGCAACTGTCCTGCGCGATGCGTTCCAGCGACAGGATGCCCCCGATCCGCACCTCGATGTTGGGCACGGTCTGCTCGGCCACAATCGGTTTGCCCCCGTCGTCCAGCCTCGGATTCCCCTCGGTATCCATTAGCGGCCGCTTGACCGTCTTCTCCGCCCCCAACTGCTCCACCGCCTTGGAAATCCGGTCGGTAATGTGCCCCTCTTTCTGGAACCCAAGCGCCTTGTGCCTGATGACCGTGTTCCAGATCAGGAAGGGCGCGCCCAGCAGGGCGACGATCAGCCCCCCGGCCCCCAGCGTCGCTCCGGGCGTGGTGCCAGCCGCTGCCAACAATGAGGACACAATCAGGATGATCGCGGACACCACAAGGAACACCAGCAGCACCGCCAGCGCGACCCCCGCCAGACCGCCCAGCAGGCGCGACTTGACCCATGCGGGCGTGCGCGACAGGCCCATCCAATCCAGCAGGTCGCGGGGGTCGTCCTTGGGCATCGCGGGCGCTCCGGCAGGTGCATCTGCGGCCACTCTGGCTGTCACTCGGCCCTTCATGCAAGGCCCCCGCCGCCCCTCATCGATGCAGACGCGCTGTGCACGCGATGTGCACGCCCCGTGCATCCGCCGCCTCGCCCGTTGCGAACCCGTGCCCTTCCCGCTAGGAACGCGCGGTACCCTGTCCGATGAGGCCCGCCCCATGCGCCTGACCCGCTATTTCCTGCCCACCTTGCGCGAAAACCCCGCCGAGGCGCAGATCGTCTCGCACCGCTACATGTTGCGGGCCGGCATGATCAAGCAGCAGGCGGCGGGCATCTATTCCTGGCTGCCGCTGGGGTTCCGCAGCTTGCGCCGGATCGAGGAGATCGTGCACCAGGAACAGATCAGGGCGGGCCACATCCCGCTCTTGATGCCCACCATCCAGCCCGCCGATTTGTGGCGGGAATCCGGGCGTTACGGCGACTACGGCGAAGAGATGCTGCGCATCACCGACCGCCAGAAGCGCGAGTTGCTCTATGGTCCGACGAACGAGGAGATGATCACCGACATCTTCCGCGCGCACGTCAACAGCTACAAGGACCTGCCGCTGACCCTCTACCACATCCAGTGGAAGTTCCGCGACGAGATGCGCCCCCGCTTCGGCATCATGCGGGGGCGCGAGTTCCTGATGAAGGACGGCTACAACTTCGACGTCGAGCGCGACGCCGCCCTTCACGCCTATAACCGACATATGGTGTCGTATCTGCGCACTTACGAGCGCATGGGCCTCACCGCCATCCCCATGCGCGCGGCCTCGGGGCCCATCGGCGGCGATGACACGCACGAGTTTCTGGTGCTGGCAAGTACCGGGGAATCCGAGGTTTTCTATGATGCGGCGGTGACCGGCCTGCACCTCGGCAGCCGCGAGATCGACTATGACGACCGCGCCCAGGTGGCATCCGTCTGCCAGGAATTCACCACCCTCTACGCCCGCACCGACGAAACCCACGACCCCGCCCTGTTCGACACCATCCCCGAACCCCGCCGCAAGGTCGGGCGCGGCATCGAGGTGGGGCAGATTTTCTATTTCGGAACAAAGTATTCGGCGTCGATGGGGGCCGAGGTGGTGACCCGCGACGGCACCAAGGTTCCGGTCGAGATGGGGTCGCACGGCATCGGCGTGTCTCGCCTTCTGGGCGCGATCATCGAGGCCAGCCACGACGACCGCGGCATCATCTGGCCCGAGGGCGTCACGCCCTTCCCGGTCGGCATCGTCAACCTCAAACAGGGCGACGGCGCGGCGGACGCGGCCTGTGCGGGGCTGGAAAAGGCGTTGCTCGCCCGTGGCCTGGAACCCCTCTACGACGACCGCGACGCGCGGGCGGGGGAAAAGTTCGCGACGATGGACCTGATCGGCCTGCCCTGGCGCATCACCGTCGGTCCGCGCGGCCTTGCCGCCGGCAAGGTGGAACTCACCTCGCGCCGCAGCGGCCAGTCCGAAGAGATGTCGCCCGAGGCGGCGGTGGACCGGGTGGCGCAGATCTACGCGGGCACCTGATGGAGCGTGTCGCGGCCATGTTTTATGGCCTCGACATCCTGGTCCTGCTGTCGTTCCAGGTCCTGCGCCGCGACAGCGCCCGTTTCGCCCACCCTGTCAGCGACTGTGGCGTGGGACCGACAGCGCGGGCGTTCCGCATCCACATGCTGGCGGGCAGCCTGGCGGCTCTGCTGCTGGCCTGGCAATTCTGGCAGGCGACGGCTCCGGCCGTTCCCGGCCTGCCTGCTGCTGGTGATGCTGGCGCGCATCGCCATCGCGCTGTTCCCGAACGACCCGCGCGGCACCCCGCGCACCCGGTCGGGGCAGGTGCACCACGCGGCCACGATCATCGGCTTCGCCTGCGCCTGCATGACCACGACCGAGGCCACGCCCCTGCTGGCCGCCACCGTCCAGGGGCCGTTGCACGATGCGCTGATCTGGCTCAAGCACCTGATCATGCTGGGATTCGCCGCTGTCGCCGCAACCATCTCGGCCCCTTTGCGGCGCTGCTTCGGCCTGGCCGAGCGGTTGTATCTCGATGCGACCGCGCTGTGGTTCTTGACCGCTTCGCTGACCCTGCCGCCGCTCTGGCGGCGCTCGTGCGGGTAGCCTCCTGTGTGATTGGTGCGGTGTCGGCATCCCGGCATACTCCGCACCAGAGCCAGGCCCGCCACCAAACCGAAACCGTTCAGCGAACCGCCGATACGCAACACCTGCGCCGCGCTCATGTCGAGCCGTCCAGCAGGATGCAGGTGGTCGATCCCGTGGCCTGCAGGCGGCCATCGGTGCCCCGGATCTCGCCACGCGCGACGGCGGTGCTTCGCCCGCAATGGTCGAGGATGCCCGTGACCTCGACCTCTGCGCCAAAGGCCACGGGCCGGATCAGGCTGATCTTGTACTCCAGCGTGGTGTACCACTTGCCCTGCGGCACGGCGGTCATCACCGCGCAGCCCATGGCGCTGTCCAGCAGCGTGCCGTACCAGCCGCCATGCACCGCGCCCACGGGATTGGCGTGCTGCACGCCCGGAGTGCCGCGAAACGTCACGCGACCGGGGGCGACAGAGGCCAGAGAGAACCCCATGACCTGCCAGATGCCCGACGGTGCCAGCCGCCCGGCCAGCATGCCTTGCATGAACGCCATCCCCGACATCGACAGCAGCGTCGCGCGCGATGGAAAGGTGCCGGGTTCAGGCTGGTCGGACATCCCGTGCTCCTGCGGTCAAGGGGGCTTTCGTCCGACGGGACACCGGGGCAGGATGCGCCGTCAAGACCGGAAACCCAGCCCATGCGCAACGTCACCCTTGCCGCCACCCAGTTCGCCTGTTCCTGGGACCTGCCCGCCAATGCCGACACCGCCGAGCGTCTGATGCGCCAGGCGGCGGCCGCCGGGGCGCAGGTGATCCTGCTGCAGGAGTTGTTCGCGACCCCCTATTTCTGCATCACCGAACGGCCCGAGTACCTGTCGCTGGCCGCCCCTGCCGAAGGTCACCCCCTGATCGCCCGGTTCAGCGGCCTGGCCCGCGAACTTGGCGTCGTGCTGCCCGTCAGCTTCTTCGAGGCGGCGGGTCCGGCGTTCTTCAACTCGGTCGCGATGGTCGATGCCGATGGCCGGGCGTTGGGCACCTACCGCAAAAGCCACATCCCGCAGAACCCCGGCTATGAGGAAAAGTTCTACTTCTCGCCGGGCGACACGGGGTTCCGCGTCTGGGACACGGCGTTCGGGCGGATCGGGGTCGGCATCTGCTGGGACCAGTGGTTCCCCGAGGCGGCGCGCGCCATGGCGCTGATGGGGGCCGAGGTGCTGCTGTATCCGACCGCCATCGGGTCGGAGCCGACCGAACCGGGACTTGACAGCGCGCCGCACTGGACGCGGGTGATGCAGGGGCATGCCGGGGCCAACATCCTGCCCGTGGTCGCGTCGAACCGCATCGGGCGCGAAGTGGCCCCCGAGGGGCGCGAGGTCACGTTCTATGGATCAGGCTTCATCGCCGACGCGACCGGCGGCCTGCTGGCCCAGGGCGACCGGACGACAGAGGCGGTCCTGACCGCCACCGTCGATCTGGACGCGACCGCCGCCCTGCGCCGCACCTGGGGCGTGTTCCGCGACCGCCGGACCGATCTGTACGGTGCCCTGGGCAGGCTGGACGGCCGCACGACGCGATCCGTGTTTCCGTCAGGGTTCTTGAACAGTCCGTGATCTGTCGTTTGTGACGCGGGCGTCTGCGAGGGCAAGGTGCTGGCCTGGCCGACCCCCGACCGCGTCCCGCGTCAGTCAACCCAAGCAATCGGCAAGGTGGCGCAATCCTGCCCCATCCCTGCGCCACCTTGGGCAGATCGCCCCCCCTGCGCCAAGATCACGGCCAGCAGGACACCAGCACCGTCATCTGCGTCGCCCTCCGGGTCAGGTCGGCGGGGGCGAGGGCACCGTTGCGGACCGCAGGGGGCAGGGCCAGGCCGGTGGCGGCCAGCCGGGCGGTGATGGCAGCGCTGGCGGCGGCAAAGGACACGCCTTGCGGCAACTGCCGCGTGCCGCCCGTCGCGCGTGGCAGCAGCATGCCCAGCACGGTGCCCGAGGCGTCCAGCACCGGCCCGCCCGCGTCGCCCGGCAGGGCGTCCAGCGTCAGTCGCCGCAGGTCGGCCTCGCCGTTCAGGCCGGTGGCCCCGTCGAGCGTGCCGAAGGTCAGCGCGGGCGCAGGCAGGGCGTCTTCATAGCTGTAGCCCGCGACCGCCACCTCGGACCCCAGGCGCGGCGGGCTGTCCTCGAGCCCGGCCACGGCGGCGGGGGCCAGCCGCTTGGCCGGGGTCAGAAGGGCGATGCCAAGTGCCTCGTCGGTCAGGGTGACCGACGCCTCGGTGTCGCGGTCCAGCGTGATGCGGCCGCAACCCGCCACGGCCTCGGGCACGGTCAGCACGGCCCCCTCGGCGGTGACATAGAACCCGCTGCGCGACCGTTCCGGGCGGCGCACCTCCATCCCCGCCAGCATGCCCGCGCGTGCGGTATCGTCCAGCGCCACAAGGCCCGGGTCCAGCGCGCGGGTGCCGACGGGGCGGAAGCCCGCCTTCAGCGTCTGCATCACGGTTGCGGCCTGCGCCGCCGCCGCCGGTTCCCAGGTCAGCATCCAGCCCTTGATCAGGCCCTGGGCCAACGTCGCCTCGGCATGGGTGGCGATGCGGGCGTCTGCCGCGTCGATCACGAAGGACCGCTCGTCACGCTCGCGCGGGCCGCCGAACGGCACGAGGTCGAGCGTCTGCAGGATGTCGTAAAGGGCTGCCAGCGACGCCTCGTCGCCCGGCTGCGAGATCAGCGCCAGGCTGAGGCCCGAGCCATCCTTGGGGCGGTACAGAACGAAGGGCGGGTCATAGCGGTCGAACTCGACCAGGGCAGCGGGCAGCGGGAATTCGATCCCCGCTTCGGGTTCGGTGGTCAGCACAAGGCCCAGTTCCGCCTCGATCCGCGCGCGTTCGCCCAAGAGGAGCGCGCGCTGTTTCGTGGTCAGCACCCCGGTGGGGTCCAACCCCTGCGCGGCCTGCCATTCGGCCATCGACGCGCGAGTGCCGGGGCCGATGGCCCCGTCGATGGCGTTCCGGTAGAAGCCGAACCATTGCAGCGCGGCCTGCAGGGCCTTGCGGTCGTCGGCGGTCAGGGCGGATTCGGCGCGCCGCGCCTCGGCCACGGTTTCCTCGGGCTCGGGCGGGGGGGGCGGGGGTTCGGGGGGGGTGACGGCGACATCCGGTGCTGCTTCGGGCAGGGGGGTCACCTCGACCGGGACCGGGGGCGCGACACCCTGGACCGGGGCCTCGGCCGGGTTGGCCCCGACCGGCCAGAACGGCGCGCGGAACAGCGTGCCTTCGGTGACAAAGCTGTCGGGCGGCACCAGGTTGTCGGCGCGCAGGGTCGCCAGCCTTTGGGCCGCGCCTTCGGGCGTGTAGGGGCCAAGCGAGATCGCATACCAGCCCGAGGCCATGCGGAACCCGGCCACATCGGGGAAGACCCCGGCATAGGCGCGCGCGCGCGTTTCGGCATCGGCACGGGTCGGCTGCGCCTCGATCTGGACCCAGGCGCGGGGGCCGTCCTGGGCCTGTGCCACGCCCCACACACAGAGGGCCGCCAGAAGCCCCGCCACCCGCACCAGAAATCGCATGTACCGCGCCCGTTCCCTGCCACAATCCCGTTACCCCGCCAGACCATATTCCGCCGGGCTTGGCCAGTGCAAGGCGCAGGCGGCAGGGGCCCCTGCCGCCAAAATTTTCGTGTCTTCGCGCGGCGGTTGCGGAATTTTCAGGTTGGTCCGCTGGACCGACCCCCGAGATTGACCGCTGCCCGTGTTCTGCCTAAGGAGGGCCGCACCCTTTGGCCGACAGGACCCCCCTGCAATGACCGACGCATCCGCCAGCCCCCCGCGCAGTTTCCAGGAGATCATCCTGCGGCTGATGACCTATTGGGGCGCGCGGGGCTGCGCCGTGCTGCAACCCTATGACATGGAAGTGGGGGCGGGCACCTTCCACCCGGCGACGACGCTGCGATCCCTGGGCAACCGGCCCTGGGCGGCGGCCTATGTGCAGCCCCGCCGCCGCCCGACGGACGGGCGCTATGGCGAGAATCCGAACCGGCTGCAGCACTATTACCAGTACCAGGTCATCATCAAGCCCTCGCCCCCCGATCTGCAGGACCTGTATCTGGGGTCCTTGCGCGCCATCGGCATCGACCCCGGCCTGCACGACATCCGGTTCGTCGAGGATGACTGGGAAAGCCCCACGCTGGGCGCCTGGGGCCTGGGGTGGGAGGTCTGGTGCGACGGCATGGAGGTGTCGCAGTTCACCTATTTCCAACAGGTCGGCGGGCACGACTGCAAGCCGGTCTCGGGCGAGCTGACCTATGGGCTCGAACGGCTGGCAATGTATGTGCTGGGCATCGACCATGTGATGGACATGCCGTTCAACGATCCTGACAGCCCGATCCCCCTGACCTATGGCGACATCTTCCGCCAGACCGAACAGGAATACTCGCGCCACAACTTCGAGGGGGCGGATACGGGCTTGCTGCTGCGCCATTTCGAAGATGCCGAGGCGGAGTGCGGGCGGTTGCTGCGGGCCCCGGCGCAGGACGCTGCGGGCCGCACCATCGTGATGGCGCACCCGGCCTATGACCAGTGCATCAAGGCCAGCCACCTGTTCAACCTTCTGGACGCGCGCGGCGTGATCTCGGTGACCGAGCGGCAGGCCTACATCGGGCGGGTTCGGGCGCTGGCGAAGATGTGTGCGGATGCGTTCGTGGGCACGGCGGCGGGGGCGGGCGTGTGAGGGGCAAGGCGATCGCCCTTCTCATCGTCCTCACCTCGCTCATCGGCGGCGCGGCGCTGTACTACGTCCAGGTCTATGCCTTCTACACCACGCTGCCGCCCGAGGCTGCGGCGGACCTGCGCGTCACGCTGTCGGGTGGCACCGAGGTGCCCGTCGTGGCCCGCGATTTCCAGGGGATCGATGCGGCCAGCTCTCCCATCCGCTACCGCGCCTGCCTGGTGCCGCAGGGGTTGCCGCCGGTCGCCGACCTTGCCCCCTACCCGGCGGCCGAGCCGCTGAACGGGCCGGGCTGGTTTGCCTGCTATGACGCTGGGACCATCGCGGCGGCGCTGGCGGACGGCACGGCACGGGCGGTGCTGGGGCAGCGCGACGTCCACTTTGGCATCGACCGCGTGATCGCGCTGATGGCCGACGGGCGCGCCTACGCCTGGCACCAGATCAACCCTTGCGGACGGGCCGTCTTCGATGGCAAGCCCGCGCCCGAGGGCTGCCCGCCGCCGCCCGCATCCTTCGGAAACTGACCGCCATGCCCGACCTGCTGATCGAACTCTTTTCCGAGGAAATCCCCGCCCGGATGCAGGCCCGCGCCAGTGCCGACCTCAAGCGACTGGTCACCGACGGGCTGGTCGAGGCGGGGCTGACCTATGCGTCGGCGGGCGCGTTCGCGACACCCCGCCGCCTGGTGCTGGCCATCGAGGGGCTGTCGGCGGCCAGCCCGCGCCAGACCGAAGAACGCAAGGGGCCAAGGGCGGATGCGCCCGCGGCGGCGGTCGAGGGGTTCCTGCGGTCGACGGGGTTGACGCGGGACCGGTTGGTGGTGCGCGACCAGGGCAAGGCGCAGGTCTACTTCGCCGTGATCGAGAAACCGGGCCGCCCCGCCGCCGCCATCGTGGCCGAGGTGCTGGAGGCCGCGATCCGCGCCTTCCCCTGGCCGAAGTCGATGCGCTGGGGGTCGGGGACGTTGCGCTGGGTGCGGCCGCTGACATCCATCCTGTGCATCCTGACCGACGAAGCCGGGGCCAGCGTGGTGCCGCTGGAGGTGGACGGCATCGTCGCGGGCGACACGACGGGGGGCCACCGGTTCCTGTCGCCGGGCCGCATTGCCGTGCGCTCGTTCGACGACTATGCGGCGCGCCTGCGCCGCGCCCACGTGATGCTGGACCCGGCCGAACGGCAGGCCGCGATCCGCCAGGGGGCCGAGACGCTGGCCTTTGCGCAAGGGTTCGAGGTGGTCGAGGACGCGGGCCTTCTGACCGAGGTGGCGGGGCTGGTCGAATGGCCGGTGCCGCTGATGGGGCGGATCGGCGAGGCGTTCCTGGGACTGCCGCCCGAGGTGCTGCAGACGTCGATGCGCGAACACCAGAAGTTCTTTTCGGTGCGGAACCCCCGGACCGGGCGGATCGAGGGCTTTGTCACCGTCGCCAACACGGTGACGGCCGACGATGGCGCGACGATCCTGAAGGGCAACCAGAAGGTGCTGTCGGCGCGGCTTTCGGATGCGCGGTTCTTCTGGGAGAACGACCTGCGCGTGGCGAAGGCCGGGATGGGGGAGTGGCTGGAGGGGCTGAAGGCGGTCACCTTCCACAACAAGCTCGGCTCGCAGGCCGACCGGGTGGAACGCATTGCGGCGCTGGCGCGCGAGATCGCGCCCATGGTCGGGGCCGATCCTGCGCTTGCCGAACAGGCCGCGCGGGTGGCGAAGGCCGACCTGCGCTCGGCCATGGTGGGCGAGTTCCCCGAGTTGCAGGGGCTGATGGGGATGTATTATGCCCGCGAGGCGGGGTTGGGCGTAGAGGTGGCGCTGGCCGCCCGCGACCACTATTCGCCGCTGGGGCCTTCGGACGCGGTGCCGGTCGAGCCTGTGTCGGTGGCCGTGGCGCTGGCCGACAAGATCGACACGCTGACCGGGTTCTGGGCGATTGATGAGAAGCCGACGGGGAGCAAGGACCCGTTTGCGCTGCGAAGGGCGGCGTTGGGGGTGATCCGGTTGGTGGTGGGGAATGGGGTGCGGTTGTCACTTAAGAAGATACTTGGGGGTCCTATTGCCTACATTGTTGGCCAAGGCGAAGGTCGCATCCTTCAGACACACGCAGAAACCGCCCATTTGGCATTTTCAAGCGCGGGCCTAGATAGCGAAGCAGAAAAAGCATTTGAAAAGATATCTTCAAATGTCGCTCCCTTGGAGTCGGAGAAGGGTAAGCTCATCGTTGCTTTGATACGACTGCTGAGGTCCGACCTACTCGCCTTCCTCCACGACCGCCTCAAGGTCTACCTCAAGGACCAGTCCATTCGCCACGACGTCATCGACGCCTGCCTCGCCATGCCCGGCAACGACGACCTGACCCTGCTGGTCAATCGCGCGCAGGCGCTGTCGGCGACGCTGAAAACCGACGACGGCGCGAATCTGTTGCAGGGGTTCAAGCGGGCCAACAACATCCTGACGCAGGCCGAGGCCAAGGATGGCGTCGAATACTCCTATGGCCCCGACCCCAAGTTCGCGGAAGGCCCCGAGGAACGCGCCCTGTTCGCCGCACTCGATGCCGCCGAGACCGTCATCGCCCCGGCGATGCGGGCCGAGGATTTCGCCTCGGCGATGCAGGCGATGGCCGGCTTGCGTGCGCCGCTCGATGCCTTCTTTACCGCCGTGCAGGTGAATACCGACAACGCGGTTGTGCGCCGCAACCGGCTGAACCTCTTGCACCGCATCCGCACGATCTGTGGGCAGGTGGCCGATCTGACCAAGATCGAGGGGTAGGGGGCGGACGCGTCTCGTAGGTCGGGGCTTGCCCCCACGCTTGCGCAGGAGTCGGGGCAAGCCCCGACCAACGGCGTGTGCCCCCCCGTCAATGCTGCGCTTGCACAATGGGCGATTCGGCGTAAGGTGAGGCGACACCTGGAAAGTCGCCGCAGTGCAGAAACACGATCCCATCGCCGATTTCGCGGTGATCACGCCCTCGGCGCGGATCGCGGCGGTGACGCATGGGTGGCGGGCGAAGTGTCTGCAGCGGCTGGTGCGGATGGACCTGCCGGTGCCGCAGACGGTGGCGCTGCCGGTGGCGACGGTGCGTGCCATTGCATCGGGCCAGATGCCCGACACGCGCGCGATCCTGTCGCATTTCGGCGAGGCACCGCTGGTGTCGGTGCGCCCCAGCCCTGAGAATTCCGACTGGGGCGGGCCTTCGACCGTGCTGAACATCGGCCTGAACGCGGCCCGCCATGCGCGGCTGGCGGAAACCCATGGGCAGGCGGCGGCGGACAAGCTGTACCTGCGGTTCGTGCAGGGCTACGCCGTGCATGTCGCGCGGCTGGACCCCGAGATGTTCGCCGGCCAGACGCCCAGTGCCGACAGCTTGCGCGAGGCGCTGCGCGCCTATCGCGACGAGATGGACGAACCTTTCCCCGAGGACCCGGCGCACCAGCTGTCCGAGGTGCTGCGCTCGATGGCGCGGGCCTGGGAGGGCACCAGCGCGCGCCTCTTGCGCCAGGCCAAGGGCGCGCCCGAGGGGGCGGGGCTGGGCCTGATCGTGCAGGCCATGGCGCAGGGCATCGGGCAGGGCCTGTCGGGGTCGGGGGTGATCCAGTTCGTCGATCCGGTGACGGGGGGGCCGCTGGTCAAGGGCCGCTACCTCAGCCAGAGCCAGGGGCGCGATGCGCTGACGGGGTCCGAGGCGCTGTACCTCACGCGCGATCCGCGCGGGGCCGCGCTGGAGGACATCGCGCCCGAAGTCTTTGCCGACCTGGTGCGCCACGGGGCCGCCTGCCGCCAACGCCTGCGCGAGGAGATGCAGGTCGAGTTCACGGTCGAGGACGGGCGGCTGGCGGTGATCGACGCGGTGCGCGTGCCCCGGTCGTCGCGCGCGGCGCTGCGCATCGCGGTGGCGCTGGCCGAGGACGGCATCATCAGCCGCGACGACGCCGTGCTGCGGGTCGAGCCGCGCGCGCTGTCCGAGCTTTTGCACCCGCAGGTCGATCCGCGCGTGGCGCGTGACGTGTTCGCGCGGGGGATGGCGGCCAGTCCGGGGGGGGCGACGGGCAGGATCGTGTTTTCCTCGCAGGCGGCGCAGGCTTCGGCGGCACGGGGCGAGCCCTGCATCCTGGTGCGGCGCGAAACCGCGCCCGAGGACATCCGGGGGATGCATTCCAGTGTGGGTGTGCTGACCGAACGGGGCGGCATGACCAGCCACGCCGCCGTGATCGGGCGGGGCCTGGGCCTGCCCTGCATCGTGGGCGCGTCCGAACTGCGCTTTGACGGCAAAGAGCGCAAGCTGACCGCCAAGGACGGCCGGGTGTTCCGCGAGGGCGACACGATCACGGTCGATGGCACCACGGGCGAGGTGCTGGCGGGCGCGGCGGAAATGCTGCCGCCTGCGCTCGATGACACGTTCCGCACGCTGCTGGGCTGGGCAGATGCCGTGCGCGACATCGGCATTCGCGCGAATGCCGACACGCCCGCCGATGCCGCGACCGCCCGGCGGTTCGAGGCGCAGGGGATCGGCCTCTGCCGCACCGAACACATGTTCTTTGACGAGGATCGCCTGGTCGCGATGCGCGAGATGATTTTTGCCGACACGGCCAAGGACCGTGCGGGGTCGCTGGCGCGGATCCTGCCGATGCAACGCGACGATTTCGTGCAACTGTTCGAAATCATGGCCGGATTGCCCGTCTGCATCCGCCTGTTCGACCCCCCCCTGCACGAATTCCTGCCGCAGTCGCGCGAAGGCCTGCGCGAACTGGCCGAGGCGCTGGACCGGCCCTTGTCCGAGGTGACGCGGCGCGCGGAAAGCCTGACCGAGTTCAATCCGATGCTGGGAATGCGCGGCGTCCGGCTGGGCGTGGTGCTGCCGGAAATCCACGACATGCAGGCGCAGGCGATCTTCGAGGCGACGGTCGAGGTCGGGCGGCGGGGTGCCACCGTGGTGCCCGAGGTGATGATCCCGCTGGTGTCGGCGCGGCGCGAGGTGGAACTGGTCAAGACCCGCATCGATGCCGTGGCGGCGATGGTGCGCACCCAGACGCGGCGCGAATTCTCGTTCCGGCTGGGGGTGATGGTGGAAACGCCGCGCGCCGCGCTGCGGGCGGGCGAGATTGCGCAGCATGCGGCGTTCCTGTCGTTCGGGACCAACGACCTGACGCAGATGACCTATGGGCTGAGCCGCGACGACGCGGGGCGGTTCATGAACACCTATGTCCAGCAGGGCGTGTTCCCCGAGGACCCGTTCCATGTGCTGGACGTGGACGGGGTGGGCGAGTTGCTGTTGATGGGGGCGGAACGGGGGCGGGCGACGCGGGGCGACCTGACGCTGTCGATCTGCGGCGAACACGGCGGCAACCCCGAATCGATTGCCTTCTGCCGCAAGGCGGGGTTCGATTATGTGTCCTGCTCGCCCTACCGCGTGCCGCAGGCGCGGCTGGCTGCGGCGCATCTGGCGTTGCTGGATCGTAAGGCGGATAACCCTGCGATAACAACGCTCTGAAGCGATTGTTTCAGATTTGGACTCAATAGTGTCGGCGGGTTTCTGCCGATATTGCCGAGTTTGGCTCCCTTCCGTTTACAGGTTCCCGTTTCGTCATTAACCAAGCCCGCTGGTACCTTGCGGGGCGAAGTTCAACTTCGTCGGCGCGTCAACCGGAACCGGCGGGGGGATGACGATGACAATCCGGCATGTCGTGATCTTGGCATTGCTGTCGCTGGCCGGGGCGGCGGCGGCCGAGACGACGACCAGCACGGCGACCGATCCCCGGGCCGCAACCCAGGCGGTGGCAGCCCTTCTGGGGGCCGAGACGAACGCCATGGCGGCCTTGCCGGACCAGCCGCTGGCCCCGCGCAAGGCGGTTGCCGCGAAACCCGCCAAGACGGCCAAGGCCGTGGCGTTTCGCCCCGATGCGGCCTGGCTGGCCGCGCAGCCCGTGGCCAAGGGCGGCGCGGAATGGGCGTGCCTGACCAAGGCCATCTATTTCGAGGCGCGGGGCGAGACAGTGCCGGGCCAGGTCGCGGTGGCCGAGGTCATCGTCAACCGTGCGGCGAGCGGGCTGTTCCCGCGCAGCATCTGCGGCGTGGTCGGGCAGCGGGGCGGCGGCGGGTGCCAGTTCTCTTACGTCTGCGACGGGCGGGCCGATGTGATGCGCGACCCCCAGGCGATCCGCACGGCAGGCAAGATCGCGGCGGCGCTGCTGGGCGGCGCGCCGCGCATGCTGACCGACGGGGCCACGCATTTCCACACCCGCGCGGTGCGCCCCGGCTGGGCGAACCGGTTCCCGCGCACCGCAGCCATCGGCGCACACCTGTTCTACCGCCAGCCGGGAGCCCGGCCCGCCGCCGTCGTCAACTGACGGTGTCGCGACTGCGGCCTTGACCGCCGCAACCGATGCAGGCAGGGGACAGGCGAGGTGCGACGATGGCATCTGGCGTGTTCCGGAAGCCCTGCATGACCGACAGCGATGACCTTTCCGTGGCTTTCGCCCACCCCGAGGACCGTGCGGTCGCCTTCGGCCGAGCCGCGCCGCCCGACAGGATTTCGCTGCGCGATCATGTGGTTGAGGCAGATATCGGGGCGTTCCAGCAGGAACGGGGCGCGCGCCAGAGGCTGCGCTTCAATGTCGTGGTCGAGGTCGGGCCTGCGGGGCCGCTGAACGACGACGTCGACCGCATCCTGTCCTATGACCGCATCACCGAGGCGATTGCGGCGGAACTGGCCACGGGTCGCCTGAACCTCTTGGAAACGCTGGCCGACGGGGTGGCCGCGCGCATCCTTGCGGCCCCCCAGGCGTTGCGCGTGTTCCTGCGGATCGAAAAGCTGGACATCGGCCCCTATGCCCTGGGGGTCGAGATCGTGCGGTCGCGGTCCGAGATGCCGTCGGTGCCGGGGGATGCGCCGCGTCCGCTGGTGGTGTTTCTGGACAATGCCGCGATTGCCGCGCCTGACCTGGCGGCGCGGTTGTCGGCATGGGAACGGGAAGGGCCGGTGATCCTGACGCTGGGACCGCCCGACCTGGCGCGGCCCGTCACGGGGCACAGGCCGACGCAGGGCCGCATCGACCTTCTGGCGATCGAACAGAATGCCTGGGTGCTGGCTGCGCGCGATGCGCGCTGCGTGGTGGTCGAGACGCGGACCGAGATCGACTGGGCGATGCGCCACGGGCGGACGGTGGTCTGGGCGCCGTCGAAACTGGTGCTGGATGCGGTGCAGGGACCGCCGTCACGCGCACCGGTGGACCTGGCGCTGTGGCTGGCCGACCTTCTGGGTGCTGCGCGGCTGGTTGTTCACGGCGATGTTACACATCTGGCGGCAAGCCGCGTGCCGGTCATCCGCGCCTGAGGGGCGATCCTTGCCAAGGCCCGGCGCTTGCGCCACACCGCGAGGCAACGCGGGTGCCCCATGCAGGCAGGGGCACGAAACTCGGAACAGCCATGATCTATGCCCGACCTATTGCCATGCAGGACGCCGCCCGTCCAAAGGGGGCCTGTGTGCTGGCCGGGGGCTGGTGCTGGTTCACGTCGGTGGAACTGCTGGAACGCGGCGAGCCTGGCCGGACCGTTCCGGCGCGCGACCTGCCGGGCGATGTGCTGGACCGGCTGTGCGGCCCACGTGCGGCGCTGGCCGGGCTGGGGATGGACCGGCCCCGGATCATGGGCATCCTGAACGTGACGCCCGACAGCTTCTCGGACGGCGGGCGGTATCTTGCCCCCGAGGCGGCGCTGGCGCAGGGCCAAAGGCTGGCCCGCGAGGGGGCGGACATGCTGGACATCGGCGGCGAAAGCACGCGCCCCGGGGCAGCGACCGTACCCGAGGATGCGGAAATCGCGCGGGTGGTGCCGGTGATCGCCGCGCTGCGGGCGGAGGGGACGGCTGCCCCGATCTCGGTCGATACGCGCAAGGCGGGGGTGGCGCGGGCGGCGCTGGCGGCGGGGGCGGGGGTGGTGAACGACGTGTCGGCCCTGACCTTCGATCCGGCCATGGCCGGGGTCGTGGCTGGGGCCGAAGTGCCTATGGTGCTGATGCATGCGCAGGGCGCGCCCGCCACGATGCAGGACGATCCGCGCTATGGCGATGTGGTGCTGGATGTCTATGATGCGCTGGCGGCGCGGGTGGAGGCGGCGGTGGCGGCGGGGATCGCGCGGGACCGGATCGTGATCGACCCCGGCATCGGGTTCGGCAAGACGGTGGCGCACAATCTGGCGCTGGTACGGGGGCTGTCGCTGTTCCACGGGCTGGGGGTGCCGGTGATGCTGGGCGCGTCGCGCAAGCGGTTCATCGGCGTCCTGGGCGGGGATTTCGGCGAACGGATGCCCGGATCGGTCGCGGTGGCGCTGATGGGCGTGGCGCAGGGGGTGCAGGTGCTGCGCGTGCATGATGTCGCGGCGACGGTGCAGGCTTTGGCGCTGTGGCGCGCGGTAGGGGGGACGGAATGACGCGGAAACTGTTCGGGACCGACGGCGTGCGCGGGACGGCCAACAGCCTGCCCATGACCGCCGAGATGGCGCTGCGCCTTGGGGCCGCCGCCGGGCGGTACTTTCGCCGCGAGGGGGCCAGCGGCGCGCACCGGGTGGTGATCGGTAAGGATACCCGGCTGTCGGGCTACATGCTGGAAAACGCGATGACGGCGGGGCTGACGTCGACGGGCATGAACGTGCTGCTGCTGGGCCCCGTGCCGACGCCGGCGGTGGGGTTCCTGACCCGGTCGATGCGGGCGGACGTGGGGGTGATGATCTCGGCCAGCCACAACCCGTACCAGGACAACGGCATCAAGTTCTTCGGCCCCGACGGGTTCAAGCTGTCGGATGAGGCCGAGGCCGAGATCGAGGCGCTGGTGGCGGGTAAGCCCACGCTGGCCGAGCCCGACGACATCGGCCGCGCGCGGCGGATCGAGGACGGGCGCGGGCGCTATCAGGAGTTCGCCAAGACGACCTTTCCGGCGGGCCTGCGGCTGGACGGGCTGAAGGTGGTGATCGACTGCGCCAACGGGGCCGCCTACAAGGCAGCACCCGAGGTGCTGTGGGAACTGGGGGCCGACGTGATCCCGGTGGGGGTCGCCCCGAACGGGCGCAACATCAACGACCGCTGCGGATCGACCCATCCGATGACGGCCGCCGAGGCGGTGGTGATGCATGGCGCACACGTCGGCATCTGCCTGGACGGCGACGCGGACCGGGTGATGATCCTGGACCAGCATGGCCAGGTGGCCGATGGCGACCAGCTGATGGCGCTTCTGGCGGCGCGGTGGGCGACCGAGGGGCGGCTGCGCGGGGGCGCGCTGGTGGCGACGGTGATGTCGAACCTTGGGCTCGAGCGGTTCCTGCAGGGGCTGGGCCTGCGCCTGGAGCGTACGGCGGTGGGCGACCGCTATGTGGTCGAGCGGATGCGCGAGGGCGGGTTCAACCTGGGGGGCGAACAGTCGGGCCATGTGGTGATGACCGACTATGCCACCACGGGCGACGGGCTGATCGCCGGACTGCAGTTCCTGGCCGAGATGGCGCGCACGGGGCGGGCGGCCAGCGACCTGTCGCACCAGTTCGTGACGGTGCCGCAGATGCTGAAGAACGTGCGCTACGCCAATGGCGCGCGTCCGCTGGACGCCGCCCCGGTCAAGGCCGCGATTGCGGCAGGCGAAGCGCGGCTGGGCAGCTCGGGTCGGCTTCTGATCCGCAAGTCCGGGACCGAACCCCTGATCCGCGTGATGGCGGAATGCGAGGATGCGGTGCTGCTGGCGGATGTGGTGGACGGCATCGTGGCGGCGGTGGCGGCTGCGGCGTAAGGGGATGGCCCGCACGACCGGTTCGGGCGCAAGCCGGAATTTTCGAAAATTCCGGTCCGATTTCTTTGAAGAAATCGGGGTCTTCTGGCTGAGCTGCCGGGTCAGGTTGGCGGCGCGCGCCCTTCTGTCCTATTCCAAGGGGACCAGCAGGCGCCTCAGGGCCGCCAACGGGTCATCCGTGCCCCAGATCTCTTCCCCCACGGCGAAGAAATCGGTGACGGGGGCCAGGCGGGCGACCAGGTCGGGGGTCAGCGCGCCTTCGGCCACCACGGGCACCTCGATCATCTCGGACCACCAGTCGAACAGGTCCGCCCCGGCCCGGCTGCCGTCGCCGAGGGGCGTGTCGCCGACCGGGCCGAAGGACACATAATCCGCCCCCGCCTCGGCCGCCGCGATCCCCTCGTGCCGGGTGGTGCCGCAGGCCGCGCCGATGATCGCGTCGGGACCAAGATCCTTGCGCAGCTTGCGGATGTTGCGCGCCCCGTCGGTCAGGTGCACGCCGTCAAGGCCGAGGCGCGGCACCAGCAGGGCATGCGTCTCGATCACCAGGGCCACGTCGCGGGCATGGGCCACCGCGCGCAGGGCATCCGCTGCGCGGGCGATCGCATCGGTGTCGCGACCGGCCAGGGCCAGCCGCAGGCAGGCGACCGGCATGCCGTCCAGCACGCGGGCCAAAGTGGCGGGAAAGCTGTCGAGGTCAAAGGCGGGGGGCGTGATCAGGTACAGGTGCGGGCGGTCGGTGTCGGGCATGCGGGCGGGTTCCTTGGTGATCGTCCCGCCCCTTAGCGCAGAACGGCAGGCTTGGCTACTTGGGCGGCAGGCCCCGCACGAACCCCAGGGCCAGCGCCATCAGCGCGCCGCGCCGCGCGTCGTCGGCGCAGGCCTCGTCGCTGCAGTCGACCATGCCGGACATCGGCCGCCCGGTGAACATCATCGGCGACACGCCCGGTATCGCCAGGGCCGCCGCCTCGTTCGGCTTGCCGACGCGGAACATGGCACCCCCCTTGTGGATGCCGCAGACCATGTGGCCCGCGCGCAGGAAGGCCAGACCGCCGAACATCTTTTTTTCGGTCACCGCCTCGCCCGCCAGATCGTCGCGCAAGAGCGCTGCCAGTCCTTCGTCCCAGGCCATCACCGCCGCTCCTTGTTCGCTTGCGACCTGCAGCGTATCAGGCCCGGACCCTCTGCCAAAGGCCCGACATGCCCGATCCGATCCCGCCCGTGTTCATCCTTGTCCGCCCGCAGATGGGCGAGAACATCGGGGCCGCCGCGCGCGCCATGCTGAACTTCGGGCTCGACCGGATGCGGATCGTGGCCCCGCGCGACGGCTGGCCCAACCCGCGCGCCGCTGCCGTGGCCAGCGGGGCGGGGCGGGTGCTGGACCATGCCGGGATCTTTGCGGACGTGCCGGGGGCGATTGCCGACTGCGACTATGTCTTTGCCACCACCGCGCGGGGGCGCGAACTGGTCAAGCCGGTGATGACGCCCGAGCGCGCGATGGCGCAGGCCCGCGCCCTGTCGGCGGCGGGCAGCCGTGTGGGCGTGCTGTTCGGCCCCGAGCGGACGGGGCTGGAAAACGACGACATCATCCCGGCGAATGCCATCGTGACGGTGCCGGTGAACCCCGATTTCCCGTCGTTGAACCTCGGCCAGTGCGCGCTGCTGTTGGCCTATGAGTGGCGCAGGCTTGCCGGGGGGGATGTGGCGGAGCGGCTGGAGCTGGTCGGCGGCGACATCGCCAACGGCCAGGAGGTGGCCAGCCTGGCCGCCCATTTCGAGGAACGCCTGGACTCCGCCGGGTTCTTCTTCCCCGAGGCCAAGGCCCCCCACATGAAGCAGAACCTGCGCAACATGTGGGCGCGCCTGGGCCTGACGCGGGCCGAGGTGCAGACCTTTCACGGCATGCTGCGGCAGATCGCGTGGAAGCTGCGGCAGGGGGAGTGACATGGGAGATGTGTATGGACAAAGTGTATGGGCATGACTAAGTTCGAGTAGGACGAGAACAAGCGGCTGCGAACCATCCGGGCCAGGGGCCTCGATTTCCTCGACGCGGTCGCGGTGTTCGATGGCCGTCTGATCGTGACCCTCGACGCCCGCTCGGAAGGCGAAGCGCGGTTCATGACAGTCGGCTTGATGAAAGACGGAAAGTTTCACACGGTGATCTGGACGCGGCGGGACGAAGCGGTCCGGATCATCACGTTCAGGAGGTCATGGGATGTCGAAGAACGGGCCTATCACGCGGATCACGGCTGAAGAGGCCGCAAGGCTGGCGAAGACCGAAAGCCGCACAGACTGGGCTCGGGTCGGGGCCATGACCGGCGAGGAAATCGAGGCCGACCGCGACGAGGATGAAGAGGGCATGGTCATCGACTGGGCAAGCGCCGTGCCCGGCTTGCCCGAACCGAAATCCACGCTGAACATGCGCATCGACCGCGATGTGCTCGACTTCTTCCGGCAGGGCGGGCGGGGGTATCAGACGCGGATCAATGCCGTCCTGCGCGCCTACAAGGAGGCGCAGAGCCGGGGCTGACCTAGGGCTGCAACAGCTTGCGGAACAGCGTCTCCAGGAACGCCGCCGCCTGCGGATAGGGGTCCTCGCCCGGGCCGAGGACGGCGCGGACCTGCACGTCGAAATCGGCGTAGTGCTGGGTCAGCGCCCAGATCGAGAAGATCAGATGCACCGGGTGGACGCGGGCAATCCGGCCCTGGTCCATCCATGCCCGCAGGACAACGGATTTCTCGTCGACCAACGCGCGAAGGTCGCCTTCGATGGCCGTGCGCATCCTTGGCGCGCCCTGCAGGATCTCGTTGGCGAACAGCCGGCTTTCGCGGGGATAGTCGCGGGCGAGGTCCAGCTTGCGGCGGACATAGGCCAGCATTTCCTCGACCGGGTCGCCCGCAGGGTCCATCGCGCGCAGGGGGTCGAGCCAGACATCCAGGAGGTCGGCCAGCAGCGCCTGGTGGATCGCCTCTTTCGACGGAAAGTAGTACAGCAGGTTGGGCTTCGACAGCCCCGCCACCTCGGCGATCTGGTCCAGCGTCGCACCGCGAAAGCCATGGGTCGAAAAGACGTCCAGCGCCGCGTCCAGGATCGTCTCGTGGTTGCGCGCCTGGATGCGGGTGCGGGGGCGGGCGTGGGGGGGCATCGGGGGCGCGGCCTTGAACGGGGCAGGGACCCCATGCTACCGTTGAGTTGACCGGATGGTCAAATGCCGATCCGTCTTTCCCCCGCACAGGATGCCCCCCGCCATGGCGCTCGACCGCAAGCCCAGCCCGAATGACCTGAACGCCTTCTGGATGCCGTTCACGTCGAACCGGCAGTTCAAGAAAGCGCCCCGCATGTTCGTGGGGGCCAGGGACATGCACTACACCACCGACGACGGGCGCGAGGTGCTGGACGGGACGGCGGGCCTGTGGTGCTGCAACGCAGGCCATTGCCGCCCGAAGATCACCGCCGCCATCCAGCGCCAGGCGGCCGAGATGGACTATGCGCCCGCCTTCCAGATGGGGCACCCGCAGGCGTTCGAACTGGCGAACCGGATCATCGACATCGCGCCGGCGGGGATCGAGCATGTATTCTACACGAACTCCGGCTCGGAAAGCGTTGATACGGCGCTGAAACTGGCGATTGCGTATCACCGGGCGCGGGGCGACGGCGCGCGCACCCGGCTGATCGGGCGGGAACGCGGGTATCACGGCGTGAACTTCGGCGGCATCTCGGTCGGCGGCATCGTCAACAACCGCAAGATGTTCGGCACGCTGCTGGCGGGGGTGGACCACCTGCCGCACACGCACCTGCCCGACCAGAACCGGTTCACCCGCGGACAGCCCGAACACGGCGCGCACCTGGCGGATGAACTGGAACGCATCGTGGCGCTGCACGGGGCGGAAACCGTCGCGGCGGTGATCGTGGAACCCGTGGCAGGGTCCACCGGCGTGATCCTGCCGCCCAAGGGGTACCTGGAACGCTTGCGCGCGATCACCCGGAAGCACGGCATCCTTCTGATCTTCGACGAGGTCATCACCGGGTTCGGCCGTCTGGGCGCGCCCTTTGCCGCGCAGTATTTCAACGTCCTGCCCGACATGATGACGACGGCGAAGGGCCTGACCAACGGCGTCATCCCGATGGGCGCGGTGCTGACCACGGGGGCCGTACACGACGCCTTCATGCAGGGGCCGGAACATATGATCGAGCTGTTCCACGGCTACACCTATTCCGGCAACCCCATCGCCAGTGCGGCAGGCATCGCCACGCTGGAAACCTACCGCGAAGAGGGTCTGTTCCAGCGCGCCGCCGACATCGCGCCCTATTGGGAGGAGGCGCTGCACAGCCTGCGTGACCATCCACACGTCATCGACATCCGCAACATGGGCCTGATCGGGGCGGTGGAACTCGACCCCATCGCGGGAGAGCCGACGAAGCGGGCGTTCAGCGCTTTCCTGTCGGCCTACGACAAGAACATCCTGATCCGCACCACCGGCGACATCATCGCCATGTCGCCCCCCCTGATCATCGAGCGCGCCCAGATCGACCGGCTGATCGGGACGCTGGGGGATGTGCTGAAGACGCTGCATTGACGGCTGGACACCGGTATTCAGAGTGCCATCCTGTGTCCACGCCCTGGCGGAGAAAATCATGCCCGACCGCAGCCTTGAGTTGACCGATGAACATGATGCCTTTGTGGACCGCCTGATCGCGGAAGGCCGCTATCGGGATGCGTCCGAAGTCTTGCGCGAGGCGCTTCGGCGGCTGGAAGCCGAAGAAGCGGAGTGGGAGAGCGTGAAGGCCGGGATCATGATCGGACTGGCGCAGGCCGAGCGTGGCGAGACGGTGGATGGTGAAGAGGCGTTCCGCCTGTTGCGCGAGAAGTACTTCGCCAAGGCATGAAGCGGCTTTCCTTTTCCATAGCCGCGCAAGCCAGACTTGATGACATCTACGCCTATTCTGTCGAGCATTTCGGACGATCACGCGCGGAGGTATACGTGGACGTTCTGGCCGAACGCTGCCAGGGCTTGGCGTCTGGCGACATTCCCAGTCAAGCATGTCGCATTCTGGTCGAAGGCCGGGTCCGAACCAACTTTCGGTTTGCAAGGGCAGGACGACATTTCATCATGTTCCTTGATCTGCCGTCCGAAATCCGGATCGTGGATGTGGTCCATCAATCGGCCAACATCGCCCTTCGACTGAGTCAGTTGCGATGAGACCCGCCTGCACCGCAACCACCCTGGTCGATGACGACCAGACCCGCGTCACCCGCTTCGACTTTGCCCCGGGGGCCGAGACGGGGTGGCACCGGCATGGGCACGACTATGTCATCGTGGCAATCACCGACTGTCCGATGCTGATCGAGGAACCGGACGGCGGCACGCGGCGGGTGACGGTGCCTGCGGGCAGCGCCTATGGCCGCAGGGCGGGGGTCGAGCACAATGTCGTCTGCGACGGCGCGGGCATGTCCTTTGTCGAGGTCGAGCGCAAATAGCGGCAACGGCACGGCTTCACAGCCGGGCCCGCCGCGCCTACACATCCTGCGGACCAACCCGGAGCATCCCATGGACATTGCCGAGCTTGAGGCCGAGGCCGCCCGCCTGATCCTGCCGCGCTTTGACGAAGGGGTGGCGCTGGACCTTGGCCTGCGTCTGCTCGACCTGGCGCGGGCGCGGAATCTGCCCGTGGTGATCGACATCCGCGACACGGCGCGCACCTATTTCCACGCGGCCCTGCCGGGGTCCAAACCGCTGAACGACCACTGGGCCCGGCGCAAGTCGGCGACGGTGCTGGTCATCCACGAAGCCTCGCTTCTGGTCGGGCGCAAGAACGCGGCCAACGGCGAGACGGTTGCCAAGCACGGGCTGGACCCCATGACCCATGCCGACCACGGCGGGGCCGTGCCCTTGCGCGTGGCGGGGGGAACGGTGGTCGCGGTGGCCACCGTCTCGGGCCTGCCGCAGGTCGAGGATCACCGGCTGGTGGTCGAGGCGATCCTGGCGATGCTCGATCCCCAGCCGCAGGAGATGCGGTAGGTTCCGGTTTCCGCCGCTGATTCTGCCAGCCCTTTTCGAAGGCGTCGAATAATCATCGAGTTCTGGCGGTATTGACGCAGTTTTCTTCTCCATGCCCCCTGCCGTGCGGGCGAAAAAGCGACAACCTTTCTGACGTTTCGCCCTATTCCCTGCGGCAACGGGGCATCCGGCCCCGCACAGGCACAGGGGTTCCGTCATGAAGGTCATCGTACTGGGGGCAGGGGTCATCGGGGTCACGCAGGCCTGGTATCTGGCGCAGGCCGGGCACGAGGTGACGGTGATCGACCGCCAGGCGGGCCCGGCGCTGGAGACGTCCTTTGCCAATGCGGGCGAGGTCTCCCCCGGCTATTCCGCCCCCTGGGCCGCGCCCGGCATCCCCATGAAGGCGCTGAAATGGATGTTCCAGGCCCATGCCCCGCTGGTCATCCAGCCGAAGCTTGACCGCCAGCGCATCGAATGGATGGCGCGGATGCTGTCGAACTGCACCACCCCCGCCTACAAGCGCAACAAGTCGCGCATGGTACGGCTGGCGGAGTACAGCCGCGACTGCCTGATCGCGCTGCGGGCCGAGACCGGCATTTCCTATGACGAGCGCACGCAAGGCACGCTGCAGGTGTTCCGCACGCAGAAACAGGTCGATGCGGCGGCCAAGGACATCGCCGTGCTCAAGGCCGACGGTGTGCCGTTCGAGGTGCTGGACCGCGCGGGCTGCGTCGCCGCCGAGCCGGGGCTGGCCGGGCACCTGATCGCCGGCGGCCTGCGCCTGCCGGGGGACGAGACGGGCGACTGCTTCAAGTTCACCAACGCGCTGGCCGCGAAGGCCGCCGCCAAGGGCGTCACCTTCCGCTGGGGCGTGACGGTCGACCGTCTGGTGGGCCGCAATGGCCGCATCACGGGCGTGGTGACCGACCAGGGCACGCTGACGGCGGATGCCTTCGTGCTGGCGATGGGGTCGCACTCGCCCCGGCTGGCCGCGCCCCTGGGGATGAACCTGCCGGTCTATCCGGTGAAGGGCTATTCGATCACCGCCGAGATCGTGGATGAGGGGCGCGCCCCGGTGTCGACGGTGATGGACGAGACCTACAAGGTCGCGATCACCCGTCTCGGGCACCGCATCCGCGTCGGCGGTCTGGCCGAGATCGCGGGGTTCGACCTGTCCCTGAACCCCCGCCGCCGCGCCACGCTGGAGAAATCGGTGGGCGAGATGTTTCCGGGGGGCGGCGACCTGAAAGCGGCCAGCTTCTGGTGCGGCCTTCGGCCCATGACGCCCGACGGGACACCCATCGTGGGGACCTCGACCGTGCCGAACCTGTGGCTGAACACCGGGCACGGGACTTTGGGCTGGACCATGGCGGCAGGCTCGGGGCGGCTGCTGGCCGACCTGATGTCGGGTCGTGCCGCGGAGATCGAGGCGGCGGATCTGGGGTACGGGCGGTATCTGGCCCCGGTGCGGAAGGCGGCCCCGGTCGGGGGATTGCGTCCGGTTATGGGGTGAAGGACAGCGTAACACATGTGTTACGAGGATTTATGTGAGACATATCAAGCGGTTGCTGGCATGAATTAACGAGTCAGAAAGGACAGGGCCTACCTGCGAATGCGCCAAGCCTGCTAAACAGGCAAGAAAATCATGACGACGAAGCGCCCAAGCCATTGCTTCGGAATACAGATGGCTACTGAAACGCAGTATGAGGTGCGCGCGCCGCCACGGTGTCGCAGCGGCCAGAAAAGTTGATATCTTCCCGGTTTCACGCCATCCTCATGATCTGTCGCGTGGGTGAATCGTGGTCACAAGCATTCCAGAAAGACCCATCGAGATCCAGTTGGCCTTGCGCTTGGCAAGGGTCGGCTATTTTCTGGCTGCTGCAATCAGCATCGCTTTTGCGCCCATCGGGTACTATACATTCGGATCGGCTGACTTTGCGCTGGTAAGCTTGTGCTTCAGCCTAGCCTACCTCGCGTGCGTATATCTTGCCTCGGTCGGCTTTGGAAGCAGCGCACGAATGCTTTTTTCCTGCATCGGGGGCCTTCAGTATGCAACAGTCCTGATGCTGGTCGGCCCCTATGCCGGTTTGCAGTCCTACATTTCTTGCCTTCTGGCGACGCCCTTGCTGATATTTGCCCGCGTGGAGGGTCGACTGCTTGTGATCGCATACACCATAGTGATTGCTTGCATCGTTGGAGGCGAAATTCTCGCACTGCGTAACGGCTCGATGCTGAAAATCACCGAGGAGGCCCGTCGCATAGCGTACCTAAGCAATGTCGCGTCTTCGTCGGTCTTTGTTGCCTACCTGCTGTATATTTACTCGCGGTCGTCGATCCGAAACTATCTGAAGCTGGTGACCGAACGGCAAAAGTCCCAGCAGATGCTGTACGATCTGATGCCTGGCCCCATCGCGGACCGGATGATCCGCGGCGAACCCATCATAGCCGAAAGTCGTGGGGATGGTGCGGTGTTGTTCGCGGATATTGTCGGTTCGAGCAATCTTGCGAATCACCTGTCGCCGATCCACCTGGTCGAGGTCCTGAACGGAATCTTTAGCGACATTGACCAAGCCTGCGAGCTGCACGGGGTCGAGAAGATCAAGACGATCGGTGATTGCTACATGGCTGCCACCGGCGTGTTTCCGGAACAGAGCCGACTTGAAGGGCTGATCCGTTTGGGGTTGTCGATCATCGAGATTGTTGGAAACTGGTCGGCTAAGACCGGGCATCCACTTGCCGTCCGGGTCGGCATCAGCACCGGTCAAGTTGTCACAGGGGTAATAGGCAGAAAACGTCCGCTGTTCGATGTCTGGGGCCAGACAGTGAATGCCGCGAGTGCCATGGAAGCGCATTGCGACACCAATCGCGTTCTGGTGTCAGAGGCCACGCACTGGCGCGTGCGCGAATTGTTCGATTTCGAGCCGGCGCGAACGATCAATGCCAAGGGTGGTCAACTGTTGACCGCGTATCTGCTGGTCGGCCCCAAATCGGCGACCTGAACCGGACGACGACTACCGAGGCATGCATTGCCGATCCGTGCGACGGACGCGTCCAGCAGGTTCGTGCCATGAACGTTCAGGGCCCATGGCGTCGCAAAGCCTTTCCTGCAGGCGAACAGCCCTCTGCTCACTCCGCCGCCTTCACCGCCATCGGGTTGTTCGGATGCGTCGTCCAGTTGGCGTAGTCCCCGACCGGCACCCCGGTCCGGGGGTCCACCGTCCCCTTGGCCATGGGCACCATGGTGATGCAGTTGTCCACCGGGCAGACGTTGACGCAGAGGTTGCAGGCGACGCATTCGTCGTCCATCACCTCGAACACGCGGCCCGGTTTCATCGCGATGGCCTGGTGGCTGGTGTCCTCGCAGGCGGCAAAGCAGCGGCCGCACTTGATGCAGGCGTCCTGGTCGATGCGGGCCTTCGCCACATAGTTGAGGTTCAGGTACTGCCAGTCGGTGACGTTCGGCACGGCGCGGCCGACAAGGTCGGACGTGGAGGCCATGCCCTTTTCGTCCATGTACTGCGACAGGCCGCTGATCATCTCCTGCACGATCCTGAAGCCATAGGTCATGGCGGCGGTGCAGATCTGCACGTTGCCGGCCCCGAGTGCCATGAACTCGGCCGCGTCGCGCCAGGTGGTGACGCCGCCGATGCCGCTGATGGGCAGGCCGCGCGTGGCGGGGGCGCGGGCGATCTCGGACACCATCGACAGGGCGATGGGTTTGACGGCGGGGCCGCAGTAGCCGCCATGCGCGCCCTTGCCGTCGATGGTGGGTTCGGGGGCGAAGCTGTCGAGGTTGACGGCGGTGATCGAGTTGATGGTGTTGATGAGGCTGACGGCATCGGCCCCCCCGCGCATCGCGGCCTCGGCGGGCTTGCGGATGTCGCTGATGTTGGGGGTGAGTTTGACGATGCAGGGCATCTTCGAGTGCTTCTTGACCCAGGCCGTGACCATCTCGATGTATTCGGGCACCTGGCCCACGGCCGAGCCCATGCCGCGCTCGCTCATCCCGTGGGGGCAGCCGAAGTTGAGCTCGACCCCGTCGGCGCCGGTATCCTCGATCCGCATCAGGATGTCGCGCCAGCTTTCCTCGTCGCAGGGCACCATGAGGGAGATGACGAGGGCGCGGTCGGGCCAGTCGCGCTTGACCTGTTTGATTTCGTTCAGATTCACCTGCAGGGGGCGGTCGGTGATCAGTTCGATGTTGTTCAGGCCCAAGAGGCGGCGGTCGGCCCCCCAGATCGCGCCATAGCGCGGGCCGTTGACGTTGACGACCGGGGGGCCTTCGGCGCCGAGGGTCTTCCACACCACGCCGCCCCAGCCGGCCTCGAAGGCGCGGACGACGTTGTAGGCCTTGTCGGTGGGCGGGGCCGAGGCGAGCCAGAAGGGGTTGGGGGATGTGATGCCGATGAAGGTGGTGGTCAGGTTGGCCATGTATTGTCTCCCTTGGGACATGCGGCGCGAGAGTCGGGGGGGGGGGCCCCCGCCCCGCGGAAGCAGAGAGCCGGGCCCCGGCGCGCGCCCCCCCCCCCCCCCCACCCCCACCCCCCCCCCCCC